>NZ_JCAUAQ010000002.1:0-813666 GCF_059692035.1 Paenibacillus sp. J22P143
AAGGCAACAAATATCGTTATATTCTTGTTACTTCGAGAGCGAGCGCAAGCTACGGTGATTTCGCGAGTGTGAACATTAACCTCAATGTTATGGCGAATGACACCATTAATGACAGCAACAACAATTATGAAGCATTGCAGGGGCGTGTTAATGCAGCGAAAGCACTCGATGAGGGATATAAACACGATGGAAGCTATAAGTATTCCTATTATTCGAGACTGAATCTTACGCAGCAGATTTCCAAAGCGAATTATATCATTAGCCAGAAAGTTGTGAATAACACAATTTACAATCAGGCAGATATTGATAAAGCTGCGAAAAACTTGGAAGACGCAATGAGCATGATGGTCGAAACACAGGGTCTGCATGGGCTGATCCAAGATGCTTGGGAAAAGATACACAGTGCTGGGTATGTGTACGGCGGGGGCGTTTACGCGAATTACGGAATAAACGGAACCGCGCTTACCGGCGGAGCGACAAATGTTTATTTGGCTAATTTGAAGAATGGTCCATTCAACAGAACTAAGTTTGTTAAGCTATACCGCGATTTACAGTACATTATGTGGTCGTATCGTGCACCCACTAGCGTGTGGTCGACTATCGTGCCTGGCAATCTAAGTTCGAACTTAAGATTGGATAATTCGGGCGATCTGAATTTCGGCAAAAACGAAAGCTGGACGACGGCAAGCGTAACTGCTAAGCGGTTAGAAATAGACCAGATGAGCCAGCTTTTGCAGGCGGACATCAACAATTTGCTTATGGTAGACACGCTGAGCTCCATCACGGCGCCTGGCGCTATTACGGGACGGCCCCTTGGCTCAGCCAAAACGGCGGCGGCACTAGGATTACCTGCCCAAGTCGTCATGGTAACGAATACGGGGAATGTGAATGCCGATGTAACATGGAAGGTAGATGCTTCAAACTATGATCCCACTGTTAATACAGCACAGACCTTCACTGTTAATGGAACTGTAGCTTTGCCAGCTGGGGTGGCAAATCCTAATAGTGTGCCTTTGACAACAAGTATTAGCGTAATTGTTAATAAGATCCCTTCATCCCAAATGACGGCAACGGCGACAAGTGAAGAAGCTGGTAAAGATATTGCCTCCAATGCGATTGACGGAAACCAAGGAACGATCTGGCATACAAAATGGAATAAATCCGATGTTCTCCCCCAGTCCATTACCCTAAACTTGGGAGGAACTTATAACATCAATTCTATATTGTACTTGCCAAGGCAATCAGGAGGCAGCAACGGAATTATTACAGGCTATAACGTATATGTAAGTATGGATGGGGTATCCTTCACTAAGGTTTCAAGTGGAAATTGGGCAACCAACAGTGCGGAGAAATATGCAACATTTACTTCGACAAATGCATCCTATGTCAAGTTCGAGGCAACAGCGGGCGTCGAGGGGTGGGCAAGCGCCGCTGAGATCGGTGTAACCGTGGAACCAGCGCCAGCGCCGAAACTTGTAAGCATCACAGCACCAGCAGCAATCACAGGAGTGGTGAGCGGTACGGCGAAGACAGCAATTGCCCTTGGATTACCTGCAACCGTTGAGTTGGTAACCGATAAAGGAAGCGTGAATGCCAATGTGGAATGGAATGTTGACGGTTCAAGCTATGATCCAGCTGTACGGACGCAGCAGACTTTCACTGTAGATGGAACCGTAACCCTGCCCGCAGGAGTGGCAAATCCGAGCAGCGTAGCATTGACATCAAGCGTCAGCGTAACCGTATTGCCAGCGTCAGCACCAAAGTCTACATTGACAGGTGTACAGCAGGTGGACTCTGGCCTGGCGTTTGATGTAAAGGTAGGATTAAGCAACGTTACACAAAGCGTGTACCAGTCGGTGTATGGTCAAGATTTGACGGTTCATTATGATCCGCAGAAATTGCAGTTTGAATCGGCGACATCGCTGGTAGATGGGTTCCAAGTCATTGATAAAGACGTTTCGGTGCCAGGAACTGTTCGGATTGTGGCTGCCAGCGTGGGCGCGAACATACCTGCCCAAGGCGATTTGCTCGCAATCCAATTTAAGGCCAAATCTGTAACCCAGGCAACCAATACGACTATTTCTGTTGATGATGTTGTGATTGCCAATGCACCGGGGAATGAGCTGCAGGTCGGCGGAGCTTCCCGTGAGATCCAGATCACTATACCTGCTATACCTGTAGATAAGTCGCAATTGAACACAGCGATCGCAAACGCTCAAACGAAGAACGATGCAGCAGTGGAAGGCGGCGGAGATGGACAGTATGTAAGTGGCTCCAAAGCGGCATTGCAGTCGGCTATCAATGCGGCTAGTGCAATAGCGAATAATTCGAGTGCTACTCAGCAGCAGGTGGATAGCGCGAAAACCACATTGGAAGATGCAATTCAAGCGTTCACAAGCAAGAAAATAATCGCAGATATCAATGGAGGCGGTGTCTCGATTGGAGACTTGGCTTCCGTAGCGGTTGCTTTCGGCAAACAACTAGGCCAAGTGGGCTGGAATGAGAAAGCAGATGTCAACCATGACGGCATAGTAGACATTACAGACCTTGCCATTGTTGCCAGAGCGATCTTGAAATAAATCAGCTTTGAATGATTATGGATTAGATGGATCGATAAAGAAATGCGGGGGAGATATAATATCTCCCCCTTTCATTTAAAGCGATTTGCAATAAAGCAACCCACACCATGTTATACGAAAAGGAGAACTTCTTCGATGATAAAAAAAATACACGCATTCAGTCTGATGTTTTTTTTAACATTGCTTTTGCTTCCATCACTCGGTATACATGCAACCTCCGGTCCGGTCTTTTTGCTTTCCATCTCGGATGACAGCATATCGGAAGGTGATAATTTCCAAGTGACGGTAAGTGGAAAGCAAGTAAGCGATTTGTACGCATATGAAGTCAATTTATCTTTTGATACCAGCCATTTGAAGTATATCAATGGTTCTAGTGATAGTAGCGGATTTGCTGTGGGGCCTCTTGTAAAAGGAAACAAAATTCAAATTGCGAATACGCAAACAGGCAATGCTCCAGGCAAGAACGGGGATGTGACACTGGCAAAGCTGACATTTCAAGCGGTTAGTCAAGGATCGGCTGAAATTGCTCTGGACAGCTTGAAACTGGTGAATTCGCAGTTAGCGACTACTGTTGTTTCTGGCAATAGTAAGGTTTCGTTTAATATAACCAAAGGGAATGGTTCTATTCCGAAGAATGATGATTTAAAAGGCGATGTATTTAATAACGACATTGTTAATGTAAAAGATTTGGTTCAAGCTATCCAGTCTAAGGTCGCGGAAGCCAAAACATCTAATACGAAAATTGAACTGGCTGATATTAAAGGGCACTGGGCCGAAAAGACAATCGGTACGTTCGTGAAACTGGGCGTTATCGATGGGTATGAGGATGGATCGTTCCAACCAGATGGCAAAATTACACGCGCTGAGTTTGCAGCAATCATCGCGCGCGTATTTGATATCAGCAGCAGCGCTAATCATTCCGCCCAACTAAACGATATCGACAGTCACTGGGCTAAAGGTGTTATTGGGAAACTCGCTAGCGTAGGAGTGATTGCTGGTTACGAAGACGGAACCTTTAAGCCTGACCAAACGATCAGCCGTGAGGAAATGGTCGTCATTCTATCCCGTGTTGTCAACTTGAGTAAACTGGATAAAGATCCTTCCAAGGGCAACTTGACAGATTTAGCAAGCGCAAGCTCTTTTGCTGCGAATCAAATCAAAGATGCAGCAGAGGCTGGTCTCGTTAGCGGCAAGAACAATGGAATTTTCGATCCGCATGGCAACTCCACGCGCTCGGAGGCACTTACGGTCATTCTGAATGCATTGAACCTTAACCCTCAGTTGAAAACACTATTGGACAGCTTGGAGTAATCGTTAACATACCGTACCCCCGGCAAAAAAACAAACATGATGCCGGGGGTACGGTATGTTTTGTTGAAAGTAAAACATTGAAATTTGTGCCGTCACTTTGCTAATCCTCATAAGATTGGCTTCTGTTTACAGGAGTTTGCTAACAATCATCTGCATTATCAGAGGTTAAGTTGTAATCCCATTTAATGATGAACGCCACTTCAGAAAAAATTAGGGGGCATATGTTTAAAAGAATCCTTTATTTGTGGTATCACATGTTAAGTCGTCTCTATAAGAAATAGGGACCAATACAAATGATATTTTTAATCCTTTGCCAATTATGCATGGTTTTCAGCCGCATTTTTAACTGATTCGTGATCGATTTAGTCACGCGTCATCACACACCGCTTTAGGAGCAAGTTGCAGAAAGTCAGGATGCTGCTGAGTATAAGTCCACAAATCTTCCAGTTTTCGCTTCGCCACGCCAAATCAGAAAAAGCTCGGAGGCTGGGTGCTGGATCCTTCTATTCAGAAGGCGACTTCACTTCCTGGAGAGCAAGTGATGCTATGGGCTAAGGCGCGTAATTACTTCTATGCGGCATCCACAGTTGGTGTTATTTTATTCATCTTCATGATTTCCAAACCAAGCTAAGCTTATGCCCTTTCTTGCTAGCAGGCAGGAGGGGGCTATTCATTTTCGTCGTTATAGGAAAAAACTATTAAAGCGATAGCTTTTATATCTAAAGTAGGGGGGAATACTGGGGCGGTTATGTCCGGCATAATGAAATTCATCGAAAAGTGTTGAATCCAGAAGGGCAGCTCGTGAGGGATGAATGGGTGACGGATAATCACGCGATTATGATGTATGAACCTTTGCTGACAGCTGGAGATGCACATAAAAATTGATGAAATCTTAATCAAAATACTGGTAGAATAATCCACTACTGGTGATGACCAGCATTGATAGTTTCGTCTTTTGATTGTATCTTATAAACTGTGTTGTTTATATATTACGAACAAGAGGTGAATTGTCGTGAAGTTTCTTGTACTCATTCATGTTTTGTCTGCAATCATCGGGGTTGGTCCAACTTTTTTTGCTCACGTGTTGCTTAGAAAAAACCAAACGCTAGAAGAACTGCGGATGTCCTTGCGTGTAGGAAGCCGGTTGGAGGTGTTCCCGAAAATCGGAGGTAGCCTTGCCGTGCTTACTGGATTGTTGTTGATTTGGTTAGGCGATTACGGCTCAATCATGCAATTTTGGCTGATCGGCTCGCTTGTGGCCTATGTGATTATTCAAATTATTGCCATCGGCTTCGCAACGCCTAATCAGAAAAAGCTAGGCGGCTGGGTGCTGGATCCTAAGAATCAGAAGGAGACTACACTTCCAGGCGAGCAGCTGTTACAATGGGCAAAAGCGCGCAATTATTTCTATGCGGCATCAACTGTTGGTGTCATTTTGTTAATCTTCATGATCATCAAACCAAGCTAAACTGACGCCCTTTCATGCTGTTAGGCAGGAGAGGGCTTTTAAAATGCACAGTTATAGGAATAAACTATTAAAGCGATAGCTTTTATATCTAAAGTAGGGTGTTATCTTATGGTACAATGAGATCAGGATATAACGATAGGAATGCTAACGAACTAGGTTTGCTAAAATAAGGAGTGAATGATTGTCATGGCTGATGTTAAAAAAATTGCGGTAATCGCTGGGGACGGTATTGGTCCAGAAGTCGTTGCAGAAGCAGAAAAAGTATTGAAACGTACGGAAGAATTGTTCGGATATCAATTTGAAACAGAACACGCTCTTTTCGGCGGTATCGCAATCGATGAGAAAGGTACACCGCTTCCGGAAGAAACTTTGAAAGTTTGTCAATCCGCAGACGCTGTACTTCTAGGAGCAGTTGGTGGTCCTAAATGGGACAACAATTCCAAAGAGCTTCGCCCTGAAACAGGTCTTCTAGGTATTCGTAAAGCGCTTGGCTTGTTCTCCAACATCCGTCCTGCGTTCATCTTCGACTGCTTGAAAGAAGCTTCCACATTGAAACCGGAAGTTCTTGAAGGTACAGATTTGATCGTTGTTCGTGAGCTAACTGGTGGGAGCTACTTCGGAGAGAAATTCCGTCGTGAAACAGAGAACGGTCAAGAAGCGGTTGATACTTGTGTTTACAATGTAAAAGAAATCGAGCGTATCGCGCGCCAAGCATTTGAAATTGCAGGAACGCGTCGCAAGAAACTTGCTTCCGTTGACAAAGCAAACGTCATGGAAACGTCCCGCCTATGGCGCGAAACGGTTATCCGTGTTGCGGCTGACTATCCGGATATTGAGCTAGAGCACGTATTGGTTGATAACTGTGCGATGCAATTGCTGCGCCGTCCGTCTAGCTTCGATGTTATCGTAACTGAGAACATGTTTGGGGACATCTTGAGCGACGAAGCAGCGATGCTTACAGGCTCTATCGGGATGCTGGCATCCGCTTCCCTTGGCGAAGGCAGCTTCGGTTTGTACGAGCCGGTACACGGCTCTGCACCTGATATCGCAGGTCAAGGTATCTCCAACCCAATCGCAACAATCCTTTCCGTTGCTTTGATGTTCCGTTTGACTTTCGGCTACCACGAAGCAGCGGATTCCATCGAGCGTGCAGTGAAAGAAGTCTTAGACGCTGGTCACCGTACAGGCGATATCGCAGTGGATAAGAGCACAGCGATCGGTACACTTGCAATGGGTCAATTGATTGTTGACGCTATGCGCAAATAATTAATAGAAATAAGCTCGCACCTTCGAGGCAGGAATGCTTCGGTGGTGCGAGCTTTCTTTGTTGTAGCAGGCAGTTGGATCGAGATCAATTAACCATTCTTAAGGATCTTACCCGCTTTTGGACTTCCGTGAGCGGGAGCAATCTATCCCAAAATGTATGTAGGGGGAGTGAAGGAGTTCAAGCGCGGCTAACCTCCATGGATTAAAATAATTATTATCTAGTATATGATCTAATTATTGACTTTCAAGTAGGGGGATGATACCATTTTAAACGGATAATATTAGATTAAAGATAGATATGAGGAGGAATTATACCCATGGCAGAACGTTTAGTTGGTAAACAAGCTCCTGATTTTACAATGGAGACAGCTACAGGTGACGGTACAGCATTTGGTAAAGCATCTTTGTCCGATTACAAAGGAAAATGGTTAGTTCTTTTCTTCTACCCATTGGACTTCACATTCGTATGTCCGACAGAAATCACTGCAATTAGCTATGCAGCTGATCAATTCAAAGCTTTGGACACTGAAATTCTTGGTGTTTCCATCGATAGCATCCACACGCACAAAGCATGGATCAACACACCGATTAACGATAACGGTCTTGGCAAATTGGCGTTCCCACTTGCTGCTGACATTACGAAATCCGTTGCTCGTGACTACGGCGTTCTAATCGAAGAAGAAGGTATCGCGCTTCGCGGTCTTTTCATCATCGATCCAGAAGGCGAATTGAAATACGAAGTTGTTAATCACAACGACGTAGGTCGCAGCGTAGAAGAAACACTTCGTGTGCTTCAAGCGCTACAATCCGGCGGATTGTGCCCAATGAACTGGAAACCAGGCGACAAAAACTTGGTTGTTAAATAAGCTTTAATTACATAAGAAGGCCCCTCAGGTTAGCATGCGAATGCGGGCAGAGGGGTCTTTCTTCATAAGGAGAAACATTTATGGATGTCATAACGACTGAAGAACTATATTGGGTACGTAAAGAAGGCGATGAAGCGGTAATTGGACTTACAGAGCATGCGTTAGAAAAATGGGGAATGATCCTATTCATCGAATTGCCAGAGAAAGGTTCTGAGCTAACAAAAGGGGCGTTTATGAGCTCGCTCGAAACCGCTGTCGATGAATATGATTTATTTTCGCCTGTTACAGGGCGAGTAATTGCCGTGAACATTTTGGTAGAACGGGCTACTTTGCTGATGTATGAGTCGCCGTATGATAAAGGTTGGTTGTTTCGGGTAGCGATGACTTAGTCGCCGCCTCCGCCTCCGCCTCCACCATCGCCTCCACCGCCGCCAGAATCTCCACCACCACTACTCCCACCACCATCGTTAGAATCTCCGTGATGGCCATGACCACCATGACTGCCATGATGATGATTACCATGATGTTGACGGTGATCATCATTGAGAGAGGAATCACTCGCGAAGCCGCTATAGCTGGCATCATGGTTGTCATCACGGCGTCTGCGCTGATTCGTGTTTTGACTTCCATTGGATATGATTGCGAAAAGGAATATAACAGCTATTGCGATAATAAAAAAGATGATGAAAGTACCCATGTACACGCCTCCTAGGCAAATTACTGGATTATCTTTGGTCGGTGCCAACCCACAAGTGGGAAAAAAGCCGTCCCCCTTAGAGAACGGCTGACATCAAATGTTACTATTTGGAAAGCTGCTTAAATTTGTTCAGATATTTGACGACGGTAAGTACATAGGTAGCATGAGACCACGTAAGTGGAGCTACGGACACCGGCTCGCCGGAGAATGGATCCAATTGCTCGGACAATACACCGCTTTCCATCGCGTGTTGGACTACCCACTCCAATGTTTTGCGCGGAGCTTCCAGGTCAGCAATCGTTTTGGCATACTCAATTTCCCATTCAGCAATCCAGAGTGTACAGATAATCCAAGGATTACCAGGCACTTTCTCAATATCGGTGGAGCGTTGGAAGTAATAATCATGATGATATCGGGCGGAACCGCCGATTTCAGTTTTGATCATTAGACCTGCTTTGTTAGCTAGCATCGTGCTTACCACGCGTGGATCGTCAGCAGGGAGTACGCCAAATTCAAAAATGCCATACACAGAGCTTTCCAACGTCATATCCTTAACCCATTCGCCATCTTCCATATATAAGCCGCGAACGAATCGTTGTTCTCCTTCATCCCACAGATGCTTCAGGATACCGGATTTTATTTTCTCCGCAGTATGCTTGTAGCGATTGCTTCGCTCCTCATCCCCAAACAAATTACTGAAGTTCGAAGCAGCGATTAATCCGCCATATACAGCAGAGGCTGTAAAGGTATAGATCCCGTAGCGTTCTTCCCATAAATCATAGCTCGGCTTCGGTAAATTCAGTTCTTGATCAATGTAGGTGGACATGAATCTGGCCGCTCTACGAATGAGGTTGCGATATAACGATTGAGCAAATTCGAGGCTTCCATTTTTCTGGAAATCCTGCCAAAGTGCAAATAAGACAAGTGCCGTTTCATCTTCCTGAATCGGAAGCTGTACGCGACCGGAATGAATGTAGGGATGCCAGCTGGAACCTACGGTGCCGTCTGGATTGTATTTGTGATGTAAGTAACCTTCAGGCGACAACACGTTCGCACAGAAGTTAAAGAAAGGAATAATCATCCCTTGGTAGCCAGCCATGGACATGGAGTAAGCGATTAATGCGCCATCGCGCGGCCACATGTAGCTGTAATGATCGCGATTGCTTTGCATAATATCGGAATCGTTTGCTGCAATAATAGCGCCGTTGACATCGGTTTGCGTGCGGACGAGCAGCAGGCTTTGTTTGAAGAGACGTTGCACTTCAGGTGTGAGATCGAAGTAGTCGCGATCGATTTTGTTGGCCCAACGCTGCCAATACACGGTCACACGGTCAAGCAGCTTGCCTGGGTGGCTGTCTTTGACATAGGCGTCGAGCTTTTTAACTTCCTCCAGGTTCTTGCCTGCGCCCATCCAATAGTAGAGCGTTTGGTTGCCGTTAGGCGGGACGAAGAGCCGGAAGGAGATCGTACTATCGACAGAACCTTGTGCGATGGCATTCCCCATAAGATGACCATCTTCGGCGTCGCGCCATGTGCCTTCGGCGTTATAAAATCTTTTGACACCAGTTGAATATTGATAAATACCCTCGGTACCTGTACTGCCGTTAAACATGAAGTAACGATCCTTTTTATAATGAAAGACGGTATTTGTTGCAGGGTAGTAAGCGGCTGTATCGCCAACTTCCGTCTCATTGATAAGCAAATCCTGATTGAAGAACATACGTACTTCACGAACCGTATTGGTGTGATTCGTAATGTGAATTCGCTTCAAATAAATATCCTCACGCTGGTGAACGCCGTCATTCATAAGCAGAGTAACACCGAGGCCGGGATGTGTAGCTGTCACTTCTGTGACAAGGGAATCTTCCACATAAGCTAGCTTGAATTGCCACTCAGGGGCATTCAGCCATGCGAAGTCGCCATCTACCCATACTCCAACACGGCACTGATAACCGCCAATATGGTTAAGCTGGCCTACGAAAGGATAGTACAGATCTCGCATGTAGGAATGCTGATCGAGGTTAATAAGGAATTTTCCATTTCCGATGACCAGATGTCTTGGCAATACAATCACTTCCCCACTCTTTTGTTTGATCGCGCATTCAGATCAGGCCAGGAGGTCTGAACGATGGAGCACAAGTCTTGCCAATAGGTTACCTAATTCTGACAAAGGAATCAATGTTTCTTTGAAAAAATTCTGAAAATTCTTACTGGTCACGCTTACATTTGGTATGGATATCCAATTTACTTGGTAATTTCCTTCTGCTGCGAGGTCAGTCTGGTTGGTGCAGCAAGTGTGGAAATCACAGCTTCGTAAACGCGAGTTGTCAAAGATCCGATTTTCGCCCAGTCATAATTGGTATGAACGCTACGCAAGGCGGTGGAAGCAAGGTTAGTTGCGTAGTTCGGTTGTTCTAAAAGCTGAATGATTTGCGCTGCTAAAGCATCGCTGTCCCCTGGAGGAAATGTACATGCGTTGATCCCGTGGCTAACAATCTCCACAAGGCCCCCGGTATCAGAGACGATGAGAGGTGTCCCGCTGGCCATTGCTTCCAAAGCGACTAATCCGAAGGGTTCGTAGAGGCTTGGAAATATACAGAGTTCTGCAGATTGTAAAAGCAAGCTTTTGTCCGCCTCATCAAGGAAGCCTGTAAAACGAACCCGATCTCCTAAGCCTAGTGCAAGCTCCTCCAACGCATCACGCTCAGGCCCTGTGCCGGCGATGACTAATTTGGAGTCCGGGAACCTTGCGAGCACAATGGGCATAGCGGCTAGCAGCGTGTGAACGCCTTTTTCATACACAAGACGACCTAGAAAAGCAAGAATGCGTTGCGGCTTACCAAGAGCGGAAATGGCGTCAGCCAGCATCGGATTCATCGTGGATAATGATGGATCGGGTTTGCGATAGGAAGCAACACCGTTGGGAATAGGTGTAATTTTGTGAATAGGGATATGAAAGAGCGCCTTAACCTCCTGCTGCATAGACAGACTGCAAACGATGAGATGATCGGCCGCTTCTGTTAATTTACCTTCTAGGGTATGAATCCGTTTCTGTAAAGGTGATTCCAGCTTTCCTAGATTTCGCCCCGTTTCCGTTGCGTGTATCGTTGCTAGAAGCGGGAGACGCAGTTCTTGCTGGGCTACGTGTGCGGTGTAGTAAACAAGCCAATCATGTGCATGCACCAGATCGAAAACGTGGCCTTGCCGTGATAACCCCAACATGATATCTGTGAACGCCATATTCATTTGGAATACGCGATCGAGGAAATGAAGGGAGTCAGTCGTAGGGAGCACCTCCGCACGATGAATATGGACACCTTCTGACACTTCATAGGAAGGACAGCTAGGAGACTGACAGGTGATGACATGAACGGTATGACTGTCGGAAGCAAGTTGCCTGGATAGGTCGCAGACTGCTCTTGCGAGCCCCCCAATCACATGTGGCGGGTATTCCCAAGCGAGCATGAGAATGCGCAATTTGGTTGCATCGCGGTGAGGGGCTGCCTCAGCTAATGAGGTAACCGCAACTTCGTTTAATGGTATAGCTGTATATACGCTCGACGGTGAGCGATGCATTGCGTTTGTAAAAGAAGATGACTGAAAAATGCGATAATGAAGTTCTGGTAAAAAAGGGGACTTCCGTTCCAAGGATTGGACCAGTGTGGAAAGCTCTTTGTCAGAGCTGCCTTTGTCAAACGTGTTCAGCAGGTTATGGAAGTGGGACAGATGCGTTTCGATGCGTTTCGTCGCATACGAAGTGACTGTGTCCGCATCTAGAATAAACGTCCAGTCGCTGCTCTGCGCGAGCATGAGCTCCCGCGAGGCTTGATTCAGCGCCCGCAGCTGCAGGCTGCTAAGCGCTGCCGGGTCATGGTGCTTCTGCGCAGCCTGCACCATGCGATCCTCCGCCGCGTGCAGCCGCGGCGTGACCCATTGGCTGCGCGGCTGCAGCCAGACCTCGGCATAGCCGCCGCGGCCCCAGCTCGATACCGGAAGCGCAGCGATGGTGGTCGGCGCATGGGCGGCGGCGTAGTTGCCAAGCGTAGTCGTCTGCACGACTACGCTTTCATCGCTGCGAGCGGCAAGGCCGCGCAGCACGGCTTCGAGCCACTGGTGGCCTTCGTACCACCAGTGCCCGAACAACTCGGCATCGTATGGACATACGATAACCGAGGGCTCTTCAGGCGCAGAAGCTGCTGCGCCTGTGTCTGAACCAGCGCGCCGCTCCGCGAGGCGGCGCACCTGCGCCACCCGGCTAGCGATGAAATGCTCAGCATGCTGCTGAGCTTTCTGAGCGGCGCGCGCCGGGTTGTAGGGCACTTTGGCGTCACCAACGCCGGTGACGCTGTAGTACTTGAAGCCCGTGTTGATGCGTGCGCCGTCGGGCAGCACATAGGGCTTCAAGTAGGCCCACTCGGCACCGCCGTCGTGGCCGAGGTCATAACCGATATCGCGATAATATTCGCGATAGTCGGGGTCGCCGGGGTATCCAGCCTCGGCGCTCCATACATGGGCGCCGGCCTCGGGATCCCGGGCGAACGCACAGGCGCCGCCTGGCGTGCGCAGCGGCAGACCTGCGATGTCTCCATCGTCAGAAGTGCCATCGCGACGCGCAAGGGCATGTGCATGTGTATCTACGACGAAGTACCGTAGATCCAGCGCTTGCAGGTGAGGCTCAAGCGCAGGCGAATAGCCGCACTCTGGCAGCCAGATGCCAGCAGGAGCCACGCCGAAGTGCCGGCGGAATTCCTGCACCGCCGCTTCGAGCTGCGCGCGCAGGGTGGCATCGTTCTTTACCAAAGGTAAGAATGCATGCGTCGCGGCGCAGGTAATTAATTCTAAGCAGCCTGTGCTGTTGAGGCTGCGGAATTTCGCAATGAGATCGCCGTGAAGGCGATCGTATAGAAGGCTGAGCCGATGATAACGATCAGCATACAGCTTGGCTAGCGGGCCGAAGGCCTCATCGCCCCACAGGCGAATGACTTCACGCTGCCCCAGCTCGCAAAGCGAGGAGAGGTGCTTGCGAAGGCGCAGATGTAACCGTGAATCCTCCAGCATGGCAAGCAGGGGAGGAGATAAGGACAACGTAAGGCGGAACGGGACATGATCTTCAATGAGCCTCTCCATCATGTCGATGAGAGGTAGATATGTATCGACAACTGCTTCGAAAAACCAGCGTTCTTCCAACGTAATTTCAGATGCATTGTGACGAACATAAGGGATATGGGCATGCAAGAGCAAAGCAACATAGCCTTGTACGTTAGTGCTCAATCAGTATCGCCTCCGGATTCCATATCTACAAGGTAAGTGTTCTTCGGGACATACACCGAATAGGCCGAGAAATATGCATGTGCATCGGGCGTTACTTGCGGTAGAAGAAGGGGCGTCAGCTGGTAGATAAAAGGCTGATCAGATTCGGCTGGATATCGTGCGCTAGGCAAGTCTATCGCTGGAATTTGAATCGTATTGGATTGGAGGAGCGGCAGGAAATGTCCTTGCTCATTCCGGATACCCAGTCTCGCGAAGTACGTTTGGCTGGAGATTAACCCGCTTAGAAAGCAGGATTCTCCTGGGGGAAGAAGAAGTTCTGAGACCCGCTGGGCGGATTGCTGCGGCATATTGAAAGATTCGTCGCTCACTTCATGGAATCGTATCGTGGGTGTTAATGAGCGCCAGTCCTTCTGGAAATGCTCCTGAATGAGCATTTCTTTATAGGTGGAGAGCTGCCAATAAATAAACTGAACGGAAGGTGACTGTGCCAGTAAATAAAGCGTATCGCGATCGATGGCATAGGGACGTGCTTGGATAGAGATCAGACTCACCTTTTCTCAAAATATCAGTATGGATAATGAACTCGATAAGACGGAGTGTTTGTGCTAATACTAAGTTTTATTGTAGCATATGCGCCATATAAACCAAAAATCTCCACCCATATAGAAGGGGGGAGATTACTTGCCTATGCGTTACTTGGTTGGAATGTTTCCTTCCATGTACCTACTTTCCGTAAGTCTCATTAGAGAATCATACCGATTGGCCGATGTAAAAACCAAGAGATACTCATCTTGTTTTACATTGGTGTAGGAGGCTCTGAATCCGGTATGATACTGAACTGTCATGCTGGAGGATTGATCGTCATACTGCACAAAGGCAATCTGTCTGGAAACACTCGGAATCATGTTCACGCCGCTCTCCCCTTCATGTAAAGAATTCGGAATACACGTTTTGTTCGCTCTCTACAATAATTATGCGTATTCAAACACTTTTAGAATGATTTGACATAAGCTAGCTCTCATATGAAAAAGGAATTTCACACATTTGTAACGAATATATTAAATTAATCCGGGTTCAACGATTAGGAGGGATTTCCATGAGTTTTTGCTGTGGAGCCAGTATGATTGGAACTAAAGGTACCTTGAAGCACATACGTACACAAATTCACAATGTGCCCATTCTCTTCTGCCCGGTATGTCACCATATTGAGGTTCATTATTTGGTGGAGAACGAATATGAGATCCTCGCCGAATACGCCCATGGAGATGGAGCTGCTGAAGTCGATTTTGTTGAATACGTAGATGGCAAAGATCATCTGTTGCACGACAATTGTGTAAATCACGAAGGCGAAGAACCGATGGATATCGTGCGTTGTCAAATTGACATGGCGTTAGATTTGCTGGGCTTTGCGAAAACCATTGCCGATCAGGAATGGGAAGAGCAGCTCATGAAAAGGTTAAAAATGCTAAGCGCGCGTCGTGACAAGCTGAAAAATAAAAAAACCTCTAAGAACTCTTAGAGGTGCGAATAGATTACAAGGTGATAATTCCGATTAAATGAAAAACCTCCGGTTCATTTTCTGGTGTTTGCTGTTTTCGAAGCAAATACCTGAGAATGGCGGGAGGTTTTTCTGTTAGTTGGCTGCCTAAGTTGGACATCAACACTCACTTTATTTCTTGAAGCAGTTTAGCAAAATCCTTTTGTAAGTCTCGGCTCAAAGGAATCTTGTCGGAGGTATGCCTCAAATGAATCAAAAATCTCCGAGAAGTAGGAAAACCGCTTTCCTTCACGAAGGATACGACATGCCGCAAATTAACTAGGAAGCCTTTGAAAGGGCTGAACATATGAGGCGTGCTCTGAGCCAGAATCTCGGATAAATTAGAACTGGACTCCATTTGAGCGCCGTTCACTAGATGAATTCTGGAGAGTCGCTTGTCTTCCTTCTCGACATAGAGAATGGCGTCTTCGGAGATGGGCAGTGTTGATTTCTGATTTTTAACTGTGATCCAAGTTGCTGTGGTTGGCTGTGGCTCTTGGACTACGCGGCTGCGATCTAATTGTATTTCGGCAATGGCTTTCCGGATGGCGGCTTGAAATTTAGGAAGCGCGACGGGCTTGGAAAGAAAGTAAACGGAGTCTAGCTCGTGAAAGGCCGTCAAAATATGATCCATATCCGTGGTTCCGCTAACCATAATCACCTTTTGCTGATAGCCAGACTTACGTAAGGATTGAACGACACTAATACCGTCCAATTTGCCTTCAAGTCCGATATCCATAAGTAGAATATCTGGCTGCAGCTTGTCATAATCCAGTAGAAATTGTTCGCCTTCTGACATGATAGCAATAACCTGCAATCCGCATTGCTGACAATAGCTTTCAAGTAATTGACCTATCCAATAGTTATCTTCTACAATGGCGACTGTAAAGCCGATCTCCATTTATTGATCTCACTCCAATCCTTACTATAAACAGTAGGAACTATGTCATCTTGTACTCGTTTACAGCCAACTTAGTCCATATCGAAGGCAAGGGTACGATTATCTTGTATACTTCTAATAGTAATTAGAAAGTATCAAGCTGCTTACAGAATGATGTCGTCGGTTAGAAATGAGGGGAAATGCAATTGTTTACATGGGTAAAATTGATACTAGGTATTATTCATTTTGTTCCCATGCTCTTATTCTCCTTGTTGCTATTTCGGATTCGAATAAAGCCATATTGGAAACAAATATCACTAGCTGTGCTGGTAGGATCCCTGTTCAACTTGATCACGGACTCGCCTTTAATATTAGTTTGCGTTATATGTATTTTACTCATGTGCGTTTGGAAATATCGTTTCATACCCGCGTTACTTACTGCACTTTCAGGTTACATGATGTCTGCTCTTGTGTCTACGGCTGTGATCGTTTGCATAAATTTAACACAAGTAGAAGCCTATATGGATATCAAAGATGACCTAACCATATCCATTGTGACTCGTATTTTTATTGTGTTGGCCAAATGTGGGCTGCTTCTCTTTCTCTACAAACAACGATTAGGATTTACTTTTCTCTGTCATTATACGAGAATTCCGTTCGTAGGAGAGAATGCGGGGGTATATCTATACATAATCGTATTATTCATAGGTATGATTTACCGACATGCATTTCGCGATCATGCTTTCAGTGCCATTATGCCAATTCAACTACTGAGTATGGCAATCATCCTCTTTATTTATGTCACGCTAAGTAAGGAATTTGGCTTTCAAAGAAGAGGGGCAAAGGGCACCCAATGATTCCACAGCGTGTCCATTATTCAGAGCAACGTAATCAAGAATGGTTTGATGATACTTCTTCTGTGGAATTGCTGCGGCAATGATGAAGGGTGCATTTTCATATGTATCAAAATAAAGTTTGCCTTCTGCGGAGGCATACTTTTTTATTTTGTTCAGATTTACGAAAAGGTGCATATCTAATTTCACGAAATGATGCTCCGTTAATGTTTCAATGAAGTGGGTAAAAGCCACGAGGGATTCGACTTGTTCTTCTTTCATTCCGTCTTCAGAAACGTATAGGATCGTTTGAATTCCGAACTCAACGTACCAGATGTTATCCAGATTCACTAGAGTTGGTTTAGACCAAGGGGAAGCTTCTTCTAAATATCCTGCCTTTTTAAGTAAGTCGGTATACGGGTATTGATAAGCTTGAGCCAATTTTCTTAAGGTCTCGGGAGATGGTTTAATGACATCATTGGTCGTTCGATTACGACCTAGCTCTAGATCCCTGATATAAGCGTGGGATAAGCCGCTTTTGTTAGCTGCTTTACGCAGTGATGCTTTGCCTCGTAACGATTCAAGAAACTTACCGAAGTTATTGCTTGCTTCCATATGAAACACCCCCCTATTTAAAAAACTTGCCTCTCATGGCGGTCTCTCATCCGAGAGGCCATAAATTGAGGTTTTCTTAATATTATAAAGGATTCATAAAGTAATTGAAACCGTGACCAAGGGTTTATTTGCCAGTAGGTGCTCATTTAGTGATCTATGTTATAATGAATCAGCAATTTATTTATAATTTTCATCGTGTGTACCCCCCGAATTGTTATACATAGGGACGAAACTACTATACTGTGAGGTGGAAAGGTGCTACTGGTACTATTCAAAAAGTTTCTGGGAAAGAATGAGTCCCACGGAAAAAATGAACCGCAAGCCTCTTCACTCGAGGTCACTATACATCAAATTCAAGCAGGAGACCTACGACTACGGAATCAATTTATTGCGGACTATCAGCCTTATGTAGCAAAAGTAACGAGTAGGTTTTGCAAACGATTTATTGATCCCGCCAGGGATGATGAATTTAGTATTGCATTAGCCGCTTTTAACGAAGCTATTAACCAATACTCTTCAGTCATGGGAAGGTCTTTCCTAGGTTTCGCAGAGACGGTTATCAGGCGAAGGCTAATTGATTTTATTCGTAAAGAGCAACGCTTTAAAGGGCAGATCCCTTACAGCTCGTTTGATCAGGAAGATGATGAAGATAATCTAATGAATCCAATTGAGGTTCATCAAGCGATTGAAGCCTATGAGAAGCAGAAGGGTTTAGAAGAAAGACGAAGCGAAATTATTGATTTCAATCGCTGTTTAAGTGATTTTGAAATTAATTTCTCAGAGTTGACGGAAGCCTCCCCCAAGCACGACGACTCAAGGCAGATGCTGTTTGGTATTGGCCGCACACTTGCACAGGATTCAGAGCTTATGCGCACTCTGTTGACGAAACGACAGCTGCCGATTAAAGAGCTGCTCGAGCAAGTTCAAGTATCGAGGAAAACCTTGGAACGAAATCGTAAGTATATCATTGCAATTGCACTTATTTTTAACGGTCCATATCCGTATTTACGGGATTACTTACAAATTCGTGATGAAGAAAGTTGAATGAAAGGAAGAACAGCGCATGAACAAGGGGATCGTAATGGAATTAAGCGAAAGCTCCATTATTGTTATGAATTCAGAGGGGCGATTTGATAAGCTGCCAAGAGGGACACGTAGCTGTGAATTGGGAGAAGAGATTCTCTATGCACCAGTGAAACGTCGATTACGGGTACCGCAAATGGCTATCGTTTCAGGTTTAGCTGCAGCGATTGTGGTATGTTTCGTTCTGGTCTCAACATTGTCAGGAGTCGTGCCAGGCAATAGCGTTGTTGCGTACGTAACGATTGACATTAATCCAAGTGTTGAAATTGGGATCGATAATAATGAGATTGTTCGTGACCTGCACGGACTAAATACAGACGGCGATGATTTGATTCAAGCTTTAGTGTTTGAAGGTAAATCACTAGAGGATGTCACGTCTGCTATTCTGGATAAGGCTGAACAAGGGGCGTTGGCCAAGGGTGAAGGAGATATTATTATTTCCTCAACGGTTGTTGGAGCTAAAACAACGGTTAGCGACGAAGCCATTGCGACAAAGCTGAAAGCTCAGGTCAATAAACATATAGAAGACAGTCACCCAGACCGAGTGAAAAATTATGAGGTGCAAGCCTTCGCTTCCCCGCAAGAGGTTAGGAAGGAAGCACAAGCGAGTGGGGTTTCCGCAGGGAAATATGCCATCTATCTAAATGCCATCGATAATGGTGTGAAAGTATCGCTGGATGACATCAAAACGACTTCCATTCATGATCTTGCGAAGGATAACGGCGGTATGAAATCATTCGTCCCACCAGATAAACCGATTGATAAGTCTTCTTTACAAAGATTACTTGCAGACGAAAAATCCGGTAAGCTGAGTGAACGCGTACAACAGTCTCAAAATGAAAAATCCGGTGGAAGCAACTCATCTAACAAAGATGATGATAAAAACAATAAAAATAACTCTGGCAAAGCGAGTAACTCAGGAAGTAATACCCCGGGCAAAGTGACAGTTAAACCAACGCCGACGCCAACATCGAAGAATGATCGGGATAATAATAACAACAAGAATGGCAGTAACGATAGAAACAGCAATAATGATAGAAATAATAGTAATGATAGAAATAATAGTAATGATAGAAATAATAACAATAACGGTAATGATAAGAATAATAACAATAATAAGGATGATCAAAAATCGACCCCAAAGCCGGATCGTAAAGATGACGACGACGATGGGAAGAAACCATCCGTAACGAAGAAGCCTACGGCAACACCAAAGGCAACCGCAAAGCCTACGGCGAAACCGACAAGCACAAGTAAACCTACGTCGAAGCCATTTCAGCAATCCAGAGATGAGAATGTGAGATTCCCAGGCGTGACATGGGGCTGGGGAAACAATCTTCAGAACGACAATGGTAATAACAATGAGGGAAGATGGTAGCGATCACCTGTCAGTGAGCTGAAGTGATTACGGGGAGTAAACAGAGCACCTGGGGCGAATATGCCTTAGGTGCTTTTGCGTGTAGTCCTCCTGTTTAGCAGCATGGCAAGTAGAACCGAGTTGTATTACAATAGTTGAAGTGAAGGATTAAGTTCATGCGGGAGAGCATGAATGAGTAAGTTGAAGAGTAATTTGATCTGGTAGCGAATCAGCAAACTAAGGGGGAATAGGCTTGAGATATTCGACGTTCGGGAAGTCAGGCTATAAGGTGTCGTCGCTAGGATTCGGCGCAATGAATCTACCGAGTGTACCGTTAGAACAAGCCAGAGAAGCGCTCAATTATGCCTTGGATCATGGGATAAATTATATAGATACGGCCGCTGCTTATAGGAATAGCGAAGAAATCATCGGGGAGTGTATCTCACATCGGAGACAGGAATATTTCTTGGCAACGAAAACAGGTGCACGCGATTATGCAACCGCGAAAGCGGAAATTGAGCGAAGCTTAGTACGCATGAAGACCGATCATGTGGATTTGCTGCAAATTCACTATGTGAATGATGTGAAGGAATACAAGAAAGCGATGGAAGTCGGCGGCGCGTATGAGGCTGCATTGGAGGCTCAGCGAGAAGGCAAGGTACGCTTTATCGGTATTTCTGGACACCGTCCTGACTTACTTGTCAAATGGATTGCCAAGGGTCAATTCTCGCAAATCTTATTCCATTTGAATTTGGCTCAGCCCTTCGCACTGGATGAACTGATTCCCCAAGCGTCGGAGATGGATTTGATGAGAGTAGCGATGAAGCCCTTGTCAGGCGGATTCATTCAACCGGTGGATCGGGCGATTCGTTATCCATATAGCCAAGATGTGCATGTAACGATTTCGGGGATGGTCAGCGTCAAGGAAGTACAAGAGAATTTGGCTGCCCAAGAGAATGAAGTAGGGCCAGAAGAGCGCCATGAGTTGGAGCTGCTTGCTCGTGAATTAGGTGAACATGATTGCAGACGCTGTAACTATTGCTCGTGTCCGCTGGAAATTTCGATCCCTGATGTGATGATCGCAAGTAAATTCAGGGAGAAGTTTGGCTTGCTGCCGAAGGGTGACGGATTTTTTCAGCGGCAAAAGGAAAAAATAACTAGTTGTGCAGACCATGACCCATGTAAGGTGGTTCCGCTTTGCGAAGCGAAATGTCCGTACCAATTGCCGATGCAGTCGGTTGTGCAGAAGGCAGCGTCGTTTTACTAGGTATGAAGAGATTCTTAATAGGTGATTAGTTAGAAATATTCGAACTAAATTAGATAAGGGCAGGGAGAATTTCCTATGTTTACAAAAATAACAGACATTACAACGGGTGTTTACACTTCGTTGTTGGATAACACGGCAGGGGCAGACGCGATTCTCGTCTGCCTTACGGAAGCGGAGCTGCGGCAGGACGGCGTCCTCGGCCAGCCGCAGCTCGACCAGGCCCTTGAGCGCATGCGCGCAAAGGGCCTATTCACGGGCGCCTCAGGCGAGCTCGAGGTGCTGCCGACCCACGGGCTGCTGCCGTACGCGTACGTGCTCGTTGCGGGGCTCGGCCCCGCAACGACGCGCGATACGCTGCGCGCAGCCGCGGTCTTTGCAGCGCGCAAGATGCTCGCGCTGCAGTTCGAACGCTTGGCGCTGAAGCTGCCAAGCAGGTTTGAGACCCGGTCAGCCGCGGCGGCGCTGACCGAAGGGCTGCTCCTCGGTACGTACCGCATCGCGGCGTACCGCAAGAACGAGCCTGCGCGCGCGGAGCTGCGCCAGGCGGTGTTGCTCACAGAAGCGGCTGCGGATGCAGCGCTTCTGCAACAGATCGCAGCCGCAGAAGCGGTTGCGGAGGGCACGAACTATGCCCGGGATCTCACGAACCTCCCGGGCAACAAGCTTGTTCCGGCTTCCCTCGCAGAGGAAGCCGTCCGAATAGCCCAGCACTATGGCTTCGCCTGCGAAGTGCTGGATGAGCACGAGATCGCCGCCCGCGGGATGGGCGGCCTTACCGCGGTGGGCGCGGGCAGCGTCCACCCGCCACGTATGATCACCCTGCGGTACATGGGTGATCCAGATAATGCAGACGTGCTAGGCCTCGTCGGCAAGGGCGTGACCTTCGATACCGGTGGCATCTCGATGAAAAAGCCCGACGGTATGGAAGAAATGATCAGTGATATGGGCGGAGCCGCCACCCTGCTTGGAGCTCTGCACGTCGTCGGCCAATTGAAGCCGAAGGTGAACCTCGTTGTGGTCATTCCGGCTGCGGAGAATATGACGTCTGGCACGGCGTATCGTCCAGGTGATATCGTCACGATGCTCAGCGGGCATTCCGTGGAGGTACTCAATACCGACGCAGAGGGTCGCATTATTTTGGCAGAGGGAATTACCTACGCGAAAGCGCAAGGAGCGAACCGTCTGATCGACGTAGCTACGTTAACAGGGGCCATTTTAATATCCTTTGCGGATATCGCGACAGGGGCTGTAACGAATGACGATGAATTCATAAAGCCATTTCTACAAGCGGCTGGGGCTGCTGGTGAAAAAGTATGGCAGCTTCCTAATTATCCTGAATATCGGGCTATGCTGAAGAGTGATGTAGCTGATATCAAAAACGCGACGTCCTCCGACCGCTGGGCAGGCGCGATTACTGCCGGTCTGTTCATCGGTTACTTTGCCGAGGAAACACCGTGGATCCATTTGGATACCGGCGGTACAGCTTGGCTGTGGTCGGCCAAAGGCATTGAACCCAAAGGTGCAACTGGTGTGATGGTCCGAACGTTAGCCGCGTATTTGTGCGGTGGGCAGCTTACTTAGTCTTTTAATAAACAATTACTCTCCACCAATTCGATGATCCATAATCGTTTTCAATAAAAAATCACCCACGATTGAGCACCCTCTTACCTACCGGCTTGCATGTAGGCTGAGAACTCAAATGTTGGGTGATTCTATGCTTTCTGGCGATCTGTTAAGCGCCAACCTGTTGCCCCATGGAAGCAGGCTGTTTGATGTTGGTTTGCTGCAGCTCTTGAATATCCGAAATACGAATAATGAGACGGTTTACTTCATTAGTTGTATAAGAGAGCTGTTCTGTGCGTTGCTCGAGCTGTGATAAGGAAATGCCGACCCAATTCTTTTTGCGGGAATGCGTGAGCAGATCGTATTTCAGAACGGTAAGCGTTGCCGCAAAAGGATCTGGCTTTACATACACATCTTTCATTTTATCAGCCAGATTGAAGAAAAGCTTGCCGCCATTCCATTTGATATACCCTGGTTCAAAAAGGATCACGATAAAATCGGAATCTCCGCTGTCCTTGTTTTCCATCGAGATGAGACGTACGGCGCCGTTAGCCTTTGGCTTAATATATTGATTAGAACGGATATCTGGAATAAAAGGAACAACCAGAAGCGGGCAAACACTAGCGATATACAAATAAGTAGTTGACTCAAACTTGATAGAGAGTACAATGAAAGTCAAAAAGAGCAACAAGGTTGCGAGTAGACCCAAAAATTTAGGTTTCATAAGTTTACTTTTGATCCCGCCTGACATGATAGATTAGGTTATCCCTACTATTTTACCATAAGCGACCCATAGGTTGTAAACTATTAGATCATGCTAATCTTGCTAGACAGACAAAAGGAGGTTTATGCCTATGAAATTATTCGATCCGAACGCGCGTAAGCCGAAGAAAAAAATGTCCACCTACCGTAAAAGCTTATTGGTCGCGACATTTGAGGGCTTCCCAGCTGTGATTATTTTTCAGTTATTGGGTGGACCGTTCTTAACAGGTTATTTGATTTATTTGGGAGCAAGCTCCACTGAGATTGGTTTCATTCTAGCAATCACCACTGTCGTTAACATCGTTCAAATTGCGATGGCCGTCATCATGCAAAAATTCCGAGATCGAAAACGCATGCTGATCATTTTCGGTTCCTCGCATCGGATATTATGGGCTTGTGTAGGTTTAATCCCTTTTGTTTTACCGCAAGAGTACTGGGTGATCACTTATATGATATTGTACACGGCTGCTCATCTCGGGAATGCTGCTGGAGGGATTGTGTGGACCTCATTAATCAGTGATGCGGTACCTGGCCCGATTCGGGGACGGTATTTCGGACTGCGCAACACCATATTGGGGGGAGTAAGCTCGTTAGCTCTTTTTGTAGGCGGTCAGATTCTAGATAAATACCCCGGTGAGCAGGGCTTTACTTACCTCTTTATGATCGTCAGTGTTTGCGTGGTTCTCAATGTCATTGCTTACTTTATGTATCCGAATCCACCTTTCGAGCCATCGACAGCTGAGAATCCTGTGGGTATGATCCGGAAACCATTAATGGACCGTGCTTTTCTGAACGCAATCATTTTCCTGGCCGCCTTCCTCTTCGTTCAAGGGTTGACCGTGCCACTGTTCTCCTATGTCATGCTAAAGCTGATGAACATTTCCTACGGGACTGTTTCCTATATAACGGTTGTACATACCTTAGTGATGATGGCTAGCTATTATGTATGGGGTAATTTGAATGCGCGATTCTCAGCTCAAACACTGCTATTATGGTCCTTGCCGATTATTGCCTTGGCCTGTCTATTATGGGGAGCGATCGCCTTCATTCCAGCAGTCATTGTACTGTATGTCGTTCATATTGTGCTGGGCATTGGCTTAGGAGGCTTCAATCAAATGGTATTCGCTTTTACAATTGGGGATACACCGAAGAGTGAGCGCCCGATGTATATTGCGACGTACTCGGCGATTACTGGCTTTGCAGCCTTCTTGGGACCTGTTGCAGGCGGGAAGGTATATGCCCTAATTGCTAATCAACCTATGTGGGTGCAGGTGTATGGCATCTCCACGGTGGTCGGTGCTATTTTGCTCATACTCGGGTTAGGGGTAGGACGTTTCGTATTACGAACACAGATAAGGAGTGGCATCGAAGCATGACTAGAAAAAGAATAGGCCTCATTGGCTTAGGTGATATAGCGCAAAAAGTATACTTACCGCTGCTGTCCGTTTATGAACAAGTGGAGCTTGTGGGTATTATGAGTTCTACGCAAGCGACGGTTGAACGTATCCAGATGAAATACCGTATTCCGTTTGGGACGACGCAGCTTGATGAGCTATTGGCGTTAGGATTAGATGCCGTTTTTGTACATAGTCCGACATCGACGCATTTTGAAATTGCAATGAAATGTATGGCGCATGGCGTAGCTGTTTATGTAGATAAGCCACTCTCTTATGAGTGGGCGGAGTCGGTGGAAATGGCTTCCTATGCCGAGCGAAAAGGTGTGCTGCTTGCTGCAGGCTTTAACCGTCGCTACGCGCCTCTATATATCGAAGCGAAGCAATGGCTGCAGGAGGCAGGCGGTTTTGATCTGGCTTCAGCCGTTAAGCATCGTACCAAGCTGCAGGGGCATAGCGCCAAAGAAACGCTGTATGACGATTTGATCCACATGATGGACACGTTGCTTTGGTTAGGTGAAGGTCCTTATGAGGTGAAAGCCTTCCACCAACAGGTCGATGAGAGCGGCAAGCTGCTTCATGCGTCAGGTTTGCTAGGGTTCGGTTCTGCTGTTGGCTCCTACAGCATGGTGAGATTAGCTGGCGTTGATTTGGAAAAGGTGGAGCTGCACGGCAGCGGTAGATCCGTCGAGGTGACGAATTTGGAGTCAGCGGTCTTTTATGATAAAAATGCCGCTCCACGCCTGCGCACATTCGGCAGCTGGGATACCGTGCTGGAGCGCAGAGGCTTCGCTGGCGTTGTTCAGCATTTCTTGAGCTCGTTGGATGATCCGAATGCTTGCAGCATCCGGGGCGATCTGGTGCTGGCGTCGCATGAGCTGGTGGAGAAGCTGTCGGTGTGAGTGTAGGCAGCGGCGGGACAAACCAGAAAAGGCTGATCCTAAAAGTAGCAGAACTACTTCAGGATCAGCCTTTTCGCCATGCGTTGCGCTGCTGCACGACACGGGTCAGGAAGCAACGTAAGGTCAGTCCACGCTTACCCGCAAGTACAGTTCAGAACCGGTTTCCGAGCAGCCAACGCCTCATCCATCCGACTGACAACGGTCGTGTATGGTGCGTTTTTCACAAGTTCAGGATTCTCTTCCGCTTCTTTGGCGATGGCAATCATCGTGTCGATGAAGCTGTCGAGCGTTTGCTTGCTCTCCGTCTCGGTCGGCTCGATCATGATGCATTCTTCCACGCTGAGCGGGAAATAGATGGTCGGCGGGTGATAGCCGAAGTCGAGTAATCTTTTGGCAATATCGAGTGTACGAACGCCCAACTTCTTCTGCCTGTTACCGGATAGCACGAACTCATGCTTACAGAAGCGAGGATGCGGTACATCGAAGTAAGGTGTTAACCGAGCCAGCATATAGTTCGCGTTCAACACGGCGTATTCGGATACTTTGCGCAAGCCTTCCGGTCCAAGCGTACGAATGTACGTATAGGCACGGACGAGGATGCCGAAGTTGCCGTAGAAGCCTTTGACACGACCGATGGACTGCGGATAGTTGTAGTCGAAATAGAAGCTGTTATCCTCACGTTTGGCCACGAGCGGTGTCGGTAAGAAAGGAATCAGCCGTTCTTTGACGCCAACAGGACCTGCGCCTGGGCCGCCGCCGCCGTGCGGGGTGCTCATCGTTTTGTGCAAATTGAGATGGACCACATCGAAGCCCATGTCCCCTGGCCGCGTGATGCCCATAATGGCATTCGCGTTGGCTCCATCATAGTAGAGCAGTCCGCCTGCGGCATGCACGATTTCGGCAATCTCGACGATTTGTTCTTCGAACAAGCCGAGGGTGTTTGGGTTCGTGAGCATGAGAGCGGCTGTGTCTGAGCCGACGGCTTTCCGTAATTCATCTAGATTCACGAGGCCGCGCTCATCGGATTTGATCGTTACGGTTTGGAAACCGGCAACGGTGGCACTGGCTGGATTCGTGCCATGCGCCGAATCTGGACAAATGACCTTGGTGCGGTGCTCGCCGCGGCTTTCGTGATAGGCGCGGATCATCATGAGCCCGGTCCACTCGCCATGTGCACCAGCCGCAGGCTGTAAGGTTACGCGGTCCATACCCGTGATCGCTTCGAGATCATGCTGGAGATTGTAGAGCAGCTCCATCGCTCCCTGTATCGATTCCTCCGGCTGATACGGGTGAATATGGGCGAAGCCAGGGAAGCGGGCGACGTCTTCGTTGATTTTGGGATTATATTTCATCGTACAAGAACCGAGCGGATAGAAGCCATTGTCCACGCCGAAGTTGTGGCGAGAGAGTGCGGTGTAATGGCGGATAACATCCACTTCATACACTTCAGGTAGATCAGGCTCGACTTGACGGCGGAATTTAGCAGGCAGAAGCTCTTGGATATTCACGTCGGGAACGTCCGACTCCGGTAAGGAATAGGCGACGCGACCTGGATGGCTCATTTCAAAAATGAGTGCTTTTTCGTTGTTCATACGAGTTCCTCCAATGCGGCTGCGAAGCTATCGATATCTTCGCGTGTTCGTTGCTCGGTGACGGCGATTAGCATATGGCCGGCCAGTTCTGGGTAGTCGCGGCCGAGATCGTAGCCGCCGATGATATTGCGCTGAAGGAGCTGACGATTCAGCTCCTCGATATTCGTGCCGTCCGGCAGCTTGACGGCAAATTCATTGAAGTAGCTGCCCGTGAACGGCAGCTCAAGCTTAGAAGACGCGGTGAGGCGATTGGCCGCGTAGTGGGCTTTCTGGACGCCCAGCGTACCAACGTCTTGAATGCCCTTTTTGCCCATCGTGGACAAGTACACGGATGCGCAAAGCGCGAGAAGCGCCTGGTTGGAGCAGATGTTCGACGTGGCTTTCTCACGTCGTATATGCTGCTCCCGCGCTTGCAGCGTAAGCACGAAACCGCGCTTGCCATCGCGGTCTACGGTTTGACCCACGATGCGCCCCGGCATGCGGCGCATCCAGCTCTCCGCGACGGCGAAGTAGCCGCAGCTCGGTCCACCCAGCGCAGCTGGGATGCCGAGCGGCTGGCAATCGCCGACGACGATGTCAGCGCCGAGCTTGCCCGGCGCTTCGAGCAGCCCGAGCGTGAGCGGATTCGCGCTCACGACGAGCAGTGCGCCCGCGCCGTGCGCGAGCGGCTCCACGGCCGCGATATCCTCCAAGCAGCCGAAGAAATTCGGCGATTGGAGGATGACAGCGGCCGCCTCGCTCTCGAGCTTGGACGCGAGATCGTCTAGATCTGTGACACCTTCAGGTGTAACTGCGATCTCGACGACGTCCAAGTTCAGCCCGCGGGCGGACGTGCGCAAGACAGCGCGCGCCTCTGGGTGCACCGCGCGGGACACGAGCAGACGGCTGCGCTTTGTCGCGCCGCTGGCTAGGGCGCCGGCTTCGGCCAGCGCCGTTGCCCCATCGTACATCGAGGCATTCGCAACGGCCATGCCGGTGAGCTCACAGATGTACGACTGAAATTCAAAAATCGCCTGCAGCTCCCCCTGGCTGATTTCCGGTTGATAAGGCGTGTACGCGGTGTAGAATTCGGACCGCGAGATTACGTGATTGATCACCACCGGAAGGTGATGATCATAGATGCCAGCGCCGAGGAAGCTGGCGTAGCGCTGAAAATCCGCGTTGCGCCCTGCCAACTCGCGCATATAGCGGAGCAAACCTTGCTCGCTGAGCGCCTGACCGACTTGCAGTTCACCCTGGAAGCGTACTTGCTGCGGGATGTCACTAAACATTTCTTCCAAGGAAGAGATGCCGATCGTTTCCAGCATTTCCTTTTGATCCTGCTCCGTAATAGG
This sequence comes from Paenibacillus sp. J22P143, assembly GCF_059692035.1. Lineage (NCBI taxonomy): Bacteria > Bacillati > Bacillota > Bacilli > Caryophanales > Paenibacillaceae > Paenibacillus > Paenibacillus sp. J22P143. The sequence continues at coordinate 28,578 of NZ_JCAUAQ010000002.1, forward strand.
TAAATAACGATGTTTCATAACAAAGGGTGCTCCTTCCGACCCGGATTGGGGATAATTTCTAGCTTTGTTTTTTGTGAAAAGGGGTAGAGACGACGGTAGCTTTCACTTGTGCGCCTCTGATTTCAACATACACTTCCGTGCCCAAGTCACTATACGAGGCATCGATCAAAGCTAAGCCTACATTTGTTTTGTACGTAGGTGATTGTGTGCCGGTTGTTACTTCACCAATCTGTTTACCCTCTGCGTATACAGCGTAATGCGGACGAGGTATGCCACGTTCTTGCATTTCAATGCCGACGAGCTTGCGTGGCACGCCATTTGTCTTTTGCTCTTGCAGGGCATCCCGCCCAATGAAATCACCTTTATCTAGCTTCACAAAAAAACGTAATCCCGCCTCCAGCGGCGTTATGTCGGCGGATAGCTCCTGACCGTACAGAGGGAGTCTCGCTTCAAAGCGAAGCGTATCCCGGGCACCTAAGCCTGTGGGGATGAGCCCATGCTCCTCACCAGCTTCTAGCAGCTTTTTCCAAAGTGAGATCGCATCTTTGTGATCCACATAAAGCTCGAAGCCATCTTCACCCGTGTAGCCAGTGCGGGAAAGCAACGTAGTCACGCCAGCGACGTTCACCTCGGGTAGAAAATGGAATGTTTTCAGTGTTTGAATCGGTGCGTCTGTTAGTTTAGCTAAAATATCAACGGCCCGAGGCCCTTGCAGCGCAAGCATGGCGGTTTCTTCGGAAATGTTGGTCAACTGAACATCACCTGAGAGGTGCTGCTGCAGCCAAGCCATGTCTTTGTCGATGTTGGACGCATTGATGACCAGCATGTAGTCGAGATCACTCACCTTGTAAACGAGCAGATCATCGACCACACCGCCACTCGGATAGCACAAGAGGCTGTATTGGCATTGACCATCTACCAGTTTAGCTACATCGTTCGTCGTGAGTCGTTGCAAAAATGCAAAGGCATCCCGGCCTTGGACACGTACCTCGCCCATATGCGATACATCAAAAAGCCCCGCCTGCCCCCTGACAGCGTCATGCTCCTTTTGAATGCCAGTGAACTGCACAGGCAGTTCCCAACCGCCAAAATCAATGATTCTCGCGCCATGCTCCGCGTAAATAGGGAAGAGCGGTGTTCGTTTCAGCATGCTTATAACCTCACCTTCAATTGTCTTATTATCCGTCGGACTTATTTCGGAAATGCAAAAAGGAGCAAAAGGTATGCAACACAAACATACCTTTTGCCCCTGTCCTTTGTACCTGAGAGTTGCCTAAAACGGTAGAAAATATGCATTCAACCGTTAAGTTTCCCCTTGGGTGTCCGATTTCCCGTGTTAACGGTTTTCGAAGCTCTCCAGAGTCGCGTCCGATACAGGTCCTTTTGCCTGAGAGATTCACCGCTTTGGGCTTACTCCTTCGGCGCTGCCAACGTGCTCCGCAGTCTCTCCCTGTATCCTCATTCGCCAATATTTAATTAGCCTTATTATATTCATTATGCGCCTAAATCGGTGTGAATTGTCAACAGTAACTTTTAGGTTTGATGCCCATCTTGACTTGATGTTCCCAGTAGATTAAGCTAAAAGCAAAATTTGTAAATAAGTGAGGCGTGGACTGATGAGTAATGTACAAGCCAATTTGTTATACACCAAAGAGCACGAGTGGGTAGAGAAGCTATCGGATACGGTGGTTCGCATAGGGATTACGGATTTTGCACAAGATCAATTGGGTGATATTGTATTTGTGGAGCTTCCGAAACTGGGCACTTCAGTTACAGCGAATGAGAGTATTGGCAGTGTGGAATCGGTCAAAACGGTTTCCGATATTTTCTGCCCAGTATCAGGCAAAGTAACAGCTGTGAACAGCACCTTGGAAGGCTCGCCAGAGCTTGTGAACAGTGCGTCTTTCGGTGAAGGTTGGATGGTTGAGGTAGAAATTTCAGGACCAGAAGCATTGGAAGGCTTGTTAAGCGCTGCGGAATACGGCTCCTATATCGGTAACGACTAGGGTTTGCTTCGATTTAGGTACATGGAAGAGGGAGGCATCTTATGCAATTTGGGCAAAAGCAGCCGCAGGATCCGAGTGATCGTGTTCCTCCTGGGCAAACACTGACACAAGGCTGGCCTGTGCTGCATTATGGGTCCGTGCCCTACTATAACGACATGAGCAAATGGGATTTGCGGTTGTTCGGTTTGGTGGAGGAAGAGTTCACCATTTCGTACAAGGATTTTATGGCGCTGCCACGCAAGGAATTTGCGAATGACATTCACTGCGTGACGACTTGGTCAAAGCTGGACAATATGTGGGAAGGCATTGCTGTGTCTGAGCTTATGAGCAAAGTAAAGCTGAAGCCAGAAGCCACTCATGTCATGTTACATGCCGAGCATGGATGGACGACGAATCTTCCGCTGAAAGACTTCCTGTTAGAGACATCTTTTCTGGGCATCCGACATAATGGCGTGCTGTTAACACCTGATCATGGTGCGCCTGTCCGAATGGTTGTGCCGCATCTGTATTTCTGGAAAAGCGCCAAATGGCTGCGAGGCATCGAGTTCATGGCGAAGGATAAGCCAGGCTTCTGGGAGCGTAACGGCTATCACATGTACGGAGATCCCTGGAAAGAAGAACGCTACGATTTCGATTAAGCAATTCTTAGATAAGCATTATGTAAGCTCACTCAAAGTCATTTGAGTGGGCTTTTTTGTGGTTGAATACCCCTTTCCCTCTCCCACCCAAAGGTATCCCGACTGTAGCGGTGAAAAACACGCTTACAGCCCCCGATCCGCGCCGAAATGGCCGAAAACCTGGCTGTAGCGGTGAAAAACACGCTTACAGCTCCCAATCCACGCCGAAACGGCCGAAAATCTGGCTGTAACGGTGAAAAACACGCTTACAGCTCCCAATCCGCGCCGAAACGGCCGAAAACCTGGCTGTAACGGTGAAATTCCTCATTTCTAGGCGCCAGAGCCGCTTTTCCACACTCTTCACCTACTCCCATCTCCTCGACAAGTGACCAATAGGCACTTGAACACATACAATGGTTAGGAGTTTGGAAGGGAGTGGCCGGAGCATGCCTGCAATTATTAACGGTGGTATCAAAATCCTAAATGTCGCACAGGGCTCCAATGTCCAGATTGGCGACACCTTTGCTATTAATCTTACTAGCAGCTCTAAAATCTTTGCGGGGGCCAACTCATTTTCGCCGGGAGACAGCTTTGGAAGTGTCCAAAATGTGCTCAATGGGAGCACGAATACCGTTGATCCTGATCTCGTGGATACGCCGAATAACACGATTTAATTGCTTTAAGTCTATTTCCATAAATTGGACGATATCCAAGCTGAAGTTGACGGTCCTAAAGTGACATGGTGATGCGAAAGATATACGGAACGTGAAACCATATCAGAGATAAATAGGGGATAGAGCAGCTTGTTAAAACGAAAAGTGATTCGGATATATATTGGAAATATGATTTGGTTTACTCCAATCCTGATTTTGATCATCGGGGCCAACCCTTCTGTCGCAGGCAGTGTTTGGTGGAAGATACTAGGTTGTCTACTCTTTGCGGGAATTGTTGCTGTATGTGTGAGTTCATGGATTCAAGTAAACCGTGAACAACGTGAAATAGACGAAAAAAAACACTTTGATTCCGTTGTGCTGCGCCAGTTTTACTAAAAAAAATGAATCGAAATACCCTGACATAACGGTGTCAGGGTATTTGTTATACAATCAGGGTATAACTGGAAATAACCATTTTTTCTAATAAAAGGAGATTACAAAAATGACGCAAACCGCGAATCGGATGTATGACTTTCACGTATGGGCCAATCAAACCCTGATAAATCGCTTAAAGGAGCTTCCTTCAGAGGTATTCAGGCAAGAGGTTCAGAGTGTGTTTCCCACAGTTGCGAAAGTAATCGCGCATATTTACCTTACTGATCGCGTTTGGTTAGACATTCTTGGAGGGATGAGTATGAAGGCGGCTATGGCAGCCTCTTGGCAGATAACCGCAGCAACAGAGAGTAAAAGCTTAGATGAGCTAGAAGCGATGTATCAAGAGCTATCGCAGCGGTTCAAAGCTTGGCTGATTGCGCAGGACGATCTGGAAGTGAAGATCACACTCGATAATCCGTATGCAGGAATCAGGGAAACAAGTCTCGCTGAGATGGTTTTGCAGGTCGTCAATCACGCGACCTATCACCGCGGGAATGTAACAGCTATGCTGCGCCAGATGGGTTACTCTTCTGTAATGACAGAATTTGCGTTGTTCTGGTATGCAGGCGAAGCTTTGCTTACGTAAACTAACGGCCCTGTCGCATCCTGCGAACAGAGCCGTTTTTCACATCTAATTCATCGTTTCGCCTTCAGTAAACAAATGGAAGGTCACGCCAAACTTATCCTTCACTTGTCCGTATGCGGGGCTGAAAAACGCTTCATGCAGGTCCATAATCACCGTGCCGCCTTCTTTCAGGGCTTCGAAAAATTGTTTCGATTTGCTAGCATCCTTCGTTGTAATACAAATCGTCACATGATCTCCCTGTTGAATGGGTTGACCCGGGTCGGTGTCCGAAAACATTAATTGACTTTCGCCGACCTGCAGCATGGCATGCCCAACAAGCCCTTTTTGTTCATCAGCAAGTGGGAAATCAGGGTTCTCAGGCATCTCACCGAAGGTTTGCTTGAATAGCACTTGCGCATCCAGCGCCTTTTCATAAAATGCAATAGCTTCACCCGCAGTGCCAGGCAATACTAAATATGGCGTTAAACGTACGGACATAAATAAACAGCTCCTTAGATTAAATTATTTGAAGTGTAAAATGTCTACCTCTTATTATTACCACATTTGCTCAAAAAAATAAAGAACGTATGTTCTTATTTAATGATGGAATCATGAAATAGCTACCCTCCATCTTGAATTTCCCCCCTTGAAGCGCGGGTTTTGGAGCAAAGGTCATGTTGATCCGTTCTTTACGGGGAAACAGCGAGTGATCTCGCTTGTCGCAGAGGGGGTTAGTGAAGATTCGTATCTAAATAAAGAGCCAACGAATGTCTATGTCGTCATCAATCTGAAGGAAGACGATCTGCGTGATCTCTTTATGGAGAATTTATCGAGCCCTGATAAGCACTATTATTTCATTGATTCGCAAGGTGAAGATATCAATTACGCGGACCGTACACAAGATAAGGCGTTCATTCAACGTCCTGATTTCGTCCAGCAACTGACAGATGACCGGAAGGGTCCTTTTTCTATAGCGATTCTGATCGTAAAGACTACCTCGTGAATTATGCGCGGCTGGACGTCAAGGACGATTGGATGATTGTCGGCGTACAAGCGAAGGATAAGTTGCTGGCCAAATTAAATGGCATCAAGCAGGCAACGACATATGCCACCATTGCATTCATACTTGTATCCCTATTCATCACGAACAATTTAACACTCATCCTGCTGAAACCGCTGTTCAGACTGCAGAAGCTGATGAAGCGCGTAGAGGAAAATGACTTGGATGTGCGTTTTGAAAGCGTTTGTAAGGATTGGTGCTGGGGACCGAATTGGTCGATGCCTCTTCCGCAAATTCGCAATGAAGGCACGTATGAGTTAGAGGTTCTCCTATTCCCGAGTACATTCAATGTGTACGGCCCTCATCGTCATGTGGATGGAGACCGATATTTAACGAGTCCTGATCAGTATAAAGGTGTTAAGAATTTTGCAGACCGTCCAGACGCTCCTGAACAAACGAAGGTGGACTACGCCCATTTCGTCAAATGGGGGATTTCAGGTGACGTTCGGTTACGTCAACCTAAATAAGGTGTGGATTTGTATCCACGAAATGACGTAGGCAATATCGGTCAGAATTTTCCGATCGACTTGACGATTAAGACATCGACAAAAAATGTGAATGGGTCGACGATTGTTTTTCGGACTGGTTACGCGCAGCGGGGGTTGAGGTGTACTGATTTGTAAGGGAATAACCACGTTAGCCTAGGGCTAATGTGGTTATTTTTTGTGGCTAAGGTGACCCGCCCTCTCGCTTCCCTACCAGCTAACGGACAGAGGAGACGCTATTTGGTGAAAATAAGTGGCTTTAAAAAGCTAACGGACATAGAAGCCTCTATTCACCCGAATTTAGGCAGTAATGGGTTACTATTTCCATAATAACGCCTGTGGTGTCCGTTAGATTCCCAAAAGAGCCATTCAGGCAGGTTTAACGTCCATGGTGTCCGTTAGAGTAGTAGTCCTCCGACTAGCACCAAAAAAATGCCGCAAAGTGTCGATCCATTTTCCTAAATTCGGCGACTTAACGAAAGGCCCAAGTTAGTACATGAAATATCTCGTTATCGTCCATTTAAAGACTTGTCTTTTATATGTCCCCTTTCATACAATAGGATAAGATAGTAAGTAACACCTTAGGATTGGAGCGCTGTGTATGCGTTTTAAAGATGTATTTTCCATCATTGGTCCCTCGATGATCGGTCCTTCCTCCTCGCATACCGCGGGTGCGATTCGTTTGGGCCGCGTCGCAAGGCAGCTGCTGGGTGAATTGCCGCTCAAGGCAGAGATCACGCTATACGGGTCATTCGCGGATACCTATCGCGGGCATGGCACGGATCTTGCACTGATCGGTGGGATTTTGGATTTTGAAACGGATGATCCACGTATTCCTCAAGCAGTCGAAGAAGCGGAAGCGCATGGAGTAACCATAGCTTTTCACTTGAGTAAAGATAAAGCAGACCATCCCAACACTGTGGGAATTGTACTTACCTCAGAAACGCGGAAAATTAGCATGAAGGGTGCTTCGATCGGTGGCGGCAATGTTGAAATTATCAATGTCGATCAATTTGATGTGAAATTCACTGCGAATTATCCGACATTAGTCATTTCACATCATGATCGTCCAGGAATGATCGCGGATATTACCACACTTTTAGGCAGCAACCAGATCAATATCGGATTCATGGATTTGGACCGGAAGGGGCGCCATCAAGAAGCGATGACCGTCATTGAGACGGATGCAGCCATCTCACACTCACTGGTCGAACAACTACTAAAGTTAAGTATGATCACCGACGTTCGAAAAGTGGATCTTGCGGAAAGAGGCGACGAATGAGATTCCGGACATTAAAACAGCTAGCTGATCTTTGCACATCGGAAGGCTTAACCATTGCGGAAGTCATGCTGGCCGATCAGAGCCATGAGTCAGGGAAGCCGCCCGAGTATGTGTTTGATAAAATGCGCGCCTATTATCAGATTATGAAAGAGGCCGTGACCAAAGGCCTGACCGAGGACACGACTTCCCGTAGCGGGTTAACGGGGAAGGACGCGCAGCGTGTGGCCAGCTATTTAACAACGACCGAAGCCTCGCTCGGTGAAGAGGCTTGCAAAGCGATGGCCTATGCGCTAGCGGTTTCTGAAGTCAACGCTTCGATGGGGCGCATTATTGCTACCCCAACAGCAGGCTCATGCGGGATTATTCCTGGTGTTTTCATTAGCTCTCAGCAGCGTTTTGGCTGGGAGGATGATCACTTGGTTAACGGCCTACTCTGTGCAGGTGCGATCGGATATGTGATCGCCAACAACTCGTTCGTCTCTGGCGCGGAAGGCGGATGCCAAGCAGAAGTCGGTTCTGCCATCGGAATGGCGGCAGGAGCACTCGTCGAGCTGCGCGGCGGCACACCAGAGCAAGCGATGCATGCAGTAGGTCTCGCACTGAAGAACACACTTGGACTCATCTGCGATCCAGTCGGCGGGTTGGTCGAAATCCCGTGCATCGTACGCAACGGATTCGGTGCGGTGAACGCCATGGCAGCAGCCGATATGGCATTGGCCGGAGTTCGATCGGTCATCCCTTCGGACGAGGTCGTCCAAGTGATGTACGAAGTGGGGACAGCGATGCCGGAGAAGCATAGGGAAACGGCCAAGGGCGGCTTAGCTCAGACGCCGACAGGGCGAAAAATTATGAAGGAACTGAACTTAGGGAGAAAAAAGTAACTGTGAAGTCTGTGGGAATATCCGCAGGCTTTTTGTTTTAACTTCCCTTCATTTCGGTATATAGTAGATGTATTGAAGGTGAAAGGAAGAGCTCATCATGCGTACATCGTTGACCACAACAATGACCGAAAAACAACAAGGTATCTTTCCAGCTGTCTGTCCTCTGGACTGTCCAGATCAGTGTGGCTTGCTGCTTCATAAAGAAGACGGGAAGATTGTTAAAATAGAAGGAGACCCTGATCACCCCGTGACGCAGGGGGCTATTTGTAACAAAGTACGTAACATGACAGCACGTATTTACGATGATAAAAGACTGAAGTACCCGATGAAACGCATCGGCCCCAAGGGGGAAGAGAGCTCTTTCCAGCGGATTACCTGGGAAGAGGCACTAGACACCATCACTAATCGCTGGAAGGGACTGATTGCCACGGAAGGGCCAGAATCCATCTTGCCTTATAGCTTTTACGGCAATATGGGGAGGATTGGAACGGAAGGGATGGATCGCCGCTTCTTCCATCGCATGGGCGCGAGCCGTCTGATGTATTCGATCTGTGAATCAGCGGGCACTGTGGGCTACAAATATACAATGGGCGGCAGCTATGGGACCGATCCTGAGGATACGGTACATGCGAAGCTGATCATCATGTGGGGCATTAACGCGGTCAGCACGAATATGCATCAGGTGATGCTGGCCGAGAAAGCCCGCAAAAACGGTGCGCAAATCATCGTCATTGATGTGCATAAGAACCAAACAGGCCGCTGGGCGGACTGGTTTATTCCTATTTTGCCAGGAACAGACGCAGCTCTAGCGCTTGGTATTATGCATATTCTATTTGCGGAGAATCTGACGGATGAGGCTTTCCTGCAGCAATATGCCATTGGGCACGAGGAACTTAGGGAGCATGTCAAGCAGTATGACCCTGCTCGAGTATCCGAGATTACAGGCGTACCTGTGGAGGACATTTATCGCCTCGCTCGTCTATATGGGCAGACTTCACCATCCTTTATTCGCATAGGGAATGGCATTCAGCATCATGATAACGGCGGCATGTGTGTGCGGACAATCGCTTGCTTGCCTGCGCTGACGGGTCAATGGCTGCATCAAGGCGGCGGCGCGATCAAGGGGAATGGCGCCCACTTGGAGCATAACATAACGGCGTTACAGCGGCCTGATCTGCGTTCGAAGGAAGCACGTCAAATCAATATGAATCTGCTTGGCAGCGCCTTGTTAGAACTAGATCCGCCGATCCATGCGCTATACGTATACAATTCCAATCCGGCGTTAGTCGCGCCCCATGCGAATAAAGTGGAAGAGGGGCTCCTGCGTGAAGACCTATTCACCGTCGTGCATGATCTGTTCCTGACAGAGACCGCTAAGTATGCAGATATTGTGCTGCCAGCGACGAGCTCTTTTGAAAATACAGACTTCTATCGCTCCTATTGGCATCACTATGTTCATCTGCAGCTCCCTGTAATAGAGCCTTATGGCGAGAGTAAAGCGAATGTGGACGTATTCCGGCTGCTGGCTTCGATGATGGGCTACGAGGATGAAGCGCTGCATGACAGTGATGAGGACATGATTCGTCAGTCTTTGAACCATCCTGGCAATCCTGCTTTAGCTGACATATCATTCGACGCCTTGTTGGATTCCGGATTCATGAAGGCAGAGATCTTGCCCTTATTTCCTGGAAAGCTGCGGACGCCAAGCGGCAAAATCGAACTGTATTCGGCCGAAATGGCGAGTAATGGCTTTCCAGCGCTTCCGACGTATGTACCACTTGCCGAGGACAGCGATCTACCTTTTATGTTCATTCCCGCGCCGAATCATAACTTCTTGAATTCAACCTTTGCGCATAATGAGAAGCATGTTCGCATGGAAAAAATGCCAAAGCTGCATATGCATGAAGACGATGCATTGGCTTTAGGCTTGGCGAGTGGCGATCTCGCACGCGTGTGGAACGAGCGCGGTGAGTGCGAGCTGGTCGTTACAACAGGTCGCGATGTGCAAAGCGGCGTTGTCGTTAGCCAAGGGCTTTGGGCCGATGCGCCTGGGACCAAAACCCGCGTGAATGTATTAACGCCAGACCGTGTAGCGGATATGGGCGGAGGGGCTACCTTTTTCTCAGGACGGGTAGGGGTAGAAAAGTTGAAGTGAGCTTGAACCTTTGGGCGTTTGGTGGCATACGGTACATCAGGAGTTGATGTCTTATGCCCATTCAGCTAAAAGCTTACGCCTTAATCGGAAAGCCCGTCGGTATATCCCTGATGGATGGTACTGGTGTATCTGGGATTCTGTGTAGTGTACAAGGCGATTCTATCTACGTAATTGAATATTTATACCATACGCAATTCGCTACCAAACATTATACGTTCAATCAAGTGAGAGATATTTTGCCGTACCCGCAATGCCCGCAGCCGTCTCCGCCAGTGTATACACCGCAGCCTTTGTACTAAGTATTTGTGGAAGAAAACCGTATAGCCGACCCTTTGGGGTCGGTTTTTTGTGTTAAATCCTAATTTAGTCACTCTCTGACCTAAATAAATGACAATTCAATCGTGCGGAAAGCATGTATCATCATTTTTGTATACGCTTACAACAAAGAAACTATTATGATAAGGAGTTTTGCTGCAATGAAATTTCATTTAATTAAAAGTAAGATAGCCATAATGTTGATTTTTTCAATGATATTTTCGCTTATACTGCTTCCTATAAGTGGTATGGCGGCTGATGTTGAGGTGGAAGTTACGAAACTTGCTCCTTCAGCTGATGCAGCGATCCAGTGGAAGAATGGGGATACGGCTACGCCACTAATGGCAGATACGGTCTTTGACAAGAAAAATGGTTCAACGGATGGGTTATTCAGTATCTCTTCCAGTACTAGTCAAAAGAAGCAAATGTATTTTAAGTTTGATGTGGCAAGTGCTTCAGATCCAAGTTATACATATATTTTGCAGGTATCTGCTAAGTTAGGAACCAGTTTGACCACAGCGGACTTGCAAGTATTCGGATCCGGCGACAATTCGTGGCAAGAAAGTACGTTTACATGGAACAGTGCCAATGCCGCACAAAGAGATTTCTTGCAAATGGAGTCGGTGGGCCAATTTACGATAACCACATTAAATGGTGTTAAACCGACTTATCATGATATTGATGTCTCTGATTATGTGAGAAGGCATTTAGCAGATGGGGTTGTGACCTTCGTAGTCGCTGATTCGGTGGAATCAGGAAAATCTGTTAATGTGTATTCCAAAGATAATACATCCGTCACTAATCCGGAAACACAGCTTCTTGTGAAACGCATTGTACAAAGCGACACCACACCACCTGTTTGGCCATCCAACGCAGCATTAAAGTCTTTAAATTTAGGGACAGACTTTGTCCAATTAGCTTGGCCAGCAGCAACCGATGACAGCGCTGTATCCAACTATAAGATTTATCAAAATGATAGCTTAATTCAAACCGTTTCTGGAAGTACCTATTACACGGCGCTAGGCTTAACCCCTCAAACAACTGTTACCTATGTCGTTTACGCGGGTGACGTTGCTGGAAACTATTCCACGCAGCCGTTAACTTACAGCACAACAACATTAGCGGCACCTGTGATCCCCCTCCCAGTCGTTGAAGTTAATGCGAGCAGCAGCGATGGGAATGTGGAAAGCAACACCTTAGATAATAACTTATTTAGTCGCTGGTCAGCCTCGGGCGATGGTCAGTATGTGATGTTTGATTTAGGCGAAACCAAGCGAATTGGGTATGTAGGCATTGCCTTTTATAAAGGTGATCTACGCTCTACGCGACTAGATATCGAGACATCCAATGATGCTATTGTATGGACAAACGGGTTTAGTGGAAGCAGTCGCGCGACCACAGCGAATATGCAAGCTTTTGATATACCAGATACGGACGCTCGTTTCGTACGCATCATTGGACATGGAAATTCAGATGGCAGCACGTTTACCAGCTTAACGGATGTCATGATCTATGCACCCTATGCAACGGGCGATACGCCAGTTGCCATTGTTCCGAATATTACACCTGCACCACCTGGGGGGACGGTTCCATTCACCAAAGCAGGATTAACGAATCCAGATGGCACTATACATGCGCTACATACACCGAACCCTGTCACAGGTGCAACCATCGATGTAACCGGTTATGGTGTGGACCTTGCAGATAATGCGAATGATGACCGTATTGCTATTCAAAATGCGATTAATGCCGCTTCACCTGGAGATGAAGTCTACCTGCCGAACGGCGTTTATAACTTAATCACTTCGCCTGATGGATTTGTGAATTTGAAGCTGAAGTCCGGCGTAAATCTTCGCGGTGAAAGTGAAGCTGGCACTATATTGAAGTCAAGCATCGATGATATTAAAAATAGCTCCGCCCTGAAGTCATCGAGTCAACATGATATTAAGGTGTCTAACTTGACGATCACCTCCACTTGGAATCGCAACTTTTCGTTAGAGCATGCGACGAACAATCCCGACGCTGGCGGTCCCGACAGCAGTATTGCGGTAGCCAACTATGGTGAGATCCCATCCTATAATGTGACGATTGATCATGTTACCGTGGAACGTTTTAGACGTATGGCTATTCGCATCGAGAACAGTCATGATGTAATCGTTCGCCATAGTACCTTCCGTAATGCCACAGATCTAGGTGGAGGCGGAGCAGGTTACGGAACCTCCATTCAAGGGATGCCGAAGGTAGACCGACTTGGTTTTGATAATGATACGTATTGGAATATTGTTGAAGACTCTACGTTTGAAGGTCCATACCTACGACATGGATCACTCATCCAAAATGTTGCGCACAACAATGTGTTACGAAACAATCATTATATCAATACCAAATTAGACTCTATTGATCTTCACGGTGAGTTGGAATACTTAAATGAAGTGTATGGAAATACCATTGAGAATATTTTAACTGGCGGTGGCGTAGGACTAGGGAATACGGGGGGGACAGCTCCTTCTAATCATAGTAAATCGGGTCCGAATAACCACATTCATGACAATGTGATCCGCAATTCGCGTGAAGGCATAGTTGTAACGATGGGTACACCAGATACCTTGATTGAGAACAACATTATTGAAAATACCACCTCCGTAAATAATGCGGCAGGGATTAATATTCAAAATGGACCGGGTACTCGCATTTTGAATAACACAATTCGAAATAATACGGCGACGAATTACTGGGGAATTTTGCTCGAGCATGATAGAGGTGATCAAAATGCTAACTTTATCGGAGCGGGTGACCCACAAAACGTACAAATTGTTGGAAATATACTGACAGGAAATACAAATGGGATTCAACTGCAGGCCGGAACTAACATTCATGTAAGTAAAAATATCTTAAACAATGTTGAAACTGATTATGATAAGGCTGTTGGCGTGACCGCAACGGAGGTATGGCCTTCGACGGACAACACGTTAAGCAGCTTGACGATCAGCGCTGGAATGTTAAGTCCCTCATTTGACGCGGCTGAAACGGCGTATGCATCAAATGTGACTAACGGGGTTGCTGAAATCAAAGTAACAGCGACTGTAGCAGACAGTGCAGCTACGGTGACCGTGAACGGAATAGCGGTCGTAAGTGGGTCGGCTTCCGATGCGATTCAACTACAAGTAGGTGACAATGTCATTGAAATTGTAGTTACCGCAGAAGATCTTTCTACGCAGACTTATCAGGTAACGCTAACTCGGGCAGCTAGCACGCCATCTATGGGCAGCACACTTCCAAACAACAATTCAGAAACTCTGAAATCCAAAGTAACGGAAGAAAACGGCAACTCCGTAGCTGCGGCAACATTGGATGAACAGACGCTGGATGCTATTATGAAAGCGCAAGGGAAGGGACCTATTACGCTTGTCGTGGATTCTCCAGATAACGTAGGACAGGTACAACTGTTGCTCACGAGTCAAGCTATACAAAAGCTTAATGAGACTCCTTCTGCGCAAATTGAGACGAAAATTGGTGGCGTAAAATTGCCTCTAAATCAGTTGAATATGTCTCAATTAGCAATACAACTTGGAGATAAGCAAGAGAATGTTCAAATTGAAGTGAATATTGGTAAGAACGACAATGCTTTAGAGAAAGCAAATGCTGCTGGATTTAAAGGAGTGGAAGCGATCGATTTCACGATGAAAGCGATTGGTGGGAACGGGAAATCCGTAGATATTTCCACCTTCCATTCCTATGTACCTTATACCGTAGAGGTTGATCGTACACTCAATGAACGGAATCTTGCTGCGGTTAGAGTAGTCACGGATTCACAAGGGAATACGACGTATGAACCCGTTCCACTTTCCATAAAATCAGGAGAAGTCGTTCTGTATAGTCATTCAAACGACACATTTCTATTAATTGAAAATAATATTTCATTTGCCGATACGAATAAGCATTGGGCAAAAGATAGTATTGAGCGAATGGCGAATAAGTGGCTCGTTCAAGGTGTTTCCAAAGAGGAATTCCGTCCAGATCAACCGATCACGCGTGCTGAGTTAGCGACACTTCTCACACGGACGCTTGGCATCAAGTCATCGAATGAGAATATAGCATTTCATGATTTGAACAAGAACGATTGGTACAACGATTCCGTAAATGCCGCTGTAGAAGGTGGAATTATCACGGGCTATGAAGATGGTACTTTCCGACCTAATCAGACGATTACTCGTGAGGAAATGGCTGTCATGATCGACAGAGCGCTGCAGGCGGCTGGTTACGATGATCAGCAAGCAACAGGTGATGTACCTGCTTTCAAGGATCAGAAGCAAATTAAGCCATGGTCGGGAGACGCCGTTAAACGGTTAGTACAATTACAGCTGATGGAGGGCATGAGCCCATCTTCCTTTGATCCAGAGAAGGAAGCAACGCGTGCTCAAAGTGCAGTACTCCTACAACGCTTGTTGCAAATCCTAACTTTTACGAAGTAGAGAGATATATGTTGGAGCGACCCCTACCATCCATTTCACAGGGCAAAGTACCTTATGTTACAATTAAGCCAAAATGGATGGTAAGCGGGTGGCTGTATGACCTTAATCGAAGTGCTGGCACGTCTGGAAGAGCTAGGCAGTGAACAAACCAAGGACACCTTAATTCGACATGGCGCCCAAGAACCTTTTTTCGGTGTTAAAATTGGGGATATGAAGAAGCTTATTAAAGTTGTGAAAAAAGATCGAGAGCTCGCATTGGCACTGTACAAATCAGGCAATACGGATGCGATGTATCTAGCCGGGCTCTCTATCGACCCGAAATCCATGTCGAAGCAGGAGCTGGAAGATTGGGCGAAGCACGCGTACTGGTACATGTTGGCTGAATGCTCGGTTGCGGGGGTAGTTGCTGAAAGCCGATACGCCTTGGAATTAGCGAGAGCGTGGCTGCGCAACCCTGATGAAATGTTGGCCACTTGTGGATGGAGCACGTACGCTAATTACATTTCTATCACGCCGGACGAGGAGTTGGATCTTGCGGAGATTGCTGAGCTACTTGAACAAGTCCGCAGTACGATTCACCAGGAACGCAACCGTGTTCGTTATGTGATGAATAGCTTCGTCATTACCGTTGGCGCGTATTGCTTCCCGTTATTTGATACCGCGATGGAAGTAGCCGAAGAGATCGGCAAGGTACACGTGGATGTCGGGCAAACGGCTTGTAAGGTACCACTCGCGACCGATTACATTCAGAAAATCGAGAGCATGGGGCGAATAGGTAAGAAAAAGACGACGTGTATCTGCTGATTGTATGAAAAAAAGCTTGGTCAAGCCCCGTTTATTGTTGGGGATTGACCAAGCTTTTCACATTTCAACGATCCTAACGGTTATCAATCTTCTCTGGGTACAGATCATGATTCATCAAGCGATGATCAGCCATCGCCTCGTACTTCGTACCTGGTTGTCCCCAGTTACAATATGGGTCAATGGAGATGCCGCCGCGAGGCGTGAACTTGCCCCAAACTTCGATATAGCGCGGATTCATCAAATCGATGAGATCATTCATAATAATATTGACACAATCCTCGTGGAAATCGCCGTGATTGCGGAAGCTGAATAGGTAAAGCTTCAGGGATTTGCTCTCCACCATTTTGACCGTAGGAATGTACGAAATGTAGAGTGTGGCGAAATCCGGTTGTCCCGTTACAGGACATAAGCTAGTGAACTCAGGAAAGTTAAATTTGACGAAATAAGCCCGGTCCGGGTGTTTATTATCAAATGCTTCTAAGAGTGTAGGGTCATAATTAAACACGTACTTCGTGCCTTGATTACCTAATAGGGTAATTTCCTTCAAATCTTCATTACTTCTGCCTGCCATGGGTAAATCCTCATTTCATAGTTTTTTAGAGAGGGAGTTTGCGAACCTCTTCTTTTTCTGTAAAAAATGTATCATACTCCATAGGAAAAAGCACCTTGCAACAAAGTGGGAATTATTACAGTTCAGTGGATAGATGTTTACAAAGATTTCATAATGTTACTGACAATCGGTGTAGATTCTAATAATATGGAACTATCTTTTTACAAAATCAGGGGGAAATATGAGAAAACCAACTACTTTAGCACTTACTGGTTTGCTTGTTTTCAGTTTTACGACAGCCGTCTATGCTTCAACGAGCATTAAAGAAGTCTCTGTCTATGTGAACAAAGGAATCAAATTTATCCTTAAAGGGGAAGCTTGGATACCCTATGATGCGAATGGGATCAAGCAAGATGCGATTACCTATGATGGCAGCACCTATTTGCCGCTTCGTTCTGTTGCTGAGGCAACAGGGTTGAAGGTCGATTGGAATGATGCTACCAAAACGATTGTCATGTCAAAGAAAGAAACAACAAGAGAATTTGATTTGTTGACCACTCGGACGATTAGCCCATTTCGAGACTCCGATCTTTCGACAGCACTAAATATGGTTAAAACACCTGTCACGATGTTCAATAAAACGTACGCCTCTGGAATTCAAATGTCTCTTGGCCCTTATACAACGTATGCGCCTGATTGGGATAAATTTGTGAAAAATACGGAAATCGATTTAGGCGGACAGTATCGGAAACTAGAAGCGATTGTCGGTGTTGACGACAGCTCGGCTGCGGATACCGGCTATAGCACAGTTGTTATATCAAGTATTTGGGGGACGCTAAATCAGTATAGGATTAAACCAGGAGATAAACCACGCACTGTGTTTATAGATGTTACAAATGTAGATAAACTTGTTGTATCCTTTAGCAATGGTGCTCACTCCCCGCAAAAGATCAATATCCTGGATGCCAAACTTTATCGATAACAGTAGGAGGAACATAACAATGAAAAAAATAATTATTTGTGCGAGCCTCCTATTTGTAGGTGTGAGCACGGCTGTTGCTGCACAGTCAAGTTTGGAAGAAATTAAAGGGTATTTGAACAGTGATATTAAATTTTCGTTAAACGCTGCGCCATGGACTCCAAAAAGCGCGGATGGTCAAGTACTAAACCCGCTGATTGTGGATGGTTCAACCTATTTACCAGTTCGAGCAGTGGCAGAAGCTGTGGGGCTTGAGGTAGGCTGGCTCGAACACGAGCAAACCGTGGAGCTTAAGCGAAAAGCAACTGATGCAATTGATCCATCGTTACCCTATAAAGATGCCAGCCAAAATATTCCTGATATCTTAGCTGACTTTGACTTCACACAGAAATCAAGCGATCCTAACGGGCCGAAAATCAACCTGAACGAATCTTTCGTCGGGGAAATGATTCGTGTAGGCACAAGAATAGCTACTCATGGGATAAGCAGTGGCGTGCATTCGTGGAACGGAGAAGCACCAACAGAAGCATCCGTTGAGTTCATCCTGCAAGGTGAGTATAAGAAACTAACCGGTTTTGTCGGCATGCATAAGCGCAATAGTAAGTATCAAGATAGAGAAGTTGGCATCCTTCAAATTTACGGAGATAATAAGCTGCTAGCCACTTTCCAAGTGAGAGACGAGCAAGATGCGCAAGATATCACGGTTCCGATTGCACAAGTCGAGAAACTTAAGCTTGTGTTTACGATGGAAATAGGAAAAGGCAGTTGGGCTATGATTGACTTCGGTAATGCACTTGTTTCTAAATAAATGTGTATAAGCAGTAAAAGAGACGAGGCTGTCACTTGACAGCCTCGTTTCTTATTTTTGTAGGTTAATTAGGACAATAATTTTAAAAACTCTCGCATAAAGCCTGGTAAATCTGGCCACGCATGACCGCTGACAAGCTTCCCATCGACATGAAGCGTATCTTTGGCGTACGTGGCACCAAGTGCTTCTACATCCAAGCGACATGCGGTATACGCCGTCATCGTGCGACCTTCAAAGAGGGTGCTGTCTTTCAGAGCAGCAAATACTTGCGGGCCATGACAGATGGAACCGATGGGCTTATCCGCTTCAAGGAAATGACGAAGGATGCGCGGAACATCCTCATTCGAACGAATGTACTCTGGGGCTCGGCCGCCCGGAATGATGAGTCCATCAAACTGACTTGGATCTACATCAGCGAAAGCGATGTGTGAGGGTAGAAGATGTCCTGGTTTTTCCGTATACGTTTCCCAGTCTTCAACAAAATCGTGAACGACCGTGCGAAGCACTTTCTTTGTGGGAGAAGCAATTACGCCTTCAAACCCCGCCTCTAGCACACGGTAATAGGGATAGTATACTTCCAATACTTCAACAGCATCACCAGTTAGAAATAAGATCCTTTTGGACATGATATCACTCCTTGGAAATAGATGGTAATCCATGTTTAATTATGACCAATGCTCGTTTTCTTGTAAACGGGTGGAAATTAAGATGAATTGTCGAATTGGATGATGTTATAATAGATAGATAAATAAATAACGAAGCGTACTAACGTATGAGGTGAATAGTTAATTATGAAAGCTTATTTAGAATTACTTAAGGATGTTTTAGATAATGGCGTAGAGAAGGGTGATCGCACCGGTACAGGAACAATTTCTACTTTTGGACGTCAGATGCGAATCAATCTGAAAGAAGGTTTCCCTCTTTTAACAACGAAGAAACTGCATATCAAATCCATTGTTCATGAACTGCTTTGGTTCTTGAGCGGGAGTACGAATGTTCAATATTTACGCGAGAATGGTGTTACGATTTGGGACGAGTGGGCAGATGAAGAGGGAAACCTTGGCCGCGTATACGGCGCACAGTGGCGTACCTGGCTTGCGCCTAACGGGCAGGTTATCGATCAAATCGAGAAGCTAATACACCAGATCAAGACGAATCCTGATTCACGCAGACACTTGGTCAGCGCATGGAACCCTGCAGAAGTGGATCACATGGCGCTGCCGCCGTGTCATTATGCATTTCAATTTTATGTAGCAAATGGCCGATTATCATGTATGTTTCAAATGAGATCTGTCGATACGTTCCTAGGTCTGCCGTTTAATCTCGCGTCGTATGCCCTCTTAACGCATATGATCGCGGAGCAGTGCGATCTGGAAGTTGGGGATCTGATCTGGAACGGCGGTGATGTGCATATTTATCAGAATCACGTTGAACAGGTGAATAAGCAGCTACTGAGAGAGCCGCAAGAGCTTCCGACCCTTCTAATTAAAAGGAAGCCAGCTTCCATCTTCGATTACCAATTCGATGATTTTGAATTTCTTAACTATACGCCGCAGCCAGGCATTAAGGCGCCGATTGCGATTTAAGGAAGTTGTTGTAACGAAAGGAGTGTTCGCCGTATGAGTATCTCATTTATTTTTGCCATGGATCGAAACCGAGCAATTGGCGTTAATAATAAGCTGCCGTGGCACTTGCCAGGGGATCTGAAATTTTTCAAAAACGTGACGATGGGGCACCCCATCCTGATGGGACGCAAAACGTACGAATCCATCGGCAAGCCGCTTCCAGGAAGACGCAATGTCATTCTTACGCAAAATACGGAGTTCCGCGCAGAAGGCTGCGAAGTCCTTCATTCGGTGGATGAAGCGCAAGACGCTTTCCGTGATCAGGAGTTGTTCGTGATCGGCGGTGCAGAGGTCTTCAACCTTTTCGCTGCCAGCGTGACTCGCATGTACATCACGTTCATCGAGCATGAGTTCGAAGCCGATACTTTTATGTCTGACTTGGACTTGACCGCTTGGACGTTGGTGTCGAGTGAGCAAGGCGAGCGCAACGAGAAGAATCCGTACGAGTACTACTTCCGGATTTACGAGAGGAATTAATTAGTTGGGTACGAGTAAAGCCCTGAGCGATCTGCATCATGCAGATTGCTCAGGGCTTTTTGGTTAATTGGCATGAACGACAATTATCTACGTTTTCTTGTCAATGATACGATCAAGGCTAACGCGCCAAGCACCACGCCAGCGATGGACAGATACAGCGAGGTATTCGTTCCCGAATCCGAATGCGCTCCAGCCGACACATTGCCATGGCTATCCGTCGTAGCACCAGCTGCTGCTTTGGCTTTAACGGTAGTCACAGACGCTGGCTTTTCTGATCCAGCTGCGCCAACCCATTCCACGACAGTGCCGTCCTTGTAGGTCTGGTAGGCTTTCCAGGTGATTTGAGTAGCGGTATCAGCCACTTTACCCTGCATGCTGAAATCACCAAACTCAGTTGCTCCTAGTCCCTCACCAGTTGCTGTCCAAATGACGCCTGCAATTTTGCCAGCGGCATCCTTCGTGATTTCATACTTCCAACCTGGCTTAGGTTCAAAACGCGAAACAGCTACCGAATCAATTGGAAATTTGACCTCAACTTTAACAGTTGCGCTTTCCTTCTCAGAAGGTACACGAACGGTAAATACTTCATAGCCGCCTTGTGTGGCTTCTTTCGGATATACAGTGACGTGAGCACTTGCGATTCCCACGAGAAGCATAGATGCGATCATCATCGAGCTTGCGGTTAACATTAGCTTTTTAAACATGGAATCATATTCCCCTCTCAATTTCAACTCTTACCATGTTGTCCATCTTACCTGATTGACAAGCATAAGAGTATGACTCGAGTGGGCTATTTTTTCAACTAGTTATGTCCAAATAGTGGCATTCTGTGTATCGTTTATTTCATTTCCGTGTCAAACCATGCTTGATCGCGAAAGCGGTGAGCTGGACGCGATTCTCCAGAGATAGCTTCACGAGAATATTTTTCATGTGATTTTTCACGGTGTGCTCCGAGATGAGCAGCTTTTCGGCAATCACCCGATTATTGTCTCCTTGCGCGACATAAGCGGTAATTTCTTGTTCACGCGAAGTGAGCATGTGTGGGCTTGGACCCTCTGTATGCGCACCTACCGGTGAGCGGAATCGTCCGAATAGCTTGTCGGCCATTCCTCGGGCCACCTCTGAATTATCGTCAAGCAGGGCACGCAGATAGCTAAGCCATTCCTCGGGATCCATGTTTTTGAGCAAATACCCTTGTGCGCCGAATTGCAAAGCCGTAAAGAGATCGGCGACATCATCAGATACCGTGAGCATAACAATGCGTATGGAGCCATATGCTTGTTTAATGTGTCGTGTCGCCTGTAATCCGTCCATAGGCGACATATGGATATCCATTAAGACGACGTCGGGGGCAAGCTCTCCGCAAAGCCGAATGGCATCTTCGCCCGTGCTGGCTTCTCCAACGATAAAGAAATCAGCGCATGACGCTAACATGCTTCGTATCGCTTTGCGAGCTAATGGGTGATCATCAACAATTAGAACGCGAAATGGCATAAGATCGATCATCAGCTGATCCCCTTTCTTTCGGCTTGTACGATCAGTTCCGTGCCGAAGCCTTTCTCACTCTGAAGCTCAAGCGTAGCCCCAAGCTCGGAAGCCCGTTTCTGCATGAGATCAATGCCGTAGGTCTTGCCCTTGTCCGCTACCAAGCCCAGCTGCATGCCACACCCATTGTCCGTAATGTGTAGCCGCCAGTGATCGTCGTCAGCTTCCAAAAGAAAGGTAGCATCTGTTGCCATTGAATGCTTGCGAATGTTCGTGAAAGCCTCCTGCATAATGCCGAAGAGTTGAACTTCCTCACTCGGTGAGAAGCTGTGTTCTTTGATCCGCACGGTCTTCTGCAGTTCAATGCCTGTTACCAACCGCCAGTTCTCTAAATAGGTATGAATGCGTTGTCCAAACGAAGTGCCTTCTTCTGGCGGTGTGCGCAGATTGAAAATAGCCTGACGAAGCGAATTATCGATCTCGGAAACAGCCGCTTTCGCTTCTTCGATGTCGCCTTGTCGCAGCTTCACATTGAGGAAGAAGAGAGTTTGAGCTAAGTCGTCATGTAATTCTCTAGCCAACCGCTCACGTTCTTCAAAGACCGCTCTGCGGGCTTCACTGAGAAGGATTGTCTCATTACTGCGTTCAATCCTCGTAAACATCCATGATGCGAAGAGGTACGAAAGGAGCAGCGTAATCACCGTGATCGTGAAATTTCCGGCTTCCATGGTTAAATAGCGCAGTAGAAATTCATGACGAATATATTCAAAGCCACCAATAATAAAGACGGGCACCAGCACCGTAAAAAGCTTATATTTACGCATGGACATGCAGCGGTTCAGCTCCTTTTTGAAATAATAAATGGGCTATGATTCACAGGATAAAGTGGTTATATGTTTGGAACGGTTTCTATTATAGCAGATCTGATTTAGAATTCTTCACAAATAATCAGCAGGGTACTTCTCAATTCATGCACACGTGTGCTACATTATTAATAAATCGTAACACGAATGAGGAAGGTGTGGTTGCACGAACATGTGGAAATCTTTGCTACAGGAGAGAAAAAGCTGGGCTGGATACGTTGGCTTTATTATTCTCCTACATGTATTGGGGCTGTTCGGTTTATATTCCATTGCCAAAACATTTCCAGCCTTTTGGGGGATTGGACTTCTGGCGTATACATTAGGCATGCGTCATGCGTTCGACGTTGATCATATTGCTGCTATTGATAACACAGTTCGGAAGCTCGTACAACAAAAGAAAAATCCGCTTGGCGTTGGGTTTTACTTTTCGCTGGGTCACTCGTCAGTCGTGTTCATTATGGCAATTGTGACTGCTTTCTCAGTGACTTGGGCTGAGCGCGAACTCCCATGGATGCAGCGTTTTGGCGGTGTGATTGGCGCTTCTGTTTCAGGACTTTTCCTCGTCATCATCGGAGTCATAAATTTGTTGATTCTCATTAGCTTGTATAAAATGTTTATGAAGTTTCGCGGCGGCAAATACGATAACAACGAGTTTGAGGAGCTTTTAGAATCGCGCGGCTTCATTGCCCGACTCATTAAACCGTTATTCTCGTTCATCACCAAAAGCTGGCATGTGTATCCGTTAGGCTTTCTGTTCGGTTTAGGCTTTGACACCGCAAGTGAAATCGCGTTGCTGGCGATATCCGCGCACGCGGCGAAGGATGCGATTCCTTTTATCGGCGTGATCTCACTTCCCCTCTTGTTCGCAGCTGGGATGAGCCTATTCGATACGGCTGACGGTATGTTCATGACGAAAGCGTACAAATGGGCCTTCCATACGCCAGTACGTAAGCTTTACTACAATTTGACCGTTACAGCACTTGCGGTGGTTGCGGCATTAATCATTGGTGTGATCGAGCTCGGACAGGTGCTTTCCGAAGAATTCAGTATGGAAGGTACGTTCTGGACATGGCTGCAAGAGATTGATTTTGGTACGTTAGGCTTTATTCTGGTTGGGATGTTCGTCATCGCGTGGATCGTTTCGATTGCCGTCTGGAGAGGCATGAGAATCGAGGAGCGCTGGGGAGCAAAATACAATCCATAGAAGTATATGGCCTCAGCGAGCGCGCTTGGGGCTATTTTATTGTGCATGGTGAACAATGGAATAGGTATTTTTTCTAAAGGTAATGCTAGAAAAAAGGATTTTTCATCTGCTCGTTGAAAATAGTTTGTCGAGTACTACGAAATTGTGTAAAAGAAAGTAGGACGAATATGATTGAGTTTAAACATCTTTCTAAAGTATATCCAAATGGTACTGTTGGTTTGAATGACATTAACCTTACCATACATCCAGGGGAGTTCGTTGTTATTGTCGGTTTATCCGGGGCAGGGAAGTCTACGCTGCTGCGTTCAATTAATCGTCTGCATGAGACAACAAGCGGTGAAATCCTAATCGATGGGAAATCCATTACAAGGGCGAACGGTGCACAGTTGCGTCGAATGCGTAGAGATATCGGGATGATTTTCCAAACCTTTAATCTTGTCAAAAGATCCACGGTTATTCGTAACGTCCTTTCCGGTCGCGTTGGCTACCATTCCACACTTCGCACGATGTTCGGTTTGTTCCCTAAAGCGGATATTGAGCTGTCGCTCAAAGCACTGGAGCGGGTGAACATCCGGGAAAAAGCGTATTCGCGCGCCGATGAATTGTCCGGTGGTCAACAACAGCGCGTTTCCATTGCAAGAGCACTCGCACAGGAAGCCAAAATCATCCTGGCGGATGAGCCTGTTGCTTCACTGGATCCGCTTACTACTCGTCAGGTTATGGATGACCTGAAACGGATTAACAAGGATCTCGGCATTACAACGGTCGTCAACCTTCACTTTATCGACTTGGCTCGCGAGTACGCAACGCGTATTATCGGACTTCGTGCTGGTAAGGTCGTGTATGATGGACCTGTTGCCGATGCGACGGACGATGTGTTCTCCGAGATTTACGGCCGCGCGATCAAGAGAGATGAACTGCTGGGGGGGCAGGAGGAATGAGTGTAGCAACCGTCAAAAAGCCTCCACGCACAAAGTTTTATATGATTATCGCGATCATGGTGCTATTCTTGATCGGCAGTATTTATCAAACGGATGCCACGCTGACAAGATTAGCAACGGGTACGCCGGAGATTTTGAAATTCGTCGCAGAAATGTTTCCGCCTGACTGGTTATTCTTCACAGACATTTGGAAGCCGATGGCACAAACGATACAAATGTCCATTCTGGGTACGATTATTGGAGCGCTATTTGCGTTCCCAATGGCGCTGTTGGCTGCTCGTAACGTAACAACATCACCATGGTTGTCCTATCCAGCTCGATTTATTATGAATTTTGTGCGTACCATTCCTGATCTGCTCTATGCAGCCTTATTTGCCGTATTAGTAGGCTTTGGTCCAACAGCAGGTACGTTAGCGCTAATTTTCTTTACGTTTGGGATTATTTCAAAGCTTTCTTATGAATCAACGGAAGCCATCGACCCAGGTCCACTCGAAGCGATGACTGCAGTTGGAGCTAATAAGCTCAAGCTGATCCGTTTCGGTGTTTTGCCACAAGTTGCGCCTACCTATCTAGCGCATTTTCTGTACACGTTTGAAGTGAGTATTCGTGCTTCCGCAATCCTCGGTTTGGTAGGCGCGGGTGGTATCGGCTTATTGCTCAAAAACACACTGGATCTGTTCCGTTACGATCAGTCCTGTGCCATTGTTATATATACGTTGCTGATCGTCGTCATCATTGATTTGGTGAGCACACGATTCCGTACGTATTTGTTAAAAGGCAGTGCGAAGCCGATGTCTGAAACGCAAGCTAACACGTTTAAAATTATTGGCGTAGTGGCTGTGATCGGTCTACTTGTATGGGCGTTAACTGGCTTGGAATTAACAGGGTTCCAACCAACTACATGGATTCTGACCAAAGCAATGATCAATGGACTATTCCATCCTGACTGGGCATATGTTTACATCCCTGAAGGTGAGGATTTACTGCGTTCTCTACTTGAAACCTTGTCGATTTCCTATTTAGGGAACTTCGTATCTGCCATTGTCTGCTTGCCCTTTGCTTTCTGGGCCGCGGCGAATATGAGCAAGTACCGTGCTGTTTCTGCTACGGGGAAACTATTCCTCAGCGTTGTTCGGACAATTCCGGAAATCATTATGGCGTTGATCTTTATAAAAGCAGTTGGACCGAACGCTTACGCGGGCGTAATGGCGCTTGGATTGCATTCGGTGGGGATGTTGGGCAAACTGTATGCCGAGGCCATTGAAAACATGGATATGGGGCCTACAGAGGCTATGACGGCCGTTGGAGCGAACTTCTGGCAGCGGATGTCGTTCGCCGTCATTCCGCAGGTCATTC
Organism: Paenibacillus sp. J22P143; assembly: GCF_059692035.1. Taxonomy (NCBI): domain Bacteria; kingdom Bacillati; phylum Bacillota; class Bacilli; order Caryophanales; family Paenibacillaceae; genus Paenibacillus; species Paenibacillus sp. J22P143. Next base: position 54,596 of record NZ_JCAUAQ010000002.1, read on the forward strand.
CAGATTTCATTTCGTATACGCTGTACCGCTTCGAAATCAATGTCCGTTCTGCGACCTTGCTTGGGGTCATTGGTGCTGGAGGGATCGGGACACCGTTAATCTTCGCACTGAATGCAAGGCAGTGGCCGCGTGTAGGTATTATCTTGATTGGGATTATCGTTACAGTCTCTGTCATTGATTATATCTCAGGTACTTTACGGAAACGGATCGTATAGCGAGCAAACATTCAACAAAGAAAAAGGCATCTCCTGAAGGTCGTAGACCGTAGGAGATGCCTTTTATTCGTTCAAGAGCCAGCTACTTACTGATGACCCCGCCTTGAGCAACCAAGTAGAGGATACGTGGCTCACGAAGTCGATGGGAAGCTTGAGAGATAGGTTCGTCTGGCCCTAAGATTTCGATTTGATCAATCAACGTGATCAGAATCATAATGTTGTTTATTTTTAAAAGCTGAAATTCTGGATAATACTGCGAAATGACTCCCTGTACTTCATCGGTGCCGCACCGAATAATAACTTCTGTTTTACGCATAATCAGCATTTCATACATTCCGTTTTTCACCCCACTATGAATTATGACACCACCAACTTAGTTAACGTTCCATAGACAAAAGTAAACGATGAGCTTGGACGGGCGTGCCACATTCATAATATGCAAGGAAAGTCAGGTATAGTATGTAAAATTTAGAAGGGAAAAACCACCGCGTCATGGATGTAATGCATCATGCTGCGGTGGTTTTGTATGCTAGTTCATAGTACTAAAGACGAAGTCTTATTTCAAGCCCATTGCTTTGTTAGCTTCACGAACGATATTGAATTTATCATCCGTCGTAGCTACATAACCTTGGTGCGTGTATACATCGATGATGACTTGCTTACCAGCTGGATCACTTCCAATGGCGATGAAAGCATCTTGAATTTTCTTTTTCCAAGCGGCATCCATATCGGAACGAACAGCGATCGTATCATTTGGAATTTTATCGGAGAAAGCAAGTACTTTCGTTTGCTTGAAGATATCAGGATAATCTTTCAACATGTTTGTACGGATATCTTGGAATACGCCTACGGCATCAACTTGACCGTTAAGCAATGCGATAACCGCTTTGTCATGTCCTTGGAATTGAATGCCTGTTACATCCTTCACAGGATCTACACCAGCATTTTTCAAAACAAGACCTGGGTAAACGTAACCAGCTGCGGAAGTAACACCTTGCCAGCCCATTTTCTTACCTTTCAAGTCAGCAACGGATTTGATAGGGGAATCTGCTTTAACAACAATCATCGATTTGTAGAAATCGACAAGCTCAGTCGTTGGCTTTCCTGTTGCATCATCCACGCCAAAACGTTGTGCTTGTACAAGAAGATCAGCTGCTTTACGATTATCGTGAGCAACAACATAGTTACTTGGTGGCAAGAAACCAACATCAACTTGTTTGGAAGACATCGCTTCGATAACGACGTTGTAATCCGTTGAAACGGAAACCTTAACCGGGATTCCTAGTTTATCTCCAAGCAATTTTTCAAGCGGTTTAGCTTTTGCTTCAAGCGTTTCTGCATTTTGGGAAGGAACGAATTGTACTCTAAGTTCTTTTGGAACGAATCCTGCAGCTGCTGCTGGAGTAGCCGTTGCCGCTGTTGTTGCTGCTGATGAAGCAGCTGGAGTCTCTTCTTTTTTCGCGCAGCCTACAAGTGCACCTGCGGCTACGACCATGGATAAACTAAGCAAAGTTAATTTTTTCATTTTTATTGACCTCCGTTTAAATAATTTGTCTATGTTGTACTATAACATTATCATGAGAGATATGGAAGATAGGATGAAGTATTTGTTAAACTGACAAATGCTATGTAAAACTTTACAAAAAAACAGAATGGAGTGAATTGCTTGAAACATGCTGCGCAACGACAAACAAGTCACATTACGATATTAGAATCAAGCGACCTCCATGGGAATATGCTTCCCATTCATTATGCAAATAATAACCCCAATGATGTGGGATTATCGAAAATTTCTGCATTACTTGCACAGGAACGTGCGAAGGATGCTCATGTGATTGTGATCGATAACGGAGACCTCATCCAAGGAACGCCTTTAGCTTATCACCATGCACGTTTGGATAATGAACCTATGAATCCTATGGTACTCGGTCTTAACTATTTGAACTATGATGGGGCTGTACTGGGAAATCATGAATTCAATTACGGCATGGATGTGCTGCAAAAAGCAGTCAGAGAATCTGAATTTCCTTGGTTATGTGCCAATATCATGAGTGTGGAGACAGGAGAGCCCTTCTTTGGGAAGCCGTATCTAATCAAACAATCTCCAGAAGGAGTACGTGTAGGAGTTCTTGGATTAACAACGCCTTACATTCCGAATTGGGAAGATCCGAAACATATTCTAGGCTTGCGATTCGAAGATCCGATTGCGACAGCTCGTACATGGGTACAGTTTCTCAAGGAGCAAGAGCGTGTTGACGTCGTTGTCGTTTCCTATCACGGCGGTTTTGAAAGAGATATCGCAACGGGTGAGCCTACAGAGCCGCTAACGGGCGAGAATCAAGGCTATCAGCTGTGTATGGAAGTAGCGGGGATCGATGTTCTACTCACAGGACATCAGCATAGAAGCATTGCAGGGGTCAGCATTAACGGCGTAACCATTGTTCAGCCAGGAACAGCAGGCGTTACACTCGGGAAAGTGGACATCGTACTTGAGCACGTGGAAGGGGGCTGGCGTATTGTTTCCAAGCAATCGGAGCTCTTAACTGTTGCCAATGTGGAGGCTGACAAGGTGCTATTGGAGCAAATCCATGCCTACGAGGCGAAGACACAATTGTGGCTGGACCAGCCCATCGGTAAGCTATCGGGGGACATGCTCGTGAAAGATCCGATGCAAATTCGAACCCAGGACAATGCGCTGATTGAGTTTATTAACAAGGTTCAAATGGAGCTCTCTGGTGCTCAGATTTCTAACACCGCGTTATTCGATAACGTGTCACCAGGATTTCCGACGGACATCACCATGCGGGATATCGTCTCCAACTATATTTATCCGAACACGCTAAAGGTCATTCGAATATCAGGTCAGGATATTAAAGATGCGTTGGAGCAGTCTGCCGAATATTTTGAAGTGTCGGAAGATGGGGGCCTTCAAGTAAGTAAGGTGTTCATGGAACCGAAGCCTGCTCATTACAACTATGATATGTGGGAGGGAATCTCCTACACGTTGAACATTTCCCGTCCTGTCGGGAACCGGGTTGTACAGCTGGATTTTGAGGGACAACCGATTCATCTTGAAGCCTCTTTCGATGTGGTGATGAACAATTATCGCGCTGCTGGCGGAGGCAACTACGCGATGTTCCAGAATAAGCCGGTGATCAAGGATATCCCAACCGACGTAGCGGAGCTGCTGGCAGGGTATATCATGGAGCGAGGTACGATCGAAGCGAGTATCAACCATAACTGGAAAGTGATTTGGGAGTAGATATTGCTGCATATAAAAAGCCTGACAAGAGCGAGAGAATCTTAGGTTCTCAGCTGTTGCAAGGCTTTTTTTGCTGGTGAAAGGGTTACTTTTCACGAATATAAGCACGATCACCCGTTCGAGGATTATAGTAGACCCGATAAGTAAATCCGTCTTTGGGATCAATAAATACCTCGTTGGTGAATAAAAAACCATTTGGAGGCGATTGGGGTGTCGCGGCACCATCTGTTTTGTAGCGTTTGTCATAAACGAGATAGCCTAGAAGAAATAAAATAATGAAGCCAACAATCCATAAACCGTATATTAGCAAAATGGTTATGATCCCGCTCACAGCTTTCGCGCACGAACGGCTGTGCCGTAGGCAACGATCTCGCTCATGTTTTGACCAATATCCCCGCTATCGAAACGCATCATCACAATGGCATCGGCGCCCATGGCAGCTGCATTTTTGACCAGTCGGTCCATCGCTTGCTTGCGGCCATCTTCGACCATTTGCGTATACTGCGTGACTTCTCCGCCAATTAAGCCTTTCAAAGAGGCCATAATATCCCCTCCAATGCCTCTGGCCCGCACGACGACGCCAAATGTACTGCCCAAAACCTCTGTTACCTCATAACCTGCAATATTTTCTGTTGTAACTACAATCATTTCAAATCGCTCCTTTATAGCTGAAATAGATGCTTTTCTACTGGAACAGGATTGGCTATTATTAACTTAGTACGTTAATCGCATGAGGGGGTTTCACATTTGAACGCAGTGACAACGATGCAATTATGGCCAGGAGCTACACAAGATAGTCAAGGTGAGGCCAATCAAGGCTGTCCAAGCTTAACCTTATATCCAGCCGAGGGTGATGGCTTGCGCGCAGCAGTTATTGTCTGTCCAGGTGGCGGATACGGCGGGCGTGCCCCTCATGAAGGGGAGCCAATCGCAAAGTGGTTAAATGGGCTGGGCATTTCCGCCTACGTGTTGAATTATCGAGTAGCCCCGTATAAACATCCCGTACCGTTGCAGGACGCACAACGGGCTATTCGGACTGTGAAACATCATGCCGAGGCATGGGGAGTCGATGCAAACCGCGTTGGTATTCTTGGTTTTTCGGCTGGTGGACATTTAGCCGCAACAGCGGGTACGCATTACGATGCGGGAGATCAGACCTCCTCGGATCCGATTGAGCTGATCACCTCCCGTCCTGATCTTATGGTGCTGTGTTATCCTGTCATTTCATTCGGTGTGAACGCACATCAAGGTTCACGAATCAATCTGATTGGCGAAGATGCCAATGAAGAGTTAGTCAAGGATTTGAGCAATGAACTTCAAGTAACAACGGATACGCCGCCAACCTTCCTGTGGCACACAGCTGATGATGCAGCAGTTTCGGTGGAAAATAGCTTGCTTTTCGCAGGTGCACTTAGCCGTAATAAGATTCCTTTTGACCTACATGTTTTTGAATCAGGACGCCATGGTATTGGGATCGCAGCTGATCATCCGGAAGCGTATGTCTGGCCTGAGGTTTGTGCGAATTGGTTGAAAAAGCAGCGTTTTGCATGACCAAGCTTGTCTATGAATGCCATCCGCTCGGAGACTCGGCGATTGTGATTCGACTAGGCGCGGACATTTCGATAGTGAATCTTCATAAGGTCAGGCAGGTAGCGAATTACATAGAGAATAACTGGCGTGAGGGCTTCATGGAGCTAGTCCCCGCCTATACAACCATTACAATTTATTATGATGCTTTCCACATCTATAACTATGCTTCCGAAGCTGTGTTAAAAAGTGGGCCCGCCAACATGACGGCGACTTGGCTTCCTTATGATTATGTCTTGAAGTACATCGTTAAGCTATTAGATGCCTATAGGGAGGACGCTAGCTTAGCCGGGCAGTTGGGACCGATCATTGAGATCCCTGTTTGTTATGAGGCGGCGTATGGTCCTGATCTTAGTGAAGTAGCGGCCTATCATCAAGTAGGTACAAAAGAAATCGTGACTTGGCATACTGCTCGTGTGTATCCCGTGTATATGATTGGCTTTGCACCTGGTTTCCCTTATATGGGTGGTATGGATGAAAGACTTGTAACACCGCGCAAATCAGTGCCTCGCACACAAATTCCTGCGGGATCCGTGGGCATTGGCGGGGCACAAACAGGCATATACCCTTTTGAAACACCGGGTGGCTGGCAGCTCATTGGCAGAACGCCACTCCGTTTATTTCGTCCGGACACGGATCCACCCTCCTTATTAAAGGTTGGAGACCAAGTGAGATTTGTAGCCATCACATCAGAGCAGTTCCATGCCTTAGAAGAAGGGAATGCGAGCTATGGGCTTTGAGGTAATGAAACCTGGCCTTTTATCCACGTTACAGGATGAGGGGCGCTATGGTTCTCGGAAACATGGTGTGATCGTGGCGGGGCCGATGGATCGGTTTGCCCACCGCGCAGCGAATTTGTTGGTTGGCAATGGTCGCGAAGCGGTAGCTTTAGAAATGACACTTAGCGGGCCTGCACTGGTTGCGCAAAGAGATATGCTGGTTGCTATTTGCGGTGCAGACATGGAAGCGGAAGTGGATGGAACTTCAGCCCCAATGTGGCGTCCCTTCGTTCTTCGTACAGGAAGTGAGCTGTATTTTCGCTACGCATCACGTGGTTGTAGAACGTATTTGGCTGTGCATGGAGGTTTCAAGGCGAAATACGTACTGGGAAGCTGCAGTACCTACCTTAGAGCAGGTATAGGTGGATACGAGGGAAGAGCTCTACGTGCTGGAGATGTATTGGAAGTTAAGCAGGATGAACAGACTTCTCAGCTCATGAAAGGCTTTGAGCTTCGAAGTAAGTCCGTGAGTCCAACCAAGTATATGAGTACAATGATTCGTCCTGACTATCGCGACGATCCGATTATACGGATCGTGAGAGGCAAGGAAGCCTCCTTGTTTACTATCGATAGCTGGTTGAGATTGCTTTCTCAAAGCTTTCTGGTGACGTCCCAATCAGATCGCATGGGGTATCGGTTGTCGAGTGAGCCCAAGCTGGAGCTCGAAGCTGGCTTATCTTACGAAATGATCTCGGAAGCGGTAGTTGGAGGCACGCTGCAGGTACCTCCAAGCGGGCAACCCATTCTATTGCTGGCTGATTGTCAAACAACAGGCGGTTACCCTCGAATCGGTCATGTGATCACCGCAGATCTTCCGTTGGTCGCTCAGGTGAAGCCAGGTGGAACGCTGCGTTTTCAAGAGGTTACGCATCTCGAAGCGCAGGAGCAGCTGTTGCTGCAGGCGATGGATCTCAAGCTGCTGGCGGTGGGGATGAAGGCTTGGTTGAGAGATGAGATGAGATGAGATGAGATGAGATGAGATGAGATGAGATGAGATGAGATGAGATGAGATGAGATGAGATGAGATGAGATGAGATGAGATGAGATGAGTAAAAACCGAGAGTTGATTATGCACATGTGGATGACACGGAAAAATGAAGTTTACGAGTTGAACCCTAGAGAAACGAGAAACCTTATCGTAATTGTTGCTATCCTGTTCCCTTCACTAACTTTGGAAAAACTGAGTTAGTCGAAAAATTCGAGTATCTCGGGAGTGAAAGTAGCAAAAGAGGTAGAGTAAGTCGAAAAATTCGAGTATCTCGAAGTGAAAGTAGCAGAAGAGGTAGAGTTAGTCGAAAAATTCGAGTATCTCGGAGTGAAAGTAGCATAAGAGGCAGAGTTAGTCGAAAAATTCGAGTATCTCGAGAGTGAAAGTAGCATTTAAGAGGGAGTGTGAAAAAGTAATGCTGCGTATTGATTTGAATTGTGATATGGGCGAAGGCTTCGGCGCTTATCGCCTCGGCCGCGATGCGGAGCTGCTGGACTTCGTCAGCTCCGCCAACATCGCCTGCGGGTTCCACGCAGGCGACCCCGCAACCATGCGCAGCACGGTACAGCTGTGCCTGCGCAAGGGCGTTGCGATCGGGGCCCATCCGGGCCTGCCCGATCTGCAAGGCTTCGGCCGACGCGAGATCGCGATCACGCCGGCTGAGGCTTACGAGCTGACGCTGTATCAGCTCGGGGCGCTGCAGGCGTTCGTCCACGCCGAAGGCGGACGCCTGCAGCACGTCAAGCCGCATGGCGCGCTCTACCACATGGCTGCGAAGCGCCATGAGATTGCCGCCGCGATTGCGGCTGCAACGGCCAGCGTCAGCGCGGAGCTGACGCTGTATGGCCCGCCCGGCAGCGAGCTGCTGCGGGCGGGCGCCGCCGCGGGGCTGCGGCTAGCTCACGAGGCTTTCGCGGACCGCAGCTACCAGCGGGACGGCTCTTTGACGCCCCGCGACCAGCCGGGGGCGCTGCTTGAGAGCGCGGCCGAGGCTGCGGCGCAGGTGGAGCGGCTTGTCCGCGAAGGCAGGGTGCTCTCCCTCACGGGAGAGGATCTGAGCATGCGCGCGGACACGATCTGTATCCACGGCGATGGCGTTCACGCCGTGGAATTCGCGCGCGATATCCGCGCGCTGTTGGAGCGAGGCGGCATCGCGGTGATGCCGCTTGGCGCAAGCAACTAAACCGACAAGTAGCTAAAGTTGATTTAGGAGTGGTCAACCGCTCTTAACCAAGCTGTTGAGCCACTTTTTTACTTATCCCGCATTGGTCTCACCATGTCAACTCCTCCCCAAGGAAAGAATCCCTATAACCATTCTTTCACTTGAGACACGCTCGGCAATATGAGTAAATAGAGATGTAGCCGGCCGGCTTCCATGCCTTCAGAAAGGAGTGATCAAGGTGATTACAACGCAAACAGAGGTGATCTCTGCGTAAGCAGAGGTCACTGTTCCAAGCGGGGGCCCCTAGGCCCTCGCATAACTTTAACGAACGAGTAGACAGCGAGAAGCTTTTTACATATAATGAGAAATGTGAACACGATGTGAACACACAATAAACTATGGTGAAGGGAGTGCTTTATAAATGAACACAATGACAATGACAGTAGCGATGAATGTTGCGGCCGCCGCAGAGGTACTCGTCTCCTAACTGAATATCATTCGTGGAATAACCGTTCACCTGAATTGTATAATTGCATATACAACCGACAGGCACGATTATGATCGTGTTTTTTTTATTCCATTTTTGAGAATGGTAGGAGGTTAGTGGGCGATGAAGATACTCTCTGCAAATCAGTCAAAGTTAAGCTTTGCACAATTTGAGGAGGTTTTCATCCATGAGTTACAAGAACGGGAAAGATGTTCTTCCCCCTAACCTATTAAAACAATTACAAGAATATATCCAAGGCGAAATCGTGTATATCCCTAAGAAAGAGCAGAAACGTGCTGGTTGGGGTGAAAATAACGGCACTCGCATCATCATTGAGCGGAGAAATCGCGAGATTTTCCGTTTGTATCAGACGGGTTCGACGGTTTTGGAGCTGATCAAAGTGTTTCATTTGTCCGAAGACAGCATCCGCAAAATTATCGTTAAAACACGCGAATTAACAGCCAATCAGGCATAGCAGCAGCATCCATCGTGATGCTGTTTTTTTTTGTAGGAAATCATGGTTTCCACGACGAAATCATTCATATAGAGCTTGTAGACGATTAGGAGGCGTAGAGATGATAGCTGTATTTGTGTATGGCACATTACTAGTGGGAGAAAGTAATCATTCCGTTGTCTCTCCGTATTTACTAGATGTGCAACCTGGTGCGATCAAAGGACGATTATATGATGTAGGACCCTACCCAGCGCTAGTTCGCACAGGTGATGAACATGATCATAGGGTTGTGGGGGAATGGCTCGAGGTTACCGAAGAGGGGTTAGTGGCCATGGATGTCTTGGAAACGTACGTTGGTCCCGATCATGAGGACAATGAATACGAACGAATGTGGGTGAAGGATGTCAATGGGGAGCGGGAAGGCTGGGTCTATTGTTGGACAAGTCCTCGCGGATTGCCAGAAATAAAAGGTTCGTCATGGAAGGTCCATCTTCACGATAAGTAAGTGTGATTTCTTTCGATATTTTCCGACATTTTCCTATCAAGGCGCTAGCGATGGTGCTATAATTAATCGTAATTCATAGACTCGAGGAGAGAGAAAATGTCAGCTTACAAAATTTTGCTAGCCGATGATGAGTTGGCGCTTCGCTTTCTGCTGACGGAAACGTTATCTGATGAAGGATACGTCATCACTGAGGTTGAGGATGGTCAACAAGCGATTGACCAGCTGGGCAAGGAAGCCTATGATTTAATCATTTTGGATTACATGATGCCAGAGCGCACGGGCGTAGAAGTTTGCTCTTGGTTGAGAGAAAGTGACAATGTGAATCGGGACTTGCCGGTTATTCTTTTAACAGCCAAAGCACTAGAGAAAGATAAAGAGAGAGCTAAGGCAGCAGGTGTCACCACGTACATTGTGAAACCTTTCAGTCCACTTCAATTATTAGACACCATAGGGCAACTGTTGCAGCGCTAGGTTGAACAAGAATGCTTTGATTAAGCTTATAAAGGGTGATTGTCTGTTATGAGCCATAGAAATATAGAGAGATCCAAAGATTCAGGTTCAGAATCTGATCGAGATGCAAGAATTCTTAAACAAGGAAGAAAGCTGTTTATTCGTGAATATGACAAGCAGCTGCAGCAGCTTCAGTCGTTGCTGACAGCGATTCAAGCCCAGCCGATACTAGAGGAATTACAACAATGCTATCGAATTGCGCATACACTCAAAGGTAGTGCGCCCGTTTTTGGTTATACGAGAATCGGGAAGCTTGCGGAAGATCTGGTACGGAATTGGGAATGGACCCTAGCCATACAGAAGCAAGATGATGAGTTACTCTTCTCGACGAGCCCTGTCTATGAAAGCATAGAGCGTACGGTCGGATTATTGCTTGATTTGAAAATGGAGCTGGACATCGGCTTCACGGAAATTCAGATGGATGAGGAGCAAGACCCAGCTACGGGCTCCATGCTGAGAACCTTGAAAAGCCGCATATTGCTAGTCGATGATGACGATGCGCTGCGCTTCTATTTGACAAGACGATTGCAACTCGATGATTGTGTGGTTGATGAAGCCGCTGATGTGGAGTCAGCTAAGAAATTACTTCGTGAGCATACGTATGATCTCGTTACGTTAGATCTTATGATGCTCCCGCAGTCAGGCTATGAATTGTTTGAATACTTGAAGGAAGATCCTACACTGAAATGGCTGCCGCTTATTGTATTATCAGGACGGGACGATGTAAGTGATAAGGTTCGCTGTTTTCACTTGGGGGCGGATGATTATGTGACCAAGCCATTCCAATACGAGGAATTGGCGGCACGAATTTATGGTCTCCTCAAACGGACTCGGAATTTCGAGCAGTTAGCTTTCCGCGACCCACTGACCGGTGTGTTTAATCGTCGCTATTTTGATCTGCAAATTGGGCTAGAGCTGCAGCGTATTGAGCGCTACCCGGCGCCAATATCTCTTGTGTTTATCGATATTGACAGTTTCAAAAGCGTCAATGATACGTATGGACATCACGTAGGGGATTTGGTACTACAAGGATTAGCTCACTTGATGCAGGTCAATCTGCGATCGACGGACTTATTGGCTCGCTTTGGCGGAGAAGAATTCGTTATCGCACTTCCGAATACGAGTGTGGATCAAGCTCGATCTATTATGCAAGCTATTCTAGATACAGTTCGTGAGAAAGCTGTCGCCCAGAACGATGGCCAAATGTTCTCCATCACGTTTTCGGCCGGTGTAGCTGAATGGCAAGTAGGTATGACGGTTGCGGAGTGGGTAGCTAAAGCTGACGATGCGATGTATCAAGCGAAGCAACAGGGCAAGAATCGCATTATACTTGCCGACTTAGAAGATGAAGGTGTACAATTCACGAAGCTAGTCGCTCATGCGCATGCACAACTGCAGAAGAAAAAGCTCTTAATTGTGGACGATGATCCGATTCTAAGGGCGATTCTGAATTCCCAACTGGAACACTTGCCGATTGTAATTACGCAAGTTTCAGATGGTGAACAAGCTTGGCAGTTGCTGACTACGCAAGTCTTCGACGCATGTATATTGGATGGCATTTTGCCAGGCCTTGATGGTTTTACCATATTGGAGAAGATCAAGACGGATGCGAATGCGATCTCGAAAAATATGAAAATATTGATGCTATCTGGGAAGAAGAAGGAAGCGGATGTGGCGAAAGGCCTCCAAATGGGAGCCGATGATTATATGACGAAGCCGTTCTCACTCGTGGAATTGGAGAATCGCGTCAAACAGTTAATGAAACTCGTCTAGGAAGGGAGGGGCTGATGATGCCCTCTCCTTTTTTGCTTTTTGCCTAGTGAAAGCTTGTGTGCGGTGTAATCAGCCCTGATGGAGGTTTGCGACTCCAACGCTTTCTGCTACAGTAGGATATATAGACGAAGATACCAATGAAGGAGCAAGATGAATGTCGGATAAAGACAATCTAGTGCGTTTCGGAATTTCGATGCCGCAATCCCTGATCGAGCAATTCGATCGTTTGATTGCATTACAAGGGTATGATAATCGCTCGGAGGCCATTCGAGATCTTGCGCGCAAGGCGCTTTTAACCTCAAGCAGTATGCAGCCTAATGAATGGGTCGCCGGTACGATTGTTATGGTGTATGACCATGAAATTAGAGATTTGCCGATCACCTTAATGGAGCTTCAGCACGACTATCATCATGCCATCATCTCAACCATGCATATCCATTTAAACCATCAGCAATGCTTGGAAATACTCGTAGTTCGCGGTGAAGTGGAGAAGCTTCGAGAGTTGCAGCAACGGATCCAGGTTTTAAAAGGTGTCGGCTACGCGGAGCTGTCTGTTACACATGTGGACGAGCATAGCTCAAGCCAGAATCACGGTCACCACCATGGCCATAACCATAGCCATCATCACGTTCACGATAAGCCCCATACGGATTCGTAGAATTCGTAGTTCTTCCGTTTTTTTGCTAATATAAAGGACATGGAGGTGCGTTATGTCGGAAAAGAAATGGTTCTCTTTGGAAGAGGCCAATGGTCTATTGCCTTTTGTTGATCAGGAACTGAAGAAAATGCAAGCCTTGAAGAGTGAGTTTGAGGACAAATATATGGAGTTACGCCATAAGAAGAATGAATATGCTTCAATGCCTGGCACGGAAAAGGATCCTTTTTTTGTCATGGAAGCTGCATTGGAATTCCTACAAATTGAAGCGCGTGGACTCATACAAAGCTTTCAAAAGACGGGCATTGAGCTGAAGGATATCGATTCAGGTCTTGTTGATTTTCCAGCGATGATGAATGGTCAAGAAGTGTTGCTGTGTTGGAAGCAAGGAGAGGATCAGATTCGTTATTATCACGGGGAGCAAGATGGTTTTGCTGGCCGTAGACCGATTGCGGATTAGAGGGGTACGGATGACGAGATTATTCAAACAACGAACCAAGAATTGGTTCCTACGACTGCCTGTAGGCTTGATTGCTGTGTTAGCCATCATGTTATTGAGTGCGGTCATTGCGCCTCAATCTGCCTCTGCGCATGCTTCATTAGTTGAAGCAACACCGGAAGCGGGGGCGAAGCTCGAAAGCTCGCCTGCTGGGGTGTCCGTCACGTTCAATGAACCATTAGATAACGGGCTCTTTTATATTAAGGTTTACGATCATAGCGGAGCGCAGATAACGGATCGCAAAGCGACGATGAATAAGGATCAGATGGGTATCAAGCTGGATTTGCCGAAGCTGGCAGAAGGCGTGTACTTAATTAGCTATCACGTCATCTCAGCAGACGGTCATCCCGTGGGTGGAAGCTATCCGATCACAATCGGCAATCCGCCGCAGGAGGAAGTTCTTGATGTGCCTTCCGCACATACGGGACACGATCATAGTGCGGGTCCGTTGACGACAAAAGGCTTGCTGCAATACGCCTCTCGGGGCTTATGGTTCTTAATGTTGTTAGCCTTGACCGGATGGGCATTCTGGTTACGATTGGTGAGACCGCAAGGGGAAGAAGCACAGAAGTCGGTTTCCGAGTGGACACTCAATCTCCAACGCGCTCATATCGTTGCCCTACTGCTGCTGATTTTTACACATATCGAGGATTTATTGGGTGGCGGCGGTGTAGATGAAATATGGCAGCTGGTAAGCTCAACAAATATCGGGATTTCTTGGGTGCTGCTACTCGCGTTATCCTTCCTAGGCTTTGTTATGCTGGGCAGGTTGGCTTGGGTAGATGTGGGTTGGTCTCTGGCTCTGTTGGCTGTCAAAAGCTTTAGCGGTCACGCCGCCTCCTTTTCTCCCTTGTGGGCGACGATTGGGCTAGATTTTATTCATCTTGTCGCTGCAGCCTGTTGGGTAGGCGGATTAATTCTGCTGTATGCGAAATGGCGTCACAACAAGATGGATCTCGGCAGCTATATGCAGAAGTTCTCCAAATTTGCACTGATCTCGATTCTTGTTTTAACTGTTTCAGGGTCCATTTCCGTCTTGATATTCCTGCCGAATCTGCGTTACTTGACGTACACAACTTGGGGTATTCTCTTGCTTGTGAAAATTGGCGTAGTGGTGCTCGTCGCACTGATGGGGTTCGTGATTCGGCTATTCCTTCGCAAGAAGAAAGTGAATCAATCGATCGTCTGGGTGAAGCTAGATCTGTCTTTGATGGTCGTCATTGTTGTCCTTGTTGGACTGCTTACCTATATGGCGCCGATCCCGGCTAATGAGCCGCTTGGGTGGCATCAGATGGGGGAGAAAGTCCATGTTTCGGTCGATATTACACCGAAGTTACCTGGTAATAACACGTTTATTGCCAAAGTTTGGCTGCCTGAAAAATCAGGCCAACCTAAACAGGTTCTCTTGATTTTGCATAATAAAGACGATCAGGAAATCGCCCCGATTTCTGTTCCGTTAACGATATACCAGGATAGTAAGGAAGAGGAATCGTACGGCTTTGCGAAATTCAGCTATAAATCGGAAGGTCCTTTCCTGCCTTTTAGAGGGAACTGGGAGCTAGAAATGCGCGTGATGGATACAGAAGACAATGAGACTGTGTATACCAAAGACTTCATTGTGTATTGAGACTGAGGAAGTCTGATCAGAGTAGCGAGGAGGATGACCATGGCTTGGGTTCAAATTCTAGATAAAGACCATCTGTCAGTCAAACTGGATGACAAAGATGATACTGCGCTAATAGAAATCAATGACGGTGGCATTTCACCGAACTATGTGACGATTCGACTGAAAGAGCATGAAGTGGATGAGTTGATTGAGGCTCTTCAACGAATCAAGCAATCGATGCAATAATGGTAAACGTGAAAGAACCTTCCCTCGACTGCCAAACAGTCAAAAGGGAAGGTTCTTTTTGTAAGCAACTCGTTAGCTTAAAATAAGCTCCAGTCGAATTCCTGAGAGAGAATGCCGAGGAGATGCACACCAGCCGTGCTGTTCCCTTTACGGTTCAGTGCAGGTCCTACGAGGCCAATACCATATTGTCCAGGTACCATTGTCAGGATGCTGCCGGACACGCCGCTCTTGGCAGGAAGCCCAACATTCATGGCAAATTCGCCAGAGGCATTGTACATACCACAGGTAAACATGAACGTCTTGGCGATTTGCACGAAGCGCCGCGGGATGAGACGTTGCTTGCGAATCGGATCCACGCCGTTATGAGCGAGAACGAGAGCCATTCTGGCCAGATCCGTACAGTTGACCTCGACAGAGCAGTGGCTGAAGTAGACACGAAGCACATCGTCAACTTCTTTGTCCAAGACACCGTTATCTTTGAGGAAATAGGCTAAGGAACGATTGCGGTGAGCTGTATCGGACTCGGATTTAAACACGTTTTGATTGATGGTCAGCTTCGGATTATCGGCAATATCCCTGAAGAAAAGAAGGATACGATCGACCTGTTCATCCGTGCTGTTCCCAGCAATTAAGGAGGAGATGGCTATAGCACCGGCGTTGATTAAAGGGTTGAAAGGGATACCTGGCTCCACAAGCTCAAGCTTCAACATGGAGTTGAAGTCATCACCTGTCGGCTCCATACCTACTTTAGAGAATACAATGTCTTCGCCATTGTCCATCAGTGCTAGAATCAGTGTGAAAACCTTCGAAATGCTTTGCAAGGTGAAACGAAAGTCAGAATCCCCAGAGCTAGTAGTTTGCCCTTCGCTGTCCATAATACAAATACCTAGAATATCCCCAGAAGCGTTCGCTAACTCAGGAATGTAAGAGGCAACATAACCTTCCGATGTATGTGTTTTACTTACAGCAACCCATTCGTCGATGTGTGATTGAAGCTTCTTCCAGGTTTCATCGTGCTGTTGGTGAGGCATGGCGAAGTCAGTCCTTCCTCTTCTCTAGGCTTTCCAAGCTTGCGGATGATTGTCGCTGATAAGCTCTGTTGCCGCGGCATTCGCAATCACTTGCTCAGGGTTTTTGCAGCCTGGAATAACGGAAGTGACGGCATCATGCTTCAAGCACCAAGCCAATGCCCATTTGGCCATATCCATGCCTTCAGGCACTTCATTTTGCTGAATGCGCTGAACTTCTTCCAGCTTCTGTCTGACGCTTTCAGCATCGTGACGATGACGTACGTCCGTGTTACCGAAAACGGCGCCTGGCTTATATTTACCGCTTAGATAACCACTAGCTAGTGGTACGCGTGCGAGTACACCAAGATCTTGATCTATACATGACTGGAATACGAGTTCTTCCGGCGCGCGGTCCAAGCGATTGTACACCACTTGAATAGCTTTGGAGTTCATTTTACTTGAAGATGCCGTTTGATGAATATTGGCATTGCTGCCGATTGATGTTCCCAGGTGACGGATTTTGCCCGCCTGTACTTGTTTATCAAGCGTAGTCCAGAGATCATCGTTATCGAATAAAGGATCAGGCCCGGAATGGAATTGGTATAAATCAATGTAGTCCGTATGTAAAGCTTGCAGCGACGCATCCAGTTGTTTGATGACGGAATCCGCGCTAAATTCGTCGGTACGCGTAAATAAATCATGGAAATGGTGCCCGAATTTCGTGGCAACAACCCACTTATCACGATCACGGCGGGATAAATAATTACCAATAAATGACTCTGAAAGGTGATCTCCATAGCATTCAGCCGTATCTATCAAATTGATCCCGAGATCAGCGGCTTGATCTAGAATTGCGTCTGCTTCATTTTGCGTATACGTTAATCCCCATTCACCGCCAAATTGCCAAGTGCCAACACCAACGATGGAAACTTTCATGTCTGTTTTGCCAAGTCTGCGATATTTCATGTCGAGCACTCTCCTTAATAGGGTATCCACATTCATTATACAACAACATTTTATTTTGTTTTAATGTAAACTTTCCATAAATGGGTTACGGTGTAAATAGGGAATGATTCAGAACGAGAGGATGTTGGTTCTATTGGTCAAAAAGTATGTGATAAGCCTATTGAAAGAATGGGTGCCTACGATAGCATTCGCTCTCCTCATCGCACTTGTCGTCAATACCTATGTTGCGCAAGCGATGACAGTTCCAACCGGTTCTATGCTGCCTACCATTCAATTACAAGACGAGTTGATTGTTGAAAAAATGAAACCATTAACCGACTTTGAATTCGGGGATATCGTTGTATTCTGGCCGCCGCTTGAGGGGAATGAGGACCGCTATGTGAAGCGTCTAATTGGATTGCCTGGCGATACGATTGAAATCAAAGACGGCGCGTTATATCGGAACGGATCCAAAGTCGACGAGCCATATATCCAAGCGCCTATGACGTACACCTATCATCAGGTAACTGTGCCCGAAGGAAAATATTTTTTCCTAGGGGATAATCGCAACGACAGCTATGATTCCCATTTGTGGCCGACAACACCATTTGTTGCGGAAAAAGATATTATTGGCAAAGCCGTATTTCGAATTTTCCCTTTAAGTCAAATTGGAACAATCGAATAGGTGAATAAAGAAGCTCCCAACCTCGTTAGAGGAAGGGAGCTTTTCTCATTTTAAATGAGATGCGCTGGAGCTTGGTTGTCATCTTCGCTATTGTCTTCAGACTTCTTCGATTTTCGGTCGGAAAGCTTGATGTTCCCAACGAATAGCGTAAGTACCGCACCCAGAAGTACGAACACAAGACCGTAGATAAATACTTGATGCAGGGAGGAAACAAGTGCATCTTTGATGATAGGCAACTTATCTACTAATTCTTTTGGCAATTTGGCCATTGCCTCAGGACTTAATAGTGAGGAATAGAGAGATTGCGGATTCTTATGGATCATATCAATGAGTGGAGTTCCAACTTCAGCAGGGAACTGCTTGACCACCGGCTCAAGGTTTTGTTCGAGCAAAACCGTTGATCTATGGTTCATAATGGCTCCGAGAATCGTCATTCCAAAGGTACCACCGATTTGACGGAAGAATTGGCTAGAAGAAGTGACGACACCTAGCTCTGATTTAGGGAAACTTTCTTGCAAAGCCAACGTCAGGATTGGCATGACAAGCCCCATTCCAAGCCCTAGAAGTACCATGTAGCTTGAGGCAATCAACTTCGTAGTTGAGATTCCCATTGTGCTTAAAAAGATAAAACCGACTGCCATTACAAGCATCCCGATTAACATTTGTCGTTTTACACCGATCTTAGCAATCAATTGACCCGAGACCACGCTGGCAGCAATCATTGTTATCATCAGAGGAGTCATAACGGTACCAGATGCGGAGGCACTAATTCCAACAATACCTTGCATAAAGAGCGGAACGAACATAATGGCACCAAACATACCAACAGCCATTAAGAAGCCAACACCGTTAATCGTGGAGAAAGTTCTATTTTTAAATAAACGAACGGGTAGAATTGGCTCTTCTGCTTTGCTTTCAATACGAACAAAAGCAACTAGAGACACAACGGCAAGTACGAATAGGCCAATGATTTGCCAAGAACCCCAAGCGTACTCACTGCCGCCAAATGTCAGAGCAAGAAGCAAGCTTACAACACCGACGATCATCGTGATAATACCTGGAACATCAAATTTCACTTTTCCTACTGATTTATGTTTAGGCAATGCGAGTGAAATCAAAATAACGGCTAAAACCCCAACCGGTAAGTTGATGTAGAACACCCAACGCCAGTCCCAAGCATCTACGATCCAGCCGCCAACTTGCGGCCCAATAACAGAGGATAAACCGAAGATTGCTCCGAAAACCCCTTGCCATTTAGCACGTTGCTTACCTGTAAATAAATCCCCGATAATAATCATAGCCATTGGCATCATGATACCACCGCCAAGACCTTGCAGGCCGCGGAACAAAATGAGTTCAGTCATGTTCTGAGACATCCCACAAAGAGCAGAAGCGACGATGAAGATGATGAGTCCTGTTACATAAATGACGCGGCGGCCAATTAAGTCAGCCAGTTTACCCGCGATGGGCACGACGACTGTTGAAGTTAACATGTAAGCTGTTGTTAACCATGTCATCAGTCCGAGTCCACCGAACTCGCCGACGATACGCGGCATTGCTGTACCTACGATTGTGCCGTCCAAAGCTCCGAAAAGCATGGCGATGATCAATCCGGTGAGTAGGAGTCCCCTATTTTTAAGCTCTGGTGCAGCAGCTTCGTTGATATCCTTAGGCGCTGCTTTTTGAATACTTTCCATGTGTATCACTCCTTTGATGACATAAAAAATTAATAAAATGAAGTAAACTTTTCGAATGCTTCTACGAAAAAATGAAGTTCATCTGGAGGAAGCTGTGATAAACCACGTGCAATCACTTTCTTTTGCACTTCATGAGCCTTAGCAAGGACAGCTGTCCCTTCAGCCGTGTTTTCGACCAGTACGATTCGACGATCTGTCTCATGATGTTTACGTATAACATGCCCGCTTTGAACAAGTCGATCAATCATGACTGTGATTGCACTTGGCTTAACGCCCAATTTATCGGCAAGATGGGATTGTTTCGGTGTGTTCTCCTTGGCGATCATCGCTAACATGAATAATTGTGGAGCTGTTAACTCAGAATTGAGTTCACTAAGAACACAATGCGTAATTTTGCGATGAGTCTGTTCAAATGTTGTGCGGAAGCGATTGGTATAATCCGTCAATTCCTCTTCCAAATCATAACCTCCTTGCAAATATGAAATTGTTAGAATTGTCTAATAATTAAATAATATAATAATTAAATAATATAATAATTAAATCAAGAAACATTTAAACTATTTAAGTAAAATATAAACCTGTCGAAGAATGAAGTCAATGGGATATTTCTGAAACTTTGAGAAAGGAAGGATCGATGTACTTGCATATCCTTTGTATCTTGCATATAATAACTGGTACATATACGTGGAAATGCTTTGACGGAGAAGAGTACGCAGTGCTTCTTGACAGGGAGGGTAAGCCGATGATTGAGAGCTGGCCCCGAGAATCAGGCTGTGGAAGTTCGCTCCCGAGCAGTCCTTTGAACAGAAGCGTTTAGACGCTTCTCATTAGAGGGAACCGGACACATCGTCCGTTATCTGGAATGAAGTGAGACTCGTTTATTTGGCGATTGTACATAGACGAATCTAATTAGGGTGGTACCACGGCTTTTCGTCCCTTGCGAGGGAGCGGAAAGTCTTTTTTGTGTTTTCATAAAGGGCGATTCAGAGGCCTAATTCAGGAGGGATTTCGATGAAAGAGCGTTTAGAAGCTTTGAAGCAGGAAGCGCTGCAGGAGCTTAGCGGTGCCCGCAGTCAGCAGGAGCTGAACGATTTAAGAGTTAAATATTTGGGTAAAAAGGGACCGTTAACCGAGGTTCTTCGCGGCATGGGCGCGCTAAGCGCAGAGGAAAGACCGGTTATCGGCCAAGTGGCCAATGATGTTCGAGCAGCCATCGAAGCTGTTATTGAAGAGAAACAAGCCGCTTATACGAAGCAAGAAACAGAGAACAGACTACGTGCGGAGATGATCGACGTTACGTTGCCTGGACGTCCTTCACAGCAAGGTGCTGTACATCCTTTAAGCAAAGTCATTCAAGAGATTGAAGACATTTTCATCGGGATGGGCTACACGGTAGCTGAAGGCCCAGAGGTTGAACAAGATTACTACAACTTCGAAGCCTTGAACCTGCCGAAAGATCACCCGGCTCGTGATATGCAAGATTCTTTCTATATTACAGAAGAAATTTTGATGCGTACGCAGACATCCCCTGTTCAAGTAAGAACAATGGAGAAGCGCCAAGGTGAAGTTCCGATCAAAATCATTTGCCCGGGCAAAGTTTACCGCCGCGATGACGACGATGCAACTCACTCTCACATGTTTCAACAAATTGAAGGTCTGGTCATCGACCGCAATGTGCGGATGAGTGATCTCAAAGGGACGTTGCTTCAATTCGTACAAGAAATGTATGGCCCAGCAACGAAAATTCGCATGCGTCCAAGCTTTTTCCCGTTCACAGAGCCGAGTGTTGAAGTCGATGTGAGCTGTGCGATGTGTGGCGGCGAAGGCTGTCGTACTTGTAAGCAAACAGGTTGGTTGGAAATTCTCGGTGCAGGTATGGTTCATCCGCGCGTTCTTGAAATGGGTGGCTACGATCCGAAGGAGTACACAGGCTTTGCATTCGGGATGGGCGTTGAGCGTATCGCTATGTTGAAATATGGCATCGAAGATATTCGCCATTTCTATACCAATGATTTGCGTTTCTTAAAGCAATTTTTACATGTGTAAGCACTAGGAAAAGGAGGGTATAAGCATGAAAGTTTCTTATCAATGGTTGTCCGAATATGTGGACGTAACAGGCTTCACAGCCGAAGAATTAGCTGAAAAATTAACCCGCAGCGGTATCGAAGTGGATATCGTAGAGGATCGTAATAAAGGTGTATCGAACGTTGTTGTTGGTTTTGTAAAATCACGTGAGAAGCATCCGGATGCTGACAAACTAAGCGTTTGTGTGATTGATGCTGGGCAAGGCGAAGACTTGCAAATCGTGTGTGGCGCCAAAAATATTGATGCTGGACAAAAGGTTCCTGTCGCTATGATCGGTGCCGTCCTACCAGGCGGATTAGAAATTAAACGCGCTAAACTGCGCGGCGTCGAATCACAAGGTATGATCTGTTCCGCTAAGGAACTTGGGCTTAACGACAAGCTGCTTCCGAAGGAAATTCAGGAAGGCATCCTTGTATTGCCTGAGGATACGCAAGTTGGAAACTCTATTCTTGATGTGTTGGCAATCAGCGACAAAGTGATGGAGCTTGATTTGACGCCGAACCGCTCCGATTGCTTAAGCATGCTCGGAGCGGCTTACGAGATCGCGGCGATCCTTGGCCGCGAAGTGAAACTGCCTGATGCGGAAGCTGTGTTGCAAACAGCAGGAAAAACTAATTTGATACCTGCTGCGGATCGCATCAGCGTGAAAATCACAGCGACAGAGCAGTGCACGCACTACGCGGCTCGCCTGATCGAAGGCGTGCGCGTAGGCACTTCGCCGCTGTGGATCCAGAACCGCTTGATGGCCGCGGGCATCCGCCCCATCAACAACATCGTAGACATCACGAACTTCGTGATGTTAGAGTACGGCCAGCCGCTTCACGCGTTCGACGCGGAGCAGCTGAATAACGGTCACATCGACGTACGACTCGCTGAAGCAGGCGAGAAACTCGTTACACTTGACGGTGTGGAACGTACGCTAGAGTCGCACATGCTGCTCGTCACGGACGGCACCAAGCCTGTAGCGATCGCCGGAGTGATGGGTGGCGCCAACTCCGAAGTGACTGAGGGAACTTCACGGATCCTGCTTGAATCCGCCAAGTTCGCAGGCAGCTCCGTGCGTCGCACTTCGCGCCAGTTAGGTCTTCGCTCCGAAGCGAGCCTTCGCTTCGAAAAAGAAGTGAACCCGGAAGCGGTGCTTCCGGCGCTGAATCGTGCTGCTGCGCTGATTGCGCAATACGCAGGCGGTACTGTCGCTTTCGGCATCGTAGAAGCAGCTACCGAAACAAACAAGTCGGTCAGCATCGAGCTTGCCGCTGACCGCGTGAACAACTATCTCGGCACAGCGCTTTCCTTGGCCGAGATGGGTCAAATCCTTTCGCGCTTGCATTTCACATTCGAGCAAGCTGGTGAAGGCAAACTGCTCGTGCATGTGCCGAGCCGCCGCGGAGACATTACGCGTGATGTCGATTTGATCGAAGAAGTGGCACGTCTCTTCGGCTACGATAACATCCCGACAACCTTGATGACCGGCGTAACAACGCCTGGGTCCCTATCCAAAGAGCAATCCATCCGCCGGATTACTCGGAATATTTTAACGCAAAGCGGATTGAATGAAGTGATCACCTATTCCTTCACAAACCCGCGTTCACACGGTGGCACTGATGAAGGTGAAGTGAATCAACAATCTCAAGTAGATGCCATTCCTGGTTTGTACCCAACTGCTACGCCAATCTCACTGGCGATGCCAATGAGCGAAGACCGCAGCCAACTGCGTACTAGCTTGGTGCCGCATTTGCTCGATGTTGTTAGCTATAACCGCAACCGTACGATGGATGATGTCGCCATTTTCGAAATTGGCAAAGCGTTCATAACAGACGAAGCGGCACTAACGGCTCTGCCACAAGAAAAGCTATTGCTGTCTATCGTCTTGGCAGGCAAACGTCGTCAAGCGCACTGGGCTCAGAAGTCCGAAGCTGTTGACTTCTATGACATCAAAGGGATTTTCGATCGTTTAGTTCAATACCTAGGAATTAAGGGTCTTACGTACACATCAGCAGCACCAGAGGGCTTCCACCCAGGTCGCACAGCTGAAATTCAGCTTGCTTCCGCTGAAGGTACGAAGGTTATTGGTCGCATAGGTCAACTACATCCGACTGCGCAACAACAGCGTGATTTGGATGACACCTATGTGCTTGAAGTAGAACTATCTCCGATCCTAGAAGCCGCTGGCGATGAGATCGTCTATAAATTATTGCCGCGATATCCGTCTATCGGACGTGATATTGCAGTTGTGGTGAATGCTAGCGTTCCAGTTGGACTCATGGAGCAAGCGATTGCCGAAGTTGCTGGGGAATTGTTGGAATCCATTCACGTATTCGATATCTATACCGGAGAGCGTCTTGGAGCTAATCGCAAAAGCGTAGCGATCGCACTCGTGTACCGTCATGGGGACAGAACTTTGCTTGATGAAGAAGTAACTGAACTCCACGCCAAAGTTGTGGCAACACTTGAACAACAATTTGAGGCGGAGTTAAGAAAATAGTGTAACTTTCCTTATAGGTTGCAGGAATATAGGCTGGTCTTATCGAAATTATTCTCGATAGGACCAGCCTTTCATCTTAAGGGAGGATTTAAATTGACTACAGAAGATAAAACAAGAATTACTGTTGATATATATGGACACCAATATAAGCTCAAAGCAGATACAAGCACGAATCATATGAAGCGTGTTGCTGAATATGTAAATGACCAAATGTTTCGCATTGCCAAAGGCTATCCGCGTTTGGATTCGCAGCGAATCGCTGTTTTGGCCGCTGTAAATATGGCGGATGAGTGTTTCCGAATGAATGAAATTTTGGAAGAGCTTAGTAATGTACAGAAAGAGCAGGAAGCGACTAAAATCGCTTACGAAAAGCTAACAACCCGATATCATGAATTGAAACAAGAGGATGATAAGAATCAGGCTCTTCTCACTGAGCAAGTCGGGAAACTGCAACAAATTACAGAACAAGAGAAACAACATAAACAAGAGATTATTAAAGTCAGACAAGAACAAGAACAAACGAAACAGCAAATGCTGCAAATGAAACAGCAGAATGAGCTGGGCAAGCAACAGCTAGATCAAACAAAACAGCAGTTAGATCAAACGAAACAACAGTTAGACCAAGCTAAGCAACAGTTAGATCAGGCGAAACAACAGCAAGTTCAAACCAAACAGCAGATTGATCAAGCGAAACAACAGATCGATCAAGCGAAACAACAACAAGATCAAGTCACGCAACAAATGGATCAATTCAAACAGCAAATAGACCAAGAAAAGCGCCAAAATCTGCAAGCGAAGCAGCATCTAGAACAAGTTAAACAACAATTAGACCGAGAAAAACAACAACATCAGCAAAGCAAACAACAGCTAGAGCAAGCGCAACAGCAGAAATCGCAACAACTTCTGAAGTTGGCCGAACAGCATAAGCTGGAGCTGGCTGCGATAGCGGATACGCATAGCAAAGAAAATGAAAGCCTGCACCAACAGCTTCAGGAAGAAAAAGAATCACTCATTCAGTTACATCTTCAAGACAAAGAAAACGTAGAACTTCAGCATCAAGAAGCATTAGCTTTACTGTCTAAGCAAAGCGGTTCTGATATTACCAGTATCCATAAGCAGTACCAAGCGCAAATTGAATCCATAACCAAGCATCATCAAGATGAACAAGCGTCCATGGCACGTGAGCATCAATCCCAAATAGTGTCCTTGAAACAAGAACATAAGGCCGCTATTGAGACCCTTACAGACGAGCAACAAGCTACGATAGCGCTCATGGTTGAGGAACATCAAGTTGCAACAGAGCTCATGACAGAGGAACACCAAGTTGCATTAGCGCTCATGACAGAGGAACACCAAGTTGCATTAGCGCTCATGACAGAAGAACATCAAGCAGAATTAATTGCTATATCAGATAGTCATCTAAGTGAAATAGAATCGATTTCAGATGAATACCAAACGGAGTTATCAGCTATCGCAGATAAGCTTCAAAACGAAATAGCAAATCAAACGGATGAGCATCATTTTGAGATTGCATCTCTGACAGAGAGTCATCAAAATGAGATAGCTTCTATCGCAACGAACCACCAAATCGAGCTGAGTTCTATGTCGGAGAAGCATCAAATTGAACTGAGTTCTATTTCAGAGAAGCATCAAATTGAACTGAGTTCTATTTCAGAGAAGCACGAAATCGAATTGAGTTCTGTGTCAGAGAAGCATCAAAACGAATTGGAATCGATCTCTGAGCAACTCCAAGATGAATTAGCGTCTAATACAAAGAAACATCATAATGAAATCGCAGCCATCGTACGTGGGCACCATGCTGAGATTCATGCCATTAAACAGAAGCATCAATCCGAGCTCGAGGTTGCAGCTAGCACGCATCAAGAGGATATAGACTCTTTAGCGTTGCTTTATCAGGAAGAAGAAGAGGCAAAAGTTCGACGTTTTGAAGTGGAACAACAAGCAACATTCAAGCAGCAGCTTGAGGAGCAGAAAGCAACAATTATTCAGCATTATCAAGGGAAAATAGAAGAACTGCTTGCACAAATGCAGGCGGAGCGAGATACACGCGCAGAACAGTTTGAAGTAGAGAAAGAACTTATTTGGGCCCAAGCTCAACAGGAAAAAGAAGAGCTCCTTCAGATGAGCATGAACGACGAAGCTCAACAAGAAGAGCTGCAAGCTGTTAAAGAGGAATATAGGAAATTGCGTGAGGAATATGCTAAGCTACAAATCGAATACAACGAATGGATTGAGCTTGTAGAAGCTGATAGCCCAGTCGGGTAGCCCTTAGTGACTTTGAACCTACTTGATTACGTCTTGATGTCGGTTATTGCCTTAGGACTGCTCATTGGCTACTTTAGAGGATTTATCGCTCAAATCGTTTCTATTTCGGGCATGATCCTCGCTTATCTTGTTGCCTTTTATTTTTATAAGGATCTTGCTCCCTTACTCAAGAGTGCAATTTCACTACCCACATATCAAAATTATCAAAAATATGAATTCATCGTTAAAGGTCTCAATTTAGAAGCGTATATCCTAAATGCCATCGCCTTTGCGCTCCTATTCTTCGGTGTTAAACTTGCGCTTGTGATCATTGGCAGAGCATTGAATATTCTCGCCAAAACGCCGGGCCTCAACGCCATTAACCGTTGGAGCGGCGCATTGCTGGGGTTAGCAGAAGCGCTGCTTATCATTGTAATTGCAGTAAATGTCATGACCATCATTCCTTCAGACGGCCCTCAAAAGCTGTTATCAAGCTCATCCATAGCTCCCTATTTGATTAACGAGCTACCGCAGGTAGCAGGTAAACTGCATGACCTGTGGAAGCAAGGAATCCCCCTATAGAAACTACCGCCCTTTGAATAGAAGCGGTAGTTTTTATTTTTTTGCGAGGACCTTTATCACAAAACTATTTTTCTGACGTATCTACAACTCCACAGCTATCCACTTCGCCCTCTAGAGATCTTACTCCATATAAGCTGATATAGATTCCTACAGTACAAGCAGCACTCACAGTGTTGCCCCCCAGGAGTTCACACTAAGAAAGTTGAGATTATCCCACAGTCCAAGTTAGCGCTCGCCGCTTCGCCCCCTGTATTTCTTCTCAAATTAGTACAAATTGGTGTACCCCTCTAAGTATAAGTTAGCACTCGCCGCATCGACCTTGAGTATTCATACACCACTAGCCCCGTCACTGGCAATCTCGATTGATTCCGCCCAAATTGTAAGCTGTTGTCCCTCACATAAGGTTCAAGTTCAGGATCGTCGCTATCACCCTGTACAAGCTAGAAGAGTGTTGCAGCGAGTAACGAATAGCAAAGTTAATTGTAGTTACCTCAGAAATTTCGAAACTCGGAATACTCCCTCTCGAATGGACAGTTTTTCCTTTACATGGAAACAAATGTTCGATATAATTAAATTATGGGAACACAAGTTCCATTGATGGAGTGGGTCTTATAATGGAAATGCATCTTATAGATTCAATGGATAATGCCTTTCAATCAGAGGAAGATTGTGAGAAGTTCTTAATGAAAAGTCGTTGGGCTAATGGGTTCTTTTGTCCAAGATGTGACCATGATTCATTTTATAAAGTGAAGACACGCAGCTTACTCGAATGTAAGGAGTGCCGCACACAAATATCGATTACAGCTGGGACTGTTATGCATAAATCAAAGCTGCCTTTATTACTCTGGTTCAAAGCTATTAAAATGTTGATTCTGGATGAGATGACTTATTCAATTCCAATGTTTGCAAGATTACTTGGCGTGAATTATCGAACAGCTAAGTTGATAATAGAAAAACTTCAATTTGCTTTACATAAGCAATACGCACGTATGGGCAACAACAAGCATGGAAAACCAACAGAAGAATCGTTGGAAGTCAAAACTGATCAGTATAGCAGTGAAGAGAACAAAGAGAACAAAGAGAACAAAGAGAACGGTATAAAACCGAAGAAGAATACGAGTATCTTGGCAAGATTTCTTTTTAAGACATCTAGAAATGTTAGATACGCAGAACAGGATATGTTCAGAAAATGGATGCATGCATGCTTTTCTGTGTATTTATATCCTCATTTTTTACGATATTTTCAAGTTGTCTGAAAACAACTAGAAATCTGGATATAGAAATAGCCTTATCACGGAAGTCGTGATAAGGCTATTGGAAGCAGGGACTCTAGATTATTCAACGATAAGTGTTGTTTTCATACCTGAGTGGCCAGTACCGCACATGATAGAGCAGTTGATTGGGAATGAACCTGCTTTATCTGGCGTAAAGGTAACGGTTTTATTACCATTGTTGAGGTTAATGTTAAACTCTTTGATAGCTGCTCCGTGAATACCTTGGGAATTATCAAGTGTGATTGTGACAGATTCACCTTTTTTCACGCGATATTCGGTCTTATCAAATTGATAATTGGTAGCTTTTAAGACGACTTGTTGTCCACCGGTTGCCGCTTTCGTAGTCGCAGCTGGCGATGCTGTAGCTATTGTTTTGGAGTCTTTGTTTCCACATGCTGTGATAGCAATAATTACTGCTAGTCCCATCATAAGAATTGTAAGTTTTTTCATAGGTACCCCTCCGTATATATAATGATTTCCATATTATTGTACACGACCTATTTCCAAGAATATAGTGACAAACTAGTGAAACCACAAAGAAAAGATCGGCCCGGCGATTAAGAACGCTGCAGGCCGATCTTTTTGTGGCTTTACATTGGCTATCAGTTATCGAAACTGACAGGTTTTATCGACGATCTTCTCTACCCGTGAGCCCTTGTTCGAAAGGGGTTTTCACTGGAATGAATAAGTCGATGATCCCAATGACTAAAGCAGCTAAAATGGCACCTATCATGCTCGTAGACACATTGGTCACAACAAATTGAGCGGCCCAAATGACTAGTGCGCTCACTATAAACCCTACGATACCTCTGCCAAATGGGGTGATTTGTTTACCGAAAATCCCTTCGATGATCCAAGCCGCGATCGCAATGACTAGTGCCAAGAAAAATGCACTCCAAAACCCACCGACTTTAAATCCTGGGACTAACCAGCTTACAAACATTAAAACCAAAGCTGAAACAATAAACCTTACCAGATGTCCAAGAAAATGCATGTCGTGAACCTCCTTCTTTTTGTCGTGGAATAGCATCCACCGACAAGAAGCGATTTTTGGTGCAAAATGCTTTGATTGTGACAATTTGCAATTCCTTTTGGCAGAGGATTAGATGCACAACTTAGTGTATCCAAATTTGTGATATTTATGGGGAGCAGTATCTTCCATATAATCATTGTCTCCGTAGCTAATCAGGATCCAATTGGTTTATAATATAGGATAGAGAAAAGAGGTTGGGACCATTGAATCCGAAAATTATAAAAACATTAGAATATCAGAAAATTTTACATAAAGTTGCTCATCATGCATCCACTTCGCTAGGTAAAGATGCGGCAGAGAAACTCGAGCCTATAGGGGATTTTGAACTTGTTAAGCTTCGCTTACAAGCAACGGATGAGGCAGTTAATGTAGAGAGGCTCAAAGGAAATGCGCCTTTCGGCGGAATCAGAGATATTCGCTCTCCCCTGCATAGAGCCAGAATCGGTGGGATGTTAAACCCAACAGAGCTGCTTGAGATTTCAACTACGATGTTTGGAACACGAAGATTGAAACGATTTGTACTTGCTGCCCATGAGGAATATGCAATTCCGATGCTGAAGTCGCAGGTGGATTTGTTGACAGAAAATAAACAATTAGAGGACAAAATCAATAGCTGCATTGATGAAAATGCGGTTGTTGTTGATGGTGCTAGTCCCGAATTAGGTCGTGTTCGAAGTGAACTTCGGACGGGTGAGGGAAGAGTTCGCGAAAGATTGGAACAGATGATTCGTAATTCTTCTGTCCAGAAGATGTTGCAGGATGTGCTCATCACGATTCGGAATGACCGTTTTGTAATTCCAGTGAAGTCAGAGTACCGTTCCAGCTTTGGCGGAATGATTCATGATCAATCCGCTTCTGGTGCCACACTTTATATAGAACCCGATGCCATCGTGCAATTAAACAATAAAATCCGTGAACTTAAATTTAAAGAAGAAGCAGAGATCGAGAAAATTCTTCGGGCACTGACCGAATTGGTTGCTGAACAAGTAGAAGTTCTTGTTTTGGATGTTGATCAGCTAGCAGAACTTGATTTTACTTTTGCCAAAGCAGGCTTAGCTAGAGAATTAAAGGCAACAATGCCAAGATTGAATGACCGCGGCTTTATCAAAATTAAAAGAGGACGACACCCTCTCATTCCAGCAGATGCCGTTGTACCGCTTGATTTGGAGTTGGGCAACGATTTCTCACAAATTATCGTAACGGGCCCGAACACAGGAGGGAAGACGGTTTCCCTTAAAACCGTAGGTCTACTAAGTCTGATGGCGATGTCAGGGCTGTTTGTCCCTGCGGAGGAAGGCACGCAATTGTGTGTGTTCGATGCTATTTATGCGGATATTGGAGATGAACAAAGTATTGAGCAAAACTTAAGTACTTTTTCTAGTCATATGACCAATATCATTAGCATTTTACGTGACATGACACCGAAAAGCTTAGTACTGCTTGATGAGCTAGGCGCAGGTACGGATCCTGCAGAAGGGTCTGCATTAGCTATCTCTATCTTGGATTATATTCATCAAATAGGTTGCCGAATTATAGCAACAACGCATTATTCGGAGTTGAAGGCGTATGCCTATCAAAAGCCAGGTACGATTAACGCGAGTATGGAGTTTGATATCCAAACGCTTAGCCCGACGTATCGTTTGTTAGTTGGCGTACCTGGACGAAGTAACGCATTCGCGATTGCTGAGCGCCTTGGTTTATCTCGTCGTATTATAGAGCATGCTCGCACACAAGTGGGTGAGGAAGATCAGCGCGTAGAGTCCATGATTGCTTCCCTCGAGGAGAATCGTCTAATCGCCGAATCGGAGCGAAATGCGGCAGAGGAGCTGCGCAGAGAAGCTGAAGCGATGCGCAAATCGCTGGAGGCTCAGCAGCTCAAATTCGATGAGCAGCGTGATAAGCTGCTAGAAAAAGCAGAACGCGATGCGCGCGAGGCTGTTCTTAAAGCTCGTCGCGAAGCGGACGAAGTCATCGCTGACCTGCGCCGTATGGCGCAAGAAGAAGCGGGTGGGGTGAAGGATCACCGCTTAGTGGAAGCCAAACGGCGTCTTGATCAAGCGACGCCGGAACTGCGGAGCAAGCAAGTTCGCGCTTTGAAGAAGCGTCCCGAGCAGATTGAAGCGGGCGATGAAGTACGCGTCGTTTCACTAGGACAAAAAGGACACGTCGTTGAACTTGTGGGTACAACCGAAGCTAATGTTCAGTTGGGGATTATGAAAATGAAGGTGCAATTGTCCAACCTTGAAAAAACAGGCAATGCGCCTCAGGCGAAGCAACCGCAGAAAGTGGCAACTACACTAAAACGTACACGTGATGACAATGTCAAAATGGAATTGGATATGCGCGGCATGAATATGGAAGAAGCTTTGATCGAAGCAGATCGCTTCCTAGATGAGTCATACTTGAATAATTTTGGCCAAGTATATTTAATTCATGGCAAAGGTACAGGTGTGCTTCGAACGGGGATGCAAGAATATTTGCGCCGACATAAGCACGTGAAAAGCTATCGGATGGGTAATTACAATGAAGGTGGAGCTGGGGTCACAGTCGTCGAATTGAAATAATTTAGAATTTTTCATCCATTTTGAAACTCATTCTTTGGTTGTTGCGTATGAAATAGGTATAAAGAGTATGAAACCTTAGGAGGAATTTTAGATGGGAATTTTCAAAAGACTTCGTGATATGACAATGGCTTCAATTAATGATTTATTGGATAAGGCAGAAGATCCTGTTAAAATGTTAAATCAATTTTTGCGTGATATGGAAGAAGATATCATGGAAGCAGAAGCTGCAGTAGCGAAATCAATTGCGATCGAGAAGAAATTCAAGTTGCAATTTGAAGAGTCTGAAGAGATGGTAACGAAACGTACAGAGCAGGCTATGAAAGCCCTTGAAGCAGGGAATGAAGATTTGGCCCGCCGCGCGCTGGAAGATAAGAAAGAGCATCAAGGTCGTTATGATGAATTGAAACGTCAATATGATCTTGCCAAAACAAATGCGGATCAACTTCGTGCACAATTGACGGAGATGAAAGACGAGTTCACGAAAATGAAAAACAAAAAAGATTTGTTAATTGCTCGTGCTGAAACAGCGAAAGCACAAAAACAAATCAACCAAGCGATGTCTGGTTTTGGTACAGATAATGCGGCTAAAGGTTTTGATCGCATGAGTGAAAAAGTGCTTCAAATGGAAGCTGAAGCGCAAGCAAGCGGAGAAATTCGTGCTAAAAACCGCAGCTTGGACGATGAATTAGACGGCTTAGGCGCAAGCAGCAGCGGAATCGATGATGAGCTAGCAGCTATGAGAGCAAAGCTTGCTGAAAAAAAACAATCCTAATGTTATACTAGATGTACCTGCGAGAGACTGAGTCATACTCAGTCTCTACTACCATATATAGGACTAAGGGAGCTTTAATCGAAGTTAAAGTTTCTCTACTTGTGTAAAGGAAGGCAGGAGAAGATATGAACGAAGAGGTGGATGTCTTGTTGAGTAACCCGTATTTATCAACGCTCGCTTTTTTTGCTGTAGCAGTGGTCGCGCTTGTGATTTTTCTTACCATCTTTGAAATGGTTACAAAGTATGACGATTGGGCTGAAATTAAAAAAGGTAATTTATCGGTAGCCATGGCGACTGGTGGGAAAATTTTTGGGATTTGTAACTTGTTCCGCTTTGCCATTTTAAACAATGACACCATGATTCATTCTCTCGTTTGGGCTGGCTATGGCTTCGTGCTGTTGCTAGTTGCTTACTTTATTTTTGAGTTCTTAACGCCTTATTTCAAAATTGATGAGGAAATTAAGAAGGATAATCGTGCGGTAGGGTTCTTATCTTTAACATTGTCAGTCTCCTTATCCTATGTGGTCGGAGCATGTGTAACTTAGTATTTTACATAGTCTTGGAGGCTTAAAAAATGAAATACCTGTGGGGAACCTTGTTTGCTATCGCGCTTGTGTTTGTAGCGGCTGGGGTTTATTATGTATGGAAATATGCATGATTGCATTTAGGTGGAGGATTTCGCAATGAGCAGCAATGAAGAAGTTGTGTGTCCGTGGTGCCAAACAGAGATCGTTTGGGATCCGGAAATTGGACCAGAAGATGAGTGTCCGCACTGTTTTAATGAATTAAATGATTACCGCAGCATTGATCTGAAGGTCAAGCAGACGGGGCAGAAGCTGCGTTTCAACGAACAAGAATATGCTGAATCCGATGAGGATTTATCATTGGCTTGGGATGATTCCGATGAGCCGCTCGATAAATATGGCGAGAAGGTCCAACAATTGACGGATGAACAGGAAGAAGCGCCGGAGTGTTCGAATTGTCATGAATTCTTGCTCCTTGCTGGAACGGAAGTAACAAGCGGAGCTTCGTTCACGCCTAGTATTCCTAAGACGTTAGGAAGTGCTTTCCTAACAGGTCCTTTCACTACGGATGTTTATGTGTGCCCATCGTGTTTCAGGGTGGAAAAAGTGCTCTCAGATACAGATCGATTACTGATGGTTGAACGCATCAAATCGGAATAGCAACGCTTGAAAGGAAACCGAGTCCTCATGGATTCGGTTTTTTTTGCGTCTATTCGCCTCATATTTTCACTCCAAAGGGGAAACTTAACAAGAGCCAATATTCGGTCTCAGGTAGGAGGAGGAGTATGCAAACGAATCAAACGAATGTGAAAAGCAAGGGGAAGCTGGATGCTCAAGCGATCCTTTTGCTTATTGTTCATGCGTTATTCGGCGGAGCAAATGCGTTGTCAGGTACATTCGTCGGCGTCTATTTGTGGAAAGCCAAGAACGATTTTACCTTAATCGGCTGGTTTACTTTAACGACCCATTTAACGATGGCCATTACCTTTTGGTTAGCCGGAAAGTGGGTGAAAGAACACAATAAAATGAATTGTTTACGTATTGGTGTTTCGATCTCAGCGTGTTTCTACATGCTAGTGCTATGGATGGGGACGAGCAGTGTCCACTATTTTGTATGGTTAGGCTTCGTGCAAGGGATCTCCGTAGGCTTGTTCTGGATTGCCTTCAATGTCGTTTATTTTGAGGTGACGGATCCTGACAATCGGGATCGATTTAATGGTTGGGTTGGCCTTCTGGGCGCAGGTGCTGGCATTATTGCTCCGTGGATTTCTGGTTTACTCATTGTTAATTTAGGAGATGGAGCGGGTTATCGTCTTATTTTTTCCATTTCCTTAGGCATATTTGTATTAGGCGTTGTAGTCAGTTTTTTTCTGAAAAAGAGGAAGTTGAGTGGAACCTACGAATGGCTGCTTCCGCTGCGAATACTTAGACAACCTGAAACGGCTTGGAAGCGAGTAAGTCTGGCTTTACTTTTTCAAGGAGTCCGCGAAGGTGTATTTGGCTTTATGATTGGGTTGCTGGTGTACATATCCACTTCAAGTGAAGCAAGCTTAGGAAATTTCGCTCTAATTACATCATCCGTTGCGCTAGTTAGTTTCTGGGCAGCAGGTCGTTTCATTCGACCAACTTTTCGCAAGACAAGTATGTTCATTGGCTCGGTTATGGTTGTTCTTGTGATTTTGCCGTTCTTTTGGGAGATAACATACAGTACCTTACTGATGTTTGGGATAGGGTCTGCCCTCTTTTTCCCCATGTACTCCATTCCCATGATTTCTGTCGTCTTTGATTTGATTGGTTCGGATGAAGAGAGTGCCAAACAGAGGGAGGAATACATTGTCCTGCGAGAGCTATCCTTGAATGTAGGGCGCGTCTGCGGTGTGTTGTTATTTATTTGTGTCATCTCATGGAGCAAGGAGCCAATAGTGATCAATGTTCTGCTGCTGGTTATTGGGAGCTCAACGTTCTTCTCATGGTTATTCATCAGAAATAATCTAACCGCATCCAAGCCTAAGCCTTGACATAGACTAGGTTTCAACATGAAAATGTGAGTAGCATGATTGTGGGATGAGGAGGGGGCACCAATGCCTAAAAAGATGGTTAACAGCATCACAGAGCTAATCGGAGATACCCCCGTAGTAGCGATTAACCGATTAGTAGAACCGGAAGCTGCCGAGCTGTACGTGAAGCTGGAGTATTTCAATCCGAGCGGAAGCGTGAAAGATCGTGCTGCATGGAATCTCATTGATCAGGCTGAAAAGTCAGGTCAGCTTGGGCCAGGAGCGACGATTATTGAGCCTACAAGCGGAAATACCGGCATCGGACTAGCGATGAACGCGGCGGCGAAGGGTTATAGAGCGATTTTGATTATGCCGGATAATATGAGTAAGGAACGTATAAATATTCTGAAGGCCTACGGTGCAGAAGTGGTTTTAACGCCAGCCGCTTTGCGGATGCCAGGTGCCATTGCTAAGGCTGTGGAGCTACGGGATCAAATTCCTGGTAGCTTTATTCCACAGCAGTTTGAAAACCCAGCGAATCCAAGTATTCATCGCATCACGACAGCGCCTGAAATCTTGCAGCAAATGGAGGGCAGGTTAGATGCATTCGTCGCGACCTCCGGAACGGGTGGCACGATTACGGGGACTGGTGAAGTACTTAGGGAACATTTGCCGAATATCCAGATTTATGTCGTAGAGCCAAAGGGATCACCAGTGCTTTCTGGTGGAAGTCCAGGACCGCATAAACTGGTGGGTACAAGCCCAGGCTTTGTTCCAGCTATTTTGAACACAAGCGTCTATGATGAAATTGTGCAAGTGTCAGATGAGGATGCCATCCAAACGATGAGAAATTTGGCAAGTATGGAAGGCATCCTAGTCGGTCCTTCTGCTGGAGCCTCGGTCTGGACAGGTATACAGGTTGCAAGGAAGCTCGGGGCAGGAAAACGAGTGCTTTGCATTGCACCAGATACAGGTGAACGGTATTTAAGTATGGATCTTTTTTAAGCAAAAGCCACTTGGAGGTCATCCAGTGGCTTTTTTTTGCCAATCCGAGTGGAATTTTCAAATATATATAAATATTCTGCCTATCTTCCGCGATCAGTAATTGAATTAGGACAGCGATTCATTGTAAGATGAATGGATGAATGAAACATATCTCAGAAAGGTAGGTTTAACCATGGATACTTTGAAGCTTAAAATTCTCGATTTACTAAAGGAAGACGCCCGCAGGAGCGCGGATCTGATCGCCACCATGTTAGGAACGGCGGAGGCCGAAGTTGCGCGAGCGATAAGCGAGATGGAAGCGGATAAGGTCATCGTTAAATACGCGACAGTCGTAAACTGGAGCAAAGTAGATGACGAAAAGGTTACCGCCCTAATTGAAGTGCAAATTACGCCGGAGCGCGGGCGCGGGTTTGATGCGATTGCGGAACGGATCTATTTATATCCAGAAGTCAAATCAGTTTATCTCATGTCAGGGGCCTATGATTTGCTTGTCGAAATTGAGGGAAGCTCGTTGAAGCAGGTTGCTTCTTTCGTATCTAATAAGCTATCGCCGATTGACCGAGTTCTTTCAACGAAAACGAACTTTATTTTGAAAAAATACAAACAAGACGGCATTATTTTCGAAGATCAGGAAGATGATCATCGGATGCTTGTTTCGCCGTAAGGAAGAGGTAGCGCCATGATCAAGGATGAGACCACGATTCAATCCAGTAAAAAATCCATGCAGGACTACCTCGCGCCTGCTGTACGTGACATGAAGCCGTCCGGCATTCGGAAGTTTTTTGATCTCGTAAGCAATAGTAAAGAGGATATCATCTCACTGGGTGTCGGCGAACCGGATTTCTCCACACCTTGGCACGTTCGTGAGGCTGCTGTTCATTCCTTGGAGCGCGGCAGAACGAAATATACGCCAAACTCCGGTATTCCTGAACTCCGCGAAGCGATTGCGAACTATTTGTATACTTCATTTAAAGTTAAATATGAACCATCGAATGAAGTGCTCGTAACCGTTGGCGGCAGCGAAGCGATCGATCTAGCACTGCGCTCACTGATTACACCGGGGGATGAAATTCTGATTCCGGAGCCATGTTATATTTCATACTCGCCAATCACAGCCATTAGCGGCGGTGTGCCAGTTGGTATCGAAACATTCGCGAAGGATCAATTTAAGCTGACGGAAAAAGCGCTTCGTGATGCGATTACGCCACGCTCCAAAATATTAATTCTGTGCTACCCAAGCAATCCAACTGGCGGTATTATGACCTATGAGGACTGGCTGCCGATTGCCAAAGTTGTCGAAGAACATGATCTGATTGTCATTTCCGATGAAATTTATGCAGAGTTGACATACGGTCAGAAGCATGTGAGTTTCGCCGCGGTTCCAGGGATGCAGGATCGGACGATTCTTGTTAGCGGGTTCTCCAAGGCTTTCGCAATGACAGGCTGGCGGATGGGGTATGCCTGCGGTCACCGTGAGTTGATCTCAGCGATGACTAAGATTCACCAATATACGGTCATGTGTGCACCTGTCATGGGGCAAGTAGCAGCGCATGAAGCGTTGACGAATGGACTTGAAGAGAAAGATCGTATGATTGAATCCTATAATCAACGGAGACGATTGGTTGTCAGAGGCTTCCGAGAGGTAGGACTCGAATGCCATGAACCACAGGGCGCATTCTATGCATTCCCAAGTATTGTTGCTACAGGATTAACCTCTGATGAATTTGCACAACGACTCTTGTACGAATGTAAGGTTGCTGCTGTACCTGGTGATGTATTTGGATTGGGTGGAGAGGGCTTCCTACGATGCTCTTATGCGTATAGTGTTTCTCAGCTTAATGAAGCATTAGAGAGAATCGGTAATTTCTTAAGAAAATTATAATTGTTACAAGAAATTTTTGTGATAAATTCATATATTCATAGGGAATGAAAACTGGTATTCTTAGAGTAAGGAGGGATGAGCATGGTTTTTATGGAATATCAGCTTACTAACTTTCAGAAGCAATTTCAAATTCGCGAGCAAGAGTTCGGACAGCGCTGGCTGACCAGAAATGCCAAGAAGCAAAATTCCCGAGCTTTACTTGAAGAAGAGATCAACACGTTGAGAAGAAAAATGGAACAGATGGTCATGGAAGGTCGAGAAATGACATCTGATGAGGTTGTTGAATTAAGCACGATGCTGGATCACAAAATAAATGAATACATGACATCTGGAAAGAAAAGTCGGTGAAAACCGACTTTTCTGGCGACTATCGATAAGAGAGAGTACATGACGGAGGGAATTACATACATGAAGGCGAAATGGCTATTCGTTGTAATGCTAGGAATGATGCTGACACTTACCGCTTGTGGTGGGCCGAAAGCAGATGTATCGCTATTTATTATGGGACCTAACGGTTTTCCAAGTGAAGCGGCGGAGAAGATGGAAGTATCCTTGAAAGACAAGGTAGGAGAATTACCTACTGTGAAGCTGAATACATCCCCTATTTTTTCAATGGAAAAAATGATTGTTGAGCTGGCTGCTGGAGGTAACGGCATCTTCATTTTGGGCGAAGAACAGTTCAAGGGCTTGAGTAACCAAGCGGGATTCGTATCATTAGATGACACGATTAATCCAGCAGATTACCCTGAAGGGGTTATCGAAATCAAAGAAGAAGGCAAAGCCGCTGAAAAGCATTTATATGGCATTCCGCTTACAGGAAACAAATGGATGAAAGAGCAAGGCTATGAGGGAAAAGGTTTATTCGCGTTCATACCTCAGAATGCTCCGAAAATGGACGAGGCTTTGAAAGTCCTCAAAATCATTGCGCAAAAGTAAGAGAACGTCTATAATCGACAAATAGCTTGATCTTATAATTTGCAACTATAGGTACTGATAAGTTTCCAAAATGGAAGGTTATTAGTTTAGGGGAAGCCGGTTTAAATCCGGCACGGTCCCGCCACTGTAATTCAACCATGCGAATGGTTGGAGAGTCAGGATACCTGCCTATGGTGCCAATACAACATCCTTCGAGGAAAAGGATCGCGTTAAATCAGGAAGCAGCGTACGTTAGTTCGTTGCCCAATACCGCGATTTATCGTCTCCCTCGTTCCTAGTGAACAGGGAGACTTTTTTGTTTGATGGGATCGATAATTAATGAAAAAGAAAGAGGGTTTATTTGATGAAACAAAGTAGGTTCAAAAAAGGTCTTATTTTAACATTAGCGGTTGCAACAGCTATTTCTTTAGCGGCATGTGCTAAAAAAGAAACGGAAATCACGGATCCATCGAAACTCGGCGGTGAGGGGACGAAGGCTCCAACAACAACGGCATCGACATCAGCACCTGTCTCAGCGAAGAAAACGACATATCCTTTGAAAGTGGAGGATGCGACTGGGAAAGAGTTTACGTTCGACAAAGCGCCAGAACGAATTGCATCGGTTTCGCCATCAGAGACAGAAGCGCTGTTCGCGATTGGACTAGAAGCGAATATCGTGGGAGTATCTGATTTCGATGATTACCCAGAAGCAGTTAAATCGAAGCCGAAGCTGGGCAGCATCACGCAACCAAACATGGAGGCCGTCATTGCTTCGAATGCGAATATTGTTTTCTCTGGTGTTTCCATGGAAGCTAAATCAGTTGAGGAACTACGTGGGATGAACATTAATGTCTTTAAAGTAGAGCCAAAAACGCTAGATGATGCGATGAACAATATTATAACATTTGGACAGATTACCGATCATCAAGAACAAGCTGAGAAAGTTGTCGCTAAAATGAAAGCGGATCGTCAGAAGGTTGTCGATGCCGTGAAAGATGTGAAACAAGAGAACAAGAAAAAAGTGTACATCGAGTTTGCACCAGGCTGGACCGTGGGAAGCGGAGTGTTCATGGATGAATTAATCACGCTCTCAGGTGGAATTAATGTAGCTGCCGATAAAGCTGGCTGGTATGAAATCAGTGAAGAGAAGATCATTCAGCAGAATCCGAATGTTATCTTATTCGCTAATGGGATTACGGACTTCAAGAGCAAGAAGCCGTTAGAAGAAATTATTCGCACACGCGGTGGGTGGGATGCCATTGACGCCGTGAAAAATAAACGTGTGGTAGGTTTAGACCAAAACTCGCTAAGCCGCCCAGGTCCGAGATTGACAGACGGACTGCTGGAAATGGCGAAAGGCATCTACCCTGAATTGGTGAAATAATGAAAAGAAAATTGATGTTTGGGGGAGGAGTAGGAGTTATACTCCTTCTTCTTTCTATTGTGGTGAGTTTATCCATCGGCTCAGCTCAGCTTCCTATTTCTCATATAGTGGGGATTCTTGGGAAACATCTTCCT
The DNA here is from genome assembly GCF_059692035.1 of Paenibacillus sp. J22P143. Lineage (NCBI taxonomy): Bacteria > Bacillati > Bacillota > Bacilli > Caryophanales > Paenibacillaceae > Paenibacillus > Paenibacillus sp. J22P143. The sequence goes on from NZ_JCAUAQ010000002.1 coordinate 94,562, forward strand.
TGGGTTGGAAGTCATATTGAGGTGAAATGGCCGCAATCTTCCGAACAAATTATTAATAAAGTGAGAATTCCTCGTGTTCTGCTTGGTATTCTAGTTGGGGCTGTACTCTCCATAGCTGGCGCTGGATTTCAAGGGGTACTGCGCAATCCTCTTGCTGACCCTTATTCGCTTGGCGTATCTTCAGGAGCTTCTGTCGGGGCTGCTTTTCTTATTTACTTCGGATTGCAATTCGCCTGGTTCGGGCAATGGTCGATCCCGATTGTGGCTTTCGCGACAGGGCTTATTTCCCTGTTATTGGTCTTAAAGCTGGCGATGATTGAAGGGAAGCTGAAGATGGAGACGCTGATTTTATCCGGAGTTGTGATGCAAGCCTTTCTAGGCGCGTTCGTGTCCTTCTTGGTTGCAATCTCAGACCAAACGATTAATGAGATTATTTTTTGGCTCATGGGCAGTCTTACGATGCGGGGATGGTCATATACGTATATGATTGCACCCTATCTCGTTATCGGTCTTGTAATTCTGTTAAGCTATGCGAGATCGTTAAACCTGCTTGCGTTGGGTGAGCGACAAGCGGCCCATCTCGGCGTTCATGTGGAGCGCACGAAGTTGATCGTACTGATCGCTTCGACATTGATTACGGCTGCTGCTGTATCCGTGGCTGGAGTTATCGGCTTCGTAGGACTGATCGTGCCGCACTTGGTACGACTGTTGGTGGGTCCGGATTATCGATTAATCATTCCTTTATCCGCGATTGGCGGTGGGATTTATGTGTTATGGGCAGACACCCTAGCTCGAACGCTGCTTAGTCCTACGGAAATTCCTCTCGGGGTTATAACGGCGTTTCTGGGGGCGCCATTCTTTGCCTATCTGCTCCATAAAGATAAGAAAACGTTAAGAGGTTGATGACGATGATTAAAGTGGAGCAGCTTTTTCAGAGCTTTCGGGAGCAGCAAGTGTTGGATAATGTTAGCTTTGAGGTTCAGCAGGGGGAGTTTTTTGGGATTATTGGACCCAATGGCAGTGGTAAATCAACCTTGCTTCGACTCCTCTCCGGCATGGATCCTGTCATGCATGGGAAAGTGTGGGTAAAGGGAAAAGAGGTATCCTCTTATTCTCGTAAAGAGTTGGCAAAATGGCTTGCTGTTCTTCAGCAAGATGCGTTGCCACCCGTTGGCTTCACGGTTCGTGAGGTTGTTGAGATGGGACGCTATCCCTTCCAGAATTGGCTTGGCGAGGATAGGATGGAAGCGGATGGACTCATAGATGCGATTATTACTAAGCTAGAGCTGGAAGCGCTCGTAGATCGAACGATTGAGCGTTTAAGCGGCGGTGAGCGTCAACGTGTTGCACTGGCCAAAGTAATGGCACAGCAACCAAGCTTGCTTATGTTGGATGAACCAACCACCTTTCTAGACATCGGCTATCAAATACAGATGATGGATTATATTCGTTGCTGGCAGCAAGAGTCAGCGCTTACGGTTGTAGCTGTGCTGCATGACTTGAATTTGGCAGCGCAATACTGCACACGATTGATGATCGTGCATGAGGGGCGGGTCATCGCGATTGGAGCACCAGAAGACATCATTACGAGTGAACAAATAGCAGAAGTGTACGGAACAGAGCCGATTGTCCTGAAGCACCCTGTAAGTGAGGTACCGCAAATTTTATTACAACCTGGGAAATAATTATAGGCGGGAGGATGACGAGAATGAACACACTACATAATTTGATTAACGCGATTGAACCCATCCATCATGAGGTGGCTCTTCAAGCTAATGATCACTTGAACCAATTGACAAAGCCGCAAGGTAGCTTAGGGAAGCTGGAGGATATCGCACGTCAAGTCGCAGGAATTACAGGCGAAGTGATGCCGACTTTTGAGAAAAAAGCGGTTATTGTCATGGCTGGTGATCATGGTGTTTGTGAGGAAGGCATCAGTGCCTTCCCAGCGGCAGTGACCCCCCAAATGGTGCTCAATTTCCTATATGGCGGGGCTGCTGTTAATGTACTAGCTCGACATGCCGGAGCTGATGTGGTGTGTGTAGATATGGGGGTCAATGCGGACTTGGAGCATCCGAACCTCGTCTCTCGCAAAGTCAGAAAGGGTACGCGTAATATGGCGAAGGAAGCGGCTCTCTATTTGGAGGAGACGGTTCAGGCGATTCAAGCAGGCAGCGAGATCGTGGACGATTTGGTGGCAAAAGGCTACCGACTTTTCGCCACAGGCGAAATGGGCATCGGAAATACAACCGCGAGTGCAGCGATTTTGTGTGCGTTGACTGGTTTGGACGCTGGCCTTGCTGTCGGCCGTGGAACAGGCATTGACGATGCTACATGGTTGCACAAGCAGTCGGTGGTGAATAGGGCGTTGGATGTGAATGGATTGCGTGGGCGGAGTGTAAGTGCAGAAGAAAGTGCGAGCTCAAGCGGTGATTATGCGCTTGAGGTGTTAAGTAAGGTCGGCGGATTAGAGATCGCCGGACTCGTTGGGGTGATCCTCGGCGCAGCGAAGCATCGCTGCCCGGTTGTCGTCGACGGCTTCATCTCGTCGACAGCGGCACTCGTGGCGAGCCGATTAGCTCCGCTAAGCGCGTCCTACATGCTCGCCTCGCACTTATCGCAGGAGCAGGGACATACGAAGCTGCTCGAGTCAGTTGGCCTCGCAGCGATGCTGCAGATGGATATGCGACTGGGCGAAGGCACGGGCGCGGTGCTTGTGTTCAACTTGATCGATGCCGCAGGCAAGATCATGAAGGAAATGGCGACATTCGAAAGCGCAGGCGTGTCGCGGGGTTAATGTATGGAGGCGGCGAGCCTGAAGCCGAAATGCGAGTACGTGAGAGTAACTAATTTTGACATGCAAGTCAGGTTCAATCCCTGGAAAAAGCAAATATTGGATTGGAAATGGAGCAATGGCGTTTGCGCGTAAGTTGATTGTTTTTGTAACCACTTTCAGTTTTATACATTGTGGGTTCAGCGGTCTACACATACTCAAAGATGCTTAAAGTACACTTATTTTCGGGGAAAACCGCTAAACTTAGCTGAATTAGTGCAAAAGTGCATCCTTTAGGATCAAAAATGCTTCGAAATGATGAGTACAGCAGAAATAGTTGCACTTTCGCAAGCATTTCAGATCGTGAGGTTAACTAGCTAAAAAAGGATGCACTTTTGCATCTTTGGTATGCTTCACAGCTGCTCTTACGACATGAATAAAGTCATTTTGAGGAATGTCTTCCTCCAGTCGATTAGCAGGGGTCGCACTTCCATCTTACCAAGGACCAATTGCTATTGGCTTTTAGAAAAATGCAAGAAGAGGGGCCTTCGTCACATACATTGTTTTTGGGACATCTTCAAACGGATAGAGCAGAGAGAAGGAGGCGAGATGCCATGGCAGTTCTGGTAACTGGTGGCGCGCGCAGCGGCAAAAGCTCCTTCGCGGAGAAGCTGGCGATGCACCGCTGCCAGCGAGGGCTTTACATCGCTACCTCCCACATCTACGATGAGGAAATGAGGGAGCGGGTCGGGCTGCACCAGCAGCAAAGGCTTCACTCGGAATTCCCTTGGGAAACCCGAGAGGAGCCGTATGCGCTGCGTGCTTGTCTCGAGCAGCTCCACGAGAGCGGCGATGGGGCTGTGGTGTTAGTAGACTGCCTAACACTGTGGCTGACGAACTGGCTGCTCTACTACGAGAAGGAGAGCGAGGTCTTACAGCTCGTAACGAAGCAAATTGACGAGCTCGTGGATGTCGTGTCCTCCTACAGTGGACAACTCATTCTAGTTACGAACGAAGTGGGCGATGGTATTGTGCCGGAATACCCGCTGGGTCGTCAATTTAGAGATTTGGCTGGACGGATGAATCAACGCGTAGCCGAGGTTTGTGAGCAAGTGTTTCTAGTGACGGTTGGAATTCCCATGGAACTAAAGAGTAGAGCTTATGTGATGGACTAGAAATAGAAATGGTGATCTCTTGATGTGGCTATATACATGGCAGGAAATCGTCTGGATGACGGCTGCTGCAATCGCACTAGACTGGATGATTGGCGATCCGAAATGGCCCACTCATCCTGTTATTATCATGGGCCGTTGGATCCGCTGGGTGGAGGACAGACTGCATCCAAGAAAAGATACAACGCATCCCCTAGAAGGAAATCACCCGAGATGGCTGCGTATGAAAGGCGTTCTGCTCGTTTTATCGACAGTTGCCTTGAGCTACTTCGTAGCTCTTGCGCTGGTACATTTCGCCAACGAGATACATCCATGGCTTGGATATGCAGTTTCAACTTGGCTCATCTCCACTACGGTGGCGATCAAAGGCTTAAAGGATGCCGCGTATCTGGTCTACAATCCGCTGCGTGAAGGCAACCTCGCGGATGCTCGCAAGTACACCGGCTACATCGTTGGCCGGGATACAGATGCGCTCCACGAGGAGGAGCTGACGCGAGCCGTCGTGGAGACGGTCGCGGAGAACATCGTGGACGCGGTCATCGCGCCCTTGTTCTATGCGCTCATCGGAGGTGCGCAGCTCGCGATGTTATACCGTGCATCGAATACACTGGATTCGATGGTCGGCTACCGAAATGACAGATACCGTCATTTCGGCACCGCGTCGGCCCGCTGGGACGACGCCATGAACTGGATCCCGGCGCGGCTCACCGGGATCTTGCTGATCCTCGTGGCCCTGGCGAAGCCGGGCCTCTCAGCTCCACGCGCAGCGGCGGCGATTCGCCGCTTCGCGCATCTACACCCCAGCCCGAACAGCGGGATACCCGAGTCGGCGGTAGCCGGGGCACTCGGGATCGAGCTCGGCGGGCTGAACGTCTATGGCGGCGCTGCGAGTGAGCGCGCCCGCCTGGGCTGGCCGCTGCGTCCGCGGACGCAGCAGGATATTGTGCACGCCGTGAGCATGCTCTACGGCGTCAGTTATCTAGTGATGGGAGGACTCCTGTGCGTCATACTCGTGCTTGGGTAGACTGGCTGCGAGCTGGTCTAGCCGCCTTTCAATTCCTGACGCGTCTGCCGATTCCCGTGCAGATCGACTACACCGAGCGCGTGTTTCAGCGCAGCTCGGTCTTTTACCCGCTCGTTGGCTTCGTGATCGGAATAATTCTTCTATTGGCTGGCAATCTACTATCCCACGTGCTGCCAACCATGTCTGCAGCTGTGTTGCTGCTAGCCATTTGGGTGGTGCTCACAGGCGGCCTACATCTGGATGGTCTGATGGACACAGCAGATGGCATTCTAAGCCACAGGCCCCGCGAGCAAATGCTTGAGATTATGAAGGATAGTCGCGTTGGCGCAATGGGCGTTATCGTGTGTGTCCTGCATGTATTACTAAAATTTTCCTTGCTGTATACCTTGCTGGATACGGATCAAATACAGCGAGGTAGTCTGCTAATCCTATTGGCCATCGTACCGATATGGAGCCGTTGGTTCATGGTTGCAGCAATTAAAATGTGGCCTTATGCACGACCGAATTCAGGACTAGGGAGCCTGTTCCGTGGCGTTAACGGCAAGCATGTCACGTTATCCTTATTAGTAGCTCTGCTTACTACTACGTTATTTATTTACATGATTAACCCTATTTCTTTACCCAGCTGGAGCATCGTTCTAGGCTTTGCTGCCATAACAACGCTAGTTGGAAGCGGGATTGCAGCTTACATCAGCAGCAAACTAGGCGGCCTTACAGGAGATACCTACGGCGCGTTAAACGAGCTTCTAGAGAGCGTGCTTTTACTTGCTGTAGTCATCGTCGGAACGAACGCTTTGTAATTTTTTCAGGGAAAGGAATGAGCATGATGTTAGAGCGTTACGGACATGGTGGCGATCTGTGGACGGCGGAGGAAGCTTTTCATCGGCCGAAGGAGCAGTTTCTGGACTACAGCTCTAATATGAATCCACTTGGACCACCCGAAGTGGTCAAACAAATTCTGACAGAGAGTTGGCGTGATATCGTCAAATATCCAGATCCTGCTGTTCGAGAGCTTCGGAGAAAGCTGTCCCGCAAATATGAGATTGATCCCGAAAGCATACTGGTCGGAAATGGTGCCGCAGAGCTGATTGATTTGATCGTCCGTGTGTTGAAGCCAAGGACAACGGGCCTTGCTAGGCCTTCTTTTAGCGAATATGAGGAAGCGGTTCACAAAACGGGTGGTGGGCTAACCAACATCCCGTTACACCCTCAGTATCAATTTGAGCTGCAATGGCATGACATCGAAGCAGCTTTACCCGCTGTTGATTTGTTTTTCCTCGGCCATCCCAACAATCCCACAGGCAAGGTACTTTCTCACCAGGTGCTAAGCAGTCTGCTCCAGAGTCGACGTAAGCTTGTGCTTGACGAGGCTTTTATGGATTTTGTTCCTCAGGAGTCGGAGCATTCACTGCTCAAGCTTGCGGCATCCAGTCACGATCTGATCGTGATTCGCTCGATGACCAAATTTTATTCCATTCCAGGGATACGTTTAGGCTTTGTGGTGGCACATCCAGATCTCATTCAGCAACTGCGACAGCAACAGGTACAGTGGAGTGTGAATTATCTAGCTCAGCGCATAGGAGCAGCGGTTCTGGATGATGAAGCCTTTGAACAGTCCACGAGTGAGTGGTTGAGCGTTGAGAAGCCTTGGTTAACGGAGCAACTAGGCCAATTGGGGCTGGAAGTCGTTCAGAGCGATGTGAATTTTCTGTTATTTTCATTCCCTGAGTCGAGCGGGATTAGCGTTAAGCAGGCGCAGCAACATATGGGGCAGCAAGGTATTCTCATTCGGGATGCATCGTTATTTGCAGGCTTAAATGAACGGTACTGTCGCGTTGCCATTCGACTTCGTGCGGATAATGAACGCTTACTACACGCCCTGCACAATATGATGAGCGACTTATCTAGGAATGGAGGTGCAGATCATGCGTGAATCGAAGTCAGCCGTTCTCATGATTCAAGGCACAGCTTCCGATGTAGGCAAAAGTATTCTTACGGCAGCCCTATGCCGTATTTTCACGCAGGACGGCTGGCAGACAGCGCCTTTTAAATCACAAAATATGTCGCTTAATTCCTACATCACTTTCGACGGCAAAGAGATCGGCAGAGCACAAGGCGTACAAGCGGATGCTTGCCGAATTGTTGCTACGACGGACATGAACCCGATTCTGCTCAAGCCTAAGCAAGACATGGTCGCACAAGTCGTTGTTCACGGTAAGCCATATGCAGATTTGGATGCAAGGACGTATAGAGAATCCTATTTGCCACAAGCGGAAGTGATTGTGAAAGATGCTTTAGAACGCTTGCGAAGTGGGCATGACATTGTTGTTCTGGAAGGGGCAGGTAGTCCAGCTGAGGTCAATCTCAAGGATCGTGACATCGTCAATATGAGGCTGGCTGGTTGGGCGGATTCTCCTGTTTTGCTAGTTGCTGATATAGATCGTGGCGGGGTTTTTGCTTCGATTGTGGGGACGCTTGAAATCTTGACCCCAGAGGAAAGAGACCGTGTGAAAGGGTTTATCATTAATAAATTTCGCGGGGATGTCAGCTTGCTGAAGCCAGGCTTGGATTGGTTGGAAGAGCGCACAGGGAAGCCAGTACTCGGCGTTATCCCCTATCTACAGCAGCTGGGGATTGAGGATGAAGATTCAGCTTCTCTGGATTCCAAACGGACAGAAAGCAGAAGGTCTCCGAACAGTATTGGAAAAAAAGCAGACCAATTGGACGTCGCTGTCATTCGGTTGCCCCGCCTTTCTAACTTCACGGATTTTGATCCGCTTCAAGAGGAAGCAGACGTGCATTTCCGTTACATTGAGCATCTCTCTGAATGGAGAGAGCCGGACGTCGTCTTGCTTCCTGGAAGTAAGAATACGATGGAAGACCTACGCTACCTGAAGGAATCGGGCTTGGCTGCGAGACTTATTTCTTTTGCTCAAGGGGAAGAAGGTTGGATTGTCGGCATTTGTGCAGGTTATCAGATGCTTGGTGTCACACTTTCGGATCCCGGGAAGTATGAATCGGAGCATGCGGAGCTCGAAGGCTTAGGGTTGTTACCGACAGAGACTGTGTTCACACCAGATAAACGAACGGTACGGATACAAGGTGTCAGCACGCTTTTCGCCTCGAATTTTAGTATCGACGGCTACGAAATCCACATGGGGCGGACGCAATATCTGCAAGATATCGTTGCTCCATTCCAAATCGCTGAAACGAACGCAATTGCCTCCATTCAAACCGAAGCTCCCCTTCATCATGACGGAGCAGCCTCGCTAGGTGGGCGTGTGTGGGGAACTTACATCCATGGTATTTTGCACAATGATGATTTCCGTAGAGCATGGTTAAATCAGATTCGTACACATAAAGGTCTTACGCCTATTGCGCAAGGGCTTCGTTATAAGGAACGTCGAGAAGCAGCGTTTGATCGATTAGCAGAGCACGTAAGAGCACACTTGGATATGCAGCGAATCTATGAGATGATGGGAGTAACACATCCTACAAAACGGGAGGGGTTCTGAGATGAAAATATATACGCGTTCGGGAGATGCTGGCCAAACCAGTGTGATCGGTGGTCGTGTGGACAAAGATGATGATCGAGTTGAAGCCTATGGGACGACGGATGAGCTGAATAGCTTCCTAGGTCAAGCGATGAGCTTCATGGATCCGCAGAAATACCCGGATTTACTGCTTGATTTACTGCAGGTTCAGCATGAACTGTTTGATTGCGGAGCAGATCTCGCGCTGCTGAAACAGGATTTGCATCCCTATAAAGTAACGGCAGACATGGTAGATGCGTTAGAAGCTTGGATTGATAAATATGATGCTGAGACGCCTGATATCACACGTTTTATTTTGCCGGGAGGCGGGACTGTTTCATCCACTTTGCATGTTTGTCGTACGGTATGCCGCAGAGCTGAGCGTCTTGTCGTTACCCTGGCTCGCACGCAGGAGATTAATCCCGAGGTGCGCAGATATTTGAACCGTCTGTCTGACTTTTTCTTCACGATTGCCCGCACAGCGAACTTCCGTGAGGGGATTGCTGATGTGGAATATTTACGCAGTGCTGAGGTGTTTAAACGTAAATCATGAGCTATTATGAACCGTTAGTGTACGTTGTCCCGCCAGAGGAAGAGGGATTTATTCTCAAAACGGTGCTGCAAAAAAGATTGATGGTCTCACGTAAATTGTTATCCCGCATCAAACTAACCGAACGTGGGATTACGGTAAACGGGGAAAGGCAGTACATCAATATCAAAGTGAAGGCTGGCGACCGTGTAGAAATTCGGATGGAGGAAGAGCAATCGGAGGATATCCTACCTCAGGACCTTCCGCTGCACATTCTTCATGAAGATGAGCATCTGCTCATCCTAGCTAAGGATGCGGGCATCATTGTGCATCCGACGCATGGTCATTATGTGAATACGATTGCGAATGGGGTCGTGTATCATTGGCAGCAAGCGGGGATTACGTGCCGTTTCCGTCCTGTACATCGACTGGATCAAGAAACCTCCGGCGTCTTGGCCATTGCCAAGACACCTTATGTGCATCAGCAAATTTCTGAGCAAATGATCCAACATCTCGTGAAAAAAGAGTACCTCGCATTCGTATGGGGCACGGTAGCCTCACCTACAGGGACGATCAATGAGCCGATTGATCGAGATCCCGATCAGCCGCATGTGCGCATTGTTAGGCCTGACGGATACCATGCAGTGACCCATTATGAGGTAGTGGAACAATTCGAAAAGGCTGCCCTCGTCCGAATTTGGCTAGAAACGGGGCGTACGCATCAAATTCGTGTACATATGCGACATTTAGGGCATCCGCTATTAGGGGATAAAATGTACACATTGCCTCAGTTCGAGGAGTTTGCTACTGATCTTGAAGCCAGCGAGCGGTTAAATCGTCAAGCGCTTCATGCTTTTAAACTAGGCTTTGTGCATCCAGGAACAAGGGTATGGACAGAATTTAACGCGCCATTGCCTGCCGATTTATCCGAACTTGAGCAATGGTTAGCCGATAAAAAGTAAATTATCAAAAACCATGCCAATTATGGGTGGTTTTTCTTTGCAATTACTTGACTTTCCTTGGCAATTAGCAGAAAATTTTAAGTAGTTCTATTAAATCATCATACGGCATAAAGGAGTTACTACAACGTGGGCGTTAAAGTGTATGGTTACGATAAATGTGGGACGTGCAGGAGTACAGTAAAGTGGCTAAGAGCACACGAAATTGACATTACAGATCAGGTCCCTTTATTTGAAACACCGCCTACAGCGATAGAACTAGCGGAATTGCTCAAGTTAAGCGGTTTTGAGATTAAGAAGTTTTTCAATACATCAGGTGATGTGTACAAAGAGATGAATTTGAAAGACAAGCTGCCTGGCATGTCGCAAGAACAAATGCTTGATTTGCTAGCCTCCAATGGGCGATTAATCAAGCGACCAATTGTAACGGATGGCCATAAAGTGACCGTCGGCTTTAAAGAAGACGTATTTGAAGGTGTTTGGGCGAAAGGGTGATGTGTACATGGGAGACAACCAGAAACCAGCACGCAAAAAGTCACCACTAGCTATAGGCGGATTCATCGCCATCCTCCTTTCGCAAGGCAAATTGCTTCTTGCCTCTTTAAAACTGTTTAAGTTCGGCGGGGCCGTCATCTCCATGTTCATCACGATCGGGGCTTATGCCATTCTGGCGCCATTGCCGTTCGCGATTGGTATTGTCATCATGCTCCTCATTCACGAGTTAGGTCACGTGTTTGCAGCGAAGATGAAGGGGCAACCCGTTTCAGGGATTCTCTTTATTCCTTTTTTTGGTGCATTGACTAGAATCAAAAGAAATCCATCGGATGCAGTAACAGAAGCATTTATTGGCTTCGGTGGGCCGATTCTAGGCACCATTGGTGGATTGTTGACGTTTCTTTTAGGTGTATATATGGATTCGGCCGTAATTGTATCCGTAGCTTATGCAGCATTTTTTCTGAATTTGATTAATCTACTACCGATTAACCCCTTGGATGGCGGGCGAATCTCAACTGCAGTAACACGCTGGTTATGGTTGCTTGGTTTGATTGGCGGGCTCGTAATTATTGTCTATATCGATAGTTATTTTTCGAGTAAAGTTATTTTCTTTATCATCTGGGCGATGTTTGCTTGGGATCTGTACAAGAAATATGTGCGGTATCGACATAAGGAAGAGCGCGTAACCGTTGCTACACGATTCGAATTTCCAGCCAATCATTTGTTGCAGCAAGGGTATATGATCCCAGGTGAGAATCACACTCGTGACTTGGACTATATCACTTATTCAGAGCTGCAAGGAGCAGGAACCGGCCGACAAACCTTGAATATGTACTGGCAAGCTATTAGCTTTGAGGGACATGCGTATTTGCCGGTACAGGGGGTCGTTAAGAGAGTCCAATTGGTAAAAGTGGAACGTATGAATAAAGAGGATGGCTTGCACCTAGGTCTCCAGGTTCAAGTGGAATACTCCCCTTTAGGGCTACATGAGAATTATTATGAGGTGCCAGTCAAGACACGTTGGAAGTTCGGTATCTCGTATTTGGTATTAATTTTATTTTTGCTGTATATGATTAGACTCGTTCATCAGGTCGGCATTATTTCCTGACTATCACACTTACATAATGAGGAAGCTATCCATGACATTTAAAGGATCTAAGCGGCTGCAACAGCTAGGCTCGGCTATTTTTTCGGAAGTGGCAGAATGGAAGAGAGAGGTTATGAACCGAGGGGTGGACGTCATAGATTTAGGTATAGGAAGTCCTGACTTGCCTCCCTCTGATCGAATTTTGAAAGCTATGGCTGAGGCCGTGCGTAACCCTTCACATTATGGTTACCCATCATCTGAAGGTAGCTTAGCCTTTCGAGAAGCTGTTTCTAAATGGTATAACTATCGTTTCGGGGTGGAGCTGGATGCTGAAACTGAAATCTTAACCCTGATGGGCTCACAAGATGGGCTTGCTCACTTAGCGCTTTCTCTCTGTGATCCTGGGGATATCGCAATTGTCCCTGATCCAGGTTACCCCATATATTCGGCAAGTCTCGTACTAGCGGGTGTTGAACCCTATTTACTCCCGCTGCGTGCAGCAAATGATTTTTTACCCCGATTAGAGGACATTCCAGATGACGTGGCTGCGAAGGCGAAATTCATCCTGCTTAACTATCCAAGCAATCCGTTGTCTGCTGTTGCAGATCGTGCATTCTTTGAGCATTTGATTTCCTATGCCAAGAAGCAGGATTTGATAGTTGTACATGATCTTGCCTATTCCGAAATGGCTTTTGACGGCTATAAGCCCATGAGTATTTTGGAGATTGAATGTGCTAAGGAGGTTGCCATTGAATTCCATTCTCTATCCAAAAGCTTCAATATGGCTGGCTGTCGCATCGCATTTCTAACCGGTCATGCGGATGCGGTCAAAGCTCTCAAGACGCTCAAATCAAACATCGATTATGGCGTATTCGGGGCCGTTCAAGCAGCGGGTATTGCAGCGTTAGAAGAAGACATGGAAAACGATCACACTGTCTCAAGTGTATATGAGAAGAGACGAAATGGTTTTATTTCGGCATTAAATGATGCGGGTTGGATCATTCCTCCACCGAAAGCAACGATGTTTGTTTGGGCTCCCATTCCTAAGGGTTGGACGTCTCGACAAATTTCCCGGGAAATGTTATTTCAGACAGGTGTTGTTGTTATTCCTGGCGATGCATTTGGCGCTGAGGGAGAAGGATTTGTCCGTATTGCTTTAGTGCAAGAAGAGGCTCGATTACTTGAGGCAGCAAGACGTATAGGAGATTGGCTGCGGTCCTTAGAATGAAAGTCAGAGATTTTGGTAAAAATAGGAGAATGAGAGACATATTTAGGTGTAGGATTGAGAAAACCTATAATCGAGGACATTCAAAGTTGAGCGACCGCGTTTAGAGGATGGTTTTATCGCCAATATGAAAGCTGTTTTCGGAAGCCGAAAACTTTATCTTTCCTATGTGGAAGAAATTTTATACATTGAAAGGGGTAAGCATATGGATGCCATTTCTTCACTATCGGAGCTGTTAGCTGATCAGAAGCCGTCATCGTTCGTAGAAATTCCCGGAATTTTAGGACAGACGTTCGGTCAAGCAACTATAGCTGCTACATTACCTATTAGCAAACTATTTTCTATTTTTGAGGTGGATTTAGAAGTACAACGTGCGATCATTCCGCGGAACCTCTCCAAGTTAATTGACTATGTGAATTTATATTTAGAAGATCGCCAGCCCATCTATTTCCCAGGCATTATTTTCTCAGCAAGAGGTGCAGGGTATTACGATGAGGAGCACCAAGCCCTTCGACTACAGCCGATTGAAAAATTGTACGTTGTCGACGGTCAGCATCGCTTGGCGGCATTCCAACGTATAATGGAAACGCTGCAAAGTCAAATGGCACGCGCGAAAGATCGTCGTGAATACGACAAAATGGAAGAGATTACGGAAAAGCTGCGCCGTTTATATGCCTTCCCGATCTCAACGATGACGTATTTGGATATCAATGCGCGTCAAGAACGTCAATTGTTCTCCGACATTAACAAGCTTCCTCGTAAACTTGGAGGTAACTTGGCTGTACTTCGCGATCAGCGCCGGTTCTATCATGTGGCTGCAACTGAGCTAGCGGCGAAAGCACCTGCTATGCAGAAGTTAACTGTCGATATGTTCTCAGAGCGCGGGAAATCGCCGGAGTATTTGTTCTCCTACCACTTGTTAATTGAGATTCTAGTGGGATTGTTTGAAGGTCGAATGAAATCAGCCGCTCGAAATAACAACTATCAATATGCGGATAAAGATTTACAGGAGCTTATTTCGCTAGCAGGCGGCTATTTTAACGGATTATTGACACACTTGCCGTCACCGACAAAGGGTGAAATCGTGTGGTCCGAGAATATCCAAATTGCATTAGCCCTGTTCATGCATGAAGAAGCGACGAAAACAGGCAGCTTTAATCGTTATGCGCTTGAACATGCTTTGAAAATATTACCGCATGTGAATTGGAATAGTATTTACGCAGGGGAAGAAAAGGACCGTTTGCCAAGACGTACACGCATTATGAAGGCCTACAACCATATCAAGAGCTTCTATCAAGAGCAAAATGCGTTCCTAATCAGTGATGCAGAAGCCTATAAAGCTAGTTTTGAGAATAAGGAGGACGTGAGCTAATGGAAGGATTACGCCTGAAAATGACCATCCATCCTTTCTGCGAGAGGTTCGGTCTCTCGACCGTTGCCTTGCGCGTTCAGGACCTGCTGAACTATACGATGATCGATCCGATGGTTCAACGGAAGCTGAGTAATATGCAGCGCCGGAAGATTTCGACATATTTGCAGGAACGCGAGTTAGACCATGTTTTCTTCGGTCCTGTTACACTATCACTTCGCGAGGTGAACCAACTCTCCAAGGGAGCGAAGGAGTTCCTCTTGCGTCATGGTTCGAAGCTATCCATACTTGATGGCCAACATCGTATTCTAGCACTTGGATATGTGAATGATCAGATGCAGAAGGAAGTACGACGCTATGAGAAGAAGTTGGCTCTACTGAAAATTAAGCAACGGAAGTTTAGTGACGATGCAGAGATTAAGCAAGAGGTTGAGGAAACAGAAGGCACGATTAATCAACTTGAGGGAAGACGCTTGGATCTCATGGAAACACAGCTGGCTGTGCAAATTTATATCGGTTTAACGGAGGAAGAAGAGCAGCAGTTATTCGGCGACATCAACTCCAAAGTGCAGCTAGTTAGTAAGGAACTCGGGCATTCCTTCGATTCCATCGATCCTCTTAATCTGGTTATTCAACAGGTTGTGGATCACAATGTGTATCTGAAGGCAGCGGGTGTGGAGAGACGCAGTAATTTGACCTCCTTTAACCGTAACTTTACATGCTTCAGCTGGTTGTATGCGACGGCGACGATGCTGTTCTCAGGTAGAATGCAGCCTTCTTATGAGCTGCAGCGTAAAATTCGTCATGATCCATCGACATATGTTGAAATCTTGCATCAATTTTTCAATACCATTCTTCCGATGATGCCTGAACAGCCGGGCTTGGCGCAATATACGTCCGCGAACCGTGTGATTCAGGAAAGTATTGCCCTCTATGCTAACCGCTTTTTATTCCCGAATGGCGAATATAACGAAGAGTGGACGCAGTCCCTGCAGCTGCTAGATGGCTTTGATTGGTCACATGATAATGAAGAATTAATCTATGTATTTGGCTCGTTGGACAATGGGAAAATTAACCTCATTCACGAGAAATCGTTGAAAAAGCATGTGAAGCTTGTGCAATTCTTCCTAGAAGGCACGGATTCTGCTAGCGATTCCGAAGAAGTATCCTCCGCATAAGCGAAAGACATGGAAAACCTTTCTATCTCAATGGAAGTTGAGAGATAGAAAGGTTTTTTGTGTTCCAATAGTAGTCTTTTAAAATATACGCATCCAATTCTTCATTCGTCTATATCAAAAGTGTCAAGCTAGAATACTATATCATATAAAGATTGAAGGGAGGAAAACACAATGAGTTGCTCCGTATTTGCTACTTTAGCTCATGTTGGACTTGGCACAGTTATTACGATTCATGCTGGTACTACACCAAATCATCAAGGTAGATTTCTAGGTATCCAAAATGGTAATGTAGTTATCGCTAATGCTGCTGGTACTGTATTCTATTTCCCAATTGATAAAATTGCTGTAGTTCATATTCCTTAATGTTCGTACAAAAATGAAAGAATAAGAAAGCAAGAGAGTGGACGAGCTCTCTTGCTTTCTTTTGTGCGAAGATTAGGCCATTGACCAACAAAGTTCTTAACTATGAATGGAATGAAGAGAGGATTCTCTTGTCATCAATCGATGCGGAATGATGATGTGATGATGATGAATTGGTTCTCCCTTCACAGCTTTAATCAAGGTTTGTGAAGCTGTATATCCGAGTTGATAGATGCCGATATCGATAGAGCTGATCGGTGGAGAAGATAGCTCTGACATCGGAATATTGTTGAAACCAACCAAGCTAAGGTCAGTCGGCACTTTGTACCCAAGTTCAGTTACACCGCGAAGAACGCCGAAGGCAATGATATCATCAATGACGACAAGCGCAGTGGGACGCTCAGGCAGATTCATAAAAAACGACATGGCGCGATAACCGCTTTCTTGCAGGAATTCACCTTCTACAATCCACTCAGATTGGATCTCCAGCTTCGCTTCGCTCATGGCTTGTACATATCCATCCATACGATCTCGTGAAACAATGAGGTTTGGCGGACCGCTCACGAATCCAATGCGCTTATGGCCTTGGGCGATCAAATGCCTTGTCGCATCATAGGCAGCCAGTACGTTATTATTATCAACGGATAAAACCTCTGGAAAATCCTCGCTTCTACCCACAAGGACGAATGGAAATTTCATCTCTTGTAAGAAGGAGATCACGGGGTCGGATTTACGAGAATAGAGCAGAATGATACCGTCAACTCGGCGTCCTTTGACAAGTCTAGTAATCGCTTCTACCTCTTCACGCTCTGATGTTCCTGTGGTCATCATCAGGTCATATCCGCTGCGCGTAGATTGTGTTACAACGCCGCGAATGATTTCGGAGAAGAATAAGTTTAAGAAAAGTTCCTCTGCGGAACGTGGCAGGAGAATCCCGATCGTTTGGGTTGTTTTGGATACAAGACTTTTGGCCATCACATTAGGGTGATAACCCATTTCGTCCATAATCTCTTTCACTTTGCGGATCGTTGCAGTGCTAATTCGCGAATTGCCGGATATAACACGAGATACGGTAGAGGGGGAAACCCCTGCTTTTTTAGCGACATCGATAATTGTAACGGACATGGTCCGAACCTCCAGTGCAAACGATTGTGCTCACGGGTCGTGATGCGTTATTGTCTATGTTAGCTATTTCTACAGCAAAAGTAAATCACTAAGATGAGAAAGCTTGTAGATGTCTCAGAAGGAGTGCGGCTTGTAAGGTTAGCATAGCATCTGTGCAATTTGCATTAAATGTTGTGCAAGATGTTTAATTTTGTGATTTAAAAAACTTTTTGAAATACTTTGAGAATGAGAGTAAATAGAAGTATTTAAGCTATTAGTACGAATAATTCGCCGAATACAATCTGTGCAAACATTTTCACTAATGCTAAAGGGTGTTGTATGATTACTCATGAATAAAGCGCTTGCAAGAAGGTTATTGACATTGATTGAGCACTTATATTCGAGGATTTAGACGTTTTAAGCCATTCTTACTGGAATTTGAGCAAACGATTGCACAACTTTTTGGAGTCGCTTAGATGCCATTGTTTCACCCGCAATACTACGCAAGAATCACTATTTACCTAATATGAGAGGGGTTTTACAAAATGAAAAAATCACTATCCATGATCGCAGCAGTATCCGTTGTTGCACTATCTGTTACGGCATGTTCTTCCACACCTGAGGAAACAGCAAAGCCTTCGGCAGCTGCAGCTACCGAAGCACCAAAGGCAGCAGCAACAGCAGCGGCAACAGCAGCAGATACAGATATGGGTCTTAAACCTGAAGCTGGTGCCAAACTAGTTGTATGGGATGCACCAGATCAAAAAGCTTTCATTGAATCCGTTGCGAAGCAATTCGAAGCGAAATATAAAGTGTCTGTTAAATTTGAAGAAGTGAACCCGCCGGATCAACCAGCTAAATTAACTGCAGACGGTCCTGCAGGTGTAGCTGCTGACGTAACCGTTATTCCACACGATAACTTAGGTAAAATGGTATCTGCAGGCTTGTACTTGCCAAATGATGTGTTCGCAGATCAAACGAAAAAAGAAAACGCAGAAGCTGCTGTACAAGGCGCAACTTTCAATAATACACTGTTCGGTTACCCGAAATCCGTAGAGACGTATGCTTTGATTTATAACAAAGACTTGGTGAAGACACCTCCAAAATCATTCGATGACGTAGTAGCATTTGCTAAAACGTACAATGATCCAGGCAAAAACAAATTCGCCTTTATGTTTGATATCGGAAACTTCTATTTTGACTATGCGTTCCTAGCTGGTCCTGGTGGATACGTATTCGGTAAAAATGGCACAGATAAAACGGATATCGGACTTAACAATGAGGGTGCCGTTGCTGGAGCGAAGTTCTTTGCATCATTGAAAAAGGATGTACTGCCTGTTAAATCCGGCGATGTGACGTATGACATCAAAAAAGGTCTTTTCACAAGCGGTACGCTTGCAATGGATCTTAACGGACCATGGACAATCCTGGATTACAAAAATGCAAAAATCAACATTGGCGTAGTTCCGATCCCGACAATCAATGGGAAACCAGCTGTATCCTTTGCAGGTATCAAAATTCTAGGTGTTAACGCATATACGAAATACCCGAATGCAGCTAAACTATTCGCTCACTTTGCAACTTCTCAAGCGGCGCAATTGGAAAACTTCAAAATTTCCGGACAACTTCCTTCTAACAAAGCAGCAGCTGAAGATGCTAGCGTGAAAAACGATGAGCTGGCTAACGGCTTCCTACAACAATTGAAAACATCCCAAGCGATGCCATCCATTCCGGAAATGGGCAACATCTGGACACCGATGGGTGCAGCACTTGGCGACATCTGGAACGATGGCAAAGATCCTAAAGCAACACTAGACAATGCGGTTAAACAAATTAAAGATACGAACGCGGCAACAAAATAAGAGTTATAAAATCACTTGTATAGGTTGCGGACACCCGTCGAGGAATCGGCGGGTGATTCCATTCTAGGATAGGGAAGGAGCTGGCTGAAGGAAATGGGTACTCATCGTCGCATGGCGGCCGCTTTATCTGTGATTAGTCTTGGCCTTGGGCAATTATATAATCGCCAGTATATGAAAGGACTCCTTCTACTTCTAATCGAAGTTGTAGGACTCAATTATTTTATCAAAAACCTGAGTCACGCCATTTGGGGGCTGTTTACACTCGGCAAAACCCCTACACATTTCGAAACCATTGATGGTATTGCCAAAACAGTGAAAGGGGATCATTCCATCTTCCTCATGCTGGGTGGGCTGATTACACTACTGCTCCTGTTCCTCTTCGCTGTCGTGTACGTGATGAACATTAAAGACGCTTACCTGACGGGAAAGAAGCGGGAAGAAGGAAAGCAGCCAGCGAACATCGCGCAGTCTATCCGATATGTACTGGATAAGCGTTTCCCGGAGATTTTCCTTTCCATTCCGATCATTGGCGTTTTGTTCGTTACGATTTTGCCGATTATTTTTACGATACTCATTGCCTTTACGAATTATTCAGGTCCTGATAATTTACCTCCTGCGAAGGTGTTGAAATGGGTAGGTTTCCGCACGTTTCACGATTTGATTATGTTCAAAACATGGAGCTATTCCTTTTTCCACATCTTAGGATGGACGATTATTTGGGCGATTGTCGCAACCTTCACAACCTATATGGGCGGGGTTCTGGTAGCTTTACTCGTGAATCAAAAAGGCATTCGCCTAAAGGGCATGTGGAGAACGATTTTCATTATCCCTTATGCGATTCCACAGCTGGTTTCCTTGTTGGTAATGAAAAATATGTTCAATGGCCAGTTTGGACCGATTAATCAATACCTGGGCTATTTCGGCTTAGGCAAGCTTCCATGGCTGACAGATCCCACCATGGCGAAGCTTACCGTTATTATTGTCAACATGTGGGTTGGTATTCCGGTCTCCATGATTCTAATTATGGGTGTATTAACAGCGATTCCAAAAGATCTGTATGAAGCTGCAGAGGTAGATGGGGCATCCGCATTTCTGAAGTTCCGACTGATCACAATGCCGTTCATTTTATTCACAACAGCACCGTTACTTATTATTCAATTTGCAGGGAATATCAATAACTTCAATGTTATTTTCCTACTGACCAAAGGAGATCCAGTTAACGGTAAATACCAATATGGCGGTAGTACGGATTTGCTAGTGACTTGGTTATATAAGCTGACGTTGGATCAACAGAAGTACAATATTGCGGCAGCCGTCGGGATTATCATCTTCTTTATGATTGCTTCACTCTCCATCTGGAGCTATCGGAAGACGCGCTCATTCAAAGAGGAGGATATGATCCAATGAGTACTACTCGCAAAAAATCCAAATTTACCTTCGGACTGCTTCTAAGCTATATCGTGCTGATTATTATCGCGATTTGTTGCATCTATCCCGCGCTTTGGGTTGTTTTAGCCTCTTTCCGGCCAGGTGCCGCACTCTACAGCCCAACATTGATTCCGAAAAGCTTAACCCTTGATCACTATCACGAGCTATTAACATCTACGCGTTTTAAATTTACAACCTGGTATTGGAACACGCTGAAAATTGCTACGTTAACGATGATCTTCTCGACGGTCCTAACGACGATCAGCGGCTACGCCTTGTCCAGATTCCGCTTCAAAAGCAGAAAAACGATCATGACCGGTGTACTGATTTTGAGTATGTTCCCAACATTCATGAGCTTAACCGCTTTTTATGTCTTACTGCTGCAGCTCAAATTGTTTGATAATATTTATGCGCTTGTCGCGATTTATTCCGCCGCTGGCTTGTTACAAGCTTTTGTGGTGAAGGGCTTCTTCGATACGATTCCGCGGAGTTTGGAAGAATCAGCACGCATTGACGGCGCATCGAATCTGCAAATTTTCATAAGAATCATGCTGCCACTTTCTAGACCGATGCTAACATATGTCGCATTAATGTCCTTTACAAGTGCTTGGGTCGATTTTATTTTGGCAAAAGTAGTACTGCGATCCAAAGATCATTGGTCTGTCGCTGTAGGCTTGTTCGATTTGGTTGATAAAGAACAGAGCAGTAACTTTGCGTTATTTGCGACCGGGTCGGTATTGATCGCTTTGCCGATAACGATTCTATTCGTATTCTTGCAGCGCTTCCTAGTTGACGGTTTAACGGCAGGAGCATCTAAAGGATGAGAAGTTTCCCTAAGCTGATGCTGATTCGCTTTGGCGTGCTAGTGCTGGCTTGTGCGCTGTTGGTGGCAGGATGCTCAAAAGGAACGGATAAAGAGGCGACCAGTAGTGGCAATCATGGTGTGTTTTACGAGATTTTTGTTCGTTCCTTCCAAGACTCGAATGGGGATGGAGTCGGGGACCTGAACGGCGTTACGTCCAAGCTCGACTATTTAAAGGATCTGGGGATTAAAGGAATATGGCTTACGCCGATTATGGCTTCGCCTAGCTATCACGGCTATGATGTGAAGGATTATTATCAGATTAATCCAGAGTTTGGTACTTTGGCTGATTTTCAGGAATTAACCAAAGAGGCGCATAAGCGCGGCATACAGGTTATTATGGATTTGGTCGTTAACCATACCAGTTCTGAGAATCCCTGGTTTATCGAAGCGTCAAAGGATAAGAACAGTCCTTTCCGTAGCTGGTATACGTGGGCGGAGGATCAGGGCAGACCTGCTGCAGGTCAAAGTGCGGCTGGCGATAAAGCTTGGCATGTTAAAAATGGCAGCCACTACCTCGGTATTTTCTGGGAAGGTATGCCGGATTTGAACTTTGACAACGCGGCTGTTCGCAAGGAAATGATCAAGATCGGCCAATTCTGGCTGGGGCAAGGCGCTGATGGCTTCCGTTTAGACGCGGCTAAGCATGTCTATGAAGATTTCACAGACTCCAAGAAAGATCCTCAAACTGCATTGAAAAATGTAGCTTGGTGGAAAGAATTCCGAGCGGGTCTGCGGGAAGTGAATGAGAATGCCTATCTGGTCGGAGAGATTTGGGATAGTATTGCGGTTATTGCGCCTTATTTGAACAATGCGCTCGATTCAGGCTTTAACTTCGATTTGGCTAAAACGCTGATTAGCTCGGCCCATACGGAGACCGCAGGGAACATTGCGTTTACCCTTGAACGAGCATATGGTTTATACGAGAATAATGCCGGTGGGAAATTCATTGATGCGCCATTCCTGTCCAATCATGATCAGACACGGGTTATGAGTGCTCTGCAAGGCAATGTGGACCATGCGAAAATGGCCGCAGCCCTGCTGCTCACCATGCCAGGTAACCCATTCCTCTATTATGGTGAGGAAATCGGCATGCTCGGAATGAAGCCGGACGAGTACTTGCGTGAGCCCATGCATTGGACCGCTGCCGGCGGTGCTGGGCAAACCACTTGGGAAGCTCCGCGGTATAATAAAGAAAGAGCGCCGAATGTTGCTGATCAGCTCAAGGATGCGAACTCGCTGCTGAACCAGTATAAGAAGCTGATTCAATGGCGAAATGACGAGCCTGCTTTACAAGGCGGAAAAATCACTGAGTTTAAGGCGAGTAATGAGCACATTGCAGCTTATGTCAGAGGAGAAGCCCAAGAGGCGCTCCTCGTTGTTCATAATCTCTCGGGTCAGGAGCAGGTGCTCGACCTGAGTGAGGAACAAGTGAATACTGGTTTCACTAAGGTGAAACGGTTTACGGTTAAAGGTTGGAAGCTTGAAGGGAATAAGCTGGTTGTGCCTGCTTTTTCGAGTTTGATATTGAAGAAGTAGAATGGGAAATCCCAAGCAAACCGCAAACCGCAAACCGCAAACGGCAAACCGCAAACCGCAAACCGCAAACCGCAAACCGCAAACCGCAACCAAAAACCCCCTACGTCGACACTTAACAGTGTAGCGAAGGGGGTTTTTGGTTGGTGGGAACCTGGGATAATGTGCCTAGCTAGGGCTCTTGCGGAAGATAGTCTCGGAAGCTTCACGGTAAGCCGATGGAAAAACACCCTTACAGATGGTGGAATGGCACAATTTCTCTGTATTCTCTGCTGTAGTGATGAAATTCATCACTACAGATGGGGAAAAGTGAGAAATGCGCGCTGTAGTGATGAAAAACACCCTTACAGATGATGGAATGGCACAATTTCTCTATATTCTCTGCTGTAGTGATGAAATTCATCACTACAGATGGGGGAAAGTGAGAAATGTGCTCTGTAGTGATGAAAATCATCACTACAGATGGTGGGAAGGCGCGGGGCCACCCAATACTCGCAGCTGCGCCAAAGCTACTCCGCGCGCAGCACGGCGTAGCCGAACGCCGGCAGCGGCAGGCGCAGCTTGCCGCCGGCGGGCTCCGCCACGGCGCCGCCCTCGAGCGCATCGCGCCAGCGGCGCTCGCCTGCGTCCTTGACGCTCAGCTGCGCCGAGCGTCGGCTCGCGTTAACGAAGATGAGCAGATGCTCACCATCTTCGTTAACGCGCTCGAACACAAGCCGCGCATCGCCCGGCTTGGCGTGCAGGAAGCGCAATGCGCCTGTGCGCAGCGCTTCGGAACTGCGCCGCAGGGCGATGAGCCTGCGGTAGAACGCGAACAGGTCGCGGTCCTGCAAGGACGCGTCCCATTCCATGCAGCGGCGGCAATCGGGGTCGCCGCCGCCGCTAAGCCCTACCTCGTCGCCGTAGTAAATACACGGCGTCCCAGGGAAAGTGAACTGAAGCAGCGCGGCCAGCTTCATCCGGCGTTTATCCTCGCCGCACTGCGTGAGCAGGCGAGGTGTGTCGTGGCTGTCCAGCAGATTGAATGCAGCTTCGTTCGCTTGCTGCGGATAACTGGCCAGCTGAGCGCCAATCGCATTGGCGAAGCCGTATCCGTCTAATTTACCAGTGGTCACGAAGTCGAGTACCGCCGTTGTGAAGGGATAGTTCATGACCGCGTCAAACTGATCGCCTTGCAGCCACATCATCGAGTCGTGCCAGATTTCACCTAGGATATAAGCATCTGGATTGATGCGCTTCACCTTGTCGTGGAATTGACGCCAGAAGTGATGGTCGACTTCATTCGCAACATCGAGGCGCCAGCCATCGATACCGATTTCTTTTACCCAGAATTCAGCTACCTCCAGCAAGTAGGCTTTGACCTCTTCGTTCTCTGTATTGAGCTTGGGCATAATCGGCTCAAAAGCAAACGTCTCATACGTAGGGATTCCATCTTCATCAACACGAAGCGGCCATTCCTTCACATGGAACCAGTCCGCATAGGGAGAGTCAGCTCCCTTTTCCATCACATCGACAAAAGGTGGGAATGTATGTCCGCAGTGATTAAATACGGCATCAAGCAGGACGCGGATTCCGCGGCTATGGCAGGCTTCGATTAACGCTTTTAACGTCTCGTTGGTTCCGAACCCAGGATCAACATTCCGATAATCCCGCGTATCATACTTATGATTCGTCGTCGCTTCGAACACAGGTGTGAAATAAATCGCATTAATGCCCAGCTCAGATAAGTGATCTAGGTGCTGCTGCACACCTGCCAAATCCCCGCCAAAAAAATTCGTTGCGGTGGGCTTACCTCCCCAGGGCTCAACATTGGACGGATCCAAGCTTGCATCGCCATTTGCAAATCGTTCCGGAAAAATCTGATAAAACACGGCATCCTTCACCCAAGCCGGCGGCTTAAGGATGTCTGCAGGGTTAAGAAAAGGATACTCAAACATCCCGTTTGAATCCGTCGGTTCTTTTGGAAAAAAGCCTTGCTCCGTTAACCAGAGCTTCTCCTTCCCATTTTGCAGCTTAAAACCATAACGCAAGCGCCGATAAGGCGGCTGAATTGCTGCTTCCCAATAATCAAATAGCGCGTCACTTGTTAGAATACGCATGTCCAAATAATCGGAGGTACGCTCCCAAGCATATTTATCCCCTGCATACACATAAACCTTTTTCACATCATCACGTTTCGTGCGAATTCTTATATGTACAGTTTTTTCATCATAGGCATACGACCAGTTTAATTTCGGGCGGTGATAGACCGCTTCAATGACCATAGACATCTAATAAGCCCCCTCTGGGTAAGTGAAAAAATAAACGCAAAAAACAGGTACTGCCCCCATTCGAAAAAATTCGAATCCGAGGTTGTACCTGTTAGGTAGCATTGCCTTTATATTAGCTTAATTATAAGAAATTAAACGCACGGGGTCTAGAACTTTTTCATACATGGTATAGAACTTTTTCCTGTGAGGTATAGAACTTTTCCTTTGGTGTCTCGCATTACTCCTGTTTCGAGTCCCTCCACTTTGTCAATACTATGTAATGAAAGCGACTACACGGAGCAGGGGGCTAAGAACCATGTTAGCCGTTCATCAACGTATGGCGGAATTATGGACACTACGCAGAGGCCGAGAGCTAACTCGAGGCGAGCAAGAGGAATTAATGCTGTGCATGGAAGCTAACGCGACCTATGTTTGGAACCGATTAAAACTAGAAAATTTATCGCTCTGCGCCTCGCTAACAGGGGATTATGACTGGTTGCATGACATTTGTGAGCGCATCGAAAAGATTGAACCCAAGCACTGACCTTAGCGTCGGTGCTTTTTTCCTTTTCTGCAAGAGTGTGGACAGGTATAATAAGGATAGTTCAAAGCTAAGGAGATGTCGCATGGTCACCTGGTTCAAGCAACGGGGAGTAGCTCCCTATGCATTCTATCTATTAGGTTTGCTTCTTTTGATTGGCCTCATACTTAGACTTGTTTTGGCCCCTACGTGGGTGGGTTATGATACGGACGTGCGAACGTTCATGGCATGGGCGGATCGCGCCTATACGGTAGGTTTGAAGGACTTATATACAAATGCCAAAGATTATTTTCTGGATTATCCGCCAGGCTATATGTATGTCCTATATGTTGTGGGCTTTTTGCATCATAAGCTGTCTATTCCTTGGGAGAGCGGGAGTTCGTTACTCATCCTAAAGCTGCCGGCAATTCTTGCGGATCTCGGTACCGTTTATCTGCTGTTTCGCCTTGCGATCAGCAAACGAGAAGGGGCGCGTACCTGGATTCAAGCGCTCTGGATTGCTGCCCTATTTGCCCTCAACCCAGCCATTTGGGCGAATTCCGCGGTATGGGGACAGGTGGATTCTTTTTTTATGCTGTTTATTGTTGCAACATTGTTGATGCAAATGAAGGGCAAACTGCCTCAAGCCGCTTTTTTTATCGCGCTGGCACTCTTACTTAAACCTCAGGCGCTGCTGTTTGGCATCTTTCTATTAATCGATGTCATACGTGCACGCAACACGATGGTTTGGTTGTTAAGCGTTTTGACAGGCGTAGCCACAATGGCCGTCCTTTCACTTCCTTTTGCAGTGGGCAGAGGCTATGGTTGGATGATCGAATTGTATTCGGGTACGTTAGCTTCCTATCCGTATGCGTCACTGAACGCGTTTAATCTGTTCTCACTCTTAGGCGGAAATTTCATTGATATTAACAGTGGCTTTTGGCATCTATCCTATAAATGGATTGGGCTTGTCTTGATGGTACTGTCCATCCTGTACGTCTGTTTCCTGTATTGGATGGGTAAGAATCGGCGCGGTGCTGTCTTATATATTTCCTTCCTCTTTATCACAGCCATGTTTATGTGTATGACCAAAATGCACGAACGCTATTTACACTATGGCTTATTGCTAGCCTTAACGAGCTTCATTTACATGAAGGATCGCCGGATTTTATGGCTTTTTATTGGCTTCAGTGTTACGCATTTTATCAATATCGGCGATGTGCTTTTGCGGAGCTTTCATCAGGACTATCATATTCCGCGATATAATCCTTTGATGCTGACGGTTTCGGCGATCAATGTTATGATGTTTGTCTATGCGTGTATTTTGGGATGGAGGCTTTTCGTGAAATCAGATCAAGATGGGACTGTGGAGGAGACATTACCTCCTGTTGCAGACAAGGATGAAGTGCTTCCGGCGGAAGCTGAGTCCGAAGTAAAATCAACACATGTAAGAGACACCTCTCTTTGGAAGTCGGTTTTCCATAGGACGGAGGATCATATAGAAAGAAGCAAGCGCGGGCGCTTCTTCTCGCGGAAGGATGCCATCTATTTAGGCGCCCTTGTGGTGGTCTATACAATCATTGCGCTGTTCCACCTTGGTGGACATAAGGACCCAACGACATTCTGGCAACCAACGAACGCAGGGGAGACGGTCATAGCTGATCTCGGAGCCGAGCATCAAATCACACGCATTAATAGCTTTGCTGGTGTCGGGGAAGGCGCTTATTCATACTGGTTTTCAAAAGATGGCGAGCAATGGCAAGATGCCACGGCGGTTAAATCTGACCATACAAAAGTATTCACCTGGCATACCGTTGAAGCCAATAAGGAAGCCCGTTATGTGAAAATTGTGATCGATACGCAAGAGAGTGCGAAGCTGCATCTTCATGAAATCGGGATCTTCGGAGATGGGGGTACGACGCCTTTACCGATTGTCAGTGTGAAGGAACAAGATGTCAACGCCTCCGACCAAGGGAAAACTGCTCATTTATTTGATGAGGCAAGTGTCGTCCCTTATACACCTACCTATATGAATGGCACATATTTCGATGAGATTTATCATGCAAGAACGGCTTATGAACACCTCCACAAGATCGAGCCATATGAAAGCACGCACCCACCTCTGGGCAAAATACTTATTTCCATCGGTATTTACGTGTTTGGTTTAAATCCGTTTGGATGGCGTATTATCGGTACTTT
Source organism: Paenibacillus sp. J22P143 (assembly GCF_059692035.1). NCBI lineage: Bacteria > Bacillati > Bacillota > Bacilli > Caryophanales > Paenibacillaceae > Paenibacillus > Paenibacillus sp. J22P143. The sequence continues at coordinate 122,026 of NZ_JCAUAQ010000002.1, forward strand.
ATTCGGTGTTGGAATGATTCCTATTATGTATGTGTTTGCTAAGCGGATGTTTGGCCGTTCCGAATATGCCCTTATTGCTGCCTTCTTACTTAGCTTTGATTTCATGCACTTTGCGCAGACGAGAATTTCCACGATTGATGTGTATGGTGTGTTTTTCATCATGCTCATGTTCTATTTCATGTACCGTTATACAACCTTGAGCTTCTTCAGAGAGAAACTCTGGGCGACCTTAATTCCACTAGGACTTTCAGGTCTGTTCTTCGGCATTGGTGCTGCTTCCAAATGGATCGTGATTTACGGCGGTGCCGGTTTGGCCGTGCTGTTATCCATCTCGTTATGGGAGAGGTACAGAGAGTATCAATTTGCCAAGCGATTACTGAGGGAGAACAGGCGAGACGAGCCTGCAGGAGAAACTGAAGCAGAAGCTGCACCTGAAGATGCAATCAACGTGCAAGAGGAAAGTAACCATCTTTCCGCAGACGAAATCACGAAACTCCAAGGTGTGCAGAAACGTTTTGTCACCAATACACTGCTCACCATACTCTGGTGCGTACTCATGTTTGTCATCGTGCCACTGGGTGTCTATACGCTCTCCTATATCCCATTCATGATGGTTCCAGGTCCAGGACATGATCTGAAAGATATTGTGACCTACCAGGTCCATATGTACAAATACCATAAGGATTTAGTCGCAACGCATCCGTTCGCCTCGCCTTGGTGGGAATGGCCGATGATGCTGCGTCCGATCTGGTATTACCAAGCGAAGCTTATGCCGAAGGGCACGCTTTCCAGCATCGTTTCATTCGGTAATCCACTCGTGTGGTGGCCAGGCTTTATCGCGGTGTTGATGTCCTTCTATATCGCGATCAAACGCAAAGATAAATTGCTGCGAATGCTGCTGATTGCTTACTGCTCTCAGTATTTACCGTGGATTTTGGTGCCAAGACTTACGTTTATCTATCACTATTTTGCAATGGTACCGTTCCTAGTTCTCATGTTAACCTATTACATCAAAGACTATTTGGAGCAGGGTCCTCTGCACAAAAGAAGATGGGTATACGGCTACTTAATCGCTGTCTTCGTGCTATTCGCACTCTTCTATCCAATTTTATCAGGCATGATGATACCGTCTAAATACTCGTTCTTTTTACGGTGGATGCCGGGTTGGAATTTCTTTTAAGTCAAACGCATTGACGTCCCAATAAAAGGCATGTTATTATAATCCCAAGTTAATTACTATGAATTAAAAGTCGACCGAACAAAAGGAGACTCCCACTTTGTATTGTGCAAAGGTAGCGGAGTCTCATTTGATTAACAAATTGCAAATGGAGAGTGAATCAAATGGCTAAAGTCGTGATTATTTCAGGAAGTCCAACTCCAACCTCTCGCTTACATGGTGTGATCGAAGTCGCCAAAAGCGAACTTCTGCAAGCTGGTTTGGAAGTAGACTGGATCAAGGTTCGCGATCTTCCTGCGGAGGATTTGTTATATGCCAAGTTTGACAGTGAAGCTATTGTGAATGCGAGTAAGCTGGTAACGGAAGCTGACGCTGTTTTCGTAGCTACGCCAGTCTACAAAGCTTCTTACACAGGCGTGTTGAAAGCATTCCTAGATCTGTTGCCGCAAAAAGGGCTTGAGCGTAAAATCGTACTTCCACTAGCAGTTGGAGGAACCTACGCACACTTGTTGGCGATCGATTACGCTCTCAAGCCGGTATTGTCTGTCCTAGGCGCACAGAACATTTTACAAGGCGTATATGTACTTGATAAACAAGTGACATGGGGCGAGCAGGGACAAGCGATTCTGGATGATGAAATCTCCTCGCGTTTGAACGAATCCATAACGGAATTCATTCAGGAAATTAAATGGCATACGAGCCGCTAGTTGCGAATATAGACAAAAAACCGTCATCGTGAGGCAATTTATCGATGACGGTTTTTTGTGCTTACTACAGCCCTCATTTTTACACCAAGTGGAGGCTATTCGATGCTTAACGAAAACTATGCTTCAACTGTTGCCGGGAACACAGTACTGACGTCGATATGGATACAGGTCATAAGAGGGGAGGTCAGCACATCCGTAACTCCATAGGTTTCCAGCAGCATGAACTTCCCATCTGTGGATATAAATTGATCGATTGTGCGATGGACAGGGTCTGCAATCCAGTACTCTCTAACCCCAAATCGTTCATATTGACGCTTTTTTCGAATCTTGTCATTCTGACTCGTACTCGGTGATAGAATCTCCAACACGAGGTCAGGCGCTCCTTCGATGCGCTTCTCCTTAATGATCGAATCGCGTTCATGCTGAATGACTACAAGATCGGGTTGAAACTGGTTTTCCTCATCCAGATATACATCGATAGGAGAGTAAAGAATGGTAGCATTTGAGTGGCAGGTTTGGTGAAGCATGAGGAAGAGGCTTGCGGAAATTTTCTGGTGAGTTACTGTAGGAGATGGGGAAAGATCATAGCGAATGCCTTCAATGACCTCGTATCGCTCGTACTCCATTCCCAGGAACTCTTGAGTGGTCTCAGAATAAGATTCTTGCTGTTCTTTGACACGGTCTACGGGGATTGTCGATTTGATTGACACCATATTTATCAGCTCCTAGTTTGGAACGTACATTAAATCCATTGTACCCGACCAAGTGTAGGCGTGCAATCATCATAGCTTGCGGCTTTGGTAAATGTTGCGACATCCGTTATTTGGGTGCCGTGAAATGGTTGCCCGTGCTATACTACTCGTAGCGAATTCATATTTTCATAGGAATGGGAGCAATTATATATGTCACAAAATTCAACTGAATCCGTGCTGCTTGTTGACGGCATGGCCTTATTATTTCGCGGTTTCTACGCTACATCCTCTAGCGGTTACATCATGAGAACCGATAAAGGTGTGCCGATTAACGGTGTATACGGATTTCTGAAATATTTGCTAGATGCGATCGGCGCCTTCAAGCCGACCCACGTCGTGTGCTGCTGGGATATGGGAAGCAAGACCTTCCGTACAGAGAAGTTCGAAGCCTACAAAGCGAATCGCGGACCGGCTCCGGAGGAGTTAATCCCACAATTTGATTTGGTTAAAGACGTGACCGCAAGTTTTAACATTCCGAATGTAGGCGTAGTTGGCTATGAAGCCGATGATTGTATCGGTACATTGGCTCGTACATACAGCCCTCACACGAAAGTGCAAATCTTAACCGGGGATCATGATATGCTCCAGCTTGTGAATGAGAATACCGAAGTTATTATTATGAAAAAAGGGCAATCCAACTACATGGTGTATACGCTAGATACACTCATGGAAGAGAAGAGTCTGACTCCAGCTCAAATCATTGATCTAAAGGGATTAACGGGAGATACGGCGGATAATTACCCTGGGGTTAAAGGGATTGGGGAGAAGACAGCTACGAAGCTGCTGAATGAGTACCAGAACATCGCGGGTATCCTAGAAAACTTAGCTGCACTTCCGAAGGGCGTACGCGCTAAGATCGAGGCTGAGCTGGATATGCTTCATCTATCGCTTGATCTAGCAACGATACGTTTGGATGCGCCAGTCGCTTGTGCACTTGAAGATTGCGAGTGGGCGATGGAGCGGGAGAAGGTCATCAGCAAGTTCGAGGAATTAGAGTACAAAGGATTAATGAGATTGATCGGATAACGCATCATTTAAGGGACAGTGCCTACTCGTAGGTACTGTCTTTTCTCATTTTTACGTTAAGCTGAAACTGAAAATTGAACAAAGAAAACGGTTTTTTGCATTACCAAATGTTAGTAGATATCAGATAATAGCTTTGTAAGCGATTACGGTTTCTGAAATGTACGTACAAAGGGGAGAAAAACCATGAAAAAGGCAATTGTCACATTAATGTCATTATCCATGATTTTCACTGCAACCGCTTGTTCTTCGGGTACTTCTAGTAACCAAAGTGGAGGAGCTACAACAGCGCCAACAACAACAACGACTCCTAGTGCAACAGTTAATGCGAGTAAGGAACCAGTCAAGCTACGTATGGCATGGTGGGGTGGTCAAGCGCGCCACGATTACACGCTTAAAATCATTGAAATGTATGAGAAAGCACATCCGAATGTTGACATTGAGGCTGAATATGCTGCTTTTGACGATTATTGGAAAAAGCTAGCTCCTCAGGCTGCTGCTAACCAACTTCCAGATATTATCCAAATGGATATCTCTTATTTAACCCAATACGGCGGAAGAAATCAGCTGGCTGATTTGACGCCATTCACGAAGAGTAAAATTCTGAATGTGGACGACGTTAGTCCAAATGCCTTATCAGGTGGTCAGGTGGGCAGTAAACTCGTTGCTATGAACATCGGGGTTAATGCTTTAACCAGCATGATGGACTTTGAGATGTTGAAAAAAGCGGGCATTACGCCTCCAGAGAAAAACTGGACATGGAGTGATATGGACGCGATGGCTACGAAAGCGAAAGCGGCGGGTAAAATCATGGGCGGATTCCGGGATGACGTTTTCTTCCCTTATTATTTACGTACACTTGGTCAAAAAATGTATAACGCAGAGGGGACAGGTCTAGGCTATACCGATGATAAACTGTTTATCGATTATTTCAACCAAACTCAGAAATGGTACGATGCTGGGGTCTTGCTGCCACTTGATAAAGCTGCACAAAAGAAAGGCACACCGGAAGATGATGAGATGACATTGGGGAATTCCATTTCCTCCAATGGTTGGTCGAACCAATTCATAGGTTTAGCAAATGCATCGAAACGTGACCTTGTTCTACAGCCAATGCCAGGCCCTGATGCGAACAAAGGGTTGTTCCTCAAACCAAGTATGTATTGGTCAGTATCCAGTAGCTCCAAAGTACAAGAAGAAGCTGCTAAATTCATTGATTTCTGGATCAATGATGTTGAAGCGAACAAAATTATTAAAGGTGAGCGCGGCGTACCAGTAGCTTCCAAAGTGAAAGAGGCGTTGAAACCACTTTTGAGCCCAAATGAAATCAAAGTATTTGACTATGTGGCATGGGCTGAGAAAAACAGTACCCCTATGGATCCTCCGAATCCAGTGGGTTCCATTGAAATCGAGAAGCTGCTCAAAGATACAGTTGAGAAAATTTTGTACAAGAAAATTACGGTTCAAGAAGCGGCTGCAGCATTCCGTAAAGACGCAACAGCTATTTTGGACAAAAACAAAAAGTAACAGTAAGCTTGAAACAGGGGGACCTTACTTGGTCCCTTTCTTCGTTTTGACTTACCTACATGTGCTCGTCTTTGTCGAATAATGCGCTCTGAAAATTAAACATTAGAGTCTGTTATTTAAATTCTATTTTCAAATAGAACTTCTATAATTGAACTCATCCCACTGTGAAATCATGTGGATAACAACACGTTATTAGGAGGCTTTATGCTAACAATCACTAGGAAGCTAAGAAGTGGTCAACGGTTATTGTCGAAGCTATTATCTTGTACAATTTTAGTAACCCTACTCATGTCCACGTTTGTAATTCCTGCTTCTGCTGCAGATACAGCTCTTGTATCTGACGACTTTAGCGGCTATCCGCCAGGCTTACTGACGATAGGAAGCGGCAATACATGGACCAAAGAGGGAACTGCTCCTGAAATCAATATCGTGAAGGAGCAGACGGTATCGGGGTCAACCTATGCTTCCATTAGCCATGGTGTTGATGCTTCTGCCTATCTGGGACAACGCTTTCCCGCACAGAACGCGGGTATGATTTTCGAGTTTGATGTTAACTTGCCTTCGAATAAAGGCGCAACCTTGTTTTTGATGGATGGGAAAGTAAATGCGACGACTTCAGCGGCGCAGCGGTATCAGCTCGATGCAGGGTTGATCAAACGATTTAACGGCACGAGTCAGATCACATATAATACATCGCATTGGTATCGGTTTCAAATGATATTTAATATCCCGCAAAGAACCAATACCGTGCGTATCACCGATTTAAACGATGGTACAAGCGTTACCTGGCCGGAAACCTTTAATAATACGAATGTTTCGAAAATAAGTAGTTTTGGATTCTCCATGACTCGAAGTGGAGGGAAAATCAATCTTGCCAATGTACGTGTAACGTCATTGGACTTGAATTTAAACACTCTCCAGTTAAGTAGCGGGGATGTTGTCCCGCAATTAGTGCCGAATTTTGATCCGAAAGTGGACAATTACACCATAGACGTTCCATACTCCGTGAATACGCTCTCGGTTAACCCGACTGCTAGCAACCCTAGCGGTTCTATCGTTCGAGTTGGAGGGGCTGATGTGGTCAGCGGAGGATCGGCACCTGTCACCCTGACAGGGACCTCAACCAGTATTGGCGTGACGGTCACGTCAAATGTATATACAGATATTTCGAAGACGTATACCGTTAATGTCAATAAACTAAGCAAGGCTCCGAATTTGGACTATGTGACTTCGGAAGCGCATGATAGCAAAGTACAAATCGGATGGGAAGAAACGATGGATACTTCCTACGAGAAAGCAAATATATACCAAGTTAACAACGATCAATCTCTTACACTGGTTGATACGGTTGCCAAAGGCAAATATTTCTCAACCCTGACAGGACTTACGAACGGCACGGCCTATACGTATTTGGTGAAAGGTGTATACCAGTATGAGGGTGAAGCGCCTATTGAATCCTCGGGTGTGACGGTATCTGCAACGCCAGCAGCATTACCTGCAAGGCAAATGGAAGGTCTTAACCGTGGTTTGGTAGCTATGAAAGATGGCAACGACGTATATGTAGGATGGCGCTTGTTAGGTACTGACCCGGAAGATATTTCGTTTAATCTATATCGTAACGGGTTGAAGATTAATCAGGATCCGATTGCAGGCAGTACGAACTATGAGGACGCGCTAGGCAACGCGGATTCGACTTATTATGTAGTCCCCGTGCTGAATGGCATGGAGCAGAAGCGTTCCGAAACAGCTCATGTATGGGATATGAACTACTTGAACGTACCGATCCAGAAACCAGCAGACGGTGTTACACCACTGGGCGACACCTATTCTTATCGTGCCAACGATGCTACAGTTGGTGACCTTGATGGAGACGGACAGTTTGAAATCGTACTGAAATGGGATCCTACGAATTCCAAAGATAATTCCGTTTCTGGTTATACAGGAAATACGTATGTGGATGCCTATGAACTTGACGGAACATTCAAATGGAGAATCGATTTGGGCAAAAACATTCGGGCAGGGGCTCACTATTTGGATGTCATGGTATACGATTTGGACGGCGATGGCAAGGCGGAAGTCACCTTCCGAACAGCCGATGGAACGATTGATGGCCAAGGCAATGTGATAGGCGATGCAACGGCAGATCACCGTAATGCCAGCGGCTATATTTTGACTGGTCCGGAATTCCATACCGTCTTTGAAGGTGCGACGGGCAAAATGCTCGCGACAGATGCATACGAACCAGAAAGGGGTAATGTCGGCGATTGGGGAGACACCTACGGCAATCGTGTAGACCGATTTGGCGCAGCTATTGCCTATCTGGATGGTGAAAGACCGAGCATTGTTATGCAGCGCGGATATTATACAAGAATGGTTTTCGTTGCATATAACTGGAGAGATGGCGAGCTTACCAAACTTTGGACGTTCGATACCAAAAATCCCGGAAGCACCTCTTATGCAGGACAAGGAAATCATCAATTGAGTATTGCTGACATCGATGGGGACGGCAAGGATGAAATTGTTACAGGTCCAGCAGCAATCAACGACGATGGAACACCGTTATGGAATTCACTATTAGGACACGGGGATGCGATGCACTTAGGCGACCTAGAGCCTGATAGGTTGGGGTTGGAGTTATTCGCTGTTCAAGAAACGACATCGGTGCCATACTCCTCAGATTTAAAGGATGCGAAGACAGGTCGAGTTCTCTGGGGACAACCGCAGCTTGGACTTGATATTGGTCGCGGTTTAACGGCTGACATTGACCCAAGATACAAAGGCGAAGAGGCTTGGAACATTGGCGGTGAATGGAACAGTACAGCGGGTTCTTTATTCTCGTCAAAAGGTGAAAAGATATCAACTTCGATTCCATCCTCTAATTTTGCGATCTGGTGGGACGGAGATCTGGGAAGAGAGCTGCTTGACCATCAGTGGTTAGATGAACCGCTTCGAGTGGGTATCCCCAAAATTGATAAGTGGAATTACCAAACGAATCAATTGGAAAATATCGCAACATTCAATGGAACATACTCGAATAATGATACGAAAGGCAACCCGGCGTTGCAAGCGGACATCCTCGGTGACTGGCGCGAAGAGGTGATTGCGAGAACAGAAGACAGTACTGCGCTGCGGATTTATTCGACGACAGATCTAACGGACCATCGTATTTACACGCTCATGCACGATCCTGTTTATAGACTAGGCATTGCATGGCAAAATACGGGTTATAATCAACCGCCGCACACCAGTTTTTATCTAGGTAACGGTATGGATACGCCTCCGAAGCCGAATATTCGCGCAACAGAAGTACTGGCTACTGGCGTTGAAATATCCAGCGCTGTTAATGAAATAATGGTTGGAGAACAGCTGCAATTCAGCGCTAATGTTACGCCAGAAGCAGTCCCGAGCAATTCGGTGACATGGGCTGTTTATCAAGAAGATGGCTCGACAACGGACTTGGCGACGATCAATGTGGACGGACTTTTGACGGCCGTTGCGGTAGGCAAAGTGAAGATCACAGCCATGGCTAATGATGGTTCAGGAGCTATGGGTAGTGCAGTTATTAGGATTAAGGCGGCTAGTACAGATAAGCCTAATTCGCCAGATACCAGTATCGGAATCATTCCTCCTGTTGGATCTGAGTTACCAATAGGCTCCATCAAACATGTAGTGAATGTTGATGCAAGCGGGCATGCAATCGCAGATATTAATTCTGAGGATTTGAGTAAAGCCATCCAATCTGCTAATGGAGGAACGATCACAATCGAGCTAAGTTCTGCTGCAGGCTTTAACGCTGTCGAGGTGAAGCTGCCAGCAGAGTCATTCCATCCATCAGCGGGTCAGCAGGCTCCGAAGGTTGAGATCTCAACGGGATTAGGTACAGTAAGTCTTGATTCCCAGTGGTTCAAAGATAATGTGAATGATGCGTCATCACAAGTGGAGTTGTCGGTTAGCAAGGTCGAAGTGTCCTCGCTTTCCACGCAAGCTCAAGAGCTTTTGAATGGTAATCCAGTGTATGAGTTCAATTTAAGCGTAGACGGCAAAAAGATAAACAATTTTAACGGCCACGTGTTCGTTTCGCTAGACTATACCCTGAAACCTGGCCAAGAAGCGGGTAAGATCGTCGTATACGATTTGGATGAGAATGGATCCATTCAACCAGTTACGAATGGAGCTTACAATGCGGTGACAAGCAAAGTGGCGTTTAAGCCAGCACATTTTAGCAAATATGCAGCGGCCTACGTAGATGTTAGCTTCGATGATATTGCACATGTTGGTTGGGCGAAGGCAGGGATCGAAGCACTCGCAGCCCGAGGTGTCATTGATGGGATGGGTGGTCATGCATTTCTTCCAGACAGTCAAGTGACTCGCGCACAATTTGTGAAAATGTTGATGCAAGCGTTCGAACTTGCTGATAACAAGGCGATTAGCGCACTAAGTGATGTTAAAGCGGGCGAGTGGTACTATAGCTCGATTGCAGCTGCTGAGAAACTAGGCATTGTTGAAGGCAAGAGTGATGGAACGTTTGGTATCAATGATCCGATCTTAAGAGAGGATATGGCTGTGATGGCCTATCGCGCAGCAGAGTTGCTTCAATTAAATTTGAAGGGTGCTTCAGTGGAACAGTCGTTTACAGATAAATCCAACATCGCAGACTATGCGGTAAAAGCAGTAGAAACGATGCAACAGGGTGGTATCATCCAAGGAGTTACTGCTCATTCATTCGAACCGAAAAGCTCGGCAACACGAGCGCAATCAGCCGTAATTATCTACCGATTATTCCAGAAACAATAGTGAAAAAGTGGGACAGTGCCAATTCAAGGGCACTGTCCCTTTTTAAGTAACCGTGGATTGCCTATAGCGCAGCGGTGTCATTTTCGTCATTTGACGGAAAACACGTCCGAATTGTACGAGAGACCCGAAACCAACCTGCTCAGCGATGACAATTACTTTCAGCCTCGTCGTTGCTAGCAGCAGCTGAGCTTCTTGCACGCGAACGAGATTTACATATTCAATCAGTGAAAATCCGGTGATTTCCTTGAACATCCGGCTTAAATAAGCGGGGCTGATTTCAAACTTTTCAGCAAGCTCTTCCAGGCGGATCGGCTCAGCGAAGTGTGTGTTGATAAAGCGTACGATGGTGGATATTTTCCGATGCAAGGGCGAGACATGTTCGGGAGAAGTGACGGGATGTATGCGCACGAAACGTGCCGTGAATAATAGCAGTTCAACTAGAAAGTGTGTGATAGCGAAAGATTGACCAAGATGGGGCTCCTTCGCTTCCTGAATTAATTTGCCAAGAATGTCTTCAACGAGCCTTCGAGTAGGCAGATCCAGCCTGAGTACAGGCGTAGCATGCGTAAATGCATCTAGTAGGAAGGGTGCCTCTTCATTCATACTTTCCAATAAGCTGTTGCTAAAATTAATGACGACACGCGCATGTCCTAGCTTATCTGAATCGGAAGTCGCGTGAAGCTCACGTCGATTGATGAGGACCAAATCACCCGGGAGAATGAGATACGAGCGATCGCGAATGAAATACATGCGTTCTCCTTCGTATAAGTAATAGAGCTCATACATATCATGCATGTGCTGTGTTCGCTCGAAGGAGCCGGAACGATGAATATGCTGAATGTAAAAAGGGCCTTCATCTTCATTGCCGAAGGTCACGGTACGGGACATAGGGGGGACTCCTTATTGGGAAATGAGTTAACTGAAGTATACCATGAATTTAGTGAAAAATATGAATAGTTTTAGTGATAAATAGGAATAGATGATGAGAAAACGCTCGTTACTTGCGCTAAAATGAAACTATAGCATCGTAAAGCAAACGCTTTCCAAAAATAGGGGGAAATCATACATGAACGCACTTATAGAGGCAGTACGCGCAGGGAAGGTAAACGAGTTTTCATCAGAAGTAATCAAGGTGTATGCATCTTCCCTAACACTAGTCGGAGATACAACACTCCTTATGGTACGCACAACAGAAGGTAAACGACTAATCGTTGTGGGCTCAGGAGAATTGTTCGACCAACTGCAGGGTGAAGTCGTAGATGGCGAGAAAGTGGCTCCGCTAACGCACGAAAATCGCTTGATCATCAATCAATTTTTGCCATACACAGCTCCACAAGCCTTCGGTACACAAGTAGCAACGATGGGCTTAGGAGATCGACTTGGTATTGCAAGCCCGGGCCATATCCAAACGATCCGCGGCAAAGATATTCGCCCGGTTCTTGCTCAACAAAGTATTCGTGAGCTTGCGTTGACAGGCCGCACGTATGAAGATGTTCTGGATGCAGCGGCTTACGCTGTTCTGCAAGAGGGCTACAAAGATGGGTATGGCGCTGACGGCGACCACTTGAAGAAAGAAGAAGACATCGAGTACGCACTGCGTCTTGGTTTTACAATGCTAACACTTGATTGCTCCGAGAATATCGACAACACGATTGAATCCATGTCTGCAGCGGACATCGCAGCGAAATACGAGCAACTGCCTGCTAGCTTGCGCAACCGCTATGAAGAGCGCTACTTGCAAACTGCAGCGAATGTACCGGGAGCTACGCTTGCGTATACGGCTGAAGCTTTGAAGAAAGATGTCTTGATCTATGATGCTGCGATTAATTTCATGGAAGCCATCTACCGCAAGTATATCGTTACACTTGATCGTGCGGTTGATTTCGAAATTTCAATTGATGAAACAGCGACACCGACATCCCCTGAGGCACATTATTTGGTGGCCAATGAGCTGCGTGACCGCGGTGTTACGATTTTCAGTATGGCGCCACGCTTCTGCGGCGAATTCCAAAAAGGGATCGACTACATCGGAGATATCGTGCAATTTGAGCGTGAGCTAGCTAGTCATGCTGCGATTGCTGTACATTTTGAATACAAGCTAAGTATCCACTCCGGCAGTGATAAATTCAGTGTGTTCCCGTTGATCGGGCAATACACGAATGGTTTGTTCCATATCAAAACGGCGGGTACGAACTGGCTTGAAGCGGTACGTGTTATTGCGAAAGTGAATCCTACACTTTATCGCCGCATGCATCAATATGCGCTTGATCACTTTGTAGAAGCGACAGCTTACTACCACGTGACGACAGATATCAGCGCAATTGTCCCACTTAGCGATGTAACGGATGCACAGTTGCCTGATTACATGGAAGAAAATAATGCACGTCAATTACTGCACATCACGTATGGTCTTCTTCTTCAAGCGAAAAATGGCGATGGCAGCCGTACTTTTGCAGATGAGTTTTTCCAAACGATGGCTGAGCAAGAGGATGCCTTTGCTGACGGACTTCGTCATCACATTGGCAGACACTTGGAGCTGTTGGGTAAATAATCCTCCTAACAACAAACGCCACGAACATCCCAATTACGGGTGTTCGTGGCGTTTGTTTTGTAGCTAGGACAAGCCTTCGGTAGACTCACCTATTGCATCATCTGCGCCAGGGTAGTCCCTTGTAATACCTTCATGCAGCTCGCGATTTTCATACGCGAATCGGTTGGTCGGGCGTTGGTCCTCTCGCCAAGGAGTGCTTTTCCCAAGAGACTCTGACATCATGCTTGTGCCATAGGGCCCTTCTGGAAACTCCTCAGGTATCATGTCGTTTCGCTGTGACTCCACTGTTTCTAAGTCGGTGTACGCAGCAAGGCGGTCTTCTGAGAGGAAGCCTAATCCCTCTACTTGGTTGATAAATGGTGACTTTTTACGCATGGATAAGCCTCCTTTTCAGGTAATGCTTTTTCCAGTGTCCCCCGTCACTCCCTTAAATATCCGTGAAATGAATCGAACCGATAATTTGAGATAAGAATTCAGTTAACTCTTGGGCTTGTTCCTCATTAATTTTAAAAACATGCTCGAGATAGCCTTCTTCAGCTAAGTCATCCGGGCCAATAACGGCGCTGCGTCCCGATTGCAAATCGATGACCAGCTTTTTGCCATAATAACGGGTAGTTGTCATGATTGCGAGGTCAAAACGGTGTAAAGCATTGCCTACGAAACACACAAAACGCGTTGTTGTTTCTTCTTGATGATCATATAAAAAGTCATAATCAGACATGAGGGCCCTCCATTCTCTTTCTAGTATGGGTCTATTATACCCCATAAAGGCTTGGGGGCAAAATGGTTCTTGCGCCTATCTGACAAACATGGTATGATTTGGATATTAGAAAAAGGAAGCACCTTTTCTGTCCTAACGGGCGGAAGAGGTGCTTTTTCGTTTTTCTGAAACTAATTTTGCGAAATGTCTGGAGGCATGGTAAGGGATGAATATTGTATTTTTGAACACGTTGGAGAAAAATTCGGGGGACCAGCAAGTGCTCTCCGCGCAAGTTTCCATTGCTGAAGAACAAGGGATTTGGAGTGTTTATTGGAGTGAACCTGACTTGGATGGTAAGCTAGGACAGGATGAATGGTACCAGGGCATAAGCTGGGATGAGATGCTGTATGCATTCCGTCAGGGCTTGCGTGAGAAAATTCGAATCGGCTTCCGGCCGTTGGTACACACGGAATTAGATCTTACGCAAGGCTTAACAGGTAAGGCGAAAATGACACAAATGCTAACCTATTACTGTGAGGAAAATCCGAACGAGGAGATGTACGAGTCACTTCGCACATGGCGCCGCGAGCAGGCTGTTCGTGAGAAGAAGGCGCCTTATATCCTCGCAACGAACCGTGTTCTGCGGATGATTTCGGTCTTTTTACCGCAGACCAAGGAAGAACTTCAACAAATTCCAGGCTTCGGCGAGCAGAAAACCGCGATGTACGCGGATCAATTGCTTGGACTGATCGGAGAGGCCACACGTACAAACGGATTTCCATTGGATTGGGTTGCCAACTATGTGGACATGATGAAATTCGAAAGCTGGCTCCTTGCTCAGAAGGAACAGAAGCTGCGAATTGAGCTTGATCGTGAAGTTAGTAAACGTAAGTTACTGGAAATCGTTGCTGGAGGCGGCAGCTTAGCTGATCTCCAAGCGAATCTGACGATGCCGCGGAGAGAATTACTGTTATGGGTGGAAGATTTGGATCGTGAAGGCTACGATATGGATCCGCTTGTAGAAGCGGAGCTAACTTCGATCCCAGAGGAAGAGCAGATTAGAGCATGGAATGCGTATGAATCGGAGGGGGATCGTTACCTGAAGCCAGTACTCAAGTGCCTCACGGGGACCGAGGAGCTCAAAGGTAAAGAGCTAGACAGAGCCTATGAATGGCTGCGTCTGCTTCGGTTGCGTTTCCGTAGAGAGAAGGAAAGAAACACAATCCAAGCCGCTAGCTAATTCATATTGACAAAGGCCAGCCAGGTATGATTAAATGGTCAATAATCTAATACCGTCAATGCGATGACGAACACGGGCGAAGCCCAAAGTAGGAGAAATGCCGCTGCTGCAGAGAGTCGGTGGAAGGTGCAAACCGATGCAAGCATGTTTTCCGAATTACAGTTCTGAGTTGGTGGAGGGAACGTGCTTCTAGGGGCATAAGTAGCTTACACCCGGCAATTATTTGTCGTTAATTTTCTAAGTGAAAGAGAAGTTACATGCCATTGGCGTGTAATCGATCTCTTTAATTAGGGTGGTACCGCGAGACAACCTTCTCGTCCCTTTGTGGACGTTGAGGTTGTCTTTTTTGTTTTCTTTTGACCAATTTGAACGGAGGGATCGTATGTTTTCATGGGATCAGCTTACGGTAGAGCAACAGCAACTTGTAGAGCATCAACTTAGTATCCTCAAACGTGGCGCAGCGGAAATCGTGCCGGAAGAAGCACTCAAACAGAAGATTATGAAGGCGGTTGTGACAGGGACTCCGCTCAAAGTAAAGCTAGGCTTAGATCCATCTGCACCTGATATTCACATCGGTCATACCGTCGTCCTTCACAAGCTTCGTCAATTCCAAGATTTGGGCCATGAGGTTCAGCTCATTATCGGTGATTTCACGGGGCGCATCGGCGATCCAACAGGGAAATCCGAGACGCGTAAACAGCTCTCGGAGGAGGATGTGTTGCATAATGCGCAAACGTACCAGACGCAGCTAGCCAAAGTGTTGGATCTGAACAAGACGTCGTTCTACTACAATTCTTCTTGGTTAGGAGAGTTACGCTTCGATGATGTGCTAAGACTTGCTGGTAAAGTGACTGTTGCGCGCATGCTCGAAAGAGATGACTTTGCAAAACGCTATGCGGCGAATCAGCCGATACATGTACACGAATTTTTTTACCCGCTTATGCAAGGTTACGATTCGGTCTCCTTAGAAAGCGATGTTGAACTAGGTGGCACCGATCAGACCTTTAATATCTTGATGGGACGCACACTCCAAGGCGCATATGAGATCAAAGAGGGTCAAGTGGCCATCCTGATGCCGTTGCTTGAGGGGCTAGATGGCGTTCAGAAGATGAGCAAAAGTTTGCGCAACTACATCGGAATTGATGAGCAACCGAATGAGATGTTCGGCAAAACCATGTCCATTCCGGACACGCTCATGATCAAATATTTCGAGTTAACGACAGCATTATCGACTAACGGAATAGAGGAGCTGCGGCAAGGGCTAGAAGCGGGTACGATCCATCCAAGAGACGCTAAACTGAAGCTCGCTAAGCAGTACGTCGCGATGTACCATGGCGATCAGGCTGCCGAGGAGGCGGAGCAGCATTTCATTACGGTTTTTCAGAAGCGGGCTTTACCCGACGAGATTGAGGAAGCGAGTCTGAGCCGGAATCACTTAGATGCAGGACGGATCTCGATCATCAAGCTGTTAGTCAGCTTAGCACTGCAAGCATCGAATGGGGAAGCAAGGCGGAGTGTGGAGCAAGGGGCCGTGAAGATCAACGAACAGAAGTTGACCGATATTCATGCGCAAATCACACCAGTAGATGGAGATATCTTGCAAGTGGGTAAACGTAAATTTGTTAAAATTAAGCTTTCGTAGCTAGACGCACAAAAGGGTGACTTCTCAGCAACATTTTGCTAGAGTCACCCTTATCTATAGAACCAATCTGATCGGCTCACAGCCAATCTTTTTTGCGAAATAAGACATACATACCAATGCCGAGAGCACCCATAAAAGCCAGCACAATGGTATCTCCGTGAGCAACTTGCATCCCGAGCACATTATCAAAATTCATCCCGAAAACACCTGTAATGAATGTCAACGGCATGAAAATCGTCGTTAAAGCGGTAAACACGCGCATGATTTCATTCGCTCGGTTTGCAACGCTGGATTGATAAGCTTCTCGTAAGTTCCCCATGAGATCGCGGAGCGTATCGAACGTATCCACGATTTTGACGGCATTCTCATAAATGTCGCCGAAATACTTCTGCAGCTGATGATCGATCAGTCTAAGCTCTTTTTTACCCAGTGTCCCGATGACGTCGCGTTGAGGCACGAGCACCTTTTTCAACCATAAAATTTCAGAACGAAGACCGATAATCTCATTCAAATGCGACTTCTTCGTCGCCATGAGAATATCTTCTTCCAATTTCTCGATCTTCGCTTCAATTCGGTCACCGACGGCCACATAGTTATCGACGACAAGATCGACTAAATGATAGAGGAAACGATCGGCGCTATTCACTTCTTCTTCCCAAAGGAAGGGCTTGAGCGCGCGAAGCTCATTAATTTTTTGTCGTGTTACGGTAATAATTACATGCTTGCTTAGGAATAGATTAAGTGCGCGTAGAAAAATTTCTTCATCATCGAAACGAATGCTATTAATCACAATGAAATAATGGGAATCATAAAATTCAATCTTAGGACGCTGTTCTTCCTCACTTAGACAATCTTCTACCGCCAAATCATGCAAATGGAAAAGAGGCTGAAGTAATTCCAGATCCTCGACCCCCGCATCAATCCAGTAGAAGCCTTGACTTGGCGGTATAAGCGCAGCGGTCACATCATCAACTAACGTAAAAATACCATTTTGAACCAACCGTGTTTTCATCTGCCCACCCCTTTGAATGGAACCAGCCAGTTAGTTCATCTAGAAGAGCAAGGCTCTGGACGATGGAATAACCGACTGCATTCCTACACTTTGAAATTGTTTACTGATGACCTTGCAGGTACTACTCCTCGGTTCTCCGTCCAAGCGTATGCCCTCCTTTTCCGTCCGTGTCGAATACTTGTCTAGTATACCCGTTCATATATCCTCTTTCAAGCCAAATAGTTTGATGAAATAAGGGGAATTCTCGTTTAGATATCGTATGGGAAAATGGCTAGGTCTGTGTCAAAAAAAATAAACCGCCAAAACTTACTTGGCGGCACGCAGGATCTTATTTTTGATGTCCGTGTACATCTGAATTAACTCAGGGGCGCCGCGCTTCATTAGATCAGCTTCACTATCTGCTCCATACACAAGATGGAGTTGCGAGATGGCGATTTCCGCTTGCGCTGGCGTAGGTTTTACTGTTTCAATTAAGGTGAAGAATCGATGTAGGGAAGCGAATGCAGAGAAGTTATCCGATGTTTGCATTGACAGTAGTACCCCTCTTTTCTTTATTATCTTGTCCATACCTTGTTTAACCTTCAAAAGCAAAGTTTAAACATGGACCATCTTGACTTTCGTTTAATTTATAGTATGATAATGCTAATCGCATACGTTTCATTTTCTTATCAAGAGTAGGTGGAGGGACTAGCCCTATGACACCCGGCAACCGACAAACCTTTGCAAAAAGGGGAGCACGGTGCTAATTCTTGCGGAAACGCTGTTTACAGCGAATCTGGGAGATAAGAGAAGGACATTGACTTTGATTTTCTATGGCCTTTCTCTGATTCCAGAGAGGGTCATTTTTGCTTTTTAGAACGATTTGAACCTAATTTAAACTAAAGAAGAGGAGTGAACAGGATGCCGATCAAGATTCCTGACAACCTGCCTGCCAAAGAAATTTTAAACCAAGAGAACATCTTCACCATGGACGAATCTGTCGCGTATCACCAGGATATACGTCCACTTCGCATTGCCCTGCTTAACTTAATGCCGACGAAAGAAACGACCGAGACACAGCTGTTGCGCTTGATCGGGAACACGCCACTGCAAGTGGAGTTCGTGTTGTTACATCCTAAAACTCATACTTCCAAAAATACGTCTCACGAACATTTAGATATGTTTTACAAAACCTTTGATGATATCAAAGATGATAAGCTGGATGGTATGATTATTACTGGCGCGCCCGTAGAACAAATGGAGTTCGAAGACGTGAATTACTGGGAGGAGCTGACACAGATCCTCGAATGGAGCAAACGGAATGTCACCTCCACTTTGCACATTTGCTGGGCTGCTCAAGCAGGCTTATACCACCATTTCGGAGTACGTAAATATGCGCTCGATAGTAAAATGTTTGGTGTTTTCCCACATACCGTGAGTGTTCCGAATACGAAGCTGCTGCGCGGATTTGATGAAGTGTTCAATGTACCGCAATCCCGTCATACCGATATAACGCGTGAAGATATTGAGCGATGTCCGGATTTGGAAATTTTATCAGAATCCGAGGATTCTGGCGTGTATATCGTCGCAACGCGCGATGGGAAGCACATTTTCGTAACAGGACATTCCGAATATGATGCTTGCTCCTTGAAATGGGAGTATGATCGCGATGTGGCCAAAGGGCTGTCAATCGACATTCCGAACAATTATTACCCGAATAACGATCCAAGTAGACAGCCTTACAACACGTGGAGAGCACATGCGAATTTGCTGTTCTCGAACTGGCTGAACTATTATGTATATCAAGAAACACCTTTTGAACTGACAGTTAACATTAATGAAAGCTTGGCAAGCTCGCAATTGTAAAAATCGAACCCACATCCTGAGGAGGAATTCCCTTGTTGAAAATCGAAAGTCGTCTCGCTCAAATTGGCTCTATTGAAGAACCTGTTACAGGTGCTGTTAGCTTTCCTGTTTATCAAGCAACTGCATTTCGCCATCCTAAGCTAGGGCAAAGCACAGGATTTGATTATGCACGTACGAAGAGCCCAACGCGTAAAGTGCTTGAAGATGCCATCGCCCAGCTCGAATCCGGAGATGCAGGCTTTGCATGCTCTTCAGGAATGGCAGCATTGCAAACGATTTTCGCCTATTTCAGCCAAGGTGATCATTTGATTGTTTCCTTGGATTTATATGGCGGTACCTACCGTCTATTAGAAAGAATTATGTCCCGTTTCGGTGTAACGGCTACGTATGTCGACACGAATGACTTGGATGCACTAGAAGGTGCGTACCAGTCCAATACGAAGGGCCTCGTTATTGAAACGCCAACGAATCCGCTAATGATGATTACAGATCTTGAGCTTGTCTGTACATGGGCCCGTAAGAAGGGCATCGTATCCATCGTAGATAACACGCTGCTTACACCATACCTGCAACGTCCGATTGAGCTTGGAGCCGATATCGTCATCCATAGTGCGACGAAATATTTGGGCGGACATAATGACGTGCTAGCGGGTCTGATCGTTACAAAAGGGAAAGAGCTTTCTGAGCAAATGGCTATTCTTCATAACTCCATTGGCGCTGTGCTTGGACCACAAGACAGCTGGCTGCTCATGAGAGGGATGAAAACCCTCGCGCTTCGTATGGAGCGTCATGAACAGAATGCTACGGCAATCGCGAACTTCTTACTTGCGCACCCGCTGATTTCAGATGTATTCTACCCAGCGTTGGAGTCACATCCGGGTTATGAAATTCAAAACAAGCAATCGAGTGGGAATACAGGGATTTTCTCCTTCAAGGTAAATGATGCTCGGTTAATCGAGCCGATTCTTCGTCACATCAAGCTCATTGCTTTCGCAGAAAGCTTGGGCGGAGTCGAGTCCTTGATGACCTACCCAGCCGTACAAACACATGCGGACATTCCGCTTGAAATTAGACAGCAAATTGGTGTCGATGACCGTCTGCTTCGCTTCTCTGTTGGAATTGAGCATATCGATGATCTGATCGCTGATTTGTCGAATGCCCTTGCGTCCGCGCAAGCCGAATTGGAAGGAGCTTCACAATCATGAGCCATTCTTCAGATAAAGAGGGACGCAAGCCGCATGGCAAGTTTGCCACAAGATTAATTCATTTCGGAGCCGAAATCGATGAAGCTACTGGGGCATCCAGTGTGCCTTTGTACCAGGCTTCAACCTTTCATCAAGCTGATTTGGAAGCGAATCAAGCGTACGACTACACACGGTCTGGTAATCCAACGCGTCAAGCGTTGGAGGATTACATAGCTTTGCTAGAAGGCGGTACGCGCGGATTTGCGTTTGCCTCTGGGATGGCTGCCATCTCATCTGCGTTGATGCTTTTGTCGCAGGGAGATCATGTGATCTGTACGGAAGATGTTTACGGCGGCACGTATCGATTGCTTACAACGATTATGAATCGCATGGGCGTGGAATCTACGTTCGTGGATATGACGGATATTGCTCAGGTGAGAGCAGCCCTTCGTTCGAATACAAGAGCCGTATTCATCGAGACGCCTTCGAATCCAACGCTCCGCATTACGGACATTGGTGAGATTGCCGCTTTTGCGAAGGAGCATGATCTGCTCACGATGCTGGACAATACCTTCATGACGCCATATCATCAACGTCCGATAGAGCTAGGCATCGATATCGTGCTGCACAGCGCGACGAAATTCCTAGGCGGGCACAGTGATGTGTTAGCTGGACTAGCTGTTGTAGCGAACGACAGCCTTGGCCGTCGGATGAAGCAAATTCAAAATGGCATGGGGAACGTGCTTGGCATTCAAGATTCATGGCTGCTCATTCGCGGCATGAAAACATTGCAAGCACGGATGGAAATGTCCGAGAAGGGCGCTCGCAGATTAGCACAATGGCTGATCGAGCAGCCGGATATTGACGTGGTTTATTATCCTGGGCTGCCTAACCACCCAGGTAGAGAAATACACGAGAAGCAATCCTTGGGCTATGGCGCTGTTGTCTCATTTGACGTAGGTTCTGGCGAGAAAGCGAAGAAATTGCTAAGCAAAGTGAAGATTCCACTCGTAGCTGTGAGTTTGGGTGCTGTAGAGAGTATTCTATCGTATCCGGCGATGATGTCACATGCCGCAATGCCGAAGGAAGTTCGCTTATTGCGCGGTATTACGGATGGTCTCGTGAGATATTCAGTGGGTCTTGAAGATATCGAAGATATTATTGAAGATTTGGAACAAGCCTTGCGAGGTTAAGTACTTGGTTATTCATAAATTATCCATAAAATATAAGCATGTATATGTTTGCACACAATAAGTCGGCTATATTTCTAGATAAACACTGTGATACGTCCTAAGAGGACGGAAGCCATTTATTCCGTTTACAATGGAATAACACTTGGAAAAAGCAGCGATTTGCTGCTTTTTTGGCATGAGTATGGTACGATTAATGGATACGAGCCTTCAGAAAGTAAAGGAGTGAGTTGCTATGAAACCGATCGATCGCATTTTAAATAAAGCACAAGCAGGCGGACGAATTGATGTAGAAGAATGTATTACGCTGTTCGAATCCGATCAAATAGAGAAAATTGGCGACACCGCCAATCAGATTATGAAGAAGTGGCACCCAGATCCGATCACGACTTTCGTGATTGGACGAAATATCAATTACACGAATATCTGTGATGTATACTGCAGATTCTGTGCGTTCTACCGTCCACCGGGATCAGCGGAAGGCTATGTGTTGCCTGATGAAACGATCTTCCAGAAGATTCAAGAGACCTTGGATGTTGATGGTACCGAGATTCTGATGCAAGGTGGTACGAATCCGAATCTACCATTCAGTTACTATACGAACATTTTACGCGAAATTAAGAAGCGTTTTGACATCACGATGCACTCTTTCTCACCCGCTGAAATTATGAAAATGAAGGACGTCTCTGGCGGCTTATCGTTAGAAGAAGTCGTTCGTCAATTGCACGAAGCAGGGCTTGATTCCTTACCGGGCGGCGGGGCAGAAATCCTCGATGACCGCACACGTCGTAAGATCTCCAAGCTGAAAGGCTCATGGCGCGATTGGATGGACGTCATGCAGACGGCTCACCGAATCGGGATGCATACGACTGGAACGATGGTTATTGGCTTCGGCGAATCCATGGAAGAGCGTGCGCTTCATATGCTGCGCATCCGTGATGCGCAGGACG
This sequence comes from Paenibacillus sp. J22P143, assembly GCF_059692035.1. NCBI lineage: Bacteria > Bacillati > Bacillota > Bacilli > Caryophanales > Paenibacillaceae > Paenibacillus > Paenibacillus sp. J22P143. The sequence goes on from NZ_JCAUAQ010000002.1 coordinate 144,320, forward strand.
ATGTGTTGTTGCAAAAGCTGAACACACCAGGCTTCTTGGCATTCATTCCGTGGACGTTCCAACCGGACAACACGAATATGAAGGCAGAGAAAGTTACGCCTGAAGAATATTTGAAAACGTTGGCGATCAGCCGCATCATGCTGGACAACGTGCCGAACTTCCAATCCTCCTGGGTCACGATGGGACCTGAGGTTGGCAAACAGACGCTTAGCTACGGCTGTAATGACTTCGGCAGCACGATGATCGAAGAGAACGTCGTATCCGCGGCGGGCACCACGCACAAAGTCAACGTGTCCTCTACGCTGGACATTATCCGTCAAGCAGGTAAAATCCCTGCGCAGCGGAACACAAAATATCAGATTCTGCGTGTGTTTGACGACGTGAATGCGAAGATTGATCGTGATTTTGTGATGCAGAACTAAAATGTGAAAAAGCATGAACGACAACGCTTATCTACTATTAAATCCACTAGTGGGATTTGTATGGATAAGCGTTGTTTTGTCGTCGGTAGTTAGAGATAGTCGACAAAACCGACTATCTCCGGTGCACTCAACGTCCACACGATGAAGTTGCTCGAATTCACCAGTTTTTTTCATCGCTTTAATTGAAAATTAATCCTAGCTTCAGGTAACCATTGGTCAAAAAGAGTACAATGGGGGGAACACCACAAATTTGAGATCGAAGATCGGAGTGATTTTTGTGAAACTGTTTAAAAGTTTTATGCAAGGATTCCTTTATGCGTTCGTCTCCATTGGTGCTCTCCCATTCTTGCTCGTGAAGATTCTGCTTGAACAACTGTAACTTACCACTTTTACTCTCATGAGGAGCAGCTGTATACTGCTCCTTTTTTGCATGCGCAATAAGCTCGGAAAACGAGCTTAATCGCTCTCCTCCGCGCCACCCGCAAATGGCAAATTGTTCGTTGTATATCTCCCTGCTATCGACCATATACTCTTAAGAGGAGGATGCATAGATGGAAGGAGTGAGCACATGGAACTGTTTGCAATTGCCCTAATCGATGTCGAAGAATCCTATGTACGTTCGCTGAGCGCGCAGGTGAAGCAAGCGCTGCAGTATTTACATATCGTAGAAAATGGTTTAACGGCTACTTACACTTGTAGTAAGACACGTGCTTTTATTTATGTGGAAGCGGAAGCGGGGAGTGTACACCACGATCCGCAGGTTCATGAAGCTCAGGTAAGAGCCTGCTTAGCAGAAGTGTTGGCGAGCCACATTGTAGCGGACAAGGAATCCAGTATCTTGCGTAACCTGATCACGAAGGATTTTAAATATGAGAAATTGACGGACATTGAAGCGATTGAAGGATACTGTAAGCAATCATTGATTCAAGAGAGTGTGCTGGATGGGTTACCGCTGGTGAACAGCAGCCCTTGCCGGCTCCGTCGCATACAAATGCTGAAGGAACAGATCATCGGCTTGCTCGAGGAAAATCCTCAGATCAGCCTAGATGGCTTCCTTAAATTTCGGATTCAGGAGTACAAGGAAGAGTTACGAGAAATTGTCGAGTACGCGATTGATGAGTTCATGATGGACCGCCAGTATCAGGAATTTATTTCGCTTCTGCAATATTTCGTCTATATTCAAGAGGCCAAAATACCCGCTGCTCATCTCATTCACAAAGGCGGTCATGAGTTTGTCATTCTGAATGATAGAATGGAGCCTATTGATGCGAATGAATTTGATGCAAGCTTTCGAATGGAAATGCTGGAGAAAGACATCAATTTCGAGGATATGATCGTGAGTACACTCATTACGGTTTCTCCCGCCAACATTTACATTCATACACGGGATCCTGAATTGACGATCATCAAAACGATAGGGCAGATCTTCGAGGACCGTACATCCGTGTGCAGTTATTGCCGTACTTGCGACCTTTATCTTGGAGATGCCAAGAAGCAGGATCAACTATCCCCTTGACCTTGCTCTCTTCGCCATTTATAATAGTGATCGAAGGCGTTAGTATCAAAGACAAGAACTTTCTGTATGAACTGCTCAGAGAGAGGAGACCAGGCTGCAATCTCCTTCAGCGAATCAGATTGTTTACCCCTTTGTAGCCGTATTGTGGAATTCGACCTGACTTGCAGGTACGATACTATACAGTACCGGAATCATTCCCGTTAACGAATGCTGATGAGGATTCGACTTACCCTTTGGGTATGAGCGAATCGAACTAGGGTGGAACCACGAGCTGAGCGCACTCGTCCCTTTATGGGATGAAGTGTGCTTTTTTGCGTTCAATTAACACATACTAGGAGGAACGAAGATGGTTGTACAAGTAAAATTACCAGATGGCGCAGTAAGGGAATATGCAGTGGGGACGACGATTGAGCAAGTGGCGGAATCCATTTCAACCGGTCTAAAGAAAAATGCTGTTGGCGGCAAAGTAAACGGTAAATCGGTTGATTTATCTTTTCCATTGGACAATGATGCAGATGTTGAAATCCTAACGCTCGATAGCGAAGCAGGTCTAGAGATGTATCGTCATAGCACAGCGCATTTGATGGCACAAGCGATCAAACGCATTTATGGCAACAAATCGGTTAAGCTAGGAATCGGTCCTGTGATTGAGGATGGCTTCTACTATGATATCGATTTGGAAACACCGCTGAATCCTGAAGATTTGGTCAAAATCGAAAAGGAAATGGAGCGCATCTCTAACGAAAATTTGGCGATTACACGCCGTGTTGTTTCCCGTGAGGAAGCTCTTCGTATTTTCACAGAAATGGAAGATCCGTTCAAGCTGGAATTAATCCGTGATCTACCGGAAGACTCGGTATTAACGATCTACGATCAAGGCGAGTTCTTCGACTTGTGCCGCGGACCGCATTTGCCATCAACTGGTCGTATCAAAGCGTTCAAGTTGTTGAGCGTAGCTGGTGCTTACTGGCGTGGCGATGCGAAAAACAAAATGCTGCAACGCATTTACGGAACTGCTTTCCCTAAGAAAGCGCAACTGGATGAGCATTTACACTTGCTCGAAGAGGCTAAGAAACGGGATCACCGTAAATTAGGCCGCGAACTCAAAATGTTTGCATTTTCACGCGAAGTTGGTCAAGGCTTGCCGCTTTGGCTGCCAAACGGAGCGAAACTAAGACGCACAATGGAGCGTTATATCGTTGATTTGGAAGAGCGTCTAGGCTACCAACACGTATACACGCCTGTACTTGCTAATGTGGAGTTGTACAAAACTTCTGGACACTGGGAGCACTACAGTGAAGATATGTTCCCGAAAATGATTATGGACAATGAAGAGCTTGTTCTTCGTCCAATGAACTGTCCTCACCATATGATGGTGTATAAGAGTGATATGCGCAGCTACCGTGATCTTCCGGTTCGGATCGCTGAGCTTGGCACCATGCACCGTTATGAAATGTCTGGCGCCTTGACTGGTTTGCACCGCGTGCGTGCGATGACATTGAATGATGCTCATATCTTCTGCCGTTTGGATCAAATTAAAGAAGAGTTCTCCCGCGTTGTTACCTTGATCCGTCAAGTATACGCAGATTTCGGAATCACAGACTACCGTTTCCGTCTATCTTACCGGGATCCGAAGGATACAGAAAAGTACTTCCAGGATGATGAAATGTGGGAAACTTCCCAACGTATGCTTCGTGAGGTTGTTGAAGAACTTGGACTGCCGTTCTTTGAGGCGGAAGGTGAAGCTGCATTTTATGGTCCCAAATTAGATGTTCAAATTAAAACAGCGTTGAAGAAGGAAGAAACACTTTCGACGGCGCAAATTGATTTCTTGCTGCCTGAACGCTTCCAATTGGAATATACAGGTGAAGACGGTCAGAAGCATCGTCCAGTCGTTATCCATCGCGGAATTATCTCCACAATGGAGCGTATGACAGCCTTCTTGCTTGAGAATTTTGCTGGTGCCCTTCCGACTTGGTTGATGCCAACACAAGCGAAAGTCATTCCGGTATCCCCTGCATTTGAAGAGTTCTCCAACCAAGTAACGGAGAAGCTAAGAGAAGCAGGTATTCGCGTTGAAGCTGATAATCGTAATGAGAAGCTAGGTTACAAAATCAGAGAAGCGCAGCTGGAGAAAATTCCATTCATGCTCGTCGTAGGCGAGAACGAAGTGAAGAACGAAAGCTTGTCCATCCGTAAGCGGGGTCAAGGGGATCTGGGTACTCAGCCGATTGCTGAAGTCATCAACATGATTCAAGAAGAAATCAAAAACAAACTGTAACAGCCAGTTGTTCCTATAAGAAGCAGAGAAGTGCTTATCACTTCCCTGCTTTTTTGCGTTCCAAAAAAGTATTTTATATATGCATAAGTAGACGAAAGGAGGACATGTTATACAGTGAGTCTGTACGTGGAGGTTTATTGATGAAAGGAAATGGAGAACCTACTTTAGTAGGGGGAGGCTTAAAAGAATGAGAATAACCGATGCGCAAGTGCAATCCAAATGGATATTAGCATGGATGGTGCTCACCGTTTTGGTTGTGTTTTTCGGAGAAGAGGCTAGCAATCAAGGTAATAATAGGGCGGCAAACACCGATACCCATATACAAGATCAAAGGGACAATCAGGCTCAGGCAAGGACTGTGCTTCCTGCTGCATGGCCAGTTGCACAAGAGCATCAACAACAAGCTAGTTACCGCTTTGTTCCAAATCTAGATTCGGATTTATCCAAATACACGGCAGTTGAAGTGACAGCGACTGGGTATTCTGCGGGTAAGGAATCTACAGGGAAGAATCCAGACCATCCTACCTATGGGATTACGTATTCAGGTATTAAGGTCAAGCGTGATGATAAAGCTTTATCGACGATCGCGGCAGATACAAAGGTGTTCCCATTAGGTACAGTTTTATTTATACCAGGGTATGGCTACGGGGTAGTTGCAGATACAGGAAGTGCGATTAAAGGGAAAAAAATCGATCTCTATTTTGACACGAAGGACCAGGTTTATAAAGAGTGGGGTAAAAAGACCGTCAAAGTGTTTGTGGTGAAAAAAGGAAATGGAAAAGTGACTGAGATCATTTGGAAGCAGTTAAAGGATGAAATACTGGCTCCTGCAAAAGCCCTGTAAGGTTCATTTTGTAAAAAAGAAATTCATAAAAAATCCTGTTTGGGAAATCATACTATTACAGGAGGTGATTGACATGGCAAAGAACAAGAATAACAAGAAAGCAGCGCAAGACTCGGAATTTGCTACTGAAGTAGCGGTACCTAATAAGCAGCAGCAAAACAACACACAAAACCAAAATAAATAAAAAATAGCTAAGTTGAAAAGACGGAGATCCGAAAGGGTCTCCGTCTTTTTATTTATTTCTTTTCGAGCCCTCCTACGATATAATGTAACAAAAACTAACATTTTGTTCCTTTTGGGAGGAGTTCCGGTTGCTGATGTTGACGGATTCAAAACAGAAAGCTTGGTTCTACGTTTTTGTACTTATTGGCTTGGGTGTAAATGTAATCGCTTTATTTTCGGTATCAGCTTGGGTTACGCTAGTTAGTGTCGCTGTTTTCCTCGTTATGGGAGTAGGCGCATTACTTAGTTCTAGAGCATCCGTTCGAGCACGAGAGCAGGGAACACTTGATCACGAAGAACAATTCCGTACATTTATTCAGGAATCACAGGTTGTTGCAGACCGACTAGCAGCAGCGGTTGAAGAGGTCAATCGCTCTATCGGGCATCTACTTCAGATTGCAGATGCTTCCATTCAAGGGGAAGAGGAATTGAAGGGACGAAGCCAACACGCTGCGGGACAGCTCCAAGAAGCCTTTGCTGCGATTCAACAGGTGGCCGCGGCTGCTGATCAGATTTTAGATTCGTCGTTACATATGCATCGGGAAAGTGAGCAAACCAAAGATACGGTGGTTGATGTATGCAGCTCCTTGAATGCGACAGATGAGGTTATGAACGATTTACACGTGAACAACGATACGATGCAGAAGAAAATTCAAGATCTAACAGAGCATACCTCGAAAATTGAAGAAATCAATACGTTCATTACGGAAGTTGTTGCTCAAACGTCATTGCTTGCCCTGAATGCTAAGCTTCGGTTATTCACGGTATTGATGAGATGAAGGTGATGAAAGGGAAGATCGATACGATTTTCTCATTGATCCTTCACGTGAATAGCCTAGTGGCAAGTACCACTAGTTCAACGCAACACCAATCCACCCTGGTTACTGGGACCAGAACTTCTTTAGGAGAAGTGGTGGATTTGATGAATGAGACGATGTCGAGCGTTGAGCATACACTGGATCAAATGAAAAAGCAGCGGCATGAGGTTTCAAGACTTCAACATATCAATCAAAACTTAGATCGCTCTTCCGCAGAGCTCGTCCAGGCCATTCAAGCCGTCGGAATGAAGAGTAAGCATGGAAGCGTTCATGCAAATATTGATGAAATGAAGCAATTGTTGAACGCACTTGTTCGAGTACCTGACATCAAATCATTGGTGGAAGATAAGCATGCCTCGCATTTACACGGCATATTGAAGAAAACAGCAGGGATTGAAGCGATCTGGTCGAATCGCGGAGATGGAACCTTTATCTACTCGCAGCCAGAGGCGGGCTTAGTGAATGCCAAAGGGAGAGAGTGGTGGAAGCGTGCAATGGCGGGTGAACTCTTCATTTCGGAAGAGTACGTGTCAGCTATTACGAAAAAACCATGTATTACATTGTCTAAATCCGTCATAGATGACATGGGAATGCCAATTGGTGTCGTTGGAATCGATCTCGTGTTAAATTAATAGTTCTCAAACCACTCTTTTTAGTGTAAAATAAGATTACTGTTATAAATCTTAACACGGAGAGATAGGTGATGGAACATGCTACAAGCATTGCGATCGGATGGAAAGCCCCTGAGAACAACTAGAAAAGCCGCGGAGGTACTTCCCTTCTTGGAAGCTTTTATCGCACGCAAAGAGCAACAGGCTCGGGAGATTGAGCAGGTTGTTGAGCGATATGAGATCAAGAGAATGAAGGAAGAACGGGCTTATCAAACAATGTCATCGTTTCGACGCATGTTCTCCGGTAAGAAGCCCGATCATCATCTTGCTGTAGAGTATATCCATTATGTGAAGAAACCTATGGAGCAAGTAAGAAAGCTTCGTGCCGAAATCCAGCAAGCAAGACAAATCATGAGTGATTCTAAGCCGGGTGACGATATTACGTTCCCAGACGAATTCGAAGATATATTTTCATCATAAGAAGAAGAGGACACTGCGGTTGCAGTGTCCTCTTCTTCTTATGTACTCATTCTTTTTTCAAATGCTGTAAGTCCAAGAATCCTTCTTCCTGGCTATAGGCTGGAACACCGTGAGAGCCAACATCTAGACCAACTAATTCCTCGTCCCGACTTACGCGTAAGGGAACAATTAACTTAATCAGCTTCATAACAACCCAAGTGATGATGAAGCCCCATGTGCAGACGGTAACGAGACCTAATGCTTGAACGCCTAAGAGATGAAAGCCTCCACCATAGAATAATCCAGCTGTTCCTTCGCGGATTGCATCTGGCATTGCGCATAAACCAACGGCGAGTGTACCGATGCTGCCACTGATACCGTGTACAGGGAAGGCGCCGACGGGATCATCAATCTGTTTGGCTTCCAGTATTTCCGTTGCGAAGACCATGGCAATTCCGCATATCGCGCCAATGCATATCGCTGCAGCGTCACTGACGAAGGCACAGCCTGCGGTAATGCCGACGAGTCCAGCGAGCGCGCCATTGATAACCATGGGTGGATCTGCCTTGCGATAACGCATCATAGTGAACAGAATGCAGGCCGCACAGCCTGCAGCAGCGGATAGCATCGTGGTGACTGCGATGTGCCCAATTGACGTATTGGTAGCGCTCAATGTACTTCCAGCATTAAAACCAAACCATCCGAACCAAAGGATAAATGCGCCTACAGAGGCAAGTGGTAGATTAGATGGGGGAACGATGTTAGCTTTTCCATCGGCAGTGAACTTGCCAATTCGCGGGCCAATGATTATTGCTGCGGCAAGAGCGGAGAATCCGCCAAGTCCATGGATAACGGCTGACCCAGCGAAGTCAACCATGCCAAGCTTGCCAAGCCATCCATGAATGCCCCATACCCAGTGGCCAGCAATGGGATAGATTAATCCAGTCATGGCTATCGTATAAAGAATATAAGCGCGAAAATTGATGCGTTCTGCTACAGCTCCGGATACAATCGAGATAACGGCGATAACAAAGGCGCATTGGAATAACCAATAGGTATCATGCGAGATGGTTAACGCGATGTGTGTTAAATCTCCTCCCATGAAAAATCCTGTTGTACCAATGATTCCCCCTATGTCTTTCCCGTACATCAGTGCAAATCCAAAGAAGTAAAAAATAAGAGCGCCGAATGCAATATCTACAAATACTTTCATGATAATACTTACCGCATTCTTTTGTCGTACAAACCCTGCTTCTAGTAAGGCGAAGCCGCCTTCCATTAATAAAATCATGGCAGCAGTCAAAACAACCCAAATTGTGTCTAGTCCAGACGTAAGTTGTTGGATTTGATCCATTCTTGTAATCTCTCCTTATAATACTTGCGTTCTCAGCACCAATTATACGGTTCTGATGATAAGCATGTCAACGAAATGCGTGAGAATACATGACATGATAGTTGAAATGTTCGTCTTATACAACAATCATGTGAGGTTTGAATGCGGTTGCCTCTGAAATATCGGTCTCCAGACGGAGGACGCCTTCAATCCAACGTCTCTTTTCATTCTACCTAGTATCTTATAAACTAGAGTTATCTTAACAAAGCTTCACACAAATGGAGGAAGAACGTATGAATCCGCATATGTTTCAAAGAATGATCTGGGGGCTTGTTCTCGTATCCGCGGGCACTCTCTTTTTACTAAATCAATTGGGAATCCTTCACGTTGATGTCGCCTATATGTTTTCTACGTATTGGCCTGCTATTCTTATTTTTTATGGGCTTATTGGATTCGTCTCACAGCGTAAGTATCATTGGGGTGGGTCGATTGGCAGCTTGATGTTGTGTGGTGTCGGAACTATTTTTCTATTGAACAATTTAAATCTTACCGATCTATCGCTGGGCGAAATGTTTAAATTTCTGATTCCAGTAGCTTTAATATTGTTTGGTTTAAATGTTATTTTTAGACCAAGCAAAAAAGAGTCACCTGATTGGCCTGCAATAAAGAAAGCAAGAGATGAAGAAAGAAGAGCACGGCGAGAAGCGAATCGATTCCGCCATTCACACCATAAGCAGCAATGGGAGTCAGGAGCGTGGAACACGTCCAAAGGTTCCTCCAGCAATCCGAAAGAACAGATGAATCACGCTTCGTCAAACAATGTGAAACATGGACTAACCGATGAAGAGAAGGAAGTGCTAAGGGATATTCACGGTGCATACCCCGATGACGAAAAGCATGATGAATGGAAGGATGGCCACCCCCAAAACAAATATGATGGTTTTGTTCGGAATTTCGATTCGGGTAATGTTCTACACCGTCATGGCTTTATCGGAGATGTTCATCTTGGTCAAGAGGCTTGGGAGTTAAAGCCGGTACAAATCTCTCACTTTATTGGTGACTCCGTTATCGATCTAACGCGTGCCTCAATTCCTCGTGGTGAAACAACGATTCATGTTACGGCTTTCATCGGGGACGTAAAGATTTTCATCCCGAATGACATGGACGTTGAGGTTCGTGTCATGGCAAGTTCTTTTATTGGCGATATGAAGGTACTTGATCGTTTTGAAAGTGGTTTTTTACGCAACATTCGAACGCAAACCGCTCACTATGAAGAAGCTGAACATAAAATCGTCGTAACGACAAGCATGTTTATCGGAGATATCACCATTAAAAAGATAGGTTAAGGATGGAGCATGTACAAATTGCGAATGTTCAATATGAAGTGGCAGCTGCTGAATTACTTTCTGATCTCGAGTGTACTGACGGTATCTGGTATTTATATCGTACTTGAATATTTTGAGGAGCAGCTCAGTTCTTGGGAGTTTCGGATGTGGTTAGTAATAGCCATTCTTGTGGTGTGCTTGACTGTTGGGTATATTGCGACTCGAAGATGGCAGCGCAAGGTAGATGAACTGCATGTTGCTATGCTGGAGTTGTCTAAAGGGAATTTCTCGGTTCGTATTGATATGGAGCCTGTGGAACCCTTCCTGTATTTGTATGCCGCTTTTAACAGCATGGCTACATCAATAGAAGAACGGGTACAGCTTATGCAAAAGCTAGGGGAAGCAGAAGCGATTCGGGATCAGGAGTTAACAGAGAATGCAGTTATGGAGGAAAGACGCCGACTAGCGAGAGATCTCCACGATACGGTGAGCCAAGAACTATTTGCTATCCATATGTCGGCTTCCTCCCTTCCGAAGATTTTAGAAAGAAACCCAGCCGCTGCACCTACCTTGATGAATCAGCTCATCGAGATGTCCCATCATGCTCAGAAACAGATGCGGGGTCTCATATCACAGCTAAGACCGATTGAATTAAAGGATATGAGCTTACAAGAAGCCCTGGAGAAATGGTTCCCGGAATATTGCCGGACCCATGAACTCCAGGGTCAACTTGATGTTTCGCTGCCTGAACTCATCTCTGAGGCCATAGAGCATCAGTTTTTTCTCATTATTCAAGAAGGACTTGCGAATGTCATCAAGCATGCCTCGGCTAAGCAAGTTCGATTGGCGATCTACGAAAGAGAACATCAATATGTGTTGCAATTACAAGATGATGGTCAAGGCTTTGAACGAAGAGATATTCCTTCCGCTTCGCATGGCCTGTCCACGATGAGAGAACGAGCGCAAAAGCTAGGCGGCGAAGTGGAGATTGATAGCAAATTAGGCTCTGGAACTCGCGTGCGCGTACGTATTCCGCGATTTTCTGGACATTCAGGGGGAAAACAAGAATGAATCCGAACATTAAAGTCATGATTGTTGATGATCACGATATGGTACGAGTGGGTTTGCGTACTTATATTTCGTTGGAGCCTGGGTTAGAAGTGGTGGGTGAAGCGTCGAACGGTCGAGATGCCTTCGATCAGTTGAATGAAGGACACTTAGAGACGTCGCAGCCTGATGTGATTCTTATGGATTTAACGATGCCAGTGTTGGATGGGATTGGTGCGACGAAGCTGATTTGCGACAAGTTTCCACAGGTGAAAGTGATCATGTTGACCTCGTTTCTGGAGGAAGCCAAAGTTCTGGAGGCTGTTGAGTCGGGTGCTATTAGTTATATGCTGAAGACCGTCTCATCGGATCAGCTGATTCACGCGATTCAGAGCGCATACCGCGGGATGCCTGTTATGAATGCTGAAGTATCGCAAGCACTGACTAGAGGCATTAGACAGCGAAGTGAAGTGCCGGAACAAGAAGGATTAACGGTTAGGGAACGGGAAGTGCTTATGTTAATTGCCGAAGGGAAGAACAACAAGGACATTTCCGAAGAACTCTTTATCAGTATCAAAACGGTCAAAACACACGTCAGCAATTTGTTGATGAAATGTGAACTTGATGATCGGACACAATTAGCCATTTTCGCTCATCGCAAAGGATGGGTTTAGCAGAATGAACAAATAGAGGGACTATCACACATAAAAACGTCAAATTGGCACATTCTATGCGTAAGTAAAATACTATGAGCGCTTAAGGAGTGTCCATCTCAATGAAACCACTATCTTCCTCACTGGAACAGGTTCAAGAATCATTTGACAAGGTGCGTGCCCAGCTAGAACAGTTTGATTTTAATTTAGGCGGGGGCTGGGATTACGACCATGGCTACTTTGATCGTTCTCTAGATGAGGCGAATAAGGTGTGGCTGCGAATTCCCGTTCAAGTCATTACCGGCAGAATTGACGGCGATGTTGAGGCGACGGATGCAGTCGTCGAAGTAGGTACCCCTTTTGTGCTGAAGCATGTGTATAATGAAGGATTAGATCCTGAGGCTGAAATTGAGACCGCAGGCGCATTGATTGATCAGTTCCAAACGCCACTGGATTCCGATGCGAGCATCGAGGATAAATGGGTGAAAGAAGCTGCGAACGTACTGCAAAAAGTTGAAAAAGCCTGGATTCATTAATTTATGTCCTATTTTTACCTCCCATTTATTGTTTTTTAATATTCGCTTAAGGTTGTGAGTGCATGATAGACACATAGAGAACAACATGATCCTTCAAGAAAACATGCACTTATAACTTTAATCAATGGAGGTAAGACCTATGGAAGATAACAAAAAAGACTATAGCGACTTTTTCAAGCCGCAGAATAATGATAACAACGAGGATACGAAGCGGGAACAAGCACATGATACCGAGGGGCAGGACACGAATAAAGAAAGACCTTCCTACTACTATTCATATGGGCCTTACAAATCCGCTTTTAATGAAGAAAATGAAGGGCAATCCTTAACGACTTCTTCCTCAGGTTCGGAAGTCACGACGAATGTAGAAGTGACTCCGCCTAAGACGTTACGCCCGTTCAGCTTCGGACCAGAGATTGGCTCGCAAGGTCCAGCAGGCTGGGACCCGAATGCGAAGAAGCGTTCCTCGGTGAAAAGCATTTTTGCAGCATTCATGGCAGGAGCACTTGTTGTCAGTGCGTTGATGTTTACAGCGGATAAAACGAACATGTTCTCAGGCAACCAACCGCTAGCTTCTGGTTCAGCGACAACCACAGCAAGCAGCTCAAACAACAATGGCGGCGAAGTGAAGAATGCTGCTCTTGACGTTGTTCGCCCTGGTAACATCGCGGCGATTGCTCAGAACGCTGGACCTGCGATTGTAAAGGTTGAAGCGCTCGTAAAGCCGAAGACTTCAAGCCGCAGCAATGGTGGTAACTCACTTTTTGATGATCCGTTCTTCCGTCAGTTTTTTGGCGACAATGGTGGTGGTCAAACAACGCCGAAGAGTGGTCAAAATGACACAGGAAGCGGACAGTTGCAACCAGCGGGCATGGGAACTGGCTTTATTTTCGAAAAAACAGGTTATATCTTAACGAACGAGCATGTTGTTGACGGTGCAGACGAAATTCAAATCACCGTAGAAGGCTATGAGAAGCCTTTTAAAGCGAAATTGCTGGGTAACAGCTACGATTTGGATTTGGCCGTACTCAAAATAGAGGGTGAGAAAGAATTCCCAATCCTCCCGCTTGGCTCAGCGGATGACGTTAACGTTGGTGATTGGGTTGTTGCAATCGGAAACCCATACGGGTTCGACCACACGGTAACCGTTGGTGTGCTTAGTGCCAAGGAACGTCCAATTAGCATTCCGGATGAGAAGGGTACGCGTGAATATAAGCATTTATTGCAAACGGACGCTTCCATTAACCCTGGTAACTCAGGTGGTCCCCTGCTGAACCTTAACGGTGAAGTGATTGGGATCAATACAGCAGTAAGCTCACAAGCGCAAGGTATTGGGTTTGCTATTCCAACAAGCACAATTTCATCTGTTCTAGAAAATCTCAAAAATAATGTGAAAATTCCGAAGGAGCCAATTCCTTACCTTGGTGTTGGTCTGCAAGATATTGGTAAAGATTGGGTTAGTGAATTGAAGCTTTCTAACACAGATGGCGCTTTGGTTGGCAGTGTTCAACGTAAGAGCCCAGCGTTCCAAGCAGGCTTGCGTCAATACGATGTGATCGTAGATTTGAATGGTACGAAAATCAAAAACTCGCAAGAGTTGATCACAAAGGTTCAAGCTACCAAGGTTGGCGATAAAGTGACACTAGGTATCATTCGTGATGGTAAGCGGACCGAAGTCCCTGTTACGGTTGGAGACAAAAATACGGTTGAGGAGACACTTGCTCCGTAACCTGCAAGTAAATGAAAAGGAAGTAGAGTCCGCGGCCTCAAGCTTGCAGGCTCTGCTTCTTTTTGCTAAGCGGTAATTTTGCTACAATAGAAAGTAGTATAGAATGGGGGACGGACCAGTGAGAGAAAATATTATGGTTATTGATGATGATGAGAAAATCACATCCATGCTTAGACGAGGACTTGCCTTTGAAGGCTATTTGGTTACCACAGCAGCCAATGGCTTAGAGGGTCTCAAGCAAATGCTGGTGACAGAGCCGCAGCTTATTATTTTGGACGTCATGATGCCGCATATCGATGGCTGGGAAGTTGTTCGCCGGATTCGTGAAAGCGGTAGTGAAGTGCCGATCCTTATGCTGACTGCGAAGGACGATATCAGTGATCGCGTGAAAGGTCTGGATTTGGGTGCTGACGATTATTTGGTCAAGCCCTTTGCTTTGGAAGAGCTGCTAGCGAGAGTTCGTGTACTACTTCGTCGAAGAACGGAACGACCTGAACAGATGAACAATCGGCTAAGCTTTGAAGACGCTATCCTAGATTTAGATACACGTGAGGTTTTCCGCAATGAGAAGCTGATTGAATTAACGACGAAAGAGTTTGATTTATTGCATTTATTCATGCAAAATCCAAAACGAGTTCTGTCGAGGGATATCATAATGGAGAAGATATGGGGCTACGATTACAGTGGTGAGTCCAATGTCTTAGAGGTTTACATAGCGCTATTGCGTCAGAAGACAGAGGAATTTGGCCATAAACGTTTGATTCAAACGGTTCGAGGAGCAGGCTATGTATTGAGAGGGGAAAATTAAGATGTCGCTTCGCCTGCGGCTAACGCTCTGGTATTCAGGCATATTGGCCATCACCATGCTGCTTTTTGGAATTGTGCTCTATTTCTTCTTGAACTATTTCCTGTATGATCAAATTCGTCAAGATGTCAAAAGGGAAGCTGTCAGCAGCTCCACACGTATTCAGAAAAGTTTAGTTCTTTCTCAGAAAGGACTTGCCATCGATTTAGAGTTGGAGAGTCGTGATTTCAACTCCTCGAATACGTTTTTACAATTATATAATATTGTGCTGAAGAGCTTTAACCGATCGGCAAATTTGCAATATTATGATCAAACACTCCCCATTGAGCAGTCGACGATTGATAAACTGCAACGGCAAGTCAACAAGGAGCAAGGTGAGGTTGGTTTTTTTGAGAAAACCAAGATTCTTAATCAGGATTTTCTCATTTATCACCTAGGCATAACGGATAATAAATTAAACCTCATTGGCATTTTGCAATCTGCTGTGCCCATAAGAAGTTATGAGAGAACCGCGGTTACGCTTCGTAATACGCTTATCATTTGGGCTATTTTAACCATTATTGTTGCAACTTCATTGGGCTGGTTTTTGGCGCGCAAGGCACTTAAGCCGATTGAGCGTGTGATTGATGCTGCGAACCAAATCGAGAGTGGAGATGATCTAGAGAAGCGAATTCACTATGATGGTCCTCTAGATGAAATAGGGCGGTTGACGAATACGATTAATGGCATGCTGTCGCGCATACAGATTACGTATGTGGAATTAGATGAAGCTTACCGCGCGCAGCGTCGATTCGTATCGGATGCTTCTCATGAGCTCAGAACGCCACTGACAACGATCCGAGGCAACGTAGATTTGCTGGAGAAAATGTGGAAGCAAACGTCGGGGACCAAAGCGCTGGCTACGCCCGACCAAGTCCAGATTTCCTTAGAAGCTATGCACGATATTGCCGGCGAAGCGCAGCGGATGAGTAGGTTAGTCAATGATTTACTTGCGCTTGCAAGGGCGGATGCTGGTGTGCTCATGGAGAAACAACCGATCGAGTTCATGCCGCTAGTTCATGAGGTGGTAAGGAGAGCACAGCTGCTCGAGCATACGGCCGAGTGGCAAGTAGGTAATCTAGAAGCGCTCGAAGATGCAATTGTGCATGGAAACCGTGATTATCTGCAGCAATTGTTGTTTATCTTTATTGAAAATGCTTTTAAATATACACCTGCGGGGACTGTTACTATTGAGGCGATACGAAGGGACAGCTTTGTAGGCCTACGGATAACGGATACCGGCATAGGGATGGATAAAGAAGATATTCCTCATATTTTCGATCGTTTCTATCGCGCTGATTTATCGAGAGGGATTACGACGGGGACGGGTTTGGGTCTTTCCATAGCCAAATGGATTATTGATGAGCATGACGGGTCAGTAGAAGTCACCACACGGAAGGATGAAGGAAGTACCTTTTTAATCTGGCTGCCGGCAAACTTCCCTCATGCCATATAATCAGATATAATTAGAGGAAATACGATGGCTTAGGTAGGTGGAAGACATGGAAGTTGTTCGAATATCCCCCAGAGGTTACTGTTATGGGGTTGTTGACGCTATGGCGCTCGCCATGCAAACTGCAAAAAATTTAAATCTTCCCAGACCTATATATATTCTAGGCATGATTGTTCATAACGCACATGTGACGGATTTCTTTAAAGAAGAAGGAGTCATCACGCTGGATGGTGAGAATCGTCTCGAGATTTTGTCGCAAGTCGAAACAGGGACTGTTATTTTTACCGCTCACGGCGTTTCGCCAGAAGTAAGACGTATGGCACGTGACAAAGGTTTAACCGTTGTCGATGCTACATGTCCGGACGTAACGAAGACGCATGATTTGATTCGTGAGAAAGTTGCAGACGGTTATGACATTATTTATATCGGTAAAAAGGGGCATCCAGAGCCAGAGGGGGCTATTGGCGTAGCTCCTGAACATGTGCACCTCATTGAGAAGCTTGAGGAAGCGGAACAACTCAATCTGAAGTCGAACCGTATCATCATTACGAATCAGACAACGATGAGTCAATGGGATATTAAACATATTATGAATCGGTTATTGGCACTTTTCCCGAAAGCCGAAATTCATAATGAAATTTGCTTGGCTACGCAAGTTCGACAAGAAGCTGTCGCGGAGCAAGCAAAGGAAGTTGATCTTGTCATTGTAGTTGGAGATCCGAAAAGTAACAATTCGAACCGCTTAGCGCAGGTTTCCCAAGAGATCGCTGGTGTTATGGCTTACCGAATCTCAGATGTCTCTGAGTTGAAACGTGAATGGTTGGAGAATGTTCGTAAGGTGGGGGTAACCTCAGGGGCTTCAACGCCAACACCGATAACCAAAGAGGTTATTACCTATTTGGAAAACTACGATGCGAAAGATGAAACCACTTGGGAAATCGTACGTACTATTAATATGAAGAAACTGATTCCCACTGTAAAATCTAAAGCAGCAAGTAACGTGTAACTCCTGCTTATTCCACTCGACGGGATTGAAACTAGCATGCAAAGTACTCAGAAGGTGAAAATGATGAAAGCTCGCTACGATTGGAAAAGTACAAAACGTTGGTTTAAGTACAAATATTTACTTCTTTTACGTGCCAAGGGCGGTCCTTCCATGGTAGCAAGGGGCTTTTCGATAGGTTTATTCGTTGAGATGTTCACATTGCCGACTGCGGGCTTTGCTTTTGTTCTCATATTTCCATTGGTTTATCTACTGAGAGCGAACCTGCCTGCAGCTTTAATTGGTTTTGTGTTTGGTAAAGTCATCTATATTCCCATGTCCATATTGAACAAGCAGGTTGGGGAAGCGTTAGTACCTAAGGGTTTAAAGCTCGATCATCTGCCACATCTCCTATCTAATATTATTCAAAGCGGATTGGATTTAATTGTGGGTGGTATGGTCGTTGGTCTTTTCCTTGGCATCATTGCTTATTTCCCAGTTGTGCTTTTGCTCAAATATCACGCGAATCGCCGTAAAGAAAAGCGTAGAATACGCAAAGATCAGTTAGCTCCGTCGCAAACAAATGAATAGCAAATAAATTAGCGCTTGACGAAATCTCGTCAAGCGTTGTATATTTACTTTAGCGGTTAAAAGCATAAAAGCGTAGAAGCGAACAAGCGTTGAAGCGTGCAAGTGAACTGATAATGAATTATCCCATAATAAATCAATTAGGAGCGTGGATCACATGATCGCAATTACATCTAACAAAACTTCGGATGAGCGTATTCAGGAAATCGTGCAATTTATCGAAAAGCAAGGAGTTCAAGCCCATGTTTCCAAAGGCGAGGATCGTACGGTAATTGGTATCATCGGTCAAGCGGATCCGAAATTAGCTGAACAGCTTCGTCAAATGTCAGGCGTTGAGCAAGTTGTGAAAATCTCGAAGTCTTACAAGCTAGCTAGTCGTGATTTCCATCCGGCGGATACAGTCATTAATATCAAAGGTGTTGAAATCGGCGGGGAGCAGCTCGTCGTGATGGGCGGTCCTTGCGCGGTAGAAACTCCAGAGCAAATCGATGAGATTGCTCGCTTGGTCAAGGCAGCTGGCGGACAGGTGCTTCGCGGCGGTGCTTTTAAACCAAGAACAGGCCCTTACAGCTTCCAAGGCGTAGGCGTTGAAGGCTTGATCATGATGGCTGAAGCGGGTAAGAAGCATGGTCTTCTTACAATTACAGAAGTTATGACACCGGAGTACGTTGATGTATGTGCACAATACGCGGACATTCTGCAAGTGGGAACGCGTAATATGCAAAACTTCGATCTCCTTCGTAAATTAGGAACGATTCAAACACCTGTATTGCTCAAACGTGGATTTAGCTCTACCTATGATGAATTCTTGAATGCAGCTGAATACATTCTTGCTGGCGGCAATCCCAATGTTATGCTTTGTGAACGCGGAATCCGTACATTCGAGACTTATACAAGGAATACGTTAGACTTGTCGGCGATTCCGGTACTTAAACAACTGAGTCACTTGCCAGTAATCTCAGATCCTAGTCACGGAACAGGACGGAGAGAGCTTGTAGTTCCAATGACAAAGGCATCCGTTGCAGCGGGAGCGGATGGTTTAATCATTGAAATGCATACAGATCCCGACAATTCAATGACAGGTGACGGTGTGCAGTCCTTGTTCCCAGATCAATTTGCTCATTTGTTATCTGATCTTGAGAAACTTGCTCCATTACTTGGTAAGAAGTTTGATACGAAGAAAGAAGCCATTTTGGCGTAATATACGGTTTCACGGGAATGGGTTTCTCCATAAATAGGGAGAAACTTTTTTCCTGTTTTTGGATACATGTGAAAATTGTGCTTAAGTGTAAGAATAGCTTACACATCTTTAAAAAATACCTGACATAAGTATTGACTGTGTTGGATGTATCGCTATATAATATGTGAAAGAAAACAAGCAAAAGTTGAACATTAATCATGCAAAGTACGTTGAATGTACGGAAATGGGAGGGTTTTTAAATGTCAGTTCAAAACGTGTTGAACCTAATTAAGGAAAAAAATATTGAGTGGGTAGATTTTCGTTTCGTTGGTCTTTCCGGTAAAGCGCAGCATATCTCCTTGCCTTCTACAGAAGTAGATGAAGAAACATTCGTAAATGGCGTAGCTTTTGACGGTTCATCCATCCCAGGATTCCGTGGTATTGAACAATCTGACATGGTAATGATGCCAGATACGGAAACTGCTTATGTGGATCCTTTCACAGCACATCCAACACTAGTAATTATGAGCAACATCCATACACCTGAAGGCGACCGTTATGACCGTGATCCACGTAGCATCGCTCAAAAGGCTGAAGAATATTTGCAAACAACAGGTGTAGGTACAACTGCATACTTCGCTCCAGAATCCGAATTCTTCATCTTTGATGATGTTCGTTTCGAGAACGGTATGAACAAATCTTACTTCGAAGTTGACTCCGAAGAAGCTGGTTGGAACACAGGCCGTAAAGAAGAAGGCGGAAACCTTGCTTATAAAGTTCCAGTTAAAGGCGGTTACGTTCCAGTAGCACCAATGGATTCCCAACAAGATATCCGTTCCGAAATGTGTAATAAACTTGCTGACGCAGGTCTTCGTATCGAGCGTCATCACCATGAAGTAGCTACAGCTGGTCAAGCTGAAATCAACTTCCGTTTTGACACATTGACTAAAACAGCAGACAACCTGCTTAAATACAAGTATATCGTTGCTAACACAGCGAGAGAATATGGTAAAGTTGCAACTTTCATGCCGAAACCACTATTTGGTGACAACGGTAGCGGAATGCACGTTCATATGTCCATCTTCAACGAAGGTAACCCTTTGTTCTACGAAAAAGGCTCATATGCTAACCTTTCCGAAATGGCTATTAACTACATCGGCGGTATCCTGTATCACGCTCCAGCGTTGATCGCGATCACGAACCCAAGTACAAACTCCTTCAAACGTCTAGTTCCTGGTTACGAAGCTCCGGTAAACCTTGTATTCTCCAAAGGTAACCGTTCTGCAGCAGTTCGTATTCCAATCGCAGCTGTGACACCTAAAGGTTGCCGTATTGAGTTCCGTACACCAGACAGCACAGCTAACCCATACCTTGCTTTCGCGGCAATGTTGATGGCTGGTCTTGACGGTATCAAAAAGAAAATCGATCCACGTGCTCTTGGATACGGTCCTTTCGATACAAACATCTATGAAATGTCAGATAGCGAGAAAGCTGAAATCCGCAGCGTTCCTGGTACATTAGACGAAGCTTTGGATGCACTTGCAGCTGATTCCGACTTCTTGCTTGAAGGCGGCGTATTCACACAAGATTTCATCGATAACTACATCGACTTGAAACGTGGCGAAGCGAAACAAGTAGCAATTCGTATTCACCCACACGAGTACAACCTTTACTTCGATTGCTAATTTTTAGCAATAATTCGATATCATTATAGAACTGCCCCCTTCATAGCTCTCACTATGAAGGGGGCAGTTTTTTTATTATAATATAAATAATAATTATTATTTTATAATTATTATAATTAAGATTGAACTAGTGAAAAATGTCAGGTATACTATTCGTAACGCTACTTAGTTTTGGAAAGGATGAAAGACGATGAAAATTACAATTATTGCAGGAAGCAATCATGGAGCTGCCACAAGTACACGACTTGCCACATATATTCAATACTTGGCAACGCAGGAGCGGCAGGACGTAACACTGATCGACCTGTATAGGACGCCGTTACCCTTCTATACACCCGAAGACGATGGAGACGATCACGAAGCTCTAGGGGCATTTAAACAAGCGATGCTGTCCGCGGAAGCTATTGTTCTGGCAACGCCTGAGTATCACAGCGGCATTTCTGGCGTATTGAAAAATGCGTTAGATCATGTTGGAAAGGATCATTTCAACGACAAAGCTGTGCTATCCGTCAGCTCATCAGGCGGGGCGGTTGCTGTCAGCTCGCTGACACAGCTGCAGACGGTTGTTCGTAATCTACATGGGATTAACTGCCCGGAATGGATTTCGATTGGTGGCGATCAACGTAAGAGCTTCCGCGCAGATGTTGCCTTCGAGGACATTCACCCAGATGTGGAGAAGCGAATTCGTCGCGTAGTTGGATATTTCCTCGGGCTTGCCGAACAACTTTCGGGACGGACGAATGTGTAACTGCTGCGGCTAAAGGCAGGAATAATCAACGTATGAGAATTTAAAATTCATTTAGAGAGAGGTGCGCTGTTGGAACTAGCGGCAATTTCAGATCATATCGTTGAGGATTTGCAAATTCTCTTCGTTGGATATAACCCTAGTATCCGATCAGGGGAAACCGGGCATCATTATGCGAATCCGAGTAATCGATTTTATCGCATCCTGCTGCAAGCGGGATTAACCCCACGGCTCTACAAGCCGCAAGAAGATGGCGATCTGCTTCAAATCGGCTACGGCTTTACGAATATTGTGTCACGCCCCTCGTTGACAGCAGCGGAAATAACTTCAGAAGAGTACCGAGAGGGCCGGCGCATTTTAAAAGAGAAAATTCAGACTTATCGACCCAAGGTTGTTTGCTTCGTTGGAAAGGGCGTTTACGAGCAGTATAGCGGCCGCAAAGGCATTTCATGGGGAAGTCAACCGGAGCCGATGGTAGAGGGCGTTATTGACTATGTGTGCCCGTCTTCCAGCGGGCTTGTGCGTATGAAGCTGGAAGACATGGTAGCGATTTATCGTGGAATTCTGACAAGTTTCGTATAACCCGTTTGAGGTTTTACTTGATGCTTGAACAGAATATTGCTATCATAGCCATAATACAAAAAAGCAAAGGTGTGGTCATCATGGGAAACAGGGCCTATAACTTTAACGCAGGGCCTGCGGCGTTACCGCTCGAAGTACTTCAAAGAGCGCAAGAGGAGTTTGTTGATTTTAAAGGTATTGGCATGTCCATCATGGAAATTTCTCACCGTAGTGCAGAATATGAGCAAGTACATAATGAAACACAAGCATTGTTGAAGCGTATTTTTGGTATTCCAGATGGGTACCAAATTCTCTTTTTGACAGGCGGAGCAAGCTCTCAGTTTTCAATGATCCCTATGAATTTCTTGAAGCCAGGCAAGGTTGGTAGCTACGTGCTGACAGGCGCTTGGGCTGAGAAGGCTGTGCAAGAAGCAGCTCTATTCGGAGAAGTTTCCCTTGCGGCTAGTTCGAAAGAACAGAAATTTATGAAAATTCCTGCATTGAGTGAAATCAATCTGGATCCAAATTCAGCTTATCTGCATATCACATCCAATGAAACGATTGAAGGGGCACAGTTCCAAAGCTTCCCGGAGACAGGGAACATTCCTTTGATTGGTGACATGTCCAGTGATATTCTGAGTCGTCCAGTGGATGTATCGAAGTTCAGTATGATTTACGCGGGAGCACAGAAGAACCTAGGGCCATCTGGTGTGACTGTGGCGATTATTAAAGACGATTTACTTGTTGATTTGCCAAAAACAATTCCGACTATGATGCGTTATGAAACGCATAGCAAAAACAATTCCCTCTACAATACGCCGCCTGCTTATTCCATCTATATGGTGAATCTCGTATTGAAGTGGATTGAGGAGCAAGGCGGATTAACGGTTATTGAGAAGAATAATGTAGAAAAATCAGGCCTCATCTATCGTGCAATCGACAACAGCAATGGCTTCTATCGCGGACCTGTGGATCTTGGCAGCCGTTCAACGATGAATATTACGTTCCGTTTGCAAGATGAAGAGCTGGAGAAGAAGTTCATTAAAGAAACCGAACAACAAGGCTTTGTTGGGTTGAAAGGTCATCGCAGTGTTGGCGGATTACGCGCTTCTACGTATAATGCTGTACCTTACACATCATGTAAAGCACTAGCTGAGTTCATGACGGATTTCCAACGTCGCAACAGCTAGGAAACCAATTAAGCTATTCATGGCACCCTCGTGTGCGCGTGAATAGCTTTTTTTTGTTTGAGGCATGAGATTTCGATTGAAGGTTTGGAAGCCTGTAGAGGGCTCTCTGAGAGGTTGTAGAGACGGTTGTTTAGGCAGGATCAGTAACTAGATATAGTAGGAGCGTATAGTCCTAGGCATTTCGACATTTCCGAAAAAATCAAGTAAAAAATGAAAATATTTTTATAAACCTAGCGAGCCACGCCCCGTCTAGGATTAGGTGTTTTGTAAAAGTAAATAGGCCGTTTTGCTCGTTGACAAACACAATATATTGATATAAATTTGAATCTATCATCTAGATGTCGTGATGAAAAGCACATTGCGAGATTGCTAGCCGAAGGCTCAAATAGAGCCAGAAAGCAAGCGAAACCTAAGGTTTTAAGTTTTTTTGACCGCGTACGGAGCAGGTAAGAAAATGCAGATTCTGTCGATTAATGATTGGCTTCACCCACGAATGATAGACGATAGAATGTGAATGTTTACTACATATAGGTTACCAGCAAGTGAGTTACCAGCAAGTGAGTGCTTAAGATCGAGAGAATTGAGAATGATAGGAGACGGAAGCTATGTTGATTGCTTACGATTCGAAGACTGGAAATGTTCGCCGTTTTATTGCGAAACTCCAAATGCCCGCGGTTCAAATTGAGGATGCGATGACAATGGACGAGCCTTTCGTGCTTGTGACCTATACAACGGGTTTTGGTCAAATTCCTCCCAAGGTAGCTTCTTTCCTAGAAAGTAATTCCTCTCGTCTTCAAGGCGTAGCAGCTAGCGGTAACCGCAACTGGGGAGACGGCTTCGCCAAAAGTGCAGATACAATCTCAGCGCTTTACGATGTTCCTGTTTTAACCAAATTTGAATTATCCGGCACCAAAAATGACGTAGAACGATTTGTTCAGGGGGTACAGGCAATTGCGGCACATTGAACTTAATAATGAATTAATGCAACGCGGTACGGATGGTTTTTTTCAATTAGAGAAGGATAAAGAAGCTGTTGAAGTGTTCATGAAGGAAGTTCACAGCCGCAGCCTCACATTCCCCGATACCTCTTCGAAGGTTCGTTATATGATCGATAACAACTTCTACGAGAATGTTTATACCAAATACACCGAAGCTGAAGTTAACAGCGTGTATCAAGTAGCACATGACAATCAATTCGAGTTCGCATCCTATATGGCAGCTTCGAAATTTTATACAGATTATGCATTACGCAGTGATGATAAGACATTATATCTGGAGCATTTCGCTGATCGCGTAGCGATTGTAGCTCTGTACTTGGGTCGCGGGAACGCGGAGACAGCGCGTGTGCTAGCCCTGTCCATGATGGAGCAACGCTTACAGCCAGCAACACCTACGTTCCTGAACGCAGGCAAAAGTCGTCGCGGTGAAATGGTATCGTGCTTTTTGTTAGAAATGGACGATTCCTTAAATTCCATCAACTATGTGCTCGCAACGTGCATGCAGCTTTCCAAAATTGGCGGCGGTGTAGCCGTAAACTTATCTAAGCTGCGTGGGCGCGGTGAAACGATTAAAGGCGTTGAGGGCGCGGCCAAAGGCATTATACCTGTACTTAAGCTTATGGAGGATGCATTCTCCTATGCGGATCAAATGGGTCAACGCAAGGGCTCGGGCGCGGCGTATTACAACATTTTCGGCTGGGATGTATTGGAATTCCTAGATAGCAAGAAAATTAATGCGGATGAGAAATCCCGTTTGAAAACTCTCTCGATTGGACTTATTGTACCGAATAAGTTTTATAAGCTAGCGGAGGAGAATAAGCCTCTACATATTTTCGCACCATACACCGTTCTCCAAGCTTACGGCAAACATATGGATGATCTTGATATGGATGTCATGTACGAAGAACTTATAGCGAACCCGAAGGTAAAAAAGAAAGCAGTCATGAATGCACGTGATATGCTGACCAAAATTGCGACAACTCAACTGGAATCCGGTTATCCATATATGATGAATCGTACGAATGCCAATAAGGATCATGCCCTGAAGGGGATTGGGACGATCAAGATGTCCAATCTCTGTACGGAAATTTTCCAACTGCAGGAAACGTCTGAAATTAATGATTATGGCCAAGAAGATACGATTCTTCGCGATATCAGCTGCAATCTAGCTTCCATGAACATCGCGAACGTGATGGATCGTAAAAAGCTGCGCGAAACCGTACACGAAGGCATGATCGCCTTAACTTCGGTGAGTGATATGACGACGATTCACAATGCGCCAGGTGTCGCCAAAGCAAACCGTGAGCTGCATTCTGTCGGTCTTGGTGTTATGAACCTGCATGGCTATTTGTCCAAGAACAAAATTGCTTATGAGAGTGCCGAAGCGAGAGATTTCGTTCGCACCTTCTTCGCAGCGATGAATTTCTATTCCATCGAAAAAAGCATGGAAATTGCCAAAGAATCCGGACAAACATTCGAAGGCTTTGAGCTGTCCGAATATGCGAATGGAAACTATTTTACCCGTTATACGGAAACAGATTACCGCCCGCTGTCGGATAAAGTGAAAGCTTTATTCGAAGGTATGCCGATCCCGTCGCCAAGCGATTGGAAAGCATTGCAAGCTGAGGTGCAGAAGCACGGTCTATACCATGCCTACCGTTTGGCTATAGCGCCGACGCAAAGCATCTCGTATATTCAAAATTCAACATCCAGCGTTATGCCAATTGTTGAACCGATTGAGACGCGTACGTATGCGAATTCAACAACGTACTACCCGATGCCATTCATGGCGCGCGATAATTTCTTCTACTATAAATCCGCTTATCAAATGGATCAATTCAAGATTCTTGACCTCATTTCGGAGATTCAAACGCATGTGGATCAAGGGATCTCGACCATTTTACACGTAAACAGTGATGTTTCAACAAGACAACTTGCTAGATTATACCTGTATGCGGCACACAAAGGACTTAAATCGCTCTACTACACACGAACCAATCAGCTATCCGTTGAGGAATGTGTAAGCTGCTCGGTATAATTAGGAAGGGGACTACCATTCATGACAAGTGCACTAACGATCAATAAACCCGTCGTCAAAAAAGCGGTGAATTGGAACCGGCCTGATGATGATTTTACGATTACGTTCTGGAATCAAAATATTATGCAATTCTGGACAGATGAAGAAATTCCATTGTCTGATGATAAGATGTCATGGATTACACTCAGCAATGTTGAACGTGAGCTATACATGAAAGTGCTTGGCGGCCTGACTTTGCTAGATACGATGCAAGGCGGCATCGGGATGCCGAAGATTCTTGAGCATGTTGATGGGCTGCAGCGTAAAGCTGTGCTTAGCTTCATGGGGATGATGGAGCAAATCCACGCGAAGTCTTACAGTTCAATTTTCACTACACTGTCTTCGACAGAAGAGATTAATGAGCTGTTCCAATGGGTGGAGCGTAATCCGCACTTGCAGTTTAAGGCGAATAAGATTTCACATTTCTATGAAAATATTAACTCGACCAAAGAGCTGTATCTAGCGATGGCTGCGTCTGTTTTGCTGGAAAGCTATTTGTTCTATAGCGGTTTCTACTATCCGTTGTATTTGGCTGGACAAGGGAAAATGACGAGCAGTGGCGAAATCATTGACTTGATTCTACGCGATGAGAGCATCCACGGGTTGTACATCGGCGTGTTGGCGCAAGAGGTCTATGCGGAGCTTAGTCCTGCTGAACAAGATGAAGCGTACGCAACACTGTGTGCGTTGTTGAAAGAGCTTCATACGAATGAAGAAGGCTACACAGATAGTCTGTACGGACCGCTGGATCTGGCAGACGAAGTGAAAGCATTCCTGCGCTATAACGCGAATAAAGCGTTTATGAATTTGGGTGTTGAACCGATGTTCGCTGAAGAGGAGATCAACCCGATTGTTCTCAACGGACTGAGCACGCGGACAAAGCAGCATGACTTTTTCTCCAAAAAAGGAAACGGTTATGTGCGCACCATTCACGTCGAGGCTTTGACGGACGATGACTTTGTATTTTAAGATTTGAAGCCTATAGATGAAGAACAAACCACTCAGGATTTCTGGGTGGTTTGTTTTGTAGTTCAGTCGCAAGGCTGATTTACTGCGTAACAATGTTATGTTACATTGAAATGGCGAAGGAGGGATGCATGTTGGACGAGGATTTGATATCGAAAAAAGAGCTGCTAGAGCTAACTGGTATATCTTATGGTCAATTATACCGCTGGAAACGTAAAAACTTAGTTCCCGAGGAATGGTTTATCCGTAAATCGGCATTTACTGGGCAGGAAACATTTTTTCCGAAGGGACAGATGCTGGCGCGTATCGATAAAATTTTGAATATGAAAGATGATTTATCATTGGACGAATTAGCGGATGTATTCTCCATCGTTCCAAGTGATCTGAAGATGGACAAATTAGAGTTAGTGAAACGTAACATTGTTTCTCTGCAAACCATTGACTATGCGTCCCCATTTTTGGGATCGACTGCGGTATATAGCTTTGAAGAAACATTATTTCTGTTCTTATTAGAGGATTGCTTACAATCCGGTGAAATGAGCCTCGATGAAGGGAAGCTCCTGCTGCTTACGATGAAAGAGCAATACGCCAAGTTCGAAGGAAAGCCCTGTGATTTGATTTTTATCCGTAAGATGGGCTTAACTGTGTTTCTGCTCGTAACGACAGGCAGTGAGCTGTATTTCGAGCATGGTGTTAAGGTCGTGCTCCGCGTGCAGGTGGCGAAGAAGATTGAAGATCTCAAGCTAAAAATGACAACATTGTAAGGAGGTGGTATCCATGCATGCAGACACGAAACGTAATTTGATGATTTCCGGGATAGGCTCTTCGAACGGCGGGAGCTTTCGTATAGTCAAAATTGATGGCCTTGGACGGTTAGAAGGGGACATTACTTGCTCCGATTTTAATCTAAATGGTCGAGCAGAAGTGAATGGCAGCATGACAGCTGAAACAGCCGAGATGAATGGAACCTTAACGATTCACGGAAATCTGAAGGCGAAGCGTACACGTATTCATGGCAAGGTCAAGATTGAGGGCAATTATGCTGGCGAGAGCCTTGAAATCAATGGTGCAACAACGATAATAGGTAATTGTGAGGCAGAGAAGTTTAATGCGAACGGCAGGCTGCAAGTTGGAACGCTCAATGCGGATACCATCCTTGTTACGCTGCATGGGCATTGCAAAATTGAAGAGATCGGCGGAGAACGGATCTCAGTACGTAAACAGCCAGGGATTAATTTGGCTCGTTGGTTGAAGATTCTGCCGATTGCTATTGGCAATCATTTGACGGCTCAAACGATTGAGGGAGATCATATTTATCTGGAGTATACGACTGCTGAAGTTGTAAGAGGAGCGAATATTAAGATCGGACCTGGCTGTGAGATCGGACTCATTGAATATACGGCGAAGCTCGAGCAAGATCAAAGATCTAAAGTGAAGCATAGCGAAAAATTGTAGCATAGAGAGGAGGGTATGAGGTACAATGAGAAAAGATGCAAACAAGCGTTCGTCAATCGGGAATTTGAAGATTACAGGCAGCTCGACCGCGGCAGGCGGCCTCTATGATCGTGTGAAAATTGTTGGCGAAGGCATCATCGAAGGTGAGACGAAATGCCGTCTTCTGAAATGTGTAGGCACCTTAGAGATGGACGGTGATCTGCAAGCAGGCCATACAGGCATTGTGGGCACTTTTTCATTGACGGGTAATGTTCAAAGCGATACAATGAAAAATTCGGGGACGGTGAGTATTAGTGGTGATGCGGAAATTGGCTCACTTACTGGTTCAGGGACGATGGAAGTGAAGGGCCATATCCAAGGCAGCGAGATCGCGCTAAGTGGACATATCTCATCTGGCGGGGATTGCGAAGTCGATGTCTTTAAGCTGAAGGGCATGTTTGATGTTGGAGGACTGCTTAACGCAGGTGAGATCGACATCAAACTGTTCCAGGATTCCACAGCGAAGGAGATCGGCGGAGAGAAAATAAGGATTCGTAAAGCGAGTATGCTTCATCCGTTCAGCTTATTCTTCAGACCCTCACCGCATGCCGCGGTAACGGTTTCGGTCATTGAAGGTGATGATATTTACTTGGAGCATACGAGAGCGAAGGTTGTTCGCGGTAACCAAGTCGTCATTGGTCCTGGTTGCGAAGTCGATCTGGTTGAATATAAGGTGCATCTAGAGAAAAAGAAGGGTGCCCTTGTGAAGGAATCACGCAAGATGTAGGAAGCCTGTAAGTTCAGGTGGTAAGGCGAAAACAAATGTAAAGGAATGTGTGAGCATGACAAATAGAAATAATAAAGTAGGCTTTGTCTTAGCGGGTCTACTCTTGGCGATGTTGATGGCGTCAATGGATAATACGATTGTTGCCACTGCGATGGGAACGATTGTAGGAGACCTTGGTGGACTCGATAAGTTTATTTGGGTTACATCCGCCTATATGGTTGCTGAAATGGCTGGTATGCCGATTTTTGGGAAATTGTCCGATATGTTCGGACGCAAACGCTTTTTTATTTTTGGATTGATCGTATTTTTGTGTGCATCCGTCCTATGCGGTACCGCAGAAAGCATTGTACAGCTTAGTATTTATCGTGCCCTGCAAGGTATTGGCGGCGGTGCGCTAATCCCAATTGCTTTCACAATCATGTTTGATACAGTACCTGTAGAGCAACGTGGAAAGCTCGGCGGTTTATTCGGAGCGGTGTTCGGTTTATCGAGTATTTTCGGACCGCTGCTTGGTGCTTATATAACGGATTATATTAGCTGGCACTGGGTATTTTATGTGAATATCCCACTTGGTATTTTGGCTCTTATCTTTATTGCGATGTTCTATAAAGAATCTCCCATCCATACGAAGCAAAAGATCGACTGGTGGGGGGCCGTCACGCTTGTTGGTGCCGTTGTCAGCATGATGTTCGCCCTTGAGCTTGGCGGGAATGAATATGCATGGGATTCCAGTATTATTATAGGACTATTTGCCGCTTTTACGATTCTTACGGTTTCCTTTATCTTCATTGAAAGAAAAGTCATTGAACCGATTATTTCATTCCCAATGTTCAAAAACCGCCTGTTCACCACGAGTAATGCGCTCGGTTTATTAAGTGGGATGGGCTTTATTACAGCGTCTGTGTATATCCCGATTTATATTCAAGGGGTAATTGGCGGAACAGCTACGAACTCAGGACTTGTCCTACTGCCCATGATGGTAGGTTCCGTGTTCTCAGCTGTTGGTGGCGGTATCTTAATGAACAAAATGCCATACCGCAATATTATGATGGTCTTTGTTGTGATTCTAGCAGCAGGTATGGTCATGCTAACGCAGCTTGAGCCTGATACAAGCCGCTTGTATGTGACAATGTGCATGATTGTCGTCGGTGTTGGGATCGGTGCGAGCTTCTCCGTGCTCTCCAATTCTGCGATTCATCACTTTGATCCGTCCCAACGCGGTTCAGTGAACGCGACTGTGTCCTTCGTCCGTTCCCTGGGTATGACGTTAGGGATCACGCTGTTTGGAATCATTCAACGGAATGATTTTACAGCGAAGCTTAAGGAGATCTTCGCTAGTAGCGGGCAAGGTGATATGGCGAGTAATCCGGCGTTCAGTGATCCAAGGGTACTTCTTGCGCCCGAGGCTCGTGCACAAATCCCAGCGCCAATATTAGAAAAAATTACAGATGGGCTATCTTCCTCGATTTCGTATACATTCATGTGGGCACTGATTCCAACAGCATTGGCTATCGTTGCAGCTGTTCTCATGAGTAAAGAACGCTTAACCGAATCGTTGGAGCATAAGCAGGCTGAACAAGCTGCAGCAGAACAGAAAGCTTAAATGAAAGAAGCCTCATCAACGTAGAATGATCTACTTTGATGAGGCTTTTTTTACATATATAATATATGTTTCCGGTGCTCGGAAGAACAAATTCTGATTGACGATAAAACAACAGCTAAACCGCGGTCGCGCATCCTCGAATGACTTCTTCGATATTTGGATTGTGTTGATTTAAACTACAAAAGTGTAAAAATGCAGTTATTTTCTGGAATTTCATAGGTTGCGAAAATGCAACTTTTTCCATCTATTTCATCAAAAAATACCGAAATCGAGTAAAAAGGTTGCACTTTTGCATTTAGATTAGAAACTTCGTGCATTCAGGTGGAAAAGGTTGCACTTTTGCAACTTTGCGCGTTACTGCGCTAATCTTACTCTACTCAAGCGTAAGATTCCTTGATGACGGGCTCGGTCAGCTTGTAGCCGACATTGCGAATCGTCATGATGTATTCAGGATGCCGTGCATTTTGCTCGATCTTGTCACGCAGATGTGAGATATGGACATCAACGATACGTGTATCCCCGAGGAAATGATAGTCCCATACGCCGTGAAGCAGCTGTTGCCGGCTAAGTACCTTTCCACGATGCTTGCAGAGGAAAAGCAACAGTTCGAATTCCTTGGGTGTAAGCTCGATAGGCGCGCCATTCATCGTCACTTCGCGTTGCTCCGCTTTGACAGAGATTTGACCTATTGCAATCGCTGCTTCTTCTGTGGTGGAAGGCAGGGTCTGGATACGGCGATGAATCGCTTGAATGCGAGAGACGAGCTCGAGCGGCGAGAAAGGCTTCGTCATGTAATCATCTGCACCGTTATCCAAACCGGCAATTTTATCGGTAAGATCCTGCATGGCCGTTAACATAATAATCGGAACGAGATTGTTCTGGCTTCTAAGCTTGCGGCATACCTGTAAGCCGTCCATTTTGGGCAGCATGAGATCGAGAACGATAAGATCAGGGCGGAACGATTGAATCGCACCGAAGACAGCTTCCCCGTCGAATACGCAGTGTACCTCGAAGCCGGCAAGCTTGAGGTTGAATTCAATGAGCATGGAGATGGAAGGTTCGTCATCAACAATAAGAATTTTCTTTTTCATCGTTAGGTAGACTCCTTTTAATGAAGGATATCTCTAGTATGACGTACCACTATCATCGCGATATTAAGATAAAGTTAACACAGTGTTAAATTGCATTCCAATACAGGTTATAATAGGATAGAGAATGAGGTGAATGAACAGAGATGGCTTTTCATATTGTACTAGTAGAACCCGAAATTCCTGCAAACACAGGTAACATTTCACGAACATGTGCCGCAACAGGCACTCATCTTCATTTGGTTAGACCGCTTGGCTTTGACACCGATGATAAGACGCTCAAACGTGCTGGTCTTGATTATTGGCATTCGGTGAAGATTGACTACCACGACTCTTTCGATGAGGTTTTGGCTGCATACCAAGGTCATAGATTCTTCTTTGCATCGACGAAAGCGAGCAAACGCTACTCGGACTTTACTTTCCAAGATGGTGATTTTTTCGTGTTCGGTAAAGAGACGAAAGGGCTGCCAGAGGAGCTATTACGTCAGCACCCGGATACTTTAATCCGGTTGCCAATGTCCGATGTGGTAAGATCCTTAAATCTTTCCAACTCTGCGGCTATTATTTTATATGAGGGATTACGCCAAACTGGGTTTGTAGGTCTGGAGTAGGATTTCTAACGACCTATGTTTTTTAGTGCTATGCCGACATTTTTGGCAAGAAAAGAAAGATTTTGGGTCTTTTGCAGAAGGAATTTCATGAATTACGGCGAATAGTACTCGGTAAGCTCGATACTAAATTGTTTGTCGAAGTGAAATTGCAGGAAGCGTAGAAAACGTCTGCGAAAAGAGAGGTGAAGTCCTATGATGAAGCCAGCTGGAGTCGTACGTAAAGTCGATCAATTGGGACGAATCGTATTGCCTAAATCGCTACGAAAGCGATACCAAATGAATGAGGGAGATCCTGTAGAAATTCTAGTGCAGGGTGACCATATCATTCTCGAGAGATACCGTCCGAAATGTGTGTTCTGTGGCAGCATGGAAAGTGTCAGTGAATTCAAAGATCGTTATATTTGCGGCGTTTGTATAACTGAAATGAACCTGCTTAAGGCGAAAGCCTAGTAGGTAAAAAAAGAAAAAGCATCGCTTCCTCCAATGGAGAAAGCAATGCTTTTTTTCTTGGCTCATAGGCCTTTTGTTTTGTCCTCGTTATAGGAAGCCGTTACCATAGCGACGATGAATAAAAGAAATACGGAATTAACGAGCCAAAATGTTGTGGATAAACCGAACATAGCTGCACCTCCTATAGGGTTAAAGAGCGTTTTTTGCACATAGTTAAGGCTTATTATACCCAACCATCCCCAAAAAAGAAACGAATATTGTGTGAATAATTTGGGTCATTTGAAAAACAAGAAGTTCGTAGCGAGTGGTCGGAGTCGTCCATCAGAGGGGCGGTTGATCACGCTTCCACCCCAGACTAATGTCGTTGAGCCGCCTCCATCCAAATTATAAGCGTCAACAACGCCTAATTGCTGCATTTTGTCCTGCAGCTCAGCAAGCGTAGCACCTGAATTACCGCTCTCATCATAGCCGTCCGTGACAAGAAATAAGAGCTGATCATGTTTATAATTGGCCATGACCGTTCGAGCTGCTCTTGCTGGCGAGCTTTGCCATTGATACGGAATGGACATCTTACTGCCATTTTTCATCAGCACAGGGACGAAGGTCGAACCCATCAGAGGGTTCAGCTTGTCGAGCTCCGACTGAGAGCTGAACTTGCCGCCAATCAGCTTGCGGTCTTTGTTCAAGCCGATGAAAGCCGTGTCATTGTTGGTGGGGAAGAAGCCGTTGACGTATTTCCCGTTCATCACGGTTGTATCAAGCGGATAGCGTCTTCCCCGGTTGTCGTCCGCGAAGCCGCCTGCGTTAATCCCAACAACGGCGCCATAGCGCGAAGCCGCGGCTAACGTTGTTTCACTGGAGCCGAGCTTATCATTCCCCAACACGAGCTTAATAGCTTTATCGCTCTTGAGGTTCACTTTAAGAGCATAACCTGAATAATGTTTTTCATTCAAAGCGAATAGTTGAATGTCAATATTGCCCGAAGTGGCTTGGCGGATGGGGCTGCCAAGTTTGTCAGTAATCCGTGCATCATAGATAAGTCCGGGTTTGGCGATTTGCGAAGCCGCGCTTTGGAGCATGGCGGTTACTTCTGCCGTGCTTTTCTCATACAGCTGGAAGTATTGCTGAATAATGGTTTTGGTTTGGACCGCATCATTATTCGATTGGGTCAATGAGCTGTTGAGTGTGGTCGCTTCTTGCCCTAAGTTGATCGGTATCGATGCCTGAGGGGTCATCGTTGGAATAGAAATATCCAGAGAAATGAAGAGCAGCCAAATCAGCATACCCACAAAAGGTGCGCAGGCAAGCAACATCACACGGTTGAATTGCTGAATCGGATTCGCTGTCATTATTTCAACACATCCAGATTTTTGGTCAGTTCATCTAGCTTCTTCTTGACGTCAGCTAGCTGCGTATAAAGTTGATTACTATTATCGGTCTTGCTGTTGGCGCTATCTTTGGTGAAAGCCAGTAATTCATTCAATGAATCTACTTTGGCTTGCAGAGTCTTCATATCGGAAGTCACACTATCCTTCAATTGAGAGACTTGCTTCTGATAATCTTGTTGAATGACTTGTAATTGCTGTTGGGTTTGCTGTGCGATATCGGTTGATATTTGTTGCTTCAGATGCTCCGTGTACATCATCGTAGCTGCGACTCCGACTGCGATCAGCATGACCCAACCCACAAATAGGAAGGCATACGTTTTCTTCTTGACCCTAGTTGCTTTCGACGTGCGGGGAAAAGAATTCGCCGTTGCATTCTCCATGGGCATACTCATGAAAATCACCTCTTATTACTAGTATAACATATTCCATTATTTTCTCGGAAGATTAGATAGAATTCGCTGTTTTTCGATATTCACCCGGGGTCATGCCTGACATTTTTTTGAAAACCTTGCTGAAATACTTCTCATCCTGATAGCCAACCATCTCAGCCACCTGTGATATGCGAAGATTCGGATTACAGAGCAATATTTTGGCCTTACTCATCCGAAGCTGCCCTAAATAATCAGAGAGGTTGACTTCGAACTCCTGCTTGAATTTGCGGGAAATGTACTCCCGGCTGAGATAGAATCGACTGGCAATATCCGCGAGGGAAATATCCTCATGATAGTGCTTTTCCAAGAAGCTAGCGATTTCAAAAATCACATTGTTATCCTTGTGTTGACTCTCCAGATGAAGCTTGGATACCTGAACGAGGCTGCGGGTCAGCTCTTGCTGCCAGAGAGACAAGGAGAGAATGCCTCTCTCGTCGAGCGTAATAATCGCGGCCGAACTATCTTCAAGGAGCAGCGGATGGATATCGTCCTCTCGGCTATTCGGTATCAATTGCTGCACCCAACGACGCATCATCACCCGATATTCCCCCCACCAATGCTCAATTTGTTCAGGTGTGATGACTTCACAGCTTTTCACCGCATCGATCCAATGTTGAACGATATCTTGAATCTGCTCGACGTTGCCACTGCGCAAAGCGAGAGTCATCTGCTCCTCGAATTGATGAAAAGTCAACGTAGGTTGTGAACCCTTGTTGATATGCCAGGTGTTATGTACCCATGTTTCTTTGGTTCTCAGATTACGCTGCCGCAGGGCATCGCGAGCTTCCTGATAGGATAGCTTCAATTGACTAGGGAAGATGTGGGCACTCCCAATCCCGAAGTCCACACGAGCATGGAGCACAGTTCGAATGCCATCATTAATCGTTGCCAGCAGCTCTTCCCCCTTGGAGGGAGATGACCATATGAAAAGCACAATTTCGTTGGGATTGTGCCAGTGGCGGAATGCGTAGCCGCGCTTCTGCGTGACAAGAAATTCATTGCAAATATTAATTAATGAGAAGAGAAGAAGATCGATATTTTGACTGAATTTATTCTTGATACTAGCTTCCATCGTATCTAAAGTGAGAATGGCAACACGACAGGTTGCAACGCTCCTGGATAAATGAAGCTCGCGCTCCAGCTGGTCAGCCACCGGCTCATACGTACTGGGCTCAGCGACTAATGCGGAAAGCAGCTTATCCCAGTAAATAGGTTTAAATTGATTAACCTCCATATTCAGCTCGCGATTGGTATGCCTTTGCTCCTCATCCTTGAGCCAAGTTTGAATGGCTTTATCCAAGGCTTCATTTAACTGATCCGGATCAATCGGTTTTAAAATATAATCCGTTCCGCCAAACTTCACCGTATGTCGAAGTAAAGAGAAGTCGTCGTGACCGCTGATGACAATGGTTTTGGCATCAGGCGCATAGCGATGCAGCCACTCTAGCAGCTTGACGCCGTTCATGATGGGCATCATCATATCGGTCATGATAATCTCAGGATGCTCATCGCGAACCAATGCGATTGCGGCTTCCCCATCAGGTGCTTCCAAAATCGTATCGATCCCATAATGCTTCCAATCCACAAGCAATCGGATCGCATCTCGAACATGCTTCTCGTCATCTACAAGCAGTACTTTCATATCAGCTAGCTCCCTTACTCATTGGAATATGGATGACAATCCGCAGGCCTTGAGGATGCACATGGTGGATTTCAAGTCGTGCATCATCATTAAAATAGAGCTGGACACGCGTCAGGACGTTACGCAGCCCAATATAGGAATCATCCGTGACCGAGGGAGCTTTTAATCGACTACGGACTTCGCTCATCCGCTGATCCGTCATCCCTATCCCATTATCTGCGACGGTGAGCTTTAAGAAGTCCCCCTCAGGGGTGGTCAGCATCGCGGATTCGATGCGTAATATACCGACGTCTTGGGCATGACTTGGTTTAAAACCATGCTTGAAATAATTTTCGACAAGCGGTTGTAGAATCATTTTCGGCACAGTAAAGGTTCGAGTCTCTTCTTCAATCTCATAGACGATCTCAAATTGGTGTTCAAAACGCTGCTTCTGCAGCTCCAAATAGGCTTTAATATGGTCGATTTCTTTCCGCAATGGAACGACGGATTCATTCGTATTCATACTGTAATGCATCATTTTGGCTAAGGAATTAATCAGGGCATAGATCTTAGGTGCTTCATGCTGCAGAGCCAGTGTTCCGATCGATTGTAAGGCATTATTCAGGAAATGGGGATTTATTTGCGCTTGCAGCGCCATCAGCTGATTCGATTTATTAGCCAGCTCTAACTTATATTCGCGCATCACCATATGATTTAAGTCCTGCATTAGCCCATGGAAACGGTTCGCAAGTATCCCCATCTCATCGACCCTGGTCAACTCAATGTCGCTCTGATGATCACCAAGCCCAACTTGTCCAGTTTGAATTCTTGTAATATACCGAATCAATTGTTTGATGGGAGCGGTAAAACGAATACTTATATACACCGTACCGGCCATGACAATCAGCATAGAGAAGGAAAGAATGAGGGAGTTAATGAAGGTCAATTGTCGAGCATTCTTGGTTAGCTGCTCATAAGGAAGACGCTTCACAATCGTCCAGTTCAAATAGTCTGTACGCATTTTCTCATACATATTAATTCCCGCAAAAGCACCTTTATTCCACTCGTAGCTGCCTTTGTCGAGGGTACTGTGAACAGCTTCATCTCCCCAATTCCCATCTAATTGAAGTCCCCATTGGCTTGGATCCGGGCCGAATACGATATGTCCCTTGTCATCTAAAATGTATAGTTCTTCTTGATCATGCGTGAATAAGCTCTGGGAAATGTCAGAAACCAAGTCCAAATTCAAATCAATGATAAGCTCGCCAATGGATTGATTACTAGGGGAGTACATGATGTTTCGGTGCATAGAAATAACTGGCGTTTGGTTAGAATATGCAGGGAGTGACATCCCATACAAATGGCTTGGGTGAGTGGTTTCGAAATACACAAGCTTGCCCTCCGGGAACGGCTGTAGTCCCTCGAACTTACCGGCGGAGCTAACTTGAGCATCATTGTTGGAGAGAAAAGAACTATTGCTAATGGAAGCATACATGTAAATTTGTTTGATTTCTTTCACAGAATGTGACATGACCTGCAGACCGCTTTTGATCACTTTATCACTCTGATAATCGATCACGGGCTTCGTTTGAATGATCTCATAGAATTGGTCAATCTCAGAGAGAGGAGTCCTTCCCGTATAAATCGTGGAGGAGGCTTGAACCACGCCATCCAGATAGTTCACGAGATTCGTTGTGCCTTGTGTAAGTAAAGCAGAATTGTTCGTAAGGGTATCCTCGGTAACCTTCTGCTTCGTAAAATAGTAGGACACGACAAGGGAGGTTAGGAAGGGGATTAATGTGGCAATAAGCAAAAATAAGATCAATTTATTACGGATACTGTGTCGAATCACACGTCATCAACTCGGTTTCTGTATTGGGATTTTCCCCTACATTGTAGCAGGAGAGGTCAACAAATTCCACCTAATGCGTCACGATCGTCTGTGTTTTGGGGTACTGCAGCACTCTATACTTGGGGTATAGTAGCAGAATGGTAAGGGGGACTCCCAGTGAAAACAAAAAGAATGCTTTCAGGATGGTTACAACAATGGGTATTCATCGGACCTGCATTGATATTTTTTAGTATCATCGTTCTGATTCCATTTATGATGAGCATCTATTATTCGTTTACCG
The DNA here is from genome assembly GCF_059692035.1 of Paenibacillus sp. J22P143. NCBI lineage: Bacteria > Bacillati > Bacillota > Bacilli > Caryophanales > Paenibacillaceae > Paenibacillus > Paenibacillus sp. J22P143. The sequence goes on from NZ_JCAUAQ010000002.1 coordinate 182,930, forward strand.
AATGGAATGGTGTTACAACGAAAGTAGTCTTTAACGGCCTGGACAATTTCAAACAAATCCTATTCCATGATAAGGATTATCGCAATGCCTTCAGCTTTACCTCACGATTGACCGTGACGAATGTGATTCTGACGAACCTTGTAGGTTTCTTACTCGCTTTGCTGCTCACGCAAGCGCTGAAAACAAGGAATGTGCTGCGCACGATCTTTTTTATGCCTAACGTGATCGGTGGTTTATTGCTTGGCTTTATATGGCAGTTTATCTTTGTAAAAGGGTTTGCAACCCTAGGTGAACTCACGCATATTGGATTCTTCGAACTGCCATGGTTAGGGGATGCCCCAACAGCCTTCTGGGCAATTGTCATCGTTAGTGTGTGGCAAGGTGCGGGTTATCTCATGATTATCTACATTGCTGCCTTATCCAACGTACCGAAGGATATGCTCGAAGCAGCGCACATCGATGGTGCATCACGCTTGCAAGTACTGCGAAGCATCATCGTTCCGCTTATTATGCCAGCCATTACGGTCTGCTTGTTCTTGACGATTTCGTGGTCATTCAAAATCTTTGATTTGAACTTCTCCTTAACCAAAGGTGGACCCTTCAATTCAACTGAATCGGTTTCGATCAACATTTACCAAGAAGCATTCAGGAACAACCGCTATGGTTTGGGTACAGCCAAGGCGCTCGTATTCTTCATCGTAGTTGCGATTATTTCAACCGTCCAAGTGATGTATACCAAGCGCAAGGAGGTTGAAGTGTAATGGATTCCGTCAAAAAATACACAGGTCGATTATTTACCCTAGAAGTCCTCGGCATCCTGTTAGCTTTACTGTTCTTAGTTCCGTTTTACTTCGTTATCGTGAATTCCTTAAAGACCTTTCCCGAGCTTGCAGCGAATACAGCAAAACTTCCTAGCTCGCTATATCTCGATAATTACACCAAAGTGTGGAGCATTATGAAGTTTCCCAAGGCGTTCTTCAACTCGTTGTTTATTACCGTTTTGAGTAACGCAGGTCTCGTGATCATCTCCTCCATGGCTGCATATCGCATGGTGAGAAGATCGAGTAAGTTCAATAATCTTGTTTTCTTGGCTTTCGTTGCCGCAATGGTCATTCCCTTCCAGTCCATTATGATTCCACTAGTTCGCGTGGCAAGCCAAGTAGGCTTGATGGATAGCAAGCTGGGATTGGTTGCATGCTATTACGGATTCGGTGTTTCCTTAAATGTGTTCTTGTACCATGGCTTCATTAAGTCCATTCCGCTGGAAATTGAAGAGTCGGCCAAAGTAGATGGCAGCTCAGCGTATGGTGTGTTTTGGAAAATCGTATTCCCACTGCTCAAGCCGATGTCGATTACGATCATCATCCTGAACAGCTTATGGATTTGGAATGACTATTTGCTTCCTTCCCTAGTACTTGGCAATCCGGAGCTGCGAACCATTCCGCTTGCAACGTTCTCCTTCTTTGGACAGTACACGAAGCAATGGGATTTAGCACTTGCTGGGTTAACACTAAGCGTGTTACCGATCGTTATCTTCTTCTTGTTCTTACAGAAGCACATTGTAGAAGGTATCACGGCAGGTTCAGTAAAAGGTTAACAAAATTGCAAATATGTTCAAGATATTCCACCTTTATGTTCAATATACTCGGTGTTAAGCCAGGATGTAAGTGTTTACAATGAATCTTGTAAGGTAACAACGCAAGAACAAGTACGGTGAGTTCAAACGAAGAAACATTATAAAGGGAGGCATTACCTACATGAAAAAATTAACAATGGTTTCAATGGCGACTGTACTATCCTTATCCGTACTCGCAGCGGGTTGTGGTAAAAAAGAAGATACAGCAAGTCCAAGTCCAGCTGCAACGACAGGTGCAACTACAGCGACGACAACACCTGCGGCAAGCGGCAAACCGGTTACTATTAAAATGTTCCAATTCAAAGTAGAGATCGCAGATCAACTTGGCAAAATGGTAAAAGAATATGAGAAGTTGAATCCCAATGTGAAAATTCAAGTTGACACCGTCGGCGGTGGAGCAGATTACGGCGCTGCCTTGCTTGCGAAATTTAATGCAGGTGACAAACCGGATATTTTCAACAATGGTGGTTTCACGGATTTAGATAAATGGATCGATAACTTGGAAGATCTATCGGATCAACCTTGGGTGAAAGACCTTGTGGATGTAGCCAAAGAGCCAATGACCAAAGGTGGTAAATTGTACGGTCAACCGCTAAACCTTGAAGGTTATGGCTTCCAATACAATAAAGATCTGTTTGCCAAAGCGGGCATCACGGAGCTGCCAAAAACGTTCTCTCAATTAGAAGCAGCAGCTAAAAAGCTTAAAGATGCAGGTATCACGCCGTTTGAAACGGGCTACGCAGAGTGGTGGGTACTTGGCAACCATTTCGTAAACCTTCCGTTTGCTTATCAAAAGGATCCGAATGCGTTCATCGATGGCTTGAACAAAGGAACTGCGAAGATTACAGGCAACGAAGTATTCAATCAATGGGCGAAATTGTTTGACTTGCAACTGCAATACGGCAACAAAAACCCATTGCAAACCGACTACAACACGCAAGTAACGGATTTTGCTACGGGTAAAGCTGCGATGACACAACAAGGTAACTGGACACAAGTTCAAATTACTAAAACAAACCCAGATATCAAAATTGGCTTCTTGCCAATGCCGATCAGCGATGACGCTGCAGCGAATGACAAATTGTTCGTAGGCGTACCGAATAACTGGGTTATCAACAAGAACTCCGCTGTGAAAGACGAAGCTAAGAAATTCTTAAATTGGATGGTTAGCTCCGATATCGGTAAGAAATATATCACGGAAGAGTTCAAGTTTATCCCTGCTTTCAAATCAATCCCTGCTGACGAGAAAGTTCTTGGACCATTAGCAGCAGATATTATCGCTTACAGCAAAGCTGGTAAAACATTGAGCTGGAACTGGTTCAAATTCCCAGGTGGCGAAGCGTCCAGCAAAAAGTTCGGGGATGTTATGCAAGGTTACGTAGCTAAGAAGTACACGAAAGATCAAATGTTGGAAGAATTCCAGAAAACATGGGATAGCCTTAAGAAGTAACGCTAATCCCGACGTTAATAAAGCCTCAGCGCTTATGCTGAGGCTTTTTGCTGTTTAACAGATGATGGAATGGCTGTTACAATGAAGAGGACTGGAGGTTTACCATGAATCTTAAAATCAGAGCTTGGCTGCAGAGCAGAGGGAATGCGCTGCCACAAGAAAAAAAACTGTCTCATGAAGCGGTCATTTCCTTAATCATTCATTCCATTTTTCAATTCGGTGCTTCCATGTCAGGGGTATTTCTTAATTTATACTTATGGCGGTTAACGCATAGCGTTGTTGTGAATGGGACCTACAGCTTGATTGTGTATATCTTAACCCCGATTGGGTTCGCCATTGGCGGTTATATGATTAAGAAGAAAGATCGCATGGTATCGTACCGACTAGGTATTGTACTGATCGCTCTCTTTTATTTATGTGTGAGTATTGCTGGGGAGCGGCTTGTCGATTATTACGTGCTATTTGCGATATTTAATGGACTTGCAGGCAGCTTCTACTGGGTCGGTTATTTAACCCTGATGTATGATGTGTCGACCGAGCAGAATCGGATTCGATATCTGGCTTATAATATGATGTATTTCACAGCGGCTACACTCGCGGGACCGGCACTTGCTGGTTTCATCATTCGGTTAAAAGAGGGTCTGAGCGGCTATACAATCGTCTTCGTCATTGCTTTCATCATGTTCTTATTGGCTGCCATCATTTCCTTAAAGATTAAGGCATCAAGCGGTCATCATCGTGTCTACTACTTAAAATATACAGGTCTTATCATGAAGAAAAAGCAAGAGTGGTCGAAAGCGCTGATAGGCTTCTTCGGAATGGGCTTGCTGCAAGGTACGATGTTGTTTCTACCTAACATTCTATTATTCAAGGTGCTGCCGCGCGAAGATCTGGTCGGATATCTCGGTGTACTCTATTCGAGTTTAAGTATTGTCATGGGCATCTTTATTTCGAAATATGCGAACGCGGGCAGAGCGAGGTTTTATTTGACGATATCGACTGTGGGCTATCTCGTTGGCATTTCTTGTATTATAGGAAGTTTAAATGTGTACTCGGTAGTCGGCTTCATGATTTTGTATTCGATTTTTGCACCGCTTCAAGGGAATACCATGACGGGCTACTATTATAGCTTGATTGCGAGACTGCCACTTAAAGGGGAGTTAAAGGTAGAAAGTGTGGTCGTACGGGAATTTTTCTTGAATGTGGGGCGGGTTATTTCCATTCTAGTGCTCATTACCTTCGGCAGTGACTTGGATGGCGGACTAATTCCATGGATCCTATTGTTCGCCTCCCTGACGCAATTTGGTTTAGTCTGGTCAATCAAGAATCGATAGGCAGATAAGGATGATAGTTCCTTAATTCGGTTATCCTAGTTGGTAGTGAATTGGAGAAGAGGGGCATTGCGCAAATGGAGAAAGTGGATAGTATTATCGTCGGAGGAGGCATTGCCGGACTTCAAGCGGCGATTCAATTAGGCAGATATGAGCATAAAGTCCTTGTGATTGACGCCGGTTACGGCCGTTCTACCCTATGCAGAAGCTATCATAATATTCTAGGTTGGCCAGATGGGGTATCGGGGGAAGAGCTGCGTCGATTAGGCAGGCTGCAAGCCGAGAAGCTAGGGGTTACTTTTGTCCAAGATGAAGTTGTACAAGCTGTCGCCAAAGGAAGAATCGGTGATGGCTTTGAGCTATGGGGAAAAAGTGGCCGCGGCTATGAAGCGAGGACACTGCTGCTGGCAACGGGCTTAATGGATCGTATGCCTGAACTACCGAACCTGAAGGAATGCTTGGGGCTAACGGTGTATGTATGTCCCGATTGTGATGGATATGAAATTAGGGATCGGAGTACGATTGTGATGGGTTCAGGCGACGCAGGAGCAGTTATGGCCATTAAGCTGCGTCATCGAACGGAGCAAATGACCTATGTCAATCATCAACAACGGGCAGTGAAAAGTGAGCTTCTGCTGGAAATGAAGAATAAGGGCATTACCTATGTGGCGGAAGATCTTGCAGAGGTTGTGGTCGATTTGCCTGGACGATTCAAGGGTGTCGTGCTTAAAGATGGCGTTCTCCTTCAAGCAGAGCGAGGCTTTATTGCTTTCGGTGGAAATGAAGTGAAGTCTGACTTGGCGCGTCAGCTTGGTGCTGAACGCATGGAGAATCGGCATATTATGACCGATCCCCGCAGTAAGATGACGAGCGTCCCGTTCGTCTGGGCCGCTGGCGATGTTGGCGTTCATGCGGAGCAAGTAACGATCGCGATGGGAGAAGGCTCGCAGGCAGCGATTTGGATGAACAAAGCGCTGCTGCGGATGAACGAGGAAGCGAGTGTTCATCGGGTGGTTATTCGTTCTTAGTTAAGGAACAGATACGGTTGGGAAAGCTGCTACTACGTGAGCGTACTCTTGTAAGGCTTTCTCGCCGCCAGGGGTAAGATGATAGATACCTCGGCTTTGTCTGACGAACCAACGATAATAGTTTTGCTGCAGAAGCGAGCTGACGTTCATATTGTTCGTATATTCACGCAGCTTGCGCGGACTCAAAGGACCGTGCTGCTGCATCAGATAGGCGCAGTGAAGCGATTTCTCTCGATACGCTGTCATGAGCTTCTGCTGGGAGCTTCCGCCTATATTATAGTCACCGCTGCGCTCATGAAATTCGGTCATAAGTTTGCCAGAAGCCCTTTTGTTGGGGCGTAAGGTATAAGGTGTAGGCTCACAGACGAGATCGACTGTGGGCTGTTTGCGTTTGTAGAATTGGACGGTTAATACCCCTAAGCCAAGCATGCGGCAAAGTCGGCGGATCTCCTCCCATTGCAAGCGATGGGGGGCTTTTCCTTTGTTAGGGAGCTCGAAAGCGACATATACGTCCTGCGTAAGCTTCAGTCGTTCAATTCCCTGGACGAGAAGCGGGATATTAAAGCTCTTCTTCAATTCAACAATAACCGGGGGCTCATCGCCTCGTATGGCAACTAAGTCACAGTGCTTAACTTCCCCGCGGACGGTATAGCCACGCTGCTCGAAAAAGCTTTTAATCGGTGCATACAGCTCGGTTTCGGTTTGGATCGGCATGAGGGTCTTTCTCCTCTTTTCGTGCAAAAAGTCTAATAGAATGGCTTTTATTATAGCATAAGTTACGCTAGAATAGGTGGAAGAACAACTTGTATGTACAAGTCGGGAGATGAGTAGATTTGAGTGATTTACTGAATGAATGGTTAGGGAAAAGCTTTGAGTGCGCCTGCGGCCAAAAGCATGAGATTCCGATTCGCCGTATTGTCATTGAACGAGATGCACTCCGTGAAGCTGTCGGATATGTGAAGGAAGCTGGCTATGAGGAAGTGACGCTTGTCGCGGACGCGAATACGTATGCTGTGGCTGGTGAAAAGCTTCGCTCGCTGTTGAAAAACGGGCAGGTAAAGGTTGGCCTTAGCCTGATTCGTGAGAACGGGATGGGGGAAGTGGCTGCTGATGAGGAAGCAATCGTTCAGTTGATGCTGGACACATCGATGACTTCTCAGGTATTGCTTGCCGTGGGTACGGGGACGATTCACGACATTGTTCGCTTTGTCAGCCATCGTACGAATCGACCTTTCCTTTCCGTGCCGACAGCTCCATCTGTTGACGGTTTCGCCTCCGTCGGTGCGCCGCTGATCGTCCGCGGCTTTAAGCAGACGATTCCTTGCTCAGCCCCTGAGGCAATCTTCGCCGACTTGGGCATTCTGGTTGCGGCGCCGCAGGCGATGATTGCTGCCGGCGTTGGCGATATGCTCGGCAAGCATACCTCGCTCGCGGACTGGTCGCTCGGCCGCGTGCTGCTGGATGAGCACTACTGCGAGCTGAGTGCTCGCTTGACCTTGGAGGCGGTGGAGCTGTGCACCGACCATCTAGAAGAGATCGCGCAGCGCACCGAGCTGGGCTTGCGTCGTTTGATGGAAGGCCTGATCCTATCCGGCCTTTCCATGCTCTTGGTCGGCCACTCAAGGCCGGCCTCCGGGGCTGAGCACCATCTCTCCCATTATTGGGAGATGGTGCTCCTGCAGCAGCGCCGCCGGGCGCTGCTGCACGGCGCAAAGGTCGGCGTCGCGACCGTGCTCATGGCGCAGTGCTATCAAGCGCTGCTTGCGCTCACGGAGGGCGAGGCCGCTGCGCGCCTAGCGCAAGGGCAGGCCCCGAGCGCGCAGACGGATGCGGAACGCATCCGGGCGGCCTACGGGGCCATGGCCGAGGCCATCATCGCCGAGAATGCGTCGGCGATGGAGGTTGATGCGCGTGCGCTAGGGGCGCGCATCGCGGCTCGTTGGGGCGATGTGCAGAGCATCGCCCGCGCGGTTCCGGCGCCTTCGCAGCTTGCTGCGTGGCTCGCGGCGGTGCAGGGGCCGGCAGCGCCGGACCAGCTTGGCGTGGAGCCAGCGCTGGTGGAGGCGTCACTGCAGGATGCGCTGTTCGTGCGCAACCGGTTTACGATTTTACGCTTACAGCGGCTGCTGTAAGCTTTGGGGTTTGCGAGTCAACATGCGCCGAGGCGGCATGTTGGCTTTTTCGTTTTTTCACTATCGTACCGTTCCCCACTGCATGCCCACCCATCAACACAATCCAGATGTGGAAGTGGATGGTTTTCACTTTGCGTCAACCCCTTTGCCCTGTTGTTTTCATGGAATTTTCAAGGTCTCGAGCGTTTACCAAAGAGGTACAGGTATATTTGGCGAAAGGAACAAATCCCAATTCTCTTTAAAATTTCGGGCAAGTTATCCCGCTTGGGTGCATAGGATTGTAGTACACAATTCACCATCACGAGCTGACCTATAACCCCAAAGGCAGCAGTGAAAGGAGGTACCCATGGACATATTCAAAAGAATTTCAGAGCATCGTACGGAGAAGGATTCATTGAGCTGGACCGGTACGTTCGCGGAGTACATAGAATTGCTTCGCAGTAATCCTGGACTCGCAAGAACTGCGCATTCGAGGGTCTATGACATGATTGCTTCACAAGGCATCAACGACCAAGTTGGCCACAAATCCTACAAATTTTTCAACCAAGAGATTTTCGGTCTGGATCGTGCCGTTGAGAAGCTGGTGGAAGAATATTTCCACTCCGCTGCCCGTCGATTGGATGTTCGCAAACGTATTTTGTTGCTAATGGGTCCTGTAAGCGGTGGTAAATCCACAATTGTGACCATGTTGAAGCGCGGCTTAGAGCAATTTGCAAAAACAGATTTAGGTGCGGTCTACGCCATCAAAGGGTGTCCTATGCATGAAGAGCCGCTTCATTTAATTCCAATGGAGTTACGGCCAGAGATCGAACGCGAGCTTAATGTGAAAATTGAAGGCAGCTTATGCCCATCGTGCCAAATGCGGTTGAAAACCGAGTATAATGGTTGCATTGAAGATGTGCATGTGGAGCGTGTTTTTGTCTCCGAAGAAGGTCGTGTGGGGATTGGTACCTTCAGTCCGTCAGATCCCAAATCGCAGGATATCGCGGACTTAACGGGAAGCATTGATTTTTCGACGATTACAGAGTTTGGCTCCGAGTCTGATCCGCGAGCGTATCGTTTCGATGGCGAGCTGAATAAGGCGAACCGGGGGATTATGGAGTTCCAGGAAATGCTGAAATGTGATGAGAAGTTCCTGTGGAATTTGCTCTCACTTACCCAAGAGGGTAATTTTAAAGCGGGACGCTTCGCCCTCATCAGTGCTGATGAGCTAATCATCGCGCACACGAATGAAACGGAATATAAGTCTTTTATCGCCAATAAGAAAAATGAAGCCTTACAGTCTCGTATGATTGTCATGCCGATCCCTTATAATTTACGCGTATCAGATGAAGAGAAAATTTACTGCAAGCTTATCGGACAGAGTGATATGTCCCACATCCATATTGCACCGCATGCGCTTCGTGTTGCCGCGATCTTCTCGATTCTTACGCGTTTGAAGGAAACGAAGAAGCAAGGTATGGATTTGATCAAAAAAATGCGTATGTATGACGGTGAAGTTGTCGAAGGCTACAAAGAAGCCGATCTAAAGGAAATGCAAAATGAATACCAAGAAGAAGGCATGAGCGGAATTGATCCGCGGTATGTCATAAACCGAATTTCAAGTGCCTTGATCCGCCAGGATCTCCAATGTATTAATGCCTTAGATGTGCTGCGTGCATTGAAGGATGGGCTGGATCAGCATCCGTCGATTACCAAGGATGAGCGGGAACGCTTCCTCAATTTCATCTCCGTTGCTCGTAAGGAATACGACGATATTGCCAAGAAGGAAGTGCAGAAAGCGTTCGTGTACTCTTTTGAAGAGTCAGCCAGAACGATTTTCGATAACTACTTGGATAATATTGAAGCCTATTGCAACTGGGGTAAAATTAAAGATCCGTTAACCGGCGAGGAGATGGATCCAGATGAGCGCCTCATGCGTTCCATTGAAGAGCAGATTGGTATTTCGGAAAATGCGAAAAAAGCATTCCGCGAAGAAATATTGATCCGCATCTCTTCCTACTCACGCAAAGGCAGAAGATTTGACTACAGCTCTCACGAACGCCTGCGTGAAGCGATTGAGAAAAAGCTATTCGCTGATCTGAAGGATATCGTGAAGATTACGACCTCAACGAAAACACCAGATGAGAAGCAACTGAAGAAAATTAACGACGTTTCGAAACAGTTGATTGATGAGCATGGTTATTGCCCAGTGTGTGCTAATGAATTACTGCGGTATGTTGGAAGTCTGTTAAACAGATAGGCGAATATGCTTGAAACCAAAGACCTGAGCGGGTGACGACCCCTTAGGTCTTTTTCACTGTGAAAAGGATGCTGATTGCTGCCTAACACGTAATCTATGAATCTCTCATATACTACTTTAGCTTCATATATAAGGGAGGTGTAGAAGATCATGGCAGGGAACTCAACGAAAATAATAGGTGCTTATATTTTAATGCTAGTAAGTTTTCTAGCTATTATCTTGACATGGGAGCACAAGCTATTGTCACCTTTGGGGGGGATTTTCATTGTAGGTGTAAGCTTCATTGGGGCCGTACTGATGTGGCAGGATGCCTCCCGGCCATTGCAACACCCCCCCGAAGTTGAAGTCTGAATCCGGGAAGTGGAGTGATTTATTTGGATTCGGTAAAATGATGGACAAACTTCCACTGCATAAGCTCTCAGCCAGAATGGCCTATTGTATGTTTTTTGATTTGGTTTTATTATTTTTTGTTCTAATTCTTCGTGCTACCGGTACCAAGATGAATGAGTTTCCGAATGCCTGGGATTTCAGATTGATCGTGCTGACTACGATTGTAGTTTTTTTTGTGGGGCTTTGCGATTTGATCAAATTGAGGAAATAATGGGTATAAAGGTAAAAAATGTGGCCTCTCTTTAAAAAGTTTAGAAGAGGCTTCTTTTCTTTTTAGCTTTGAAAAATTATGAAAGTTTAAATTTACAGAAAATTCAAATATATAAAATTGATGGAGAATTATGTCGAATTATGAATGTTATTTGTGGTAATATGTCGAATAATATATAAAAATGGTATATTTAAATCTATTTTGGTATTTTATTGCTTATTTTACCTGAATTGCACATACAATTCGGAACTATTACAAAGGTGAAAATTTGATAAAAATTACATAAAAAAATGTCAATATAGTGCTAGTTGCCTAGCTTCTAAGGTAGGCAACACATCGTATATATGTTACACTTTGAATAATAGTTTCATGAAAATAATGCTGGAAATCCTTATTTTGTGTCGAAAATTTAAGTGTTAGTCCTACTGATTGGGGTTTCCTATGATTGATATACATAGTCATATACTACCAGATTTAGATGATGGGGCATCTGATTTGGAGCAAGCCGTTCACATGGCAAGGGCAGCCGTGGAACAAGGAATACATACCGTTATTGCGACCCCGCATCACGAAAATGGTAGATTTACGAATGACGCTGATTTTATTGGGCTACAGGTAAATTTGTTCCAAGAGGAGCTGATCAGCAGGCAAATCCCTCTTCGTATTCATGCAGGTCAAGAGATTCGCGTGTATCGGGGATTAATTGACGATCTTGAAGCTGGGAGAACAACCACGTTAGATGGCTCTCGTTACATGCTGTTGGAATTCCCATCTGATCGCATATCTACGGGGATACATGAATTACTACATGAACTGCTTCTGATGGACATTGTGCCGATCATTGCACATCCTGAGCGTAATCGCGAGATTGCCTTGGATCCAACGAAGCTTCTCGAATTGGTACAACTCGGAGCCTTGACACAAGTAACGGCCCAATCCTTGCTTGGTCATTTTGGTAAATCGATCCAAACACTTTCATTTGATTTATGCAGGAACCACTTAGCCCATTTTATTTCTTCTGATGCGCACAACACGACCAATCGTCGGTTCGCACTAGCCGAAGGGTATGAAGCTTTGCGTACTGAGCTAGGACAACCTATTGTGAGTAATTTTCAAAATAATGCTAACAGGATTATACATAACCTATCGATTGAAACACTACATCCCGTCTGGTCGAGGCCGAAATGGTTTCAGTTTTGGAAATCCAAATAAAGCATTGTAACTAATTTGAAGAGGTGAATTTTAGCATGACGATGAAAAAGAAAGTAACCGTAACAACATTGGCAGCAAGCATCATGTTTGCATCCATTGCTGGACTTCCATTAAGCGAGCAAGGCCTAGCTAATAAACTAGGTATTTCAGTAGGAGTGGCTTCTGCAGACACGGTTACTACGCCCCCAACTTCACCAACGTATGTAGCTCAAATGAATGCTTTGCATGCTGAACTCGCAAGAGATGCATCAGGGTTCGCAAGTGTTAAAGATCTTAGAGACTACGTTGTTGCTCACCCAGTGACAGATAAAGATGAACAGCATCGGTTGACAAAAGAAGTATGGGACATTATTAAAGCTAAAGCTCCTAATTTGGAATATAGTGCTGTTTATCCACTAATCAGTACCCTTGATCTATTTTATGATGCGACTGGTGCTTCTATCGAAGCATTAATTCAAGTCCCAGCTTACCGAGCTGCGATTAGTGAGTTGTTTACGGCTGTAGGACTTAAAGGCATTGATGACCCAGCTGGTTTGAAAAAGAGTGATGTTGAGCTTTTCCAATCTGCAGCAATGACGGCTCTTAATAACAAGAAGAGTCAACTATTAGCGGCTGCTGTAAGTGCCTTCGCAACAGGCAACGCGCAGGGCATTAAAGGTGCAATTAATGATATCGTTACTACCGATGTTGTAGCTGGTCACAGCGAACTACTTATTTCTCAATTACTGAGTGCATACGGCATTTCGTTAGGTGATTTGGATACGGTTCAGAATCGAATTGCGGAATCCATTGATACAGCTACGAATTCAACGATTGCCACAGATGCAAGAACGGCTGTCGTGTCTGCAGGGCTACGTTATGTGCTTGATGGTAAACTCAAATATGCTAAAGCTTCAGGAAGCACGACTTCTTCTGAGAAACCACTTCTTAAAGTAGCATACGGGGATCCAGTTATTGAGGTGCCAATTCCCAATTCATCGTTGAAATGGAGCGTGCAAGGCTCAGGTATTCGTTATGACCAGGCAACTGAAGCATTTGTTTTGACTGGAAACTCCGATGCAGCTTCTAAAGTAGAAGCTAAGGATTCCCATTTTGACTTGTTACTTTACATTTCCGAAGATGACCAAGTGTCATTGAAAGCACCAACAACAAATCCGCACCCAGATCCAATAACACCGGGTGGTACAGTCACTCCAGATAAAGACACTGCTGGTGAAACAGTGCAAGGCTTGAAAGACCTTAAAGATGAGCTTGTAGGCGCTTCGGAAGAGAAGATACAAGAAATTTTCCAACAAGCACAAGATGCTGTGAAAAACGCGCTTCAAGATCTTGCGACGCTAGATCTTAGCTCAACAATTAAAGTTGTAGGCGATACAGCTACACCAACTATCAATGTTGCTGAAATATCCGCGAAGTTGAAAGATATCGCTGCCAAAGCGAAAGCATTGAACGATCAATTGAAATTATTGAACCCAAATGCACCAACTGAGAAAATAACGTTGAAATTGGATTTCGATACGATTACGGCGAAAACAACGGAAATTCCGTTGGAGAAAGCACTATTTGATGCAGCAATTGCTAATGGTGTTGAAAAAGTAGATATTTCCATGAACGGACTAACATTGGGCGTAAGTCCAAGTGAGTTCGGTGCAGATACGACGCTTAAAGTAACGAACCAAGATGCGAAAGTGGCAACAAGTGTAACACAACTGCCTGTGGCATCTGGCGTATACGAGTTTGAATTCACATCTGGTGGCAATCATGTAAGCAGCTTTACTACGCCAATTGAAGTAACGATTCCAGTGCCGAATGGCAATAAATTCGATACTGAATTATTGTCCCTAGCCAAAATCGTAGATGGGAAATTAGAGTTCTACGGTGGTAGCTATAGCAATGGTAAACTGAATGCAGTTCGTAATGGTTTCTCCACTTACACAGTTGTAGAGAACAATGTTACTTTCGGCGATACAGCATCTGTTAAAGCATGGGCTGGTCGACAAATTCAAGTCGCTGCCGCGAAAGGGATTCTGGAAGGTCGTGCTGATCAAGCATTCGAACCGAATGGTCTAGTAACGCGTGCGGAATTTGCGAAAATGATCGTAAAAACATTTGCTTTGGAAAATGCAGCGGCAGCAGAAGACTTCACAGATGTGAATGATTCCGATTGGTACAAAGTCTATGTAGCTTCCGCCGTGAAGAATGGCATTGTCAATGGTAAAGAAGTAGGCAAGTTCGATCCGAATGGTGCCATTACACGTGCGGAGATGGCAGTAATGGCATCCAGAGCTTTGGCGCTGAAAGGTGTATCCTTAAGCTCAGCTAAAGTTGAAGAAGCATTGAAAGGCTTCACAGATGCAACAGACATTAACGCATCATTGAAAGCTGGCGTTGCACTTGCAGCAAGTGAAGGGATTGTAATTGGCGAGGAAGGCAATCTATTTAATCCCAATGCCAACTCGACACGTGCACAAGCCGCGGTAGTTATCTATCGTTTGCTGAATAAATAAGAAACCGTATATTTCACGAGGAATCCTTATCTCTATCAGATAGAGGGGGATTCCTTATCTTTTCTAGTAAATATGAGAGACCAACGACCAAGACGAGACATGACAACATGTAGACGGAGGGAATGGCATGGAATTGGATTTAAAGGATTACTTGAAAATAATAAAGAGGAGGGTGTGGATGATAATTTCAATCGTTATACTGGCGACAGTAGCAACGGGGATTATCAGCTATTTCTTTATGCAGCCGATCTATCAGGCTTCAACAAAGATAATTGTAAATAAATCAAATGATCAAGTAGGTTTATCCCAAGTTGATATTAATACGGTTAATTTAAATATCAGACTCATTGACACCTATAAAGAAATTATTAGAACGCCGAGAATAATGGATAAGGTCGTTGCTATATACCCACATTTGAATATTAGTGCTGAGCAACTTATAAATACTGTCAAAGTTAGCTCGGTTAACAATACACAAGTTATGACCCTTATTGTGCAAGATCCTTCTTACACGAGAGCAGCGAGTATTGTCAATGCGGTGTCGATCGTATTCCAAGATGAGATTCCTAAGATTATGAAAGTCGATAATATTTCCTTGCTGAATGAGGCCAAAGATATTGAACACCCGGTACCCGTGAAGCCGAATAAAAAGTTGAATGTTGCCATTGCTTTCGTTGTGTCACTCATGATTGCGTTAGGTATTGCTTTCTTGTTGGAGTATTTGAACGATCAACTTACAACTGAGCAAGAAGTTGAACAGTTCTTAGGGCTGCCAACCTTAGCCATGATCACCAAGATGAGGCCAGAAGATTTTCAGAATAATCATAGCAAACAAACGAACGAACAAAGAGTGGGGGGACAATCAGATGTCAAGCTTAATCAATAAAAGGCCCATTATTACCCATCAGAATCCCAAATCTCCCATTTCGGAAGCCTATAGAGCACTAAGAACGAACATTCAATTCTCCTCGATCGATGAAGAGTTAAAAGTCATTATGGTTACATCTGCAGGACCTGGGGAAGGGAAATCAACCACGTTGATTAATCTTGCTGTGGCCTATGCGCAAACGGATAAGAAAGTATTGATCATCGACGGGGATCTCAGAAAACCGACCATGCATCATACCTTGCGTGTATCTAATCGTTTGGGACTTACCAACCTGCTGACGAATCAATTAACCATTAAGGAAGTGCTTCAAGGCACTTTCGTTCCTAATTTGCAAATTATAACATCGGGGCCAATTCCACCTAACCCATCTGAAATTCTAGCTTCGAAGAAAATGCTAAGTGCCATCGAGGAACTAAAGCAACATTTCGATATCATTCTTATCGATTCTCCACCTGCCATCGCGGTAACCGATTCGCAGATCATTGCTTCTCGCACAGATGGTGTGATCTTGGTCGTCAACTCTGACAAGACCAAAAGAGATGCGGTACTCAAGGCGAAGCAAAACCTGGAAAACGTACGAGCAAGAATACTCGGAGTCGTCTTAAATAATGTGGATCGCAAAAATAAAGATGCCTACTATTACTATTATTATGGTGAAAGTCAATAAGATCACCAACGAGTGAGGGATTCCCGTGAAGTTTGGCAGCAAAAATATAATACTCGTTTTGCTCGATATGGTTCTGATTTGGATGAGCGTTTTGATTGCCTATTTGTTGAGGTTTGAATTGCATATTCCTAGCACGTATATGAGACAATGGATGGAATATTCCGCAATATCCATGGTTATTGGATCAGCCTGTTTGATCTACTTCAAGATGTATAGACGCGTATGGGAATATGCAAGTATAGGCGAAGTTATTTCGATCGTCAAAGCAGTCGTAGCTACCTGTACGCTGTCTTATTTCGTTATGCTTGTGTTACACGAGACAAATGTTCCATTCGCTGTCTACGTCAGAGTGGTGGAGAACATGATTCTTATTATAGGAGCCAGTCGTTTTGTCTGGAGAGTGGTTAGAGATAAGTACTATAAGAAGAAAACAAACCAACGGAAAGCGTTAATTATTGGTGCAGGAGACTGCGGGATCTTAATTGCGAAAGAGTTGAAATTTAATTCAAAATCCCCTGTTTACCCTGTTGCCTTCGTTGACGATGACCCATCCAAGTATAAGCATTTGATCATGGGTCTCCCTGTGCTAGGCAACCGTAATGAGATTATTCGCATTGTAGAAAATAACGAAATTGATGAAATCATTATTGCGATGCCATCTGTTTCTAAATTGGAAGTATCTGAAATTATTGCGATTTGTAAGCATACCAAAGCCAAAATGAAGATCATTCCTAAGATCAATGATTTGATTGAAGGCAAAGTCACCATTAATGCCATTAGAGATGTGCAAGTGGAGGATTTGCTTGGTCGCGACCCGATAAACATTGATCTAGAAGGCATTGCCAATTATGTGCAAGGTAAAGTTGTTCTAGTGACAGGTGCTGGTGGATCCATTGGTTCTGAGCTGTGCAGACAGATTGCACCATTTCATCCAAGTAAGTTAATCCTGTTGGGGCATGGTGAGAACAGCATTTATCTAATCGAGAAAGAAATACATAGACTTTTCCCTGCTTTGAAAATAGAGCCCGTGATCGCAGATGTCCAGGATTTGGACCGGATGAAGGACGTTTTTCAAACCTTTCAGCCTAAGGTTATTTTCCATGCAGCTGCCCATAAACATGTTCCCCTCATGGAGCGCAATCCAGCTGAAGCTATTAAGAATAACGTCTTCGGAACCCGAAATGTTGCAGAATGTGCACATCAATATAAGGCCGAGAGATTTGTTCTCATTTCAACAGATAAAGCCGTCAACCCTACAAGCATCATGGGGGCAACCAAGCGTATTGCGGAGTTAATCATCCAGAACCTAGATCTCGTCAGCGAAACCAAATTCGTAGCCGTACGCTTCGGTAACGTTCTCGGAAGTCGCGGGAGTGTTATCCCGCATTTCAAAGAACAGATCGCCATGGGCGGCCCTGTATCCGTCACCCATCCAGAGATGGTGCGTTACTTCATGACCATCCCTGAAGCTGTTCAGCTAGTTATTCAAGCAGGTGCCTTCGCACAAGGCGGGGAAGTCTTCATTCTGGATATGGGCGAGCCTGTTAAAATCGTAGACCTTGCCACAGACCTCATTCGCCTATCCGGCTTCGAGCCTGGGGTAGACATTGAGATTGAATTCTCAGGCATCCGGCCTGGAGAGAAGCTGTATGAAGAACTTCTTCTTAGTGAAGAAGGACTAGGCAACACGAAGCATGATCGAATCTTCGTAGGTAGCCCAGTGGCGATAAGCCAAGGAGAGCTTTCACTTGAGATATTGAGGTTGGAGCAAGTCATAGCGGAGAAGCAAGGCAAAGTTCATGATGCGATGAAGAACTTGGTGCCGAGTTTTAGTCAAGTCGGTTAATGGGATTTAGAAAGTAAATTTGATATTACAAAAACGATCGTAAGGGAGTAATATGATATGTATCTAAAAATTAAGAGATTCATCGATATATTACTGTCGATAATCGGATTAATAATCTTATTTCCAGTATTTTTGGTGCTAATTATTGCGATCAAATTAGATTCAAAGGGGCCCGTGCTTTTTAAACAAAAAAGAGTAGGCATTCATAAAACTCACTTTTACATACTGAAATTCCGTACTATGCGAATTGATACGCCTAAGGATACCCCAACACACCTACTAGAGAATCCTGATAAATACATAACGAGAATGGGCAAATTTTTAAGAAAGACTTCTCTTGATGAGATTCCTCAAATATGGAACATTGTCGTAGGGCAGATGAGTATCATCGGCCCTAGACCTGCATTATGGAATCAATATGATTTGATAGCAGAACGAGATAAATATGGGGCAAATGATATTGCACCTGGACTTACAGGCTGGGCCCAAATTAATGGGAGAGACGAGCTCCCTATAAACATTAAAGCGAGTTTAGATGGTATATACGTTCAAAATATGAGTTTGTTATTGGATGCGAAGTGTTTTCTTAAAACTATCGTAAGCGTAGTGAGAACGGAAGGTTTTGTTGAAGGAAGAAATGAACTTAAATCTAATGAACTGATATCTGCTAATACGAAAATTCCTCACTAGGTAATGTAGAATGAAATATAAAAATTAGAAATTAGGTGAAATTAAATTCTTCATTGAAGGAGAATCAATATTATGAAAATACTCTTTATTACAACGGAGGGATTTGATACTCCTGGACCTAATAACCAAATGGCTATGGTAATGATTAATGATTTCTTATCCGCAGGATTTGAAGTTCATTTAATTCAAAGCAGACGTAAAAGGATAAACTCCGACATACCTAGCTCTCTGCAGGGGCGAAAAGGCTTCACATATGACATAGTAGATCGATCAGTAATTGATAAAACTCGATTTTTTAACAGATATATAGACGAGGCGACTTATGCTATTACTAGTTACAAGAAGTGGAGAAAAGTTAAAGACGTAGATGTTGTATTTTTACAATCTTGTCCAACAGTAGTCTACCAATTGATTATGCTCAAATTATTTAATAGAAAACCCATTGTATACAATATATACGATGTGTTTCCGGGCCATGCTTTTGATATTGGGGTCATGAGAAATAAAACAATATTTAACTGTCTTAGATTTATTCAGAAATATACTTATAAGATGAGTTCAGTTATTACTGTTCTTTCTGAGGATATGAAAGATAAGGTAATAGCGCAAAAAGTTAACCCGAAAAAAATAAGAGTTGTTCCTGCATGGTATGATGATAAGGAAGTTAAGGAAATACCACTGGAGAGTAATAAATTTATTAAAAAGTATGATATTCCAACTGATAAATTCTATATCCAGTTTGCTGGTACAATAGGATATGTGTTTAATTATGAAGCAATTATTGAAGCAGCTACTATATTAATGAATGAAGAAAATATCGTATTTCAAATTATAGGCGATGGAAATGTTAAACAAACATTTATGGATGAAGTGAAATCACGGAATTTAAATAATATACAATTTTATCCATTACAGCCGATCGAAATAGTCCCTGATGTGTATAGTGCTTGTTCAATTTGTATTATCCCGCTTAGAAAAGGAGTTATCGGCAATGGTGTACCAAGTAAAGCACCGCTGCTTATGGCTTGTCGACGTGTAATAATAAATTCAGTCGAATCTGAGTCTCACTATTTCAAAATGTTTAATGAAAATGCTATTGGCATTTCTGTGCCAAATGATAATCATCAGTTGCTTGCGAAAGCAATAATTGATTTATATTATCAACCTGGGAAAATAGATGAAATGGCTAATAAAGCTAAAGAATTTGGTGAATTAAATTATACGAGTTCTATTAATACAAAGAAATTTATTGATATTTTCAATGAGCTTTTGAGGTGAGATTAACATGAAGATACTTTTGATTGGTTTCACAAAGTTAGCTTATATGCCTTATATGAATTTTTATTTAGAGCAGTTAACAAAAACAGAAAATGATATTCATCTTTTATATTGGAATAGAGATGAACAAGAAGAGATTAAATTACCATATGATATTAAATTACATGAATTTAAATTATTCCAAAAGGATGAAGTTTCAAAAATAAGGAAAATTAAGAGTTTTATAAAATTCAGAAAATACGCTAAGCAGGTATTACTTGAAACTGAGTATGACCTTGTGATAGTTATGCATACCATTCCTGGTGTGCTACTCTATAAATTATTGTTTAAATTCTATCCTAAGAAATATATTTTAGATTACAGGGATGTCACTTTTGAAAGCATTGGATTTTACAAGAATATAATTCATCGACTAGTAGATCACTCTAGTGCCACTTTTGTTAGTTCAAATGCATTTAGAAAATATTTGCCGCAAAATGAGCGGATTTTTACCACGCATAATCTATTAATGGATTCACTAAATCATAGACATGTTCGGAATGAAAATTCTAGGGATTATGCTCCTATTAGAATTAGATACTGGGGATTTATTAGGCATGAAGAAATTAATAAAATATTAATTTCTAGACTAGCCAATGATTGTCGTTTTGAACTTCACTATCATGGAAGAGAACAAGAAACTGCAACTAATTTAAGAGCATACTGTGAGAACCTTGGTATCAACAATGTATATTTTCATGGGGAGTATAAGCCTGAAGAGAGATATCATTTTGCAAAAGTGACTGATATTATTCATAACATATTTGAAAATGATCTCACAATGAAACCTGCAATGGCAAATAAATTTTATGATGCGGTAACATTTTATATACCTCAGCTCTGCAACGTTGGATCTTATATGGGAGAACAGTTAGATTCATATAATATTGGGTTGAAGTGCAATCCACTTGATAAAGATTTCGCAGATAGTATTTATGAATATTACTCATCTATTAAGTGGGAGGAATTCGAACTAAATTGTAATGAGAAGTTAAAAGAGATATTAGTCGAATATGAAAATGCGATCGAGATGATTTGTAAAGTTGTTAGTTTAGAGTCTGTATTGTAAAAAAATATGTATTTAAAGCTTGGGGAATTTCTTTATTTGGTTTACTGGAGGACATTAATTTGCTTAATAGAAAAGCAGTTAAAATGAAAAATGATAGTCTTAATATAGAATGTAAAGAGAAAATAAGTTCTTACGTTATTGTATTTCTTCTGATATATATAACTTCTTCTTATTATTTTAGCGTTTCTGATTTAGTTCCTGGGATAGTTGCGGTCTTAATGTTATTTGGTGTTTTAGTTATAGGTGTATTCTTGAATATTAAAGATATTAATACTAATTTTAATATTAAAAGCTTTTTAGTACTATTACTTTTATTTATTGTTGCACTCACATCTGCACTAATAGAGGGAGCAGGAGTATACCATCATGTAATTTTATTATTTGCAGTAATTTCAGGTTATCTTTTTACTCTTTCACACTCATTTAGCAGATTTATCTCAATATATCTCAAGGTGATGTACTTTATAGCAACAATTTCTCTAATTGTTTATGCAGTAGTAATAATTTCACCCTCAATATTAACTTTTACACCAATAATTGGTCAACGAGTGGGGATGAATGTCCATAACTTGTTTTTTTCAATAGCTTTGCCTGGAGCTGAATTCAACAGAAATTATAGTTTTTTTTGGGAACCAGGGGCGTTTCAGACATTTCTCAATTTTGCACTAATATTTGAATTATTCCTAATGAATAAAGTAAGGAAAAAATATGTATTTATTTTTGTTATTACAATTATTACAACTTTCTCTACTACTGGTTACTTTGCACTTGGACCAATATTACTTGCATATATTTTCAAAAGCAAAAAAATGGTAATCGAGTATAGGAAAATCTATATATACAGTATCACTCTTATTTTAGTAAGTTTTATGACTTTGAAATTTATTCCAGATGAATATAGTCGACTGTTATTTGGTAAACTTAATGGCTTGTTTTCTGAAGGCGGAAGTTCCAATTTTTCTACTTCTGTAAGGATGAATGCCATTGTGTACCCTTTTTGGGAATTTATAAAATCTCCATTTGTAGGTATTGGTTATGAAAAATATTTAATGTTGGCAAAAGAGAAATTAAACACCATGCCAACGTGCACACCGATTAATTGGTTTACTCTATTCGGAATGCTTTGGGGAATACCATGTAACTATTATTATTTGAAGAATGTTGTTAGAATCGATTCTGGTTTAGTTTCAAAGTTTTTACTTTCAGTTTCGTTGATACTTGTAATAATGAGCGAAGACTATATAAGGATTGCTTTTATTTATGTACTTATTTTTTATGGAGTAGGCGATATTAAAGCTAATAAAAGTAACTTAGTTGATAGTAACTCTCAATAAGGGGGCAATTGTGGAAAAGATATTATTCTTAATTGGTGAAAAGTTTTCAGCTAATGGAATTTGCGCAGACGTCGTTATGAGAGAATTGCAAAGTAAAGGATACGAGGTTTATTGCATTACAAACCAAGAGTTAAATCAGAGCAAGAATGAGCTAATAAATGGGATACATATCAATAGAATTAAGCCGCGCTTAACTTATAGAATGAATAACTGGTGTAATAAACATTCTGGAATTATTTCTAACTTAGTTTCTAAACTGACATTTATCTTAAATAAGATTAAATTGATTGGAAGTATTCCTACTTGGCCCTTGATCTCACCAATGTATACTTTACGGTTTTATAATGCAGCAAATAAAATGTATAAACTCGAAAATTATGATTGTATCATTCCAATTTATACACAAATTGATACTTTGATTGCAGGATACCTTATTAAAAAAAAATACCCAAAAGTCAAATATGTACCTTATTTTTTAGATTCGTTATCAGGAGGATACGGCCCAAAAAATTTCTCGAAGAGATGGGTAATAAAAAGAGGATTATTATGGGAGCGCAAATTATTAAATAATGCTGATAAATTTATTGTAATGAATTCTAGCGAACAACATCATAAGGAATACAGTAAATTAGAAAAATACTACTCAAAGATGAGTATATTGGATATTCCACTACTTGTTGAAATGAACAATGATTTAACAGAGACTACTAATCTAATTGATAAAAACAAAATTAACATAGTATATGTTGGTTCAATTCCTCATCATATTCGTAATCCAAAGTACTTTTTAGATGTATTTAATCGACTGAATTTGCACAACTGTTCACTCACAATAATTGGGGCTAATACTTGTCCTGAAATATTACGAGAAGCACAATTAAATTCTAAATTAAATAACATTGAAGTTTTAAAACCAATTTCACATGCAGAGGCATTAAACGTATTGAAAAATGCTGACTTTTTGTTGAATATTGGAAATAACATTGCTTCAATGGTTCCAAGTAAAATCTTTGAGTATATGTCAATTGGGAAACCAATTATATCAACGTATCCGATCGATGATGAACCTAGTTTAACTTATTTGAAAAGCTATCCGAATAAATTGTTATTGAAAGAAAATTGGGATCAACTTGACGAAGACGCTCTGGAGTTGGAGAATTTTATAAAAGAAAAAAATGGTAAATATGCAACAATTGATGAATTAAAACAAAGCATGTATAAAAATACACCACAAGCATTTGTTGAAGAAATAGTGAATTTATTAGGCGAATAAAATGACAATACTAGATAGGGGTATTAAATATGTTTAAAAATAAAACTTTATTAATTACTGGTGGAACTGGTTCATTTGGAAATGCTGTAATGAAGAGATTTTTAGATACAGATATAAAGGAAATTCGTATTTTTTCACGCGATGAAAAAAAGCAAGATGATATGCGAAACCTATATAAACACGAAAAGTTACGGTTCTATATCGGAGATGTGAGGGACTTAGCTAGCGTTAAGAATGCGATACATGGCGTTGATTACATATTCCATGCTGCAGCACTTAAGCAGGTGCCTTCTTGTGAATTTTTTCCTTTAGAAGCAGTAAAGACAAACGTAATTGGAACAGACAATGTTCTCACAGCAGCAATTGAAAATGCAGTTGAGAAAGTAATTTGTTTATCCACTGACAAAGCAGCTTATCCGATCAATGCGATGGGAATATCTAAAGCAATGATGGAAAAGGTTTTTGTAGCAAAATCCAAAATTGTAGATCCAGCGAGAACACTAATTTGTGGAACCAGGTATGGTAATGTGATGGCTTCAAGAGGTTCTGTAATACCATTATTTGTGAATCAAATCAAAAATGGGCAAACATTGACCGTAACTGACCCAAACATGACTAGGTTCTTAATGAGTCTTGAAGAAGCTGTCGAACTTGTAGTGTTTGCTTTTCAAAATGCAGAGGCCGGAGATATTATGGTTCAAAAATCACCTGCTTCAACAATCGGAGATTTAGCACAAGCTCTCAAGGAGCTATTTAATGTAGATAATGAAATTAAAGTTATAGGAACTCGACATGGTGAGAAACTTTACGAAACACTTCTTACTAAAGAGGAATATGTGGTATCAGAAGATTTAGGTGGATTTTATAGAGTTCCTGCAGATAAAAGAGATCTGAACTACGATAAGTTTTATCTAGAAGGTGATGAACAGCTTTCATTTGATAATGAGTATAATTCTCACAACACAATGAGATTAAATGTTGAGCAAATAAAAGATAAGTTATTAATGTTGGATTTTATTAGAGATGAGTTGAAAGGCTGGAATTAGAATGAATATACTTGTAACTGGTGCTAATGGTTTCTTTGGGAAAAACCTAGTTGCAGAATTGAAAAACTGTAAAAATCATCATGTTTTTGAGTATTATAAAGATTCGAATCCTACATTATTAGAAGAGTACTGTGGAAAAGTCGATTTCGTATTTCATCTTGCAGGAGTTAATCGCCCAATTGACAATTCTGAGTATATGGACGGCAATTATGGTTTTACTTCACTGCTCCTCGATACTCTAAAAAAAAATAATAATACTTGCTCAGTTATGTTTGCGTCTTCTACTCAAGCAGCGCTGAATAATGACTATGGAATTAGTAAAAAAGCAAGTGAAGATTTGCTTTTTAATTATGTGAATGAAACAGGTGCACATGGACTTGTTTATAGGTTTCCGAATGTTTTTGGGAAATGGTGCAGGCCTAATTACAACAGCGCAGTTGCAACGTTTTGTCATAATATTTCACGTGATCTCCCAATAACAGTAAATGATCCAAACGTATTATTGAATTTAATTTATATAGATGATGTCGTAAAAGAGTTAATAAATGCATTGGATGGTAAAGAAAATAAGGTTAATAAATTTTGTGAAGTTTCAGAAGTGTATACTATTAAACTTGGAAATATAGTCGAGCTACTCCGATCGTTTAAAGAGAGTCGCGAAGAGCGTTCTATCCCTGATATGTCCAATGAATTTATTAGTAAATTATATAGTACTTATTTAAGTTATTTACCAGAAAATCAATTTAGTTATGATTTGAAAATGAATATTGATAATAGAGGTTCATTTACTGAGTTTCTGCGGATGCCAGATAGAGGTCAGGTCTCAGTAAATATCTCAAAACCCGGAATAATTAAAGGAAACCATTGGCATCATTCAAAAAATGAGAAATTTCTAGTAGTAAGCGGTAGAGGGGTAATTCGTTTTAGAAATGTATTTTCAGATGAAGTAATTGAATATTTTGTAAGTGCTGAAAAGATGGAAGTGGTAGATATCCCTACAGGTTATACACATAACATAGAGAATCTTGGTGATACCGATATGGTAACTGTGATGTGGGTTAATGAATGTTTCGATCCTGAATTTCCGGATACTTATTACCAGGAGGTGTAGTTCATGAAGAAACTAAAAGTAATGACAGTCGTAGGTACTAGACCAGAAATAATAAGATTGTCTGCTGTTATTAATAAATTAGAAAAGTCAGTTGCTATTGAACACATCCTTATTCATACAGGACAGAATTACGATTATGAATTAAATGAAATATTTTTTGATGATTTTAAACTCAGAAGACCTGATTATTTTCTAAATGCGGCTATTGGCACAGCTGCAGAAACAATAGGTAATATATTTATTAAAATAGATCCACTAATGGAACAATTACGACCAGATGCTCTCTTGATACTAGGCGATACTAACAGTTGTTTATGCGCTATTGCTGCAAAAAGAAGGCATATTCCAATCTTTCACATGGAGGCAGGTAATAGGTGTTTTGATCAAAGAGTTCCTGAAGAGACAAATAGGAAAATAGTTGATCATGTTGCAGATGTTAATTTAACTTATAGTGATATTGCAAGAGAGTATTTACTTAAAGAAGGTTTGCCCGCGGATAGAATAATAAAAACTGGAAGTCCAATGTTTGAAGTAATTAATTCTAGAAGAGTAGATATTGAAAACTCTCAAGTTCTCGAAAATTTAGATCTTAAAGAAGGCGAGTATTTTGTAGTCTCTGCACATAGAGAAGAGAATATTAACTCGGAAAAAAACTTTATGAATTTGGTAGATAGTTTAAATGAAATTGCAGACAAGTATAAATTACCTATTATTGTAAGTGCACATCCTAGAACTAAAAATATGATTAATGCGAATGAAATTAATTTCAATCCACTAATTAAGATTATGAAACCATTAGGTTTTAATGATTATATAAAACTTCAGATTAAGTCTAAAGCTGTATTGAGTGATAGTGGTACAATAAGCGAAGAATCTTCTATCCTTGGTTTTAGAGCTCTAAATATTAGGGAGGCTCATGAACGACCAGAAGCAATGGAAGAAGCAGCGGTTATGATGGTAGGACTTAAGAAAGAAAGGATCCTACAAGGATTAGAGATACTTGAAACACAACTTGAAAATAAAGTAAGGATGGTATCAGATTATTCCATGCCAAATGTCTCGGAGAAAGTGCTAAGAATAATACTTTCATATACTGATTATATAAATAGAACGGTTTGGGGAATCAGCCAGTAGAAACTTGAAATTAAAGAAAATAGATATCTCGAAGTGTGAAGGTGCTCAGATGAGAAAAAAGAAAACAATTGTTCATATTAATTCTGTGAGTTTTGGTAGCACAGGAAATATTATGAGGAATATATCAAGGTCAGTTTCTGAGAATGGAGATATTTCGTATGTTTCATACGCAAATGCTCGAACAAATAAACAAGTCGAAGTTGAGAATAATATATTAATTGGGAATATTATTGAAAGAAATATTCATATAAAGTTAGCGTATTACACTGGATTGAATGGTTGTTTTTCGGGTTCGGGAACAAAAAAATTCCTTAGTAAATTAGATGAATTATGTCCGGATATAATTCATTTGCATAATTTGCATAATTGTTACTTAAATTTAAGGATGTTATTTGATTACATTAAAAAAAAAAATATTAGTGTAGTATGGACATTGCATGATTGTTGGGCATTTACTGGACAATGTCCGCATTTCACATCTGTAAATTGTAATAAGTGGATTGATGGATGCTTTAAGTGTCCTCAAATTAAAGAGTACCCAGCAAGCTATGTAGACAGAACAAAGTTAATGTACAACTTGAAGAAGGATTGGTTTACAGGAGTGGAAAATCTGACGATAGTGACCCCTTCGAATTGGCTCGCTGGCTTAGTTGAAAAATCATTTTTAGGAAAATATCAAATCAAGGTCATTAATAATGGTATTGATTTAGAAATTTTTAAACCTACAGAAAGTAATTTCAAAGTTAGATATGGTTTGCAGGAGAAAACTATTCTATTAGGTGTAGCAAGTGTTTGGAATAAAAGTAAGGGTATTGATATCTTTATGCAGTTAGCCAATAGATTGGATCAAAGCTATTCAATAGTTCTAGTTGGACTATCTCCTGAGCAAATTAGACTTCTTCCCAATAATATTATTGGTTTGCCGCCTTGCAGAAGTGAAGAATTGGCTGAAATATATTCAGCTGCAGATTGGTTTGTTAATCCCAGTATGCAAGAGACAATGGGATTAGTTACATTAGAAGCATTAGCTTGTGGAACACCAGCAGTGGTTTCGAATTTGACTGCTGTGCCTGAAGTTATTGATAGTGGTTCTGGCATTATTGCGGAGGAGTATGATGTTGATACCTTTTATGAAATTCTGACTAACTCATCGCGCAGTATTTTGGCGGAATCCTGCAGAAGAAGGGCAATGAATTATGATTTGAAAACTAAATACAATGAGTATCTTGAACTATATAACCAAATATTGATTTAGAGGAGTTAGAACTGAAGGAGCGAATATGAAGAAAATTGGTATAATTACATTCCATAGAAGTATAAACTATGGTGCAGTATTGCAAGCGTATGCTTTAAAAACAGTAATTGCTAAACTAGGGGCACATTGTGAGGTTATTGATTACAAAAATCCATATATTGATGAAATTAATAAAATAAAACTATTTGATTTCAAGAGCATCAAGGTTTTTATCAATGGAATATTAACTTATTTTTATAAAAGAAAGAAATTTAATAAGTTCCTTGAATTTCGCGAGTTATATTTACATGATAATGGAAAGAGGGATTTTAATAACTTCAGTTCTACATTTGATGCTTATATAACTGGTAGCGATCAAGTATGGAATCATAGTCTATCTAATTTCGACACTACATACTTTTTAGAATTTGTAACAGAAAATGGAAAAAAAAATTCCTATGCTGCAAGCTTTGGTTTCACAGATATCCCCCAAGAGCATATTGAAAAATACAGAAACTTATTGGGAAAGTTTAATAAAATATCCGTGAGAGAAGAACAAGGGAAGACAATAATTGATGAACTATTACATCGAGATACAACAGTTGTACTAGACCCTACTTTGTTATTAGATCTAAACGATTGGAAAAAGGTTTTTGGAATTTCAGCGTCTACAAATGACAAGAAATTTATTCTTTTGTATTTGATGATTCCAGTCAAGGATATTATTGAGTTTACTGAAAACCTAGCTAAAGAAACTGGTTGCGAAATTATTTATGTAACAGATCGTTTAATTCGTAAAAATAACGCAACGTACGCTAGATCACTCTCACCAATTGAATGGGTTGAATTATTTATCAATGCAGAGTATGTTGTAACGAACTCATTTCACGGTGTTGCTTTCTCAATTAATTTTAATAAGAAATTTTTTATGGGATTGCTTCCTGCATCTGCGAATGTAAATTCAAGGTTGGAAAATATTATTGGTCTGTTTAATTTAAAAAACCGAGAAATTAAAAATGCTATTAAAGATAATTTTTTGGAAGAAATCGACTATGCGGAAGTTAATGAAATTTTAGAAGAGGAACGCAAAAAATCTATAAATTATTTAAAAAGTATTGTCAGAGAATCATATGAATAGAACTAAATTATTTTTTTATAACTCAGTTTCTATGGGAATTAACCAACTAGTAGTTATGTTTTCAGGTGTTTTTTTAACAAGGGTAATGTTATATTCATATGGCTCTCAAATTAATGGATTAGTCACTTCTATAACTCAGTTTTTCGTTTTTTTTACTCTAATAGAGGCTGGTCTTTCAGGAGCTGCAGTATATGCCCTTTACAAGCCGTTAGCTGATAATGATCATCGACAGATAAATGGAATTTTATCTGCAACCAAAAAATTCTATACTCAATCTGGATATGTATTTCTATTTTTAACCGTAGGGTTGGCGTGCATTTATCCAATGTTTGTGAAGGTAAATACTCTTGGATTCCTGAGTATGAGTATTTTAGTCTTAGTAATAGGGATGAATGGTACGTTGGAATTCTTTACTCTTGCGAAATTCAGGGTGTTATTAACTGCCGATCAAAGAATGTATGTTATTTCTATTGCTTCAATAATATATATTCTTGTTAATTCAGTATTTATTGCAGTTTTGGCTCATTTTAAAGTGGATATAGTGATTCTGCGAATAGTAACATTATGTTCGATATTCATAAGGTCTTTAATCCTAATTATTTATGTGAAAAGAAAATATAAAAAAGTAAATTATAAAGAAGTGCCTAATATGCATGCGTTAGCAAAGAGATGGGATGTATTATATCTTCAAGTACTGGGTGCAATTCAAATTGCTTCACCCGTAGTTATAATAACGATTATAACAAAAGATGTGAGTTTAGTTAGTGTATTTTCCATATACTACATGGTAATTACAGGGATAAACGGCATACTTAGCATTTTCGTGAGTGGACTTTCAGCTTCGTTCGGAAATGTAATTGCAAAAAATGAAAAAGGAACTTTACAGAAAGCATATAGTGATTTTGAGTTTTTTTATTATAGTTTGATAACAATTGTTTATGCGACCACTTTTATAACTCTAATGCCCTTTATTCGTTTGTATACTTCAGGTATCAAGGACATTAACTATGATCTACCATTGATCGGAATGTTATTTGTGATTAACGGTATATTGTACAATATTAAAACTCCACAAGGGATGCTAGTTGATTCTGCCGGAATGTATAAAGAAACAAGAATTCAAACTACAATCCAAGGTGCAATTACAATAGTTGGTGGAGTAATATTAACTTCGTATTTAGGCATTGCTGGAGTACTGGTTGCATCCATCTTATCAAATATATATCGTGATATTGATTTGATGATATTCATTCCTAGACATGTGACGAAATTACCCATCAAAAAAACATTATATAGGATAATTAGAATATTTTTATGTTTATTTGTTATTTATATCCCCTTTTATTTTTTTGATATCCAATCTAAAAACTATTTATCATGGTTTTTCACTGTGACATTAGTAGGATGTTATGCTCTATTGGTTGTTATTATTAATGGTTATTTTTTCGATAGGTTACATATGTCAAGTGTAGCTAGAAGAATATTTTTAATTATTTCAAAACAAAGAATAAAGCATTCCAACATTAATTGAATAATCTAGAATAACTTGGTGGTGGCAAAAGTGTTATTAACTAAAATGAAAAGTAAACTTAGACCGTTTAAGATGTATTATCATTTAGTATTAAATTATTATTATGATTTTCGAAGATATTATTTTAATACTAACAAACATAATTATTTTTCTATTGAGGCAAAAATAATCAAGCATTATCATGTATTGGAAAAAGGCCTATCAATGCCAGATGTAAAACAGGGGTTTGGGCAAGATGTTGCAAAATCTTTATTAAAACTTTGTGAGGAATACATAGATGAAGGCTATTCAATTGAGGGAGATCAATTTTTATCATCAATAAGCGTACTTAAACAATATTTAGATTATAATTCTCAGTTTAGGGATTTTTCAGCGTTAATAGAAATCTATGAAGGATTGATAAATAGAATAAATATAATTAGTGATTCTATTGAAGGAGGTTATAAAGAGTTCTCAAAGGATGATATTATTCAAGTCTCAAAACTAGGGTTCAAAGAGTTTGCTGCACTAAGATACTCTGTCAGAGATTATTCAGAAGAAGTTGTCGATATAAAACTTATTAATGAAGCGATTACCATTGCCCAAAAATCACCATCAGCATGTAATAGACAAGCTTCAAATGTTTACATTGTAAGTGATAAATATCTTATCAAGAAAATTCTAAGTTTCCAAAATGGGAATAGAGGTTTTGGTCATTTGTCAAATAAACTCTTAATTGTAACTAATGATATCAGGGCATTTGATGGGCCTCATGAAAGAAATCAATCATTTATTGATGGTGGGATGTTTGCCATGTCCCTTTTATATGGTTTGCATTATCATGGTTTAGGAGCATGTCCTCTAAATTGGAGTACCACACATAAAACGGATAGAAAGTTTAAAAAGACAATTGGTATAAATGAAGCTGAAAATATTATTATGATGATAAGCGTTGGACATCTTCAAGAGTCTTTTAAAGTCGCAGTTTCGCATAGAAAGAGGCTAGAAGATATTGTGACTTATTTAAGATAATTAAGGTATTTCTATTTAAATTTAATAATAAAATCAATTATATTTCATTTCAGAAGTAAATATTAATATCAACCCCACCAATCTAGTTCTTTCGCCCCTCCTTCACCACAAAGAACACGACGAATAGACCATTGTCCCAAATTGTAGATTTGTTACAATAGAGATACAAGTCAATCACATAACCGGACGATAATGGCAAAACTGATGAAAATCAGTGACGCAAAGCTAAAGGGACTAAGATGGATTCATGAATCCAAGATGTCAGCCAGCTTCCGAAACATCGTGCCTCCGCCGTGGTTTATGTGAAATCGAGGAGGAAGTAGAATGGATAAGTATTGGCATTCTTTTTGGTTGCGGTTCAATGAAGTGATCCTAGACAGCTGTATCTGTGATGTGGAGCGGACGAAGATTTTTGATAAAATTAGTTATCACCGAACGAGATTACATACATAACCGAAGGGCACCTGGCGCAGGTGCTTTTTTCTTTTTCAGGAGAAGAGGAAATGCGAGCGTGTCCGTGAATAAGGATAGTGGCATAGTAATGAAGCCGGAGGTGTGTTAGCGGTGAGTAAACAGCGTGAACAGGTTCTCAGCAGATTGGTGACGCCCACTGGCGAGTTAGATAGCGCAAGGTTAATAGATAGACAGCCACTCTATACTGGGCGCAATGGCAAGGTCATTGAGCGATTCTGGGTGGAGCTGAATGGAAAGCGAGAGTCGTATATTTTCAAACCATTAACGAATGGGAAGACGGTTGGTCGCGAGAAATGGATCTACGAGCATTTGCTACCTGCGGTGCCGGTTCGGTATCCTGCGCTGTACGCGGCAGCCGAGCATGAAGATCCTGATCGCTACTGGGCGATCTATGAAGATATGGGCGAGATGTCGCATCACCTGACGGAAGAGGATTATGCGGTGGCCGCCGCGTGCGTGCCATTATGGCATAGTCTACCACTAGACCGGGTGCCGAGTCATTTTGCAGGGGATAAAACAGATTTAGCTGATTTACAGCAGGACATGCTGAATGCGTTCCCGATTACAAGGGAGCGTTTGTTAACGTTAGGAGTAGAACAGACGAAGGTAGTAGCGATTGAGAAGCTTCTAACGCAATGGAATGGCAGCTTCGAAATGGAGATTGTGATATCGCACGGTGATTATCATCAGGGGAATATGAGTCGGCGCGGTGATGAGTTAATTATTCTAGATTGGGAGTTTGTTCATCATAATTCGGTGTACTGGGATTTGTATGGTTTATTAGATATGACACATCCGGATTTTCCTAAAATGATCAGTCCTGCGGTACGTTTGGAAGCTCTCAACGCATATATGAATCAGAGGGTAAAGCTAGGGTGGGAAGTAGATCGGAGGGTTTTTATTACAGACTATCATCGTTATGCCATGGTCTATTCGTTCTGGATGCTAGGTCTGATTGAACAGGATTTACATAAGGGACAATGGGAAGTTTCCAAATTGCTGCGCGCGCAGCAAGAAACGATATCATCACTTGTGGCGTGTTTGGCCTATTGTGAAGTAGGATAAACGAATTTCAAAAGATAGGACTAATGACCCTGTCGCTAGTCCCTCTTATTTCGACTATTTAACAAATTCAATTATGGTTTGCTCGTTAGTCGTCTACGTTTAAAACCCCAAAACTTGATCCAAATATCGCCCTCATCGTCTTTGAAAAGCTTAATACCAGCTAATTTCAATGGTGTCCACAACTCTGTAAAATAGTAATTTGGCATTGCATAGCCCCCTGTATGATGTAGCTAACATAATTATAACTTAAGACCTATGAAATGTGTGTCGAAATATGTCGAATCGGACATAAGAAGTCTGCTTTTTTATCAAGCACCCGTTGGGTGCTTTTTTTACCGACATGATGTGACTTCTGGGCTCAAAAAGCTTATAATTATGGCATATCTTGTACTTAATCTGGTGGTGTTGTGATGGCTCTGAAGAAGTGGAAGAAACGATTGATTTGGATAGGAAGTAGTGTGATTGTCCTGTTGGCTCTTGGGTATTTTGGAATGAATATCGCTATGTCTTATGTCCTGCAATCGATGATCCCGCAGGTTCCTATTGAAATAAATGGACAAGCCTTTGAGAGTGATAGTTTGGTGAGTGCAACGGATTCTATGAAATCAGTTGAGAGTGGTGAAGGCACGAAGCTTCATCCGGTAGAGTCCGCAGTTTCCGGGGATAAACAAGGAGAAGAGAATTCGCAGCGTACGGGAGCGCCGTCTACTCCTAAGAATTCTAGCAGTGAAAGTAGCGGAGCTGTGCAAGCTGGACAGACGGCTGCGCTAACGCAATCTGAATCGAAAGATAAATTCAGTTATCAGGCACAAGTGTCTTCGGAAAAGGCGAAAGAGGTTCAGGATGCTATTACACTGAAAGAGAAGGCTTCGGTTACTTCGGTACTATTGAAGAAATTAAGCGCGTCGGATCTTCAACTTTTTACCAAGATGGCTGGGAATGGCTTGTCTGTGGATGAGAAGAAGAAGGCGAAGGAGATCATTCTGAAGAAGCTGTCGGAAGATGAGTATAACCAACTGATTGGGATCGCAGCGAAATATGGATTGAGCCAAGGGAAATCATTTAAAGACACGCAGAAGTAAGTGAAGAGTATATAGGGTTAGAGGGGATTTTGGTGAAAAAACGTACTAAATGGTTGGTAGTCTTGGCTGTTCTCGGCCTCATTGGAGTGGGCGGATATTCGGCCTATGCCTATGCAATGAATCTGATTGGGAATAAAATTGCCGATCAACTGGTTCGTGAAGCCACGATCAATGAACAATTATTGGCCGATATGGAGTTACCTGTTTTGCCTGAGAACAAAGATGTAGCTATGTCCAATGCGCCAGTGTCGACATCCAATCCACAAGCAATAGACAAGGCGAAGTCGAATGGTACCGACAAAGCAGTTGCAGACCAGGGCCAGGCTGAAGCGAAGTCTGTACCTAACACAACGGCTCAGACAACAGGCAGCAATGCTCAGGAGAAGCAAGATACGAGCGAGAAGAAGGACGGCTTAGCTTTCTCGAACAAGCAAGAAGCGATCAAGTTTGTGATGAGCCGCTTCTCAGTGTCTGAGCTGAATCGATTGCGGCAAATGGCTAGCGGCGGCTTAACGCCAGAGAATAAGTCAGAGTTAAAGAAGATCGCCTACGCCAAATTTACATCGGCAGAGATTGCTGCCGTTCAGAAAGTCGTTTCTTCCCAATAATACATAGATGAGGTGCTTTGTAAGTGAAAGTTAGCAATCGATTGAAAGCGATAGCGGGATTATCTTTAGCTTTACTCGTTGGGACATCTGCACAAGCAACAGCAGCACAAGCACCAACGGATGTGGATGTGTATCAGATCCCGATGCATTTTACTTTTGACGGGAAGGAATATGCACCTCCAGAAGGTCAGCAGGGTTTCATCTATGAAGGCACGACGTATGTCCCGATTCGATTCGTTTCATACTCGCTGGATAAAGCAGTAAACTGGAACTCGGATACCTACACGGTGACGATCGCGGAGCCTAAAGCTTCAGACAAGATCAACATTAATGAATATAAAATAAATGCTCAGGTGTATGCGAAGAGCGATGAGAAGTTCGATAAATCCAAGTTAACGACAAGTAATTTGAAGGTGTATAAAGAAAAGATTTCTTACGTATTCGATGGCGTAGCGAAAAGTCCATCTGAAGATTTGCCTGGCTATATTGTGGACGGCAGTTTGTATGTGCCGATTCGTTTCTTCTCGGAGTCGGTTGGGAAGACGATCAATTGGGATCCGGAAACGTATACGGTGTCCGCGGATACCACGGTAGAGAAGACAACAGAAGTGAAATTGCCGGAGACGGCCAAGCCTGTGCCGGGAGTGCCAATCTTTGGAGATGGCGGTGGAGTCGTCGCTCCGGTGAAACCATCTCAGAGCTCAATCGAAGCGGAGGCGCTTGGAAAGTTACTCTCTTTACAGACAGAGGCTGATATAGCCCTAACAGCGCTGTATAATCAATACAAAGCTACGCCAAGTGAAAGTTTAAAAGCTCAAGGCGATGCAAAGGTCG
This sequence comes from Paenibacillus sp. J22P143, assembly GCF_059692035.1. Lineage (NCBI taxonomy): Bacteria > Bacillati > Bacillota > Bacilli > Caryophanales > Paenibacillaceae > Paenibacillus > Paenibacillus sp. J22P143. The sequence continues at coordinate 218,422 of NZ_JCAUAQ010000002.1, forward strand.
CAGAAATTGATAGTCGCTTTGAACAAATTATGAGTGAAACCAGTACGAAGCTAACAACAAATGGATATGATACGGCGATGATCACGACATATAGAACCATGTACGCACAGATGAAAGCAGCTAAAGAAAAGGAGAAAAAAGCTAGTTTGTCCCAATAATCCGCCCATTTTTGGGCTTTTGTTCACCGAGTAGGCAATCGCACACATACAGTATAGTAGAAAATCAAACTATACACAGATTGTGAGTGATTCCGATATGACGAAGCGTGAAGATCAAGAATTTAGACCACCGCTCGGAGGGCATGGCGGCGGTATTGGACATGGAATCGGAGGTCCTGGCGGCATTGGAGGCCCAGGTCATGGTCCTGGAGGCATTGGTGGACCGGGTCACTTTCCAGGAGGCCCTGGTGGACCTGGACACTTCCCCGGCGGCCCTGGAGGTCCAGGACACTTTCCAGGAGGGCCTGGCCACTTTCCTCACCACGGTGGTGGCTTTAACAATTTGCTGCCTTGGGTAGTGGCTCCATTGTTATATGGCGCGGCGACACAACCGTACTATCCATACCCACCTTACAACACATACCCATATCCGTATCCATATCCCTATCCGCCGTACTATCCGCAATATCCACCATATCCGTACCCTGTGAAAAGGGAAGAGGATGATTTGTAGTCTTCATAGCGTAAAAATAAGAGCTGTCTAGAAGTAGGAAATCGCCTACGTTCTAGCAGCTCTTTTTCTTGTTATTTAGAATTATTATAAATAAGGTTGACTTTATTCTTATTTTATTTATAATAATTATTATCTGATATATATTATCGATTTAATCGAAAGCCGTATAGAAGGAGTGCATGACCATGTATGATGTCATTATTGTTGGAGCTGGACCCGCGGGAGCTTCTGCGGCGATTTATACAGCAAGAGGTAATTTGAAAACATTAGTAATCGATAAAGCGCCGAATACAGGAGCTTTAGCCATAACGCATAAAATTGCGAATTATCCCGGCGTTATCGGGGAATTGTCGGGTAAGGATCTGCTGGAAACGATGCGAGAACAAGCCAAAGGCTTTGGAGCAGAGTTCATCCAAACAACGATTACCAACGTAGATGTGGAAGGCGAAACGAAATATGTGTTTACCGCTGATGGGATGTATGAAGGCAAGTCCATCATCATTGCAACAGGGTCCAAGGGACGCAATCGCATGCTGCCTGGTGAGGAAAATCTGATGGGACGCGGGGTTAGCACGTGTGCGACTTGCGATGGTGCATTTTTCGAAGGGAAGACGGTTGCTGTGATCGGAGATTCCGAAGAAGCACTGGAAGAAGCGCAAGCCTTAAGTAAGTTCGCCAGTCAAATCCACTTCGTCGTACCGCGTCCTGAGCTGCAAGGTGTTCATCACCTTCCGGAATTGAAAGGCACGAACATCCTCTACAAAACCAAGCCGCTCGAAGTGCTGGGGGACAAGCAAGTGCAAGGTCTCAGAATTCGTACAAGCTCTGGCAGCGAGGAAGTGCTGGACGTGGATGGGGTATTCGTTTTCCTATCTGGCAGCAAGCCAGGTACGGATTTCTTGCAGGATCAAGTCCCTCTCGATGAGGATGGCTTTATGATCTTGGATAGTTCCATGCAGTCGCCGGTTGCAGGTGTTTTTGGAGCAGGAGAAGTGAGACGTACCCCAGTCAAACAAGCGGTTGTTGCCGCTGCTGATGGTGCGATTGCTGCAATGGCTGTCGATAAATTTATTAATAAACGGGCTCAATTGATCCCGCAATACAAATAATTCAACCTTTTAGGAGATGACCAACTATGTCTAATGTAATCGTATATTCCAGTACTAATTGCCCGTATTGTGTTCAACTGAAAAAATATTTAACAGAGCAACAAGTTGGTTTTGAAGAAAGAAACATCGATCTGAATGATCAATTTGGACAAGAGCTGCACGATATGGGCTTAATGTCACTGCCTGTTACAGTGATTGGCGAACACAAGATTCTAGGTCTCAACGTCACCAAACTCAAAAAAGCACTAGCCGAAATCGCTAGCTAATTCATAACCCCAAAGGAGATTACACCATGACACAACAACTAACCGTTCAATCTAATCCTACTTTTGCTAAAATAGGGCTGCCAGCACCGAGCTTCTCCCTACTCTCCACGAAAAATATGGAGACGCTCGAGGACTACCGTGGCAGATGGCTCGTGTTCTTCTTCTGGCCATTCGACTTCACCTTCGTATGTCCAACGGAAATCACCGCGTTCAGCGATCATTACGAGCAGTTCCTCGACCTCGATTGTGACATCGTCGGCGCATCTGTAGATAGTGTCTACACGCACCGTGCATGGACACAAACACCGCGAGATCAAAGCGGCATTGGCCCTGTGAAGTTTCCTTTGGTCAGTGATTTCTCCAAAGAAACAGCACGTGCCTATGGCGTCCTAGATGATGAAACAGGTGCTGCGCACCGCGGTTTGTTCATTATCGATCCTGATGGTGTGCTGCGCTATCAAGTGGTCACCGACATGAATGTAGGACGCTCGGTTGACGAGACGCTGCGTGTGCTTCAAGCGCTGCAAGCTGGCGGTCTATGCCCAGCGAACTGGAAGCCTGGCGATCGTACGCTGTAAGCTATTTTTCTGCTTTTTCTGTAGAAAAAGCAACGCTAGCGCACAAAACTTGTGCGCAAGGAGATCGCCCCCGTCGGCCGACGCATGCTAGCGCACAAAACTTGTGCGCAAGGAGATCGCCCCCGTCGGCCGAGGCATGCTAGCGCACAAAACTTGTGCGCAAGGAGATCGCCCCCGCCAGCTGACGCACGCTAGCGCACAAAACTTGTGCGCAAGGAGATCGCCCCCGCCAGCTGACGCACGCTAGCGCACAAAACTTGTGCGCAAGGAGATCGCCCCCGTCGGCCGACGCACGATAGCGCACAAAACTTGTGCGCAAGGAGATCGCCCCCGTCGGCCGACGCATGCTAGCGCACAAAACTTGTGCGCAAGGAGATCGCCCCCGTCGGCCGACGCACGATAGCGCACAAAACTTGTGCGCAAGGACGTCGCCTCCGTCGGCTGACGCGTGCTAGCGCCCAAAACTTGTGCGCAAGGAGATCGCCCCCGTCGGCCGACGCATGCTAGTGCCCAAAACTTGTGCGCAAGGAGATCGCCCCCGTCGGCTGACGCATGCTAGCGCCCAAAACTTGTGCGCAAGTGCATCGCCCCCGTCGGCCGACGCACGCTAGCACACAAAACTTGTGCGCAAGGGGATCGCCTCCGTTGGCTGACGCACGCTAGCGCACAAAACTTGTGCGCAAGTGCATCGCCCCCGTCGGATGACGCACGATAGCGCACAAGGAAGTGTTTCTTTCAAAAACTATTGTAATTTTCCTTAACTTGAAGTAAATTACTCATTATCAAGGTCGTGAAGCACACGCCGCTTGCACCGGAACTCGTTTCCAGTGCAAGCGGCTATTTTATTTCCTCAAGGTGGAGAAGAAGATGGAGAAAATATATGGTGAGATGAGTTTGCAGCTACGTGCTGCGTACGAAAAGTGGATGGCATTACAAATCAAGTCGTGCACAGGGGATCGGCGGCTGCGACTGCAAAAGGGTCTGAGTTTCTCATTAATGAAATACATTATCCATGTGTTCTGGCCTGCTGTTGGGAGTTTTGACGGTTGGTTTGCTGAGTACGAAGTGATGGATTTTAAAGACGGCTTCCGATACCTTGATTTGGCCAAACCATCGACCTTTATCAAAATGTGCATCGAAGTAGACGATAAGGGAACACATGGTCATAACGTGGATTCGTATAAATTTTCAGATGACCGATTCCGCCAGAATGACCTTATCATCGACGATTGGAAGGTGCTGCGCTTTTCACTGCATAGCATCCTGGAGCAGCCACGCCGCTGCCAACAACAGTTGATGCATGCGTTAGCGAAGTGGGGGATTGAATCAAATATTGCCCAACCACTGTTGACTCCAACGGAACTTGCTATTTTCAAATTTATTGAAAATAAGACAAATGCCTACTCGCCGATTACGATAGCTCAAGCAGTTGGAATCCATAGAAATACTGCAGTTAAATATCTTAAGTCTCTAGTTAAAAAGGGTAAAGTGATACCTGATGTTAAAACTGGTGGTCCAATAAGGAGATACCGCAGCAATAAGTGTTAATGACTAAATGTGAACATCATCAAGCTGGCATGGCTTTCCTGTATGAAGTATAATGGATAAACTACAGTCAGATAGTGAGGTTGAGTGCAGCATGGCGTCCATTGCGGACAAGGTATTTATGGGTTCTTTGATTTTAATGATGGTATCCGTTGTTATAAGCGGGGTTGGCTTTCAATTCGTGAATTGGAAATCCCAAGTAAATGATGAGCTAGAGGAAGAAACGAAGACGAGCAGCAATCGGAAGAAAAATGTCATGGATCGTCAAGATAAAAGCTTGAAGCGAATCGGGCGCTCTTACTTATTTTGGATTGCGCTTGCGGGCATGCTAGTATCCGTTGTGCTTAGTTATTTATAGAAGATGATCGTCCGTAACGGACGCAGAGGACGCTATTTGGGTTAAAATAAGGGTTTTTTAAAGCTAACGGGCACAGAAGACGCTATTTCGAGGAATTCAGTCCTAAATCAAGTTGTTTTGCCTCAATAGAGGCGCTGATGTCCGTTAGCTTCTGATAAAACCAATTTGGTCGGGAATAACGTCCATGGTGTCCGTTAGAATAGGCAGATGGTGGGAAGATTGACGGAATAGTATCGGCAGATGATGGGCAGATCGACGGAATAGTAACAGCAAATAAACACGCCGAATTCGGCGTGTTTATTTACTATGGTCAAACCAATCGCCATGCTAACCAGAATCCCGCGCGATGAAGCGAGAAGATAACACAACCTTCTCCACTTGTCTGCCTGGGTGTTTCAATCGGTACAGCAACGTTTCTACAGCTCGGATGCCTAGAGATTCTTTTCCGAGCTCAATTGTGCTAAGCGCAGGAGTCGCATAGGCGGCCGCTTCGATATTGTCCAGTCCAATGACCTTAACTTGACCAGGTACATCGAGGCCGTGACGTTTTAAGATAGGTAATAGTGCTAGCGCTAGGTGATCATTAGCACAAATAAAACCATCGGGCATGTTTTCCTCGGTAAGTGCCGCTACTTTACGCTCCAAGTGCTGAAGCATGTGAGGCCCGGAGTAATCGATTTGCCATTTCTTCAAATGATAGTGCTCAACGTGCCCAGCCATATCCTCCAAGGCCATGCGACAGCCCCACCATCGCTCTTTAAAGCTAACGGCGAATTGATCATCGCCAATGAAAATAACGCGCTTCGCGCCAGTGGAGAGCAAGCGTTGACAGGCCATTTTGCCAGCGTCCAAATTATTATTGAGCACACTATCGACTTCGATGAGCGGTTCATGATGGTCAATGAGGACGAGCGGAATCCCGCTCATCTTCAAAGAAATGACGGACTGCGCAGGAAAGGTTCCTGCTAGCAGCTGCCCCATGCAATGTGATGGATCGAGATAGGAAGGCATCTGCAGCTGGGTCTTGTGGTGAGGTGCGATGGGTACGATGAGATGCTCATAGCCTAACTCTTTGCTAGCTGAGGCAATACCGGTGAGGACTTTCCCCCAGAAAGGGTTATCCTGTAAATAGACAGACTGAATCCAGACCAAGATATAGGGAGTAATTTCGGCTGTTGTGTGCGTGTGCGTACCTTCATTCGTTTCTGCATCATCAGCTCGAGAGCTCTTCGGCGAGCGTTGCGTATGAGTCTGCTGGAGCGTATAGCCCATGGCTTTCGCGGTCTCCTGAATACGAAGCCGGTTCTCTTCGCTAACGCCTGATTTACCTGATAATGCTTGAGATACGGTGTATTTGGACATACCGAGTCGGTCGGCAATTTGCTGCATGGACACTTTTTTACTCATGATAGACATCCTTTTATGTTGAAAAATACTTAATAATAATACATATCGAACCTAACAAATCTATTCTTCCTGATCCGAGTGAGATTGTCAATATTCAGCTGCTTCGTAGGTTTGTTTTAAAAAAAGATTGACCTCATCTAAGAAAGTGAGTAAATTATGTGCATAATCATAAGTTGTTATCCTAACAAAAATAACAAATCTCGAACGAGATGTCATTGGGACACATACCCACTTGGAGGATGAGAGCATGCTTACAACGATCATATTTTACGATCCCGCGTTTCCATACGAAGGAATCCGGCCTGATGACAAGGCTGTTGCACAGCTTGGAGAACTAGGAAGAGTGGTTGGGGCAAATGAGTTACAAGAAGCGCTGCAGCAGGGGGCAGATAACTTCATTCATCTACATGGACGTTACTTTCCTAAGTCAGCTTGGCAGGCGATCCTCGCTCATGTGCGTAAAGGCAAAGGATTCGTACATGTAGGCAGTGCGCCATTCCGAGTACCGGCTTACCTTGGTTCAGAAGGCTGGGAGCTGGAGATTGAGCAGACGGCTTACCATCAGCAGCTTCAAATTCATGAAATCCTTTCCGTTGATGACGCACCCATTGCTCGATATGCTGCGAATACCGAGTTACCGCTGCTTGCTGGCAAGGAAAATCTGTTCGCTATTCAACCGACGGTTGGATTCGCCTTACATGTGACGCGGACCGATGATCATCCAGGGCAAATTGGTTCCAGCGGTCCGATGGATGCGCATTTCACTCCCTTGCTGAAGGGGGTTTCTAGCGAAGGCCGTGAGGTCGCGGCGCCTATTGTGCTTCTTGAGAACACAAAGGGTGCGTTCGCTGGGAGCCGTTGGATTTTCGCTAATGTGGTCACGGATGAAACCTTCTGGGGTAATGGTGGAGCTGCGCTAGTCGGCGAGTTGGCTGCTTATACGAAGCGCGGCGTGACGGAAATTTGGTTCAAGCCGAACTATGCTTGTTATGACCCGGGTGACCGCGCAGCTTTGACTGTTCAATTGCAGACGATTGCGAATCGTACGGAAGCAAGTTCAGAGAATATGTCATGGACGTTCCACGTTGAAGTGATGAAAGAAGGGAATGCGTCCCCGATCTGGACGACGGAATTCTCGATGAACGCGTCACGTGAGCTCTCTTTTAAAAAGGTAAACATGCCCATTGATATTGAACCGGGTTACTATACAACGTTTTGTAAAGCGGTAGCCAATACGGGGGAAACGCGCATCTTTAACCAAGGCTTCTGGGGATATGATGCAGATTTGCTTCGTGAAGGAACGCCGATGTCTTGTGATCGCGACTACTTCTGGAAGGACGGACGTCCGCTTCCGATCGTTGGGATGACGTATATGACGAGCGATGTGGCGAGGAAATTTTTGTTCCTGCCGAATGTTTCCGTGTGGGACAGGGATATTGCGCAAATGGTCAAAGCGGGCATCAACCTGCTGCGTACTGGCGTCTGGTCGGCGTGGCGTCAAATCATGTTCGTGGACGGGCATCCTTATGAGGAGGTGCTGCGCAGCATTGATGCTTTCATTTTGACATGTAAAAGGCATGGAATCGAGGTCACCTTCAATTTCTTCTCGTTTACACCAGAGCTGTGGGAAGGCGTGAATCCGTACTTGGATCCTCGCAGCGTAGAAGCGCAGAAGCGGTTTATTTCTTCGGTGGTGTCCAGACATAAGGAAACGACGAACGTGCATTGGGATCTGATCAATGAGCCATCGATGTTTAATCCGAGCAAGCCTTTTGCTGGGCCGCAGTCAACGCATGATCCTTTCGAGCACGAGGCTTATGTGGCATGGCTGGAGGATCGACATGGGGATATTCGCAAGCTGCAAGAGCGTTGGAATATGTCTCCTGCGGAGCTGCCGAGCTTTGCTAGCGTCCGTTTGCTTGATCCTTCCGAGGTGAACATGAGTACAACGGAGACTGTGGAGAAAAAAGGCTCACCATGGCTGGACTACACCCTATTCACCATGGACATGCACAATCGGTGGGCGAAGGAATTGATCGCGACGATTCGCAGTATCAATCCAGCTCAGCTGGCAACGGTGGGCCAAGATGAGGGCTTAGGAGCGCAGCGGCCATCGCCTTTCTTTTATGCAGAAGCTGTGGATTATACAACGGTGCACACCTGGTGGTTGATGGACCAATTGGTGTGGGACGGGATTTTCTCCAAGGCGTGGGCGAAGCCGAGTTTGATTCAAGAGACCGGCATAATGTATGTCGAGACTGCGGATGGGCGTGCGAAGCGTTCGGAGTACGAGTTGCGAAATATTTTGGAGAGGAAATATGCGTATGCTTTCTCGACAGGCGGAGCGGGAGCTGTTCAGTGGATTTGGAATATTAACTTCTACATGAACAACATCAATGAGTCGCATATCGGTGCGCTTCGGGCAGACGGGACAGAGAAGCCGGAGGCGGATGTTTCTTATGATTTCGGGGCATTCATGGGAGAGATTCGAGATCTCTTCGTTGGCCGTAAATTAGAGGATGTCGTTGCTGTATTCCCGTATTCGAATGATTTTTCCACGCGAAAAGTTGCCGGTGACGCAACAGCTAAGCTGACACGTACACTAGCTTATGGCATGAATGTGCCATTCCGCGGGTTGAGTGAGTATCACTTGGAGGCGTTAGCGTCGGATCAGCCGAAGCTGATTATCGTGCCTAGCGCACATAACTTCAGTGATGACGCTTTGGAGAAATTAACGACGCATGTGCGTGAGAACGGGGGGACGCTGCTCTTTACTGGACCTATTGGCTTAAATGAGTACTGGGCTCCGACAGCGCGATTGACTGACGTGGTTGGCGAAACCGTGCTTAGCAACATTGTCCGTGAAGAGGCGATGGTATTGGATGGCGAGATGTACCCCGTTTCTTTCGGCGGTGCACGGATCGCTCAGCTGAATAAAGAAGTTGCGCTCTCCGATGACGGAGACTGGAATTCTCAGCATGGTATCGTTCGCAGCTATGAGCTAGGCAAAGGGCAGCTGATCTGGTGCCCACTACCGGTTGAGCTGGGCGAGCGTGATGATGTGCTAAAGAAGCTGTACGCTTATGCGCTGAAGTCGGCTGGCGTTGAGGTGGAGCTAACGTGGGTGAAGGGCGGGCAGTTGCCCGGTGTTTACGGGCGCAAGCTGAGCTTCGACGCCGGCGCATTGTTTATCTTCGTCTCGGAGTTCGGCGTTGATACGCAGATCGAAGTGATCGATCCGGCAACGGGTGGGAGCTACGCGTTCGAGCTGGAAGCGGAACGTACGGTGATGTTCGCCGCGAATACGGCAGGTGAGTTGTTGGCGGTGTATCGACCTGCGCAGGTTCAGGTGGAGTTGAAATAGTAAAGATGAAGCCCCCGAATGAGAAGAAGTTCTCATTTGGGGGCTTTTGGTTTTGCGGGATCTGGTAAAATTTCCTTTACAGAATTCCTCCTATTTGTTAGAATTGCCAAAGTCGATTGTCAACCTATATAATTTTAATTTGGTTGACAATTAAATGATTAACGGATGGTGATTCATGTGTTAACGAATTATGAACGGCTTGCTGCCCTGAATAAGGAATACTTATGGCATCCTTTTACGCAAATGAAAGACTACAATAACGCTGATCCGCTCATTATTGAGCGTGGGGAAGGCATGAAGTTATTTGATGTCCATGGACGCGCCTATTGGGACGGTTTTTCATCCGTCTGGCTCAACGTACACGGACATAATGTTCCCGAGTTGAATCAGGCCATCACGGATCAGTTGGGACGCGTCGCCCATTCCACGCTGCTCGGAATGGCCAATGTACCAGCGATCGAGCTTGCTGAGAAGCTGGTGGAGATTACACCGAAAGGATTAAATAAGGTGTTCTACTCGGATTCAGGTGCGACAGCTGTCGAGATTGCGATCAAAATGGCGTTTCAATACTGGCATAACCAAGGAGCACGAGGTAAAACGAAGTTTATCACCATGAATCAAGCGTACCACGGAGATACAATCGGTGCGGTAAGTGTCGGCGCTATTCCTCTTTATCATGAAGTGTACCGCCCCATGTTATTTCCTTCGCACGTCATTCCATATCCCAACGCTTATCGCCATGATGGGGGTGAGAGGGAGGTATTGGAAGCTACACTCACTGCACTGCGTCATTTACTGGAGGCGCGGGCGGATGAGATTGCAGCTCTCATCGTGGAGCCCATTGTGCAAGGGGCTGGGGGCATCGTTGTTATGCCGCCGAGCTGCTTGCGTGAAATGTCAGCCTTGTGCCGGAAACACGGCGTACTGTTAATCGCTGACGAGGTGGCGACTGGCTTCGGTCGGACGGGTGCCATGTTCGCTTGTGATCTCGAAGAGGTTACACCGGACTTGATGGTGGTTGGAAAAGGGCTTACAGGCGGTTATTTGCCGGTGGCAGCAACACTCGCGACAGATGAGATCTACCAGGCATTCTATGCGGATTACCAAGAGCAGAAGACATTTTTTCACGGTCATTCCTACACAGGCAACCCGCTTGGTTGTGCGGTTGCGCTAGCCAGCTTGAAGTTGATGGAAGAGCGCAGCATGGTTGAAGGCGTTAGAGCGAAGGCGGCATTTGTCGAGCGTAAGCTCGCTGCGATTAAGGATCGCCCGCACGTCGGAGATATCCGGCAGAAGGGATTGATGATCGGAATCGAGCTTGTACGCGATAAGTCTTCACGCGAGCCGTATGATTGGGCAGAACGAATTGGTGTGCGCACAAGTCTGCGTGCCAGAGAACTTGGCATGCTAACAAGACCGCTTGGCAATGTGATGGTGTTTATCCCTCCGCTTGCGGCTAATGAAGCTGAGCTCGATGCGATGACGGATATTTTAGTAGAATCCATCATTAGCGTGACAGAAGGGGCTCATTGATATGAGCAGAGAGAGCGTTGAACGGATACGCGGTTTATTTGTGACAGGGACAGACACTGGCGTTGGGAAGACCGTGGTCACTGCGGCTATTACTGCTGCGCTTCGAGCAGAAGGGATGAATGCGGGTGTCTGGAAGCCTGTTCAATCCGGTGTACGGCTAGGCAGCGGATTGACCGATGCGGAGAGGTTGCTGCAAATGACGGGTATCGATGAGCGCCCAGAAGATGTGGCACCATTTACCTTCGAAGCACCGCTTACGCCGCTGTTAGCCGCTAAACAGGCGGGTGTGACGCTTACGCTCAAGGAGCTGATTGCAGCAGGTATTCCCCTTTCTAAACGTTACGATACGCTGCTCATCGAAGGCGCAGGCGGCGTCGGTGTACCGCTTACCCATGACAGTCTTATGGTGGATTTGATTTCGGAGCTTCGGATTCCAACATTAATTATAGCGCGTTCCAGCCTCGGCACGATTAACCACACGCTTCTGACGGTGTCATTTCTGAGGGCTCATGGCGTTCCGATTGTAGGTATTATTATGAATGACGGGGAATGGCTGAACCCGCCTGACGACCCGAGCATGGCTACCAATGCGGAGCTAATCGAACAGTACAGCGGTACAAAGGTCCTAGGCAGGTTTCCCCACATACCCGCCAGTTCGAATTCAGAAATGTTCATACATACCGTTCGACAAACCATCCAATTGGGGCCGATCAGACAGGTATTGAATACATAGGAGGATGATAGAAATGAATACAATTATTGTTGATTTGAAATGGCAATCGCTTGCACAGAAAGCGTTACTAGGGGAGTGTATTACGCTAGAGGAAGGGCTCGCTGTCCTAGAAGCCGACAATGATGAAGTGCTGCTACTGCTGCAGGCTGCCTTTCAGGTGAGGAAACACTTTTATGGTAAGAAAGTAAAGCTGAACATGATCATTAATGCCAAAAGCGGGCTATGCCCCGAGGACTGTGGCTACTGCTCGCAATCCATTGTTTCGACGGCGCCTGTTGCCAAGTACACACTGCTTGATAAAGATACGCTGCTTGCTGGGGCGCGTGAAGCGTTGGCACGCAAGGCGGGAACCTATTGCATCGTGGCGGCTGGTAAAGGCCCGACAGATAAGGAGCTAGATCAAGTCGTAGACGCAGTAAAAGAAATACGTGAAACGATGCCGCTAAAAATTTGCGCATGTCTGGGCATACTCAAGGGCAACCAAGCCGAACGACTTGCAGAAGCAGGCGTACATCGATACAACCATAACTTGAACACCAGCAAAGCTAATTACGCATCTATTACCACAACTCATACCTACGACCAACGGGTTGAAACCGTGGATCAAGTGAAGTCGCAAGGCATGTCCCCTTGTTCCGGCGTCATAATCGGTATGGGTGAGACCAATCAAGAAATAGTTGAAATGGCTTATGCCCTCCGCGAACTCGATGTAGATTCGATTCCCATTAATTTCCTGAATGCGATTCCTGGAACCCCGCTAGAACACGCAGGCCGTACGCCTTCGATGAAAGCGTTGAAGGTACTGGCTTTGTTCCGTTTCATTTGTCCATCGAAAGAGATTCGTGTGGCAGGCGGACGTGAGGTCAACCTCCGTAGCCTACAGCCACTGTCCCTATATGCTGCTAATTCACTTTTTGTAGGCGATTATTTAACGACAGCAGGTCAAGACATTACGGCTGATCATCAAATCATTGAAGATCTGGGCTTTGAAATCGAATTAAACGCCCTTTAAGGTTGTGATAACCATGGATGCTATGAATTGGATGGAAAAAGAACTTGAGTTACTCGCTGGAGCCTCGTTGGAGCGATCCTTGCGCAGGAGTAATCCAGTAGTCGGATCTCCAGGCTACATCGTGCGAGGAGAAAAAGTGTTGCTCAACTTGTCATCCAATGACTACCTTGGACTCGCCCAGCATCCCGCAATCATTGAAGGGATGAGGAAGGCGCTGCTTACAGAAGGAGCAGGTTCAGGCGCTTCGAGGCTTGTGACGGGCAATCGGCCACCGTATGAAAGTCTTGAAGAACAGATAGCGATTTGGCAGAAATGTGAAGCGGCACTCGCTTTTGCAAACGGCTATATGGCTAATTCTGGTGTTATTGGCGCGCTTGTAAGCAGGGGAGATGTGGTCTTCAGCGATCAATGGAATCATGCGAGCATCACGGACGGGATTATAGGGAGTCGAGCTGAACACGCTAGGTACCGTCACAATGATATGGCACATTTACGTAGGTTACTGCATAAGTACCGAGACAAAAGAAGGAAGTTAATCGTAACGGACGCTGTGTTCTCGATGGACGGTGATCAGGCGCCATTGCGTGAGCTAGTGGCGCTTAAACGCGAGTTCGGAGCTATGCTGATGGTAGATGAGGCTCACAGCGGGGGAATTTACGGGAAGCGCGGAGAGGGATTATGCCACGAGCTCTCCCTGCACGATGATGTGGATATTCATATGGGGACGTTCAGCAAATCGTTCGGTGTCTATGGCGCATATATCTGCGGCAGTCATATGCTTATTCGATGGTTGATTAACAAAGCGAGACCGCTCATTTACTCGACCGCTTTACCCCCTTCGATCCTAGCTGGTATTGCGGAGGGGTTAGCCTTGGTCCAAGCTGAGCACTGGCGCCGAGAAAGGCTATTCGCGTTAAGCGGCCTATTCCGTTCCCTGCTGAGGGCGGCCGGTTTCACGATCGGTGTCGGCAACTCCCCGATTGTACCCGTGATTGTTGGTGATAACGCTACGACCTTACGCTTTAGCAGAGCACTTGAAGCTGAAGGAATTGCTGCAGTAGCGATACGTCCGCCGACTGTTCCTGTTGGCACGGCTCGTATCCGCTTCTCTTTATCAGCCGCCCACACAGAAAAAGAACTGACGGATGCTGTTGAACATATCCGCAGCATTGGATTCCAACTGGGAGTGTTGAAGCGATGATGACACAGGATGTGAAAACTCGGAGAGAGTCAAGATCAACCGTGTTGTGGCTGACTGGATGGAGCATGTCGGATCAGGTTTTCGATCGTGTGCGAGCGTTGTTGCCTGATTTTCATCACATATCTGTCGATTACAGTAAGGCGGATTCGCCTGAGGAAATGCTACTCTTGACGGAAACGGCCGCCATGCCTATCATTTCTTCGAATGAGCGTGGCAGGCTGTTGATCTGCGGATGGTCCCTCGGTGGATTATTAGCACTGAGATTAGCAGCCAAAGGTTACGGGGATGGACTTGTGGTCATTGCGGCAAATGCTCGATTTACCCGTTCCAAAGAAGAGAAGGAGCTAGGATGGTCAGCTGCAGCCATTAGACAGATGATGACAGAGCTGCAGAAGGATCCACAACGTGTTGAAACTAAATTTCGGCAAAACTTATTTACAGAAGATGAATTAGAAGAAGGTCTTGGAGGGGGACTTCCTTTCCCTGGTGGATGGACAATCTCAGGACTCCTATCTGGCCTCCAGATTTTGCGAGATGTGAACATCGTGTCTGAGTTGCCGACTCTCACTTGTCCTGTGCTGATCGTTCATGGAACTGCAGATCAGATTTGCCCTTACGGCGCTGCACGAGAGCTTGCAGCCCAATTGCCGGATGCGGAGTTAGTTGCAATTCCTAATCGTGGGCATGCTCCGTTTATGGAAAGAGAGGCTGACATAGCTGATAAAATGAGGAGTTGGTGGCATGAACGCGAAGAAAACCGCTATTCGTCGTCAGTTTAACCGTAGCTCCAAGGGGTTGTATGATCATCATGCCCATGTGCAGCGAAGCATGGCTGAGAGGCTGGCACAATCTCTGCGGGATGTCCACGCAGATGAGTTCAACATACTTGAGATCGGCTGCGGCACGGGAGCTCTTACCGAAATTTTGTTGAACAAGTGGTCGTCATCCGTGTCGATTACTGCACTTGATATCGCACCAGAGATGATCAAAGTAGCTGAACAGCGAGTGCGATCAAGTAGATGGAACGAGATAGATGCCGTATACGGCCTTTCGTCTCGATTACGATTTTTGGTTGGGGATGTTGAAACGTGGGCGCATGATGCTCCAACAGCTTCATTTGATCTCATCGTCTCTAACGCCTGTTTCCAATGGCTGAATCATCCAAGGCAAACGCTAGGGCATCTTCGGCGGATTATTCGTCCTGGAGGCAGGCTGGTGTTCACCACTTTCGGACCCGATACGTTCTATGAATTGCACGAGTCATTTCAAGAAGTATATCGAGCAATCGGTATAGAACCGCAGCGGCATGGGCTGTCTTTACAATCGAGAGCGCAGTGGAAGGAATGGCTTTTAGAAGCGGGATTTTCACATATCCAAGACGAGCATTCGATCCAAAAAGAAATGTATGCGTCTGTAAGAGAATTTCTTTACTCCGTAAAAGCAATGGGAGCTAGCACGTCAGAAGCCATTGCATGGCATGGTCTCAGCAAACGACGTCTGTTCGCCAAGATGTATGAAGTATACGAGGAAAAGTTCGGTATACAGGGGGGCGTTGTTGCGAGTTACGAGCTTCTTATGTTCGAAGCGGAGGCGGATGAGTGGAAAGGATAATTCCTTCTAATAGATGAAGATTCACTGAAAGGAAAAGAGGGTTGCCGCAGCAACCCTCTTTTGTTTACGTATAAATTTTGTGACCCGCTTTCTTAAAAGCCTCCGACTTTTCACTCATGCCTTGTTCAATGGCTTGCGCATCCTCAATGCCTTGTAGTTTGGCGTAGTCTCGGATATCTTGGGAAATCCGCATGGAGCAGAACTTAGGACCGCACATCGAACAAAAATGAGCGATCTTGGCACCTTCTGCAGGCAGTGTCTCATCATGATACGCTATGGCTCTTTCTGGATCCAAGGATAAGTTGAATTGATCATGCCACCGGAATTCGAAACGTGCCTTAGATAACGCATTATCGCGATCCATGGCGCCTTTATGACCTTTGGCTAAATCAGCGGCATGAGCAGCAATTTTATAGGTGATAACCCCTTCACGAACGTCATTTTTATTGGGCAAGCCCAAATGCTCTTTGGGAGTTACATAGCACAGCATGGCTGTACCAAACCAGCCTATCATCGCTGCTCCAATGGCAGAAGTGATATGGTCATAGCCTGGCGCAATATCCGTAGTAAGCGGTCCTAATGTGTAAAAAGGAGCTTCATCACAGATTTCAAGTTGTTTATCCATATTTTCCTTGATTAAATGCATGGGTACGTGACCAGGGCCTTCTACCATGACTTGCACGTCATGCTTCCAGGCGATTTTGGTGAGTTCACCTAACGTTTCTAATTCTGCAAACTGGGCTTCATCATTCGCATCTGCAATAGATCCTGGGCGTAAACCGTCGCCTAATGAAAAGGATACATCATAGGCTTTCATGATTTCACAGATCTCTTCAAAATGTGTATACAGGAAGTTTTCCTGATGGTGGGCGAGACACCAGGCTGCCATAATAGAGCCGCCTCGTGAAACAATACCTGTTACTCGTTTAGCCGTAAGAGGAACATAACGCAGCAGAACACCAGCATGAATGGTAAAGTAATCGACGCCTTGCTCAGCTTGTTCAATAAGCGTGTCTCGGTACACTTCCCATGTCAAATCTTCTGCTTTGCCATTCACTTTCTCTAGTGCTTGATAAATAGGTACGGTACCAATAGGAACAGGGGAGTTACGAATAATCCATTCTCGGGTGGTATGAATGTTTTTACCCGTAGAGAGATCCATAATATTATCAGCGCCCCAGCGAGTAGCCCATCTCATTTTTTCCACTTCTTCTTCAATGGAGGACGATACAGCAGAATTTCCTATATTCGCATTGATTTTCACGAGAAAGTTACGTCCAATAATCATAGGCTCACTCTCAGGGTGATTAATATTTGCGGGGATAATCGCTCTGCCGCGAGCGACCTCGTCCCTCACAAATTCCGGAGATACATTTTCGCGAATCGCGATATATTCCATTTCGGACGTGATGATACCTTGACGTGCATAATGCATCTGGGTTACATTACGACCATTTTTCGCTCGCATAGGGTGACGATGTAAACCGGGAAAAACCTCAGCAACGTGCTCGCCCTTGGAATATCCGTTATCTTCCGGTTTAATCGTTCTTCCTTCATACAGTTCAACATCGCTGCGTTCTAAAATCCAATTCAAACGATTAGGTGGAATTCCTTCACGAATATCCGTTTGGATCTCCTCGTCTGTATATGCGCCGCTCGTGTCGTACACACGCAGAGGGGCGTTTTCCTGTTCTCCGTAAGCACCTGTTGTAGGACTCAATGTGATTTCACGCATAGGAACTCGGATGTCCTTTCGCGAGCCCTCGACATACACTTTTTTGCTTCCCGGAAAAGAGGAGATTGAAGAAGAGACGTTTTCTTTACTTGTTTCCATTGACATTTTCCCATGCCTCCTATAATTGATTGTGATCAAGCGGAGGATTCATGCTGCGAAAAAAGACCGCATCTCTAATAGAGGCGGTCTCCTGGTATACAAAGAGATCTTGTGTTCCTCCGCTGGCATTATCCAGATCAGGTTTAACGGTCGATAGTTGTAACTATCCTCTCAGCCTGGTCTCACCAAGCTCCCGTGACTATGCACTTAGGTATTTAATTTACACGTTAATTCCAAATTATGCAAATGTTATTTTGTTTAGGTAATCTCATCAATACATTTGCTGCAAACGAGCTTCCCTTTGAAATAGGACATGTCCTCAAAATTACCACAGAACACACAAGCAGGCATATACTTCTTAAGTGTAATACGCTCTGGATCTACATAGACCTCGATCGCATCACCGATCTCAATATGAAGTGTACGTCGAAGCTCAATAGGCAAAACAATACGTCCCAGCTCGTCTACTTTTCTTACGATTCCCGTTGATTTCATATACATTTACCCCCCTTTATTTCATGAACGAATGAAAGGCATCTCCAAGTTACAAGGCATCATAATGTGTATATACATCTATTCCACATATGCACTCAAATTCCTTTTATTTACTTCTTCTGTTTTAAGAATGTTGATAATATTCGGGTTGTATGGATTGCTTTGAATTCTACATGTTAGAATGGAAGCAAATAGACAAATGGGAGGCCCTATGGATCAAATCAGATTATTGAAGCAGGATGAATTGAAGGACAGTCTTGCGTTGTCGGAGTTTGCTTTTCAATTTGCTATGTTGCCGGAGGAGCGGGAAGACCGGTTGGCTGTGATGAAGTCCGAACAGATCTGGGGATATTTCGTGGAGGATCGGCTAGCAGCGAAATTAATGATTCTGGAGTTGAAAACGTGGATTAACGGCAAAGCATTGGGGATGGGCGGCATTGCTTCTGTTGCGACATGGCCAGAATATCGTCGTCAGGGAATGGTCGGCCAACTGTTGTCACAATCGCTGAAATCGATGAAAGAGTCCGGGCAGGTCGTATCGTTCCTAGCGCCGTTTGCCTTTGCGTTTTATCGCAAATACGGCTGGGAAGCCTATATTGATTACATGCGTTATGAAATTGCCGCAAACCAGTTACCCAAGCCGGAGGTTGCAGAAGGTAGCACGCTGAGACGGATCGAAGCGGAAGCGGCGGTGCTGAATCCGATCTATGAGGCGTATGCGAAACGCTTTAACGGAATGCTCGTTCGGACCGAAGCATGGTGGAGTAATAGAGTTTTCAAGCCTAAGAAAGGGATCGTAACCCTGTACTTGAATCCTGCTGGTGAGCCGGAAGGCTACATCATATATCAGGTAAAGGAAAGGATACTCACCGTACATGAGTTGGTTGCACTAAGTGAGGACGCCAATCGTGCGCTATGGCGATTGATCTCCAATCATGACTCGATGGTTGACAAAGTAGTATGCCAGGCGCCGCTTGGCGACCCGCTGCCTTATTTGTTGGCGGATCCCCGAATCAAGCAGGAAGTCATTCCTTATTTTATGGCACGGATCGTCGATGCCGAAGCCTTTCTGCAGTCATATCCATTTAACGAAGTTGCGGATGGAACTGAGGTAAGCAAGCCATTCTATCTGCAGCTTCAGGACGATCAAGCCGAATGGAATAACGGGATATTCCGAATTCAACTTGGGAGCGCTGAAGGGAACGACATCGTAAAGCTGGATGAGGAACAAGTGTTCCATAGTGGGGGCGGCGCCGAGGTAGAGGCGGAGCGGGACGTCATTTCGTGTGATATCCAGACGTTATCAGCGCTGCTAATGGGTTATAAGCGAGCCTCGTTGCTGCATCACATTGGCCGTCTACACGGCAGCGCGGATGAGATCTCCAGATTGGAACGATTCATTCCGGAACGAACAACGTATCTGACGGATTTCTTTTAAGTATTGGTAGAGGAGGGGCTGGCTTTGACTAAAATATTACTAACTTCTAACGGTTTCTATACTGCGAGTATTTAGAACCAATTTTTAAAGCTAATTGACAGAGAAATCAGTCAGTTACATGTTACGATTATTACGACTGCCTCTCCAAAATAGGGAACAATAAGTAAGTACTGTACCCGACGATGAATTGATTTTCAGTTCCAATCTCCACCAATCTCTACCTCTGAACGGAAACACTGAAATCAATGGTCAAAGATGCTAAAGTACATTTATTTTGAGAGGGCATGGTTCTAAATCGTAGAATTAGTGCAAAAATACAACCTTTTGGAGCAAAAACTGCCAAAAAGTTGTTTACTTCCAGAAATAGTTGCATAATCGCACGCATTTTAGATTAAGGGGTTGCTTCGATTCAAAAGGATGCACTTTCGCATTTTTGGCCACATAAGATTATAAGTTTCCGGTACTCGGAAGAACAAATTCTTATTGATGTAAAAAAGAGGGTTCCCCGCCACATACATGACTGGGGACACCCTCTTTTCGCTGTAGCTCCTGTAACCGCAAGTTTACTCCACTAGCTTTACATCCACAATCACTTCCAAGTCTTGTGTACCCGAGCCGCGATAGACGCCTTTGACAGGTACGATATCGTTGTAATCTCGTCCATGCCCAAGCTTGATATAGCGCCAATTGACTTCACAATTGTTCGTCGGATCATATCCGAACCATCCTGCGCCAGGGATGAGACACTCTACCCAAGCGTGGGAGGCTTGCGTGAAATCTGCACTGCCTCCTTGCAAATCACCGACGAAGTGGTAACCGCTCACGTATCTGGTTGGAATGCCTTTGTCTCGGCAAATGGCAATCATGAAATGAGAGTAGTCCTGGCAAACACCACGCCGCAGCTTCAACATTTCGCCAACGGTAGTCACAACGGAGGTTGCATAAGCGTCGTATGTGAAGTCGCGATTGATCGTGGTATAGATGTTGTGGAGTAGATCATATAAAGCTACTCCATCATCGGAAATGGCGTCGGCGTACACCTTCAATTCCGGCGTTAGTTCCGTATAACTTGTGGGTAATAAGTATTCGGCATATTCATTTTGGAAGTCATCTCCGAATCTCACAGCTTTTTCCTCATAGGGCGAGGGAACGGGAACAGGATTGTTATCATTGTCATGTGTGACGACGGTGGAGACCATCTTGATTGTGAGCTCACGATGCAGCTTATTCACTGTAAAGGCATGTACGCGGTTATGGAAATAATCAGAATACGAGAAAAAAGCGGACACGGGCTCAGTAGTAATCGCATGGTGATAACAGGACTGACGATTGTCCGTTAAAGGGGTGAGCCGAATCTCATTGACACTGTCCTGTGCGGAGTCGGTGTAGGAATAGCGTGTAATATGCGTGATTTCCAACTTCTTCATGCGATAACCTCCTCCCGAGAGGGAAAAAAGACTTTGGACATCCTGGAGCCCATCAGGTTACAGGAGTCTAGAAGTGCTTGTAATGTCATTTCTAATTTGCCTGATTTCATATCATCTTCATCCATGCAGGCCAAATTCGCTTTCACTTTCCCAGCGAGCTTCGCTAGCTTATGCACGGCGTTGTTGAGTTCGGGATCATCCAATTGAATCCCCTGAAACGAGCGCTCCAACGACTGAATGGAGAAGGCGACCGAACGCGGGAAGGTCTCATTTAACAGTAGAAATATGATGATATTGTTCAGATTGACGGTATCCGCATATTCTTTTCGATACGATTCGTATCCACTTACCGACTTCAGTACCGCCAGCATGAGCGGATAGGAGGAATAGTCCTCCTTGGCATATACCGAACAAAGAGATTGAATCAAGCGAAGGAGATTCTCTGCACGTTCTAGATAGCGCCCGGCTTCGACGAAATGCCATTCGTTCTGACGAGGCATAACCGAAGTTGCGGCGCCTTGAAACATAGACAGCGTATCTCGGATAAAGCGATAGAAGAGATGAGGCGAATCATTGGTGATGTCGCGGACTTCTTTTTCTTTTAACCATAAATAAAGTCCGTTCATGATATCCCATAACTCGGATGGCATCTTTTCCCGAATATTTCGTAGATTAGCACGTGCATGATTGGTACAGGCGAGAAGTGAGTTGGCATTATTTTTATCCAATGTAATGTACTGAAGCACATGCTGCTCGGTGAAGCTGCCGTACTGTTCGGTGAAAACAGCGCGATCTCCAATCGTATCGATGAGTCGGCTCCAGGATTGTTTACCATCTTCCATGTCCTCACGTATATGATAATACACATCGATTAGCCTCGCGTGATTCTCTGTTCTTTCCGAATATCGACCGATCCAGAATAAAGCTTCCGCTGTTCGTCCCATCATCACCATACCACCAGCCTCCATTCGATTTGCAGGTCACACTTAACGTATGACCCACGTATCCTTACATCCCCCGCCTTGCGAAGAATTCACGATGAGTGAGCCTTCTTTCAAAGCAACACGCGTGAGTCCGCCGGGGATCACTTGAATGTCTTCGCCTGCAATCACAAAAGCTCGTAAATCAATGTGCCTAGCTGCCATTCGGCCATCTATCATCACAGGTGCTCTAGATAGTTGTATGGTTGGTTGTGCGATATAACGATCGGGGTTGGCTAAGATTTTGAGGCGGAAATCAGCGATTTCGGTTTCAGTAGCCGATGGTCCGATCAGCATGCCATAGCCTCCTGAAAGGGAGGTTTCTTTGACGACCATTTCATGCAAATGCTGTAGGACATGCTCTCGCTCAGCAGGCCGCGAAAGAATGTAGGTTGGCACATTATTCAGAATGGGTTCTTCATTTAAATAGTAACGAATCATATCCGGCACGTAAGCATAGATGGCTTTGTCATCGGCTACACCCGTACCTGGAGCATTCACGATATTGATATTTCCCGCCCGATAGGCGTTCATAATGCCTGCGACACCAAGCATGGAACTTGGATCGAAAGCGAGCGGATCTAAGAAATCATCATCAATACGGCGGTAGAGCACATCGATTTGGCGAAGTCCTTTGATTCCGCGGATATACACTTTATGATCAATGACGACCAGATCGTGTCCCTCGACTAGCTCTAACCCCATTTGCTGAGCGAGGAACGTGTGCTCGAAATAAGCAGAGTTATAGCAACCTGGTGTCAATAGTCCAATGACGGGATCTGGCTTACCGGAAGGACTGAGCTTGCGAAGCGCAGTAAGAAACACATTTAAGCTATGCTCAATATCTTGAATGGAATGACTGAACACGAGTTCACGGAATAAGTGCGTCATAATCGATCTGCTTTTATATAAGTAAGAGAAGCCAGAAGGCGACCGCAGATTATCCTCAAGAACGAAATACTCACCCTGCTCATCTCGAATTAAATCAATGCCAGAAGACGTAATGTAGATGTCATTAGGAATGGAAAGGCGCATCATTTCAGGTCGGAAATAACAATTCGAAAGTACCATCTTCCTGGGAATAATCCCATCTTTCAGGATGGACTGCTCATGATAAATATCTTTGAGAAACAGATTGAGTGCCTTTACGCGCTGCTTAAGCCCTCGTTCGAGCTTGATCCACTCCTCCTGCGGAATAATCCTAGGTATAGGATCGAAGGGAAGTGTGCGCTCTAGCGCCTCAGTCTGATCTGGACTATAGAGAGTAAAGGTAATGCCTTCTTCCATCATCCGTTTCATCGTAGCGGTTTGGCGCTTGCTTAAGTTACCCGTCTTCATCGACATGAATTGACGGAAGGTGCTTTGATAATGAGGGCGAACCGAATATTGGTTCATAAACATCTCATCAAAAAAAGGACGAGGATCATAAGGGGTAGTGACCAGATTCTCAGGTTTAGACATCGCAGCTCCCTGGTTTCATCACTATGCTTTCGGAAGCTACATGAAGCTGCGGGCCCGAAGCAGAAACCAGGCCTCCTTTCTGATCTTAGTTCTAATTTTGTTATCGAATAGGAAAATAAGTGCGCATGGAAGATTGTGGTTTTTATTATTGTAAATTTTTCAGAAAATTATGTCAATATAGCTAACATGTAAAAATACCGACATTCCTCGTGAAATTTTTGTGAATGTTCGGAAATTTCATGAATATTCCAGTAATTTAGCTTGATTTGCGTCGAAAATCACTATAAAATTGTCAAATAAGCGAATGTTAAATAAATTCACATTGAGTGTGATAAAAGGGGTGTTGGGTATGTTTGACTGGCTGGGAATTAAAAAAGGTCTGCCATTATGGTGGTCATTTAAACTGAATCGTCATATCAAAGAAGATGTTGAGCATATTTTTGAGGGTATAGCTCACACGAGAATGGAAATTTTACGTGGCTGGGCTCTTGCCTATTGGTCCAATTTGGACCGTTTGCTTGAACAATTAACATTGGCTGAATCGTTGACGGAGATTTTGTCGAAGGACTCCTCTGTGGTTGGCAGGCTGCTAGCAGCAACAATGAAGAGTGGGGCGGACTTCTCCGAAGTCTTTATATTGAATGAAAAAGCTTCTGTCATATACTCCACACATCAGGCTCATGTCGGAAGGTCCTATGTGACAGGTGGTGATCTATGGAAAGGGTTGGATGAATCGAGAAAAGGTGTGAAATGCTTATTTGGACCTTTCTCTGATCCGCTTACGCTCCAAATTGGATCCAGCACCTCTCCATTTCATGATGCCATGACGATCGCCTTTATCTTGCCCATTATGGTGGGCGGGAAGTGGAAAGGAGCTATCTGCGGTCGTGTGCCGAACGATGTGTTGGGTGATTTAATTCAGCGTGAGTCGGGACACGTGTATCCGGATTCTGGTGATAACTATTTATTTATGGCGAAGCCTGTGTTAAATAAACAAATCATTCCTGGTACCGCCTTATCGCGAAGCCGGTTCGAGGATTTGACCTTTACGCATGGGGACAATTTAAAAGATGGCGTTCGAACGGATTATGGTATCGTAGGTGTCAAAGAGCACACCGAGCTTGAGCTTATTTTCACGGATCCTGCAACGGGACAACTGCATCCAGGCGTTGCGGGAACGATTGCTAAGGGAAATAATTTATTCGTGGAATACCCCGGTTATTCCGATTATCGACATATTTCTGTTATTGGCAAAGGTGTGACCTTCCAGCTGCCTCATTGCCCGGATGTGTGGGGGATGATGTGCGAAGGAGATCTGGAAGAGGTCTATCGGATTCGTTCTATTGATTGGAAAATGTTCAGACTGCAAATTCGGTTTATCGCGCTCTTCATCCTTCTGTCAGCTGGAGGCTTCTGGTTGTTAAATGGACAAGTTTCGGATGGTGTGGGCGCTTCAATCATGGCAGGTGCCAGTCTACTCTTCGGTGGAATGGGCGCAAGCTTGATTAGGCGTAAAGGAAGTAAGCCGATTGTGAAACAACTCGCTGAAATTAATAAATTTATCCGGATTAACGCAGAGGGAAAAGGGGATTTAACACAGCGTCTGAAGGTTGACGATTTTGCAGGTGATGAGACGCGAGATTTGGCCAAATGGATCAATAATATGATCGATTCCTTGGAAGGCATTATGTTGCAAGTGAAGCAAGCGGCTGCTGAGGTGCAGGTTAGTCAAGAACGGATGAATGACTCGACTGGGTCTACGGAGCAATCGACGGGACGGATGAGTACGAAAATCCATGATATGATTCGCTCGCTGCGTGGTCAGCTGAAGGATATTGATGTCGCGAAGGATGTTACTCAATATATGAGCGGAACATTACGCGAATTGGAACAGAAGGCTTCTGGGCAAATTGCAGTCGCACAGGACGAAGTTGAACGGATCGGTCAAAAAATGACGGATATCTCGGCGAAGGTCGAGGAAACGAATCAGACAATTCAAACATTCCTACAAACGACGCAAGAAATTCCAAAGCTGCTTAAAGTGATTGAAGAAATTTCCGCGCAGACGAATCTACTTTCCTTGAATGCTTCTATTGAGGCTGCGCGTGTAGGTGAGCATGGCAAAGGCTTCGCGGTCGTTGCTGGCGAGATTCGGAAATTGGCTGATTTAACCAAGAAATCAACCACGGAAATTAATGAGACGATCGAGCACATTGAAAGGCATGCGAACGAAGCTTTTGTCTCCATGGAGGAAGGAACGAAGGTCGTTCTGGAAGGGACGCAGATTGTTGCTGCGGCTTCCGAGATTCTCAGCAATGCGAATGCACACGACACCATGAAAACCCAGGTTGTGGAGGAAGTGGTGGCGTTAATGGAGAAGATTGCAGCGGTCAGCAAAGAGAACCGTCAAATCTCGGCGGAGGTTGAGCTCACGGTGAAGGATCTTCTGCAGGACATGCATCATGTACGTCAAACGACTGGCGATGTAGGTGCGATTACAGAGTCCATGCTCCTGCTTGTGAATCAGTTCCATTTGACGGAGAGCCGTATTCGTTAAAAGTACGTGTTCAAAAAGTCTGGTTTTCAGCACCGAGAAGATTGAAAGAAGCTAGGAAATGAGGAGCGGAGCGTAGTGGAAGCTACGTGAGCACCGGAATTTCCGGCTGAATTCAATATTCGATGTCGAATAAGCTTCATGAACTACTTCGTGATCAAAATTGGACTTTTTGAACAACCTCTAAAGGTTATTATTAGACATTCGTTCGCATGTTAACAGCCCCATGCCGCATACAATGATAATGCGGTATGGGGTTTAATTTACATACGAAGCAAGTTTTCTCGCGAAAACGCTAAGTTGATGCTTACGTAGAGCGTTTCTAAAGAAACTTTGAGGAGGATGTCGAATGAGTGACCGTTTGAGCATTCAAACGAATCGGGCAAATAATGTGAATCCTAGTGAATTTAGAATGCTAGCCCAGCGTTTGAAGGAGGAGCATGTGCAAATGCGTGAGCAGCTCTCCGACATTCGAACACTAGCTGCAGCTTTGTACGCCCTTGAAGATTGCTCAATTGGCATGTGTCGTCTGATCGAGCTTCAGGACGGCATACTATCCCTGGTGGAGGAGTTGGAGCAGCATTCGGAGTGGGAGGAGCAAGTCTTATTCCCGAGTCTGCAAACTTATTTACATCCGACGATGGCCATCTCGGTATCGCGGTCCATGCATGTGTTGGAGCAGGATCATGATTTGGCCAAAAAAGTCGTACAGTCATACGTCAATGGTGTCAATGCCATGAGCGTGCCGATCGACATGGACTTTGTTCATGTGATGGCCTCTGAGCTGCTGACCGCCTGCCTGATCCTACTGAAGCACTTCACGTTGGAAGAGGAGCTTGTCTACCCGTTAATTGATCGGATCATGGAACAGATTGCGGAGTAGCGTGGGTAGAGAGGAGTGCGAGGTAGCTGAGAACAGGTTGTGGTGGGAAGGTAGCTGGAGTAGCTGTAGTAGCTAGAAGAAAACAAGAGTAGAAAGAGTAGCAAGAGTAGAGTAGTTAAAGTAGTTAAAGTAGATTATGTTGTCCGAAATACGCCTGGGGAAAAAAGGACCTTCCGAAGTCAATCGACTTGGGAAGGTCCTTTTTTTCAGCCATTTCTCTACTTCTTCGCTCGAGTTAGTCGATTATTTCGATTAACTCAACCCGAGCTAATCGCTTAACGCGAAAAAGGTAAAATTAACTGAATTTTTCCGTATATTCTCAAATCGGTCCCCGAATTGAGAGAAAGCAGCTTGGTTTGAGCAATGACTGGAGAGGCGCCTAGCTTGACGCCTTTTCTAGCAGCCCCACTAAGCCTCCAACGTGCTCAATGTTTTCTCTTCACATTCTTTGGAACAGAAGCTGTCATGCTCATCTTCACAAGCCTCGCAGCAAATATGCTTCAAGTGGCACAGATCGTTGGCGCAGTTAATATAGCGATCCTCTGCGGTTCCGCAATGGTAGCATTTGCCTACAACGATATCTTCATCGGTGCGGTTAATCGGTACGGAGATGCGCTCATCGAACACGTAACATTTCCCATCAAAAAGTCGACCTTGTACGTCTTCATCTTTGCCATAAGTGACGATACCGCCGTCCAGCTGATACACCTCTTTGAAGCCTTCGTTGATCAGGAAGCCAGATAGCTTCTCACAACGGATGCCGCCTGTACAATAGGTGAGGATAGGTTTGTCCTTAAAATCCTGTAGATTGTTGCGAATCCACTCAGGGAATTCCTTGGTTGTCTCGACCTCAGGACGAATGGCGCCACGGAAATGCCCGATATCATACTCATAGTGATTACGGCCATCGAGCACGATGACATCTTCATTTTTGAGCTTCTCGTAGAATTCTTTAGGCTTCAAATGCGTCCCAGTTAGCTCATTCGGATTCACATCTTCTTCCAGACGGAAGGTGACGAGCTCCTTTTTCGGACGAACAAAAAGCTTCTTGAAGGCATGCCCTTCATGCTCATCAATTTTGTAAACCATATCTGTAAACAATGGCATGAGGTTCATCATCGCCATGTAGGCTTCCGTTTGCTCTACGGTCCCAGAAAGGGTGCCGTTAATGCCCTCAGGAGCAATCAGAATGCGTCCTTTAACACCAAGCTTTTTGCAATAAGCCAGATGTTCGCGCGCCAATGCTTCGTGATCAGCAACAGCGACAAATTTATAATACAACAAGATGCGGTAAGAAGCGCCATGTTCAGTCATAACAATTAACCACCTATACGTATAAAATGACACACGCCATTCAGATGGCGTATACGCATATAGTGACATAAATTCATGTTTTTTTCAATCTAGTAGCAATTTTTGGATCGATTGATAAACGGCCTGCAGCTCATGCTCTAACTTTTGAAGCAAAAGCACCACACCAGAGAGATCTCTTTCCGCTTCTTGCAACGCCTCTTGCTCTTTCACATAATCCTCTAATACGCTTGCCGCGGCAAAAACACGATTGGCTGAAAGGTTGCTAGAAGAACCGCGTATGCCATGCAATAAGTGCAAAGCTTTCTCGAGGTTCCCTGCGTCGATGTCAGCCTTCAATTCCGACACAAGTGGTATAGTTTGGGTCTGGAATTTGCGGAGCATCTCGCGATAAATCTCCGTTTTGCCGCCCATGCGGTTGAGTGCTTCCGCGATATCGAGTCCAAGCACTGTCTGATCTTCCACGTGCAAATGGAGCGTGGCTTCAATGGCAGCTAGCAGCTTTTCGGGAATGATGGGCTTGGAAATCATTTCACTCATACCAACCTCGATGCAAGCCAATCGATTATCTAGCGTCGAATCCGCTGTTATCGCGATGATGGGGATGTGTGCCCATTCTGGCTCAAGACGAATGCGCTTGGTCGTTTCAATTCCATCCAACTCAGGCAAGTGGATATCCATTAGGAGCAAATCATACGTATGATTTGCCAAATCGTTCAAAGCTTCGAAACCGTTACCAGCCAATTGGATGCGACAGTTCATCATGCTCTCCAAAAGAGAACGCGCAACGGTTTGGTTAATTTCATTATTTGAGGTAAGCATTGCGGAGAAAGCGTTCGGTCAAATCGTACAAGCTTCGCAAGAAGTAGCGAGCAAGATTCAAGAAACGGCGGCGGCAGCGCAACAGATGGCAGCAAGCTCGGAAGAAGTGGCGGCTACAGTAGCCCAAGTAGGCTTCGTTGCACAGCAAACCTCAGGCACAGCGCAGTCCGTCGCAGCAGTGACCGAAGAACAGCTGGCATCTGCCGAAGAAATTACGGCATCAGCCAAAAGTCTAGCCGGCATTGCCACAGATCTAAGTCTAGTGGTGGGTACATTCCGCCTTTCTTAAAATAAAATGGTGTCGGTCAGACTTTTTCGAAAGCTGGTTCGTCTAGTTATCGTGAAGGTTAGAACAAGAGAGAAAAAACTTGATAACTTAGAAGGAGCGAATTAGAAATGAAAAAAAATCCATGGAACATGTTGAAAATCGGTGTTGTTGGTTGTGCGATGCTTGTAGGTGTGAGTGCCTCCGTATTGCCAGTAGCTAACGTGGCTTCAGCAGATACCGTAGTGGCTATATCTGCACCTACATCATCAGTGCCAGTTGTCATTAAGGACGTCGTGCTGACTTCGAAGAATGCAGATTTAAAAACAAACATCAAGGTGCCGCAGCTGACAGGTATGCAGGATACGAGATATCAGGATGAGCTGAATGACATTCTACTTTCGCATGCCAACAAAGATTTAGTGGATTGGGAAAAAGATGCTACAGAGGCTGCAGCTTCAGCCAAAGAGCATGACTATACGTATCGTCCTTACGAGCTTACGATCCTGTATGAACTGAAATCCGATGGCACAGGAAACCCGGCAGGCGTTGTATCGCTTGAGGTTACAACCTATGGATCAACAGGCGGTACGGGCATGCCAAGAGTAGATACGTACAACGTCTTGAATGCAGCTCAGGCTCAGCGTGTCACTCTCCAAGATTTACTAGGTGCGGACTACAAGGCGACGATCGATGCAGGTGTGAGTGCCAAAATTTCCGAGACGCCTGAAAAATTCTTTAAAGATCAATTTAAAGGAATTAGTTCAGAGCAAGGCTTTTATGTTGAAAAAGGGGAAGCCGTCGTGGTGTTTCCGAA
Organism: Paenibacillus sp. J22P143; assembly: GCF_059692035.1. Classification (NCBI taxonomy): domain Bacteria; kingdom Bacillati; phylum Bacillota; class Bacilli; order Caryophanales; family Paenibacillaceae; genus Paenibacillus; species Paenibacillus sp. J22P143. Next base: position 248,098 of record NZ_JCAUAQ010000002.1, read on the forward strand.
ATATTCGATCGCTCCCGGTTCATCAGGAAGCCCGAAATTCCATTTCAGCTTGCCTGAAAATATGACAATTAAGCCAAATCCTGTTCCGCTGCCTGGTGCAGATAAAGTGAAAGTGGACCTGGTAACAAGCGACGTTGTTCTTAATGCGGACGGAGTCTCACTCGTTCCTTTCCGTAAAGTAGCCGAAGGACTTGGCTACACGGTGAAATGGAATCAAGATACGTACGCTGCTGAGTTGACCAAGAGTGCGCAGTGGACGAGTGTGAGCGTGGGGAAAGACAGCTATTTCTTTGCCAAAATGGCGCCAGTTGCGCTTGGAGCGGCTCCAGTCATCCTGAACGATTCCCTTTATGTACCTGTTAAATTTGTATCTGAAATTCTTAAAGCCGATGTGACTACGGTTTCGACAGGTCTTCATATCGAACAGTAAGAAGTAAAGAGAGTGAATAAGTGAAAAATGAATTAAGGACGGTTGGTTGGTCACTAGACTAGCCAACTTTTTTATGTTCGAATAGTTCGAACGAAGCGGTAGTGGCAATTGGGGGGATAGTCGAAAAAGGGTCTTAAAGTGCTGCACATTGGCAGTGTGTGGCGGGATCCCGAGCTTTAACGCCCTTTTTGGGCGTTAAAGGAGTACCCTCGAGGCGCGTGCGCACCAATAAGGCCCGAAAAGGGCCTTAAAGTGCTGCACATTGGCAGTGTGTGGCGGGATCCCGAGCTTTAACGCCCTTTTTGGGCGTTAAAGGAGTGCCCCCGAGGCGCATGCGCACCAATAAGGCCCGAAAAGGGCCTTAAAGTGCTGCACATTGGCAGTGTGTGGCGGGATCCCGAGCTTTAACGCCCTTTTTGGGCGTTAAAGGCGTGCCTCCGAGGCGCATGAGCACCAATAAGGCCCGAAAAGGGCCTTAAAGTGCTGCACACTGGCAGTGTGTGGCGGGATCCCGAGCTTTAACGCCCTTTTTGGGCGTTAAAGGCGTGCCTCCGAGGCGCGTGCGCACCAATAAGGCCCGAAAAGGGCCTTAAAGTGCTGCACACTGGCAGTGTGTGGCGGGATCCCGAGCTTTAACGCCCTTTTTGGGCGTTAAAGGAGTGCCTCCAAGGCGCATGAGCACCAATAAGGCCCGAAAAGGGCCTTAAAGTGCTGCACATTGGCAGTGTGTGGCGGGATCCCGAGCTTTAACGCCCTTTTTGGGCGTTAAAGGAGTGCCCCCGAGGGGCGTGCGCACCAATAAGGCCCGAAAAGGGCCTAATAGTGCTGCACATTGGCAGTGTGTGGCGTGATCCCGAGCTTTAACGCCCTTTTTGGGCGTTAAAGGAGTGCCTCCGAGGCGCATGAGCACCAATAAGGCCCGAAATGGGCCTTATTGTGCTGCATACCCGCAGCGGTCTAGGGGATCCCATAAAGTAACACTTTACTGTAAGCGTTTGCATATACTATAACATCCCGCATTTAGGAGGTGTGATCGGTATGTATCTCAAAAATTGTTTGTCAGCGCTCCTGGGTCTCTGGTTTCTGTTAACGCCTTGGGTGTTTGGATTTGGAGATGACACCAATGCGCTTTTGACCTGTGCACTGTTCGGAAGTCTACAATTCGTAAGTTCTATGCTAGCTTTAGGGAAAACAGGGAAGCATATGTGGCAGAACTGGGTTTGTGTCGCCACCGGCGCCTTTTTTATCGTATTCCCGAATGTATTTCATTTCTCTTTTATGGTGTTTTTCTCATACGTTGCCCTTGGATTTATGACCATACTCATGAATTACGCCAATTTGTATCCTGACGAGCAATAATTTCAGTAAATGCCTGTTGAAAAATGAATTCAATTATGTCATAATGAGTTTATTGAACTGATAATATTAAATGGACGCATCGGATTGCCGATCATGTGCCTCAGCTGTCAATTTACAGTTAGGCTTTTCTTTTTAACTATCGATAAAGTCATTATAATAATATTAGTTATACAATATAAGGAGTGATGTACATGAAAGCCCTCGTTCTTATTGATTATACGGTGGATTTCGTAGTGGGAAAGCTGCCCTGTGGGGATCCAGCTATCGCGATTGAAGCTCGGTTGTGTGAGCTAAGCGAAAACTTTCTTACCGAGAGGGACTTTGTCGTGATGGCTGTTGATTTACATGAGGAAGGGGATCCTTACCATCCGGAGACGACTTTGTTCCCACCTCACAATATACGTGATACGGATGGCAGAGATCTCTATGGTCGCCTACGAAAGGTCCATGAAGAGCACAAGGATGCCATTTATTGGATGGATAAAAAGAGATACAGTGCTTTTTGCGGGACGGATCTTGAATTGCAGCTCAGAGCTAGAGGTATTCAGAAGATTCATTTAGCGGGCGTGTGTACAGATATATGTGTCTTACATACGGCAGTTGACGCGTATAATAAAGGTTTCTCCCTCACCATTCATGAGGATGCGGTTGCTAGCTTTGATGCGCAAGGTCATGCGTGGGCTTTGAGGCATTTTGAACATACGCTAGGGGCTAAGGTTGTTCGGGATTGGAAAAATTAACAAAGAAATGCACCATTGGATGGGATGAGCTGATGGGCTAGTGGAGGATGAATACGATGAATAACTTAACGCTGCACACCGATAAATATCAAATTAACATGATGTACGCCCACTGGCTGCAGGGGACGCATACGGAGAGAGCTGTGTTCGAGGTGTATTTCCGCAAGCTGCCTTTTGATGGGGGTTATGCGGTCTTCGCGGGTTTGGAGAGGGTGGTTCATTATATACAGAACCTGCATTTCGGCGAGGAAGAGATCGCCTATTTGCGCATGCAAGAGGAGAGCTACAAGGAGGAATTCCTCGATGCGCTTCGTGCGTTTACATTCAAAGGCGATATTCAAGCCATACCTGAGGGGACGCTTGTGTTCCCGAATATGCCGCTTGTTCGCGTAATCGGCAGCATTTTTGAGGCGCAGCTCGTTGAGACGGCGATTCTCAACTTCGTGAACTTCCAGACGCTTATTGCGACGAAAGCTTCACGCATGAAAGGCGTTGCTCCTCACGATGTGCTGCTGGAGTTCGGCACACGCCGCGCCCAGGAGGCTGACGCCGCCATCTGGGGCGCAAGAGCGGCCTATATCGCGGGGTTCCACGCGACATCAAACCTGCGAGCCGGGATGCTGTTCGGCATCCCGACGAAGGGCACGCATGCTCACGCATGGGTGCAGGCCCACGACACGGAAGCGGAAGCCTTCCGTGCGTATGCCGAGGCCCTGCCCGAGCAGGTGACGCTGCTCGTAGACACCTACGACACGCTGCGCAGCGGTGTGCCGAACGCCATTGCTACGGCGCGGCAGCTCGCGAGCCGCGGCAAGCGCTTGAACGCCATTCGCCTCGACAGCGGCGATTTGGCGTATTTATCCCAGCAGGCGCGGCGCATGCTGGATGAGGCGGGCTTTCCGGAGGTGAAGATTGTGGCATCCAATGACTTGGATGAGCACATCATCGCCGGGCTGAAAGCCCAAGGGGCTAAGATCGACAGCTGGGGCATTGGCACCCAGCTGATTACAGCGGCCGACCAGCCTGCGCTGGGCGGGGTGTATAAGCTTGTTGCCCGGGAGAAGGACGGCGCGTTCGTGCCGGTCATTAAGATTTCGGGCAACCGGGAGAAGGTGTCGAATCCAGGCTTCAAGGAAGCCTACCGGATTATGAACCGAGCGACGGGGAAAGCGGAAGCCGACTATTTGGCTTTGCAGGACGAAGTGGATATTCGTCAAGGGAAGCGGATTAAGCTATTTGACCCGATCCATCCGTATCTGTTCAAATATATCGAGAATTATGAGGCGATTCCGCTTTTGAAACCGATTTTCGAGGGCGGCAAGTTGGTCTATGAGCTTCCTAGCTTGGATGCGATTCGTGACTACCATGCAGAGCAAATGCAAACGGTTTGGCCGCAATATCTGAGGATGCTGAATCCCGAGGTGTATCGTGTCAATTTGAGCGCAGCCTTGTGGCAATTGAAAATGGATTTAATTCATGCGCATCAAAATTAAGCAGATCCAGTCTTTAGATTTTTAGCCAGTTCCGCTTCCTTTCTCCTACCTCCTGCTTTCGTAGATTTTGGAATATCCGACTTCAGTGGTATGATTAATGTGAGCTACACGGTATAGATGCGCTCATTCTAATCTTATTCCGATGGAGGTTGTTAGCAATGTCTACGCAAGCGAATCAAGCATTTACAACTGGAGTTACGCTCAACAATGGTGTACATATGCCATGGCTGGGTCTGGGAGTTTATAAAAGTAAAGAAGGACAAGAGGTTATTGGAGCAGTTCAAGCCGCTTTGCAATTAGGCTATCGAAGTATTGATACAGCTGCGGTATATCGCAATGAGGAAGGCGTTGGTCAAGGTCTGCGCGAAAGCGGCGTGCCGCGTGAGGACATTTTCGTAACCACGAAGGTGTGGAACGCGGATCAAGGCTACGAGTCTACGCTCCAAGCGTTTGAAGCAAGCCGCAAGCGGCTTGGGCTGGAAACGATTGATCTTTATTTGGTACATTGGGCCGTGTCCGCGACGTATCGGGAAACTTGGAAAGCGCTGGTCCACCTCTACAAAGAGGGGCACGTTCGTGCAATTGGCGTTAGCAATTTCCAAATCTCTCATTTAGAGCACGTGATCGAAGATACCGGTGTTGTTCCTGCGGTCAATCAAGTGGAGTATCATCCGGAGCTTTCGCAAAAGGAGTTGCTCACGTTTACGCGTGAACGGGGCATTCAATTAGAAGCATGGAGCCCGCTTATGCAGGGGAAGCTGAATCAACCTGAATTGGCGCAGCTTGCTGCGAAATACGGGAAATCGGCTGCACAAATTGTGCTGCGTTGGGACATACAGCATGGCGTCGTGACGATTCCGAAGTCCGTGACTGAGCATCGAATACGTGAGAACGCGGATATTTTTGATTTTGAGTTGAGCGCTGAGGATATGGCTTTGATCGATTCGATGAATAAGAATCAGCGTATCGGGCCCGATCCGGATAACGTGACGTTCTAGATCGTTTTTCATAAAAACCTAAAGAGGAAACGCCAACTTTCATGGGGTTTCCTCTTTTATATGCGTGGGAAGAGATTTCCTCCCTCCGCCTATTTCAACAATGCAATCATTTGATACACCTCGCGGTGATCACCTGGCAGTAAGAAATTCGCGACCTTCAGCTGTGAGGAACCATCTCCGTCAAGAAAAAGCCCATCGACCAGCTGATTCTCCCCTACTTGCTCCTGTACCGCTGTACGGAACTCTTCCCCTGTGCACGGGGTTGGCGCTACAACGAGATACACGTTGTTCATGCGATCATAGACGATACCGGATCGCATGCGCTTCTCGTTGATGACAGGCATTTCTTCCGAGATCGCTTGCTCGGCCCAGCCAAATGGATTCGTAAGCCCCATGCTTACACCACCCTGCGCCCAATAACGCGTGCGATCCATCACCTTTAACTCACTTGCATTTTCGACAACTTGGACGGTAAAGGTATGCGCCATTTCATCCCACACTAGCGTCCCTCGTTTCCGATCCGTATTGTACCAGCCCGAGCCGTAATCACCGGGTTGCCCCTTGACAGGCAGATCATTGGTCACTGCGATGCTTAGCAAATGCCCCTGCCAGAAAAATCCGCCGTTAATCCCATTGTCTTGTCGATCGGTCACATTGGCTTTAATTGCTTTGAGCCCTATGTTTTCAGGTGACGTTTGGATTACGTGAAGCATGACGCCATTCGTTGCAGGTTGGATGCTGTACGCGGTATTCGTTGCCCGAGGCGGTTGAGAAGCCGTGTGAAGACCCCAGACTAAGGTCCATACGAAACTAATGATCATGATGAGAAGATAGATTAGTAGCTGAGCAGCATGCGCTTTGAAAAGGTTGATAACATACATAGAGTTCTCCATCCCAGCAGTAGTGGTTTCTTTACTATTAGTCTATGAAAAGAGTAGAGTTGATATGCCTATTTATCTACGAAAAAAAACGCTTACGAAGGAATCTACCATTCGTAGGCGTTGGTCATGAAACATCTATGTAATGTCATGAGTTAAAAAATAGGTATACGTGCCTTATTCCCATCTTTGGCATATAAAATCGCTTCCGAACTAAATAAATCTACACGCTCTAACGAATTAACTAAATTCATGGTGGTGAATTTGTTATGACGAAGTGCGTTGATCAAAGAGGGGATTAACTTATGATCCGTGCCGACGAAATTAACAGAAATCGGCTTCTTATTAAACAAAATATTCATTCTCACTTCAACACATCTCCTTCTGAATGTTTTATTAAGTAGATATTAAGATTATCATAACTTTCTCAATAAGTTCGTCGATTGACGGTGTCGGAATTCCACTAGTTCTGTCGGTGGAGTTTGTCTGATAGAGTTGATGGACGGTGTAGCTGTTTATTTTGTATGATAGGGTGAGTTAAGTAAAATTTGGGAGCGGAGGGGCTAGCGTGATGGAGTCTTCACACATTGTTATTGAAGCGGATGGTTTAATTAAAAATTATGGATCCTTCCAGGCCGTGAGAGGCGTTAATTTTCAGGTTTATCAAGGTGAGGTATTCGGCTTACTCGGTCCGAATGGCGCTGGAAAAACGACAACGATGGAAATGATCGAAGGGCTGCGGAAGCCTGATGGCGGACGTGCCATTGTAGCTGGATTTGATACGCAAAAGGATTTAGGCAAGGTGAAGGAAGTCATTGGCGTTCAGTTGCAATCGACATCGCTGTTTGAGCTGTTAACGGTTGAAGAAATTATGAGAATGTATGCCAGCTTCTATCCGAAGTCAATTCCGATTCAGCCTCTGTTAGAAGATATGACGTTGATTGATAAAAGGAACGGCCGCGTAAAGCATCTGTCTGGCGGGCAAAAGCAGAGGCTTGCCATTGGTCTTGCGCTGCTCAACGATCCCAAGGTTATTTTCTTGGATGAACCTACGACTGGGTTAGATCCGACAGCGAGACGAACATTATGGGAGATTATTCTGAAGCTGAAGGAACGGGGCAAAACGATCGTGCTGTCCACGCATTATATGGAAGAAGCGCATGTGCTCTGTGATCGTATTTGTTTAATGGATCAAGGGAAGGTCGTTGCATTGGATACGCCGCGTAATCTAGTGAGCAGCTTACAATCGGATAGCGCGATCGAGTTCAGTTTGCAAGATTTGGAGGATACGGACAAGGAATCGATCCTTCAAGAGCTACGCGATATCCGTGAAGTAAAGGGAATCGATGTGCGGAAGGACGTATTCGTCCTCTATACAGATAAACTACAGGAATCGCTAATCGACCTCATTGAGAAAAGCGCTGGCGGCAGATGGCAATTGGCAGACTTGCAGACGCGTACGGCTACGCTGGAAGATGTGTTTATTTCCATGACCGGAAGGAGCTTGAAAGAAGAATGAACACCTATATCCAATTAACGTTAAGCCAGCTTCGGTTGTTTGTGCGTAATCGACAAGTGCTCGTATTCACCTTATTCATGCCGCTATTCTTCATGATTATGCTCGGTTCCTTTCTGGGCAAAGGAAATGACATCATCATAGATGGCGTTGTTATTGATCAGGATCAGAGTGTTGCATCCAAGATCATGGTGGAGGCACTTCAAACGAATAGTATTCTTAAGCTAAAAGTCTCTGATGACATGGATAAGTCGCTGGAGCAGTTGAAACATGGCGATCAGAAGCTAGTTGTGATTATTCAGAAAAATTACGGGCAAGCGGTAGGGCTGAAAGGAGCGGATAGCACTAAGGCAAGCTTCCTTCAGGTTTACTATGATCAAACCAACCAGCAGAGTGCGCAGATCGGATTGCAAACGGTTGGACAGGTGGCGGATGGTGTTTCCAAGCAAATCTCTAACTACATCCCGATTGTTAAAATAGAGCCCGTTGGCGTGCAAGCTTTGCAGCTTCGCTACATTGATTTCCTCGTACCAGGTATTCTGGCGATGATGATTATGACTAACAACTTAAATGGCGTCTCGGGGCAAATCGCTTCTTGGCGGGAGCGAGGTGTATTGCGGCGGATGCAAAGTACACCGCTGAAGGCTTCGACGTTCATCGCCGCGCAGATTACCGCGCGCCTAGTGATGAACACGGCTCAAGCCTTGATCGTACTGCTTGTAGGGACCTTGATTTTCGGGACCCAGGTGAACGGCTCTTGGCCGCTGCTCCTGTTGTTTATCATCATGGGTACATTGACGTTCATGTCCATCGGTTTCATCATCGCCGGTGTGGCCAAAACCCCGGAGAGCGCCGGGCCGATTTCGGGACTGATCTCGTTCCCGCTTATGTTCTTGGGCGGCGTGTTCTTCTCCGTTTCCAGCATGCCGGAGTTCTTGCAGCCGATCGTGAAATCGATCCCGATTACGCAGCTCAGCACCGCCCTTCGGCAGATCATGAACGTAGGAGCCGGGATCGGAGAGCTCTGGCAAGAAGGGCTAATGCTGGCCATTTGGCTGGTTGTGTCTTTCATTGTTGCTACGTTTACGTTTAAGTGGGAGTAGGCTTATGGATGAGAAGAATATCCACACCTATCAAGATTGGTTGACATGGGACGGAGCATGGGAGTTAATTGATGGCAAAGCCTACAATATGTCGCCAGCGCCGACCTCATTGCATCAATTTATTGTAGGAGAACTTCATTTCGCCCTGCGGACATTCTTTCAGAATCGGAGTTGCTTTGTGTTCGTGGCTCCATTTGATGTGTTTTTTAGCGAAAGTGAAGAGTATGAGTCGCCCGACCATGTCACACAGCCTGACCTCTCGGTTGTTTGCTCGAGGGATCAGATCTTAAAAAATGGCTGTCAGGGTGCTCCAATGGTAATCATTGAAGTGCTATCCCCTTCCACCGCATTGAAAGACTTTAATGAGAAGTTTAATTTATATCAGAAATATGGAGTTCAGGAGTATTGGATTGTCGATCCAGGAAACCGAACGGTTCACGTGTATTCGCTGCAGGATGGTAGCTACCAGGTACGTCATCTGTATACGGAGCAGGAAACGATCCAATCCATCGCATTTAAAGATTTGCAAGTGCCTATGAACAGGCTGTTTAGCCTGGAATAATTAGAACAATAAACCGGCGAGATGCGCTCTCGACCGGTTTTTTTATACCCAAAATGGATACCACCCGAACAAATATTCTCTGACACCTAGTTGACCAACTTGTTTGCTACACTATCTTCAGATGCAGACAAGAGAGGACGATAAACATGAACGCACCCATTCAAATCACGCACGCTTGGAATAACCAGTTTTGGCCAATAGGAGGAACGGAGAAAGCATTCTTGCTACTCGAAATGAAAGGAAATGCTGGTATTCAATCGGAGCGGGCGCCGATGAATGTATCGCTTGTCATGGATCGCAGTGGATCCATGTCGGGGGCGCCGCTTGAATTTAGCAAGAAAGCTTGCCAATTCGTCGTAGATCAAATGAGTCAAGAGGATCAACTTAGCATTGTGGCTTTTGATAATGAAGTCGATACGGTATTTGCACCACAGCCTGTTCAACACAAAGATTTATTGAAACAACAGATAAATAGCATCCGAACGGGTGGCTCGACGAATTTAAGCGGGGGTCTGCTGCAAGGGATTCAATATGTGGTGCAAGGGAAATCGGAAGGCACCGTTAACAGGGTTCTGTTATTGTTAGACGGGCATGCAAATGCAGGAATCACGGATCCTGCGAAGCTGCAAGCCATTGCGAAGGAATTCCATAGCATGGGAATCGGCGTCACAACGATGGGTGTCGGGGATGGTTTTGATGAAGAACTGATGGAGGGCATAGCTGACCAAGGCGGTGGTAACTTCTATTTTATTGAGCACCCGGAAGATATTCCTGTGATTTTTTCGAAGGAACTAGATGGTCTATCCTCGGTCGTAGCACAGAATGTACAGTTAACGATTAAACCTACGGATACAACACAGATTACCAACATATTCGGCTATAAGGCTGTGGATGTGAAAGGGGGATTGAAGCTGTCATTAGGGGATGTATTTGATCAAGAAGTGAAGTCTATCTTAATAGAATTTACGTTCTTTCCACACACAGTGGGGACTCATAAAATGGTTGATCTTCAATGGGATTTTGTTGATGTAACAGAGGGGGCTAAGATGATTTCCCTTCAACACATGGTGGAATCTCAATTCACGAATGATCTTAATTTGATCGCGCATTCGTCTAACCCGCATGTTGAGAAACAAGTGAAAATTACCGAATCTGCGATTGTCATTGAGCATGCGATAATCGCTTTTGACCAGGGTGATGAGGAAACGGGTAAAATGCTTCTTCAGCAGCAAGCTGATGAGATGTTGGTGGCCGCAGTTAACTCGGAGGACGCAGAGCTACGAGAGGAAGCACAATTGCTGTATAGCCATTTAGAGAATTTCACTTTTTCAAGCAAAACAAGAAAGACACTTCATGAACAGAAGTACAGGCAAATGAAAAGAAAGAAATAGGAAGGACTCCCCTAACCATAGGTCGAATTTACTATATCTAGTAATTAGATCAGTAGCACCTTAGAGGAGAGAAATCGACGTGAAAGAGCTTTTAATTCGGCTAATGCGAATGATTAATTTGATACAATCCAAACCGGGCATATTGGCAAGGGAGTTAGCGGATCGCTGCGAGACAACAGAAAGAACCATATATCGCGATATCTTAGCACTGCATGCTATGAATATCCCAATTTCGAATCATGGGCACGGGAAAGGCTATGCGTTTATCAGCAATTTCTCTATGTATCCCTTGGATTGGACGGAGCAAGAAGCCTTGTCATTCTCGATGTTGCCATCTGTACTGGAACAAATGAAATCATTATTGCCGGAAGGCTTTGACTCTGCTTTGGAAAAGGTCATGGGCGTTCATAAGAAATCGAAATCGAAGCGAGTCGATATTCTGCAGCATGTGACGGATGTGATCCAAATGGGGACACCCGCCTATCGCGAGGAAGATGGAAGCGCTTCCGTACTTTACGATATCATTCAAGCCATGTTATCTCAGCAAACGATAAGAACGGTGTATTACACGCAAAGCCGCAATGAGGAGTCTCATAGAGACATTGATCCCTATTATTTAATTCCTCGAGACCATCGCTTTTACTTAATTGGTTATTGTCATTCTGCTGGTGATATTCGAACATTTCGGATCAGTCGGTTTCGTGATGTGAAGCTGCTAAGTGATACCTTTGATAAAGGTGATTTTAATTTGAAAGGCTATATGAAGAACACGTGGTCCATTGAGCGAGGTGCAGACCAAATTCGTTTTAAAGTCAAATTCCATGAGAATATCGCTCGTTATATAAAGGAAGAAGAGCTCTTTGTGAAGCCGAAATTGACGCCTCAGAAGGATGGAAGTCTACTTTTTGAAGTAACGGTGAATCATGAACGTGAATTTATGAATTGGTTAAGTCAATATGGTCCGGAAGCGGAAATTCTCGAGCCTAAAGCTTATCGGGATATCATGAGGCAGAAGCTTGAACGATGGAAGACCTTATACGAGTAAAAAAGGAGCAAAATAGCCATGGTATCAGCCTTTATTCGTAACTTGCATGAGAACTTTCAGACATTTCCTTTGTCCAAAAAGGTACTTCTTGCGCCTCGGTTCGCTGACGGACAGATGTGGCTGCATCAAGTCTGTCGTGCCTACGGCCACGTTGTGAATGTTGAGGTACAAACGATAGAAAGTCTGGCATTGAAACAGGCTGCACTTAAGCTTTTTCAGCAAAAGAAAACGGTTATTCGCCCTCAGCAATCGTTCTGGATCATTCAGCAAATCATGATGGAACTGACGAAGGGGGGCGATCCCTACTTATCAGAGTCGATGATCACACCAGGTATGGTTTCCTGTTTTCATCGTTCCATTGAAGATTTACGTCAAGCCTTTGTTCATGCCAAAGACTTAGAACTGTCTTATTTCATTGACTTCCGTAAGGGGACGTATGTGAGGGAAGTCCTTCTGCGATATGAGAAGATGCTGGAGGAACATCATTTCGTGGATAAAATGCTGTTAGCTGGGCTAGTTGAAGTTGAGTCGGATGGTACTATGTTTATCGTGCCTGAGAATAGCTTGCTTTCCCAAGTCCAGCAGACGATCCTTCAGACAATAGCTGGAGAACGCTTAGTGAAGCCAAAGCTTGGCTTACCATTTACAGCATCCGAATCTGATTTTCCGGCAGACAAGGCGGAATTGTTTCATGCAACGGGTACATTGGCTGAGGTTCGCGAAGTGATGAGAAGGGCGTTATCTCAGGAGAATCCCCTCGATCAGGTCGAAGTCATTGCATCGAATTATGAGGCCTACGCAAGTGCGATGCATACACTGAGCGCTGAGTTGGACATATCCTGCACGTATGGCGGCGGGTTGCCGCTTCAATACGCTCGTATGGGCCGAACCTTACTTAAGCTGGTACATTGGCTCGAAAATGACTTCCCCATTGCGGATTTCATTGCTTTGCTTCGTGATGGAGGCTTATCGCTGCGGAATGTGGATGAGAACATCAGATCATCGGAGTGGATTCGAACAATAGAGAAGCTTCCTATTGGTTGGGGCAAAGAGCGGTATTTAGATTTGCTTGAAATGATTGAAGATAAGGGAGCTGCAGAAGAGAAGCCACTGGTAGTCAGTCTTAGAAAGATATTTCAAGGCATGTTTGCAAAATGGCCGAGTGAAGATGCATGGAGCCCAACTTTTATCCTGACATGGTTACAGCGTATCATTACGAACTACGGTACGATTCAGAATGAAGATGATGCGGGTATTGTCAAAGAAATCGATGAGCTGGCAGCCACGCTAGCTTCTGTGGATGCGATCTCGCCTTCCCTGATGAAGAAAGACGTTGCGCAACAATATGTCGCACAACTCCTATCCGGTATTCGAGTGAAAGCTGCTTCAACACCCTCACCCGGTGCTATCCACATTTCATCGCTTTCGAGTGGCGGCCTAACGGGAAGGCCATTCACATATATGGTCGGTATGGATGAACATAACTGGTCTGTGTCATCTCGTCAGGATCCGGTTCTATTAAATGAAGAAAGGCAAAACATTAGCGCTCATCTGCAACTAGCATCAGAGCGCGGCAAACTTGTGAAAATAGATCAACATAGAAGGCTAGGAAGCATTACAGGGAATGTAGCTTTAAGCTACTCCTCTTATCAGATCGCAGAAGGAAAGCAAGCGAGTCCTGCTTTTGAGCTTCTGCAAATTTTCCGAAACAAGCATCAAATGTCGGATGCAGACTACAGTGCGATGGGGAATGTGCTCGGCATGCCTGTTAGTTATTTATCTCAAAGGGCGACAAGTGAGGTGAACTTCCTGCCATTGGACAGTTCCGATCTATGGACGGTCGCGTTGATGGATCGGCACGATCAATTGCGTAACGGACGAGACAGGTTGAATACGGCGTATCCGCATATGAACAAAGGTACTCAAGCTGTGATGAATCGCGTTTCCAACGCGATCACAGCACATGATGGCTTCATACAATCAGACACATTAGTCGCTGAAATGGGACAACGCGCGTTTAGTGCAAGTCAGCTGGAACGCTATGCCGAATGCCCTATGAGATTTTATTTCGGTTACGTACTGGGGATATGGTCCAAAGATGAAGCCGTCTATGACCGAACGTGTTGGTTAGAACCTATGGATCGCGGGAACTTATTACATCGTATTTTCTATGAGTATCTGAAGCAAATCACGTCGGGCGGCTCATTGCCAGCGAATCATGACAGAACGATTATGCAAGCCATAACGGAAAAGCAATTGGCGGATTACGAGCAGTTAGTACCTGCACCAAGTCAGCTTATTCTGCAAAAAGAGTCTGATGAGATCCGTCAGGATGTGGAATGGTTCTATAACGAAGAATTGACAAAGACGACACGTCCTCTCTATTTTGAGCAAGACCTTACGATGGATGGCGAACCAATGACGTTAAAATTGACAGACGGTTCCTCTCTTACTTTAAAAGGATTTATTGACCGGATTGATCAGATTGGTACGAATACCTACAGGATCATCGACTATAAGACAGGGAGTCCGGAGAAATATCGGGACCATGCGTATTTTGCCGACGGAACGCAGCTTCAACATGCGCTGTATGCGCTAGCGGCGGAGCAGTGGTTGAAGGATACGGGAAGAGATAGGGATGCCCAGGTTACGGAGTCAGCGTACTATTTTCCGACGGCAAGAGGAGTTGGTCGGGAAGTGGTGCGTTTGCAAGATAAGCGTGAGGTGCTGACTGGACTTGTGAGACGTTTGTTGACCTCCATGGAACAGGGTGTGTACATACCGACAGAGGACGCGAGGCGTTGCCGTTATTGCGATTATGCGACAGTTTGTGTGAATCATGCTTCCTTCATGGCAGATAAAAAGAATGATCCCGATAATGCCGTGAGGCTGAAAGAGCTCTTGGAGGTGGAAGCCATTGACTAGACCTAACGATTGGGAAGCTAGAAATCGTATCGTAGATGATCTGGGAACCAACTTATTAGTTGAAGCAGGAGCGGGCTCTGGTAAAACGACGAGTCTTGTTGGCCGAATGGTGTCTCTGATTCGAACGGGGAGCGCACAGGTTGATCGGATTGCGGCGATTACTTTTACGAATAAAGCGGCAGATGAGCTCCGGGAGCGTTTTCGTTTGGCTTTGGAAAAGTCGCTGAGCAGCGCGAAAGATGCTGGGGAAAAGCAGCGTTATGCTGCCGCGATGGAAGGGCTCGATCAGAATTTCATAGGTACCATTCATGCCTTCTGTGGCATGCTGCTTCGTGAGCGTCCCGTAGAGGCGGGATTGGATCCAGCCTTTAGAGAATTAGATGAAATAGCGGGGGCGGAATTCCAAAGCCGTTGTTGGGACGACTATTTACTGCAGCTTGAAGAGCTTGGACGGGTAAACGAGCTAGAGGAGCTTCAAGGGTACGGCATCAACGTGAATACGCTGAAAGCTGTGTATGATCGTGTGTCTATGTTTAGCGATGTGCAGATCGATGCGTCTGATGTGCCACGGCCTGACTTCGATTTGATTCGTTTGTCCTTACCGCCATTGATGGCATTGGCGTGGCCTTATATGCCGTCCAATGAGCCGGAAAAAGGTTGGGATGCGCTACAAAAGGTCCTGCGTTTAATTAAGCAAAAAGAGCGCAATTGGAGCTGGGAGAACGACTTCCATGTGCTGTCGATGGCGATGGAGTTCGATAAGAAGCTGGAGGTCACGCAAAATCGCTGGACAGAGAAGGCCATGGCGAAGGAAATGCGGGATCGGTTCCAAGACGGGCAGATAACCGTTCTATTTCCCTTCCTGAGAGCTTGGCGAGAGTATCTGTATCCGAAGTTCATTAAATTTGTCATGCCAGCGGTTGCCTACGCGCAGCAGAGAAGAACGGAGTCGGGGGTTGTCAGCTTTCAGGATTTGCTCGAGAAGGCGACAGCTATGCTTCGGGAATCCTCCGCTGTGCGGGGCTATTTTGCTGGCAGATTCCAGCGGCTGCTTGTGGATGAATTCCAAGATACGGATCCGATCCAAGCGGAGATGATGTTTCTTTTGACTGGAAGCGGAGAGCGCGAGGGTGAACAAGATTGGCGCAAGCTGCAACCGCGTCCAGGCTCCTTATTTATTGTAGGTGATCCCAAACAATCGATTTATCGTTTCCGCCGTGCGGATATTTCCATCTATAACGAAGTGAAGCGCAGAATCGCAGAGTCTGGGGATGTGCTGCAGCTTCATGCTAATTTCCGATCTGTGCAGGCGATTGGCGACTATGTGAACTATCAGTTTGAGTCAAAATTTCCGAAGGTAGCGAGCGAGGAACAGGCGGCTTTTGTGAACATGCAGACGCAGTCTCCGAATCCTGCCGCTAAGAAAAAGGCCACACATGGCATCCATACCTTGACGTATCCGAAAATGGCCGGGGGCAAGGCAGCCGTTGCCAACGAAGATGCGAGAAGTGTATCGGCCTATATCGCTTGGGCCTGTGGCAAGAATGGGCTGAACATCCAGGAGAGAGATGCGAATGGCGAGTATCAGGTGCGGAGAGCTGTGCCGAGTGATTTTCTTATTTTGCTGAAAACGAGAGAGTTCATCAGTCTGTATGCGGAAGCACTGGATCGCTGCGGAATTCCGGCAGATACGGCTGGCAGCGCGGCCATTTATCCAGAAATGTTTAGTTTGGCGCAGTTGGCTACCTGTATAGCAGATCCTTCAAATAAAATTGCGCTCCTATCTGTGCTTCGCGGCGAGCTGTTTGGCATTAGTGATCAGGAGCTCTACGACTATAAAAAGGCCGGATTTGCTTTCCACTATTTGGTGTCACCTGATGAAGGTGTAGATGTTGTGGAAGCGTTGCCTGTATATGGCGTGCTGGAGAAGCTGCGCACCTACTACGCTTGGACCCGTAAGCTGCCAGCAGTAACAGCGTTAACCCGCATCATGGAGGATATGGGTCTGCTCGTCCATGCGTCACAGAAAGAAGCAGGATCGACACGCGCGGGGACGCTAATCAAGCTATTGCAGCAATTACAGGATGAAATCAACAGCGCGGCTGGTTGGGGGGCTTTGGCCGACACACTTGCGGAATGGTGCCAAGGCAGAGGTGTCGAAACCTCCAGCTTATATGCGGGACGGAACCAGTCTGTGCGCATTATGAACCTGCATAAGGCGAAAGGGCTGGAAGCACCTGTAATCTTTCTCGCTTGCCCTTGTAGCGAATCGGATCACGATGCAACAGAATATGTCGACCGAACCGTAGATCCGGCCGTTGGCTATTTTACCATCTCGCAGCAAAAGTACGAGTTTGCGAAGGAAACATTGGCTCAACCTGTCGGTTGGGAGGCGATGAATCTCCGAGAGCGTGAGTTTATGAACGCTGAAAAGGATCGACTCTTGTACGTTGCAGCTACGCGCGCGAAGCAAATGCTAGTCATCAGCCAGTATCCGGAGCAACCGGCGAAAAGCCCGTGGAGTCCACTCCTGCTCGGGATGGAGATGGTTCCCGAGCTTGAAGTTCCTGCCTTTGAGGCGGAGGAACGTGCGGAATATACCGGGCAGCTGGATGTAGCCGGGTTCATGGCAGAACGAGCTGCGAAAGTGGTGCGACTGGGGCAGTCCACCTACGCGCGGGCATCTGTCACTGGTCTGACCAAGAGTTCGGGGGAAGTACCCGAATGGTCCTCCGAAGGACGCGGCATGGCTTATGGAAGCCTTGTGCATATGGGCATTGAAGCTGCCGGTAAAGGCATGGCAGGCGAGCAGCTTGCGGCCTATATGGCCATGCTGGCAGATCAGCTCAAGGTGGCCGCGGATTTCGAAGCGGAAGCCGTTCTTGCTGTGGTTGCTTTTACGAAGAGTGAGCTCTGGATGCGAGCGCGAAGGGCGAAAACACGCCTGCACGAAGTGAGGCTTTTATTTAAGAAAAGTGCTGAGGAGATTGCTGTGGGGGATGACTCGGCCACGGAAGCTGCAGTTTCTGTAGAAGAAGAGACATTGGCTGACACTGTGCGTACTGTCTATGTCGAGGGTGTCATCGACTTCTTGTTCGAAGAAGAGGACGGTTGGGTGATCGTTGATTTCAAGACGGATCACTTCGAGGCGGGGAAGGAAGAGGAGTTTGTTCGCTTCTACCGGCCGCAGGTGATGACCTATGAGCGGGAGTGGGAGCAGACTTTCGGGTATAAGGTGAAGGAAGCGGGGCTTTATTTTATAGGGCATGAGAGGTATGTGGTGTTGGATAGACGACTGGACAAAAAAGGGGAATCCGTATGAAGCAAACACAGAAGTGAGTCTTAACTAAAGAAGATTACAAAATACTGATCAATTATTTTGGATGCGGAAATTTTCCTGAGGCTCTGTGATATAATGGTAATAAAAGTAGGACGGGAGGGGCAATATGACCTTTGGTAAAATAGATCTTTTGAAAAGTGAATTAGATAAATTACGTCCTTTGCCAGCGGCTGCAGTAAGAAATCTGGAACAAGTCTATCGAGTCGAGTGGACGTACAACTCTAATGCGATTGAAGGAAATACTTTAACACTTTTAGAAACTAAATTGGTTTTAGAAGAAGGTTTAACAATAGGTGGTAAAAAGCTACGTGAGCATTTTGAAGTCGTTAACCATTCAGAAGCGATTTATTACGTACAAGATCTAGTAAATAGAAGCATGGAATTGACTGAGTACATCATAAAATCAATTCATCATCTTGTACTTAAAAACATTGACGATGAGAATGCAGGGCGATACCGGATGATAAACGTTAGGATATCAGGCTCAGAACATACCCCTCCAAACTTTTCAGTGCTCTCCGAAAAAATAGAACAGTTGATTCAATGGTATGATGAACACAAAGATAAATTGCATCCAGTTGAACTAGCCGCGGAATTTCATTTCCGTTTCGTTTACATACATCCTTTTTCTGATGGTAATGGGCGTACAGCACGACTTTTAATGAATTTAATCTTAATGAAATACGGATTTCCGCCAGCCATTGTTAAAGCTGCAAATGAAGCTCGAATGAGATATTATGAATCTTTAGAGTTAGCAAGTATAGGAAATGATTTAAAACCGTTCGTGCAATTAATTTCCGAATGTGTGGAGGATAGTTTGCAAAAGTACATAGGTGCGGTAATGTGACTTGTGAATGTAGTTTCCCGTTAATACAACAAAAAACCTCAACCCTCACGCATCCAACGTGGTGGCTGAGGTTATTTTTCATTTCCAATCCGAGTTACAAAAACCGCCGATGATGCTTCTTCCCATCAAAGCTAAACAACACCGGTTTATCCTCCACAACTGTATGCATATGAATGGTCTTTCCCCACAGCTTATAAATATACGGCAGCGTTCGCTCCACATACTTCAGATCCAGTTCCACACCTTCAAAAGCGTGCTTCAAATACAACTCGCCGTTACGCTGGTAATCTCCGTCTTCCACCACGATGTAGGGAAAACCGCCATTCACCCTGGAATAAATAAGCTGATCGCGCGTATTTTCCCACGTTTTATCCGTAATTTTCCACTCAGGGCCCTTCTTCTCAAACACATACAGGTCTAACTCTTCAACCAACGGTTTATTCAAATAATTACGGATGAACGAGGTATCGGATTCGTATTCACGTACTTCAAAGATCTTCTTCCTGCCTTGCCCAGGTTTCCGCCCGAATCTGCGAATTTCTTCGTCCGTCGGCGCATCCCAGTGCTTCTCGATGTCTTCAAATATTTTCACGCCCAGATAATAAGGATTCAAAGAATGACGAGAGGGAACGACGACGGAGGAGTTCAGCTTGGAGTACTCAATCGTTTCTTCCTCGGTCAAGTCCATCTCACGCAGGATGTGCTGATGCCAGTATGAAGCCCAGCCTTCGTATCGCTAAGGTGCTTATAATTTGGAATGAATTGTATTTACGATATTAGTAAACTCTTCTTTGCTATCGTGTCCAAAACCATCTATTCCACATGATACCTCATTGAAAGCTTGCCAAACATGACTTCCGAATCCATCTAAAATTTTTGCTTTAGGTTCGTATGTACTTAAATCAATGGCATGAAAAAAATTCTCGAATATACTCTTTATTTCATTTGTTTCAGTATATTCCTTACAAACAATACCCTTTTTTAAGTCAAAATAGGATTTTTGTAATTCGTTAAAATTAAAAAAATGATGATTTAGTTCTGAGTATCTGCTTTGGTCATTTAACCACTTTTTTATTGCATTATCGGGCAGATAATTTTCTATTTCGCGTTTCTGAAGAACTATTATGTCGAAGTTTCTTTCTTTACATTCCTGTTTCAAATTTGATATTTTTTCTTCGAGCTCTTGCTCTGGATACTTTTTGTCACTATCAACAATACAAACAGCTCTAGTCGGAAAAATGAATGAGTTGATAACCCTTGGAGTGGTATTTCCTCCACCAAGCCTAAATTCTATTCTAGTGTCGGCATCCATATTCAACTTTACATCAATGTCAAAATCTAATTCGATATCCGCATTAACAATAATATCGTAGACAGTTTTAATGAACGCCTTATCAGAATCGCTATTTTCAACAACAATATAAAGAGGACGAGCAAGGTAAGTTTCGATAAATTCGTAATGAAGATATTGATGTTCAACAGAGTCTTTATTGTGAATAACCAAATTTCCGTTAAAACAAATTTTCGAGTCTGGATTATTGGGGGTATGTTGCTTATCAGTTACTCTAACAACCATTTTGTGATTCAATCTATTTGTGTAGAAATCTTGTTTAGATTGGGCTAGTAAGGTTTCGGTAAAACTACTAAAATAATCACAATTTATTATTTTATCAATTTCAATGTAATTTTCAAATATTATTAAGTGTTTACCAGTCTCAACTAAAATTAATATTTGTTTTATAGCAGTTATTATGATTTGATCTCCGCCACGAGCGCGGTCCCAAAGTCTTGGTGATACACTAATTACCATTCTTCTTCGACTCCTGCACTGTTTTTCGATCTTAATTTGTTGATCTCGATGATTTCCTTGTAATCCTGGTCAAAGAAGTCTTCTGGAAAATCGTCTATAAAACCATCATCATTAACATTGAGTTTTCTAATTATTGACCCATTATCGGTACTATTTTGTTTTTCCACAAAGTATATCGCTACATTGGAAGCCGAAATTTTTTTCTCTAAGATTCTTCTACGTAAGCGCAATAGTATATGCTCGCTGTGTGTCTCAATAACATAATGATTTTTCTTGTCGATTTTATTTCCTGCAATAAATAGGTCTGCTAATAAAGATTGTGCAGCAGGATGTAAGTGAAGTTCTGGTTGCTCTATAATATTTATTTTTTTTAAAAGGTTGTTTAAAATGCTGCTTCGCATACGAAAATTTGTCTTTTCTACCGCATTGTTATTAATAAAAACTTGAACAATAATAGGTAATACTTGGGAAAGTCCGAAACCTACATCTCGAATATTATTAATTACACCTGTGTCTAGATCTGTAACGAGGATTCTGTACATTCCTCCACTAAGATCTTCTACATGGATATTGATCCTTAGATGTTGTTTTAACCAATTATTAAGTTTTTCAAAAAAAACATGGTCCTTCTTCTTATAATAACTAGCAAGTATTTCAGAAGTGTATTCACCATCGGCTCCTAGGTTTAGCATACTTGCTTGTTGATAACGATAATTTCGGTCAGGTGTTCTTCTGAATGGACCAAGATAATTAATTCTAAGCATAGTTTCCTCAATTACTAGTTCAATTGTTCTTAAAAAGTGACGAATATTTTGAAATTTTTCATTTAATTCATTATCGACACCCTCTATTAGTCTTCCAAATTCTTCGAAATCTATTTCTGGAACAAAAGTATTAAATATTAAATTTAGTTTGGCAGATATGCCAAACATTACAGTTGTATAACTGTTTTCTTTATTTAATTCACAACCAAAAATTACATTCTCACCGTCTTTGATTAACAATTTTTTTATCTCGATATCCGACCATACATTTTTTTTATCAGACGTCTTCCCGATTTCAACATATATCGAAACCTCATCGGTTATATTGATCCTATTCTTACGTGGACCAAAATATCTGTAAAGAACATGTTTAATCATCTTGGCTTGATATTTTAATGTGAATGCAATGATTTCATCTTCCTCATGAAAAAAAACAACATCCTCAAAATTTCCATAGTCAAGGAGTTTTCCGTAAAAAAGTAGGGGTCCTATGTTCTCAAGTAATGTTTGTTTTAACACAATCGGAAAACGGATTAGGCTGCTTTTACCACTACTGTTTTTCCCGATGATAATAGTTATGGGTTTAATTTCGATTTCTCCAGAATTCTTAAAACTCTTAATATTGAATAATTGAAAGCTGTCCACAGTTCACACTCCTTTTTTGGTAAATGCTAGAATTTACTAATCATATAATAATTCTAAATAATTTACATCATAATGTGTTGCTTTAGGATGATGTTTTTTGAAATGTTAACTTTTGAAAAAAACCATTTTGCTAGAAATCATTGGAATGTCTAATTCCCTATATGCTAGATCGTAAATTGGGAGGTTCGAAAACATGCCGCTTTTCAATGATCCTCCGTTTTTCTGACCAAATAACCTATTTTTTTAGAGTTATTTCATTTTGGCTGGATTCCAATAACATATGCAGTTGGAATAAATCGCGGGAGGATTGAATGTGTGTTTATTCCGGAAAAGTGGAGTGTTGAAGAAGAAGGTAAAGACAAAGGGCGATTATCATTTGAAGGGACAGAGGGACCTGTCAGTCTATTAAAAAAGCTTCAAGGGCAAACAGACAAATTATTGAAGAAATTTGGCTCTAAAAGTGCGTTAGCATACTTGTCACTTTCCGAATTGGATTAAATGAAGCTAGGATACTCGGTGTATCATAGCATTTATTTTAATTGAGGAATAATTCGTCTTACAGCTTCGATAAATAGCAAAATTATGACAGAAGCTCTTTATGGAAATGATGAATAGAAGAGAAACATTGGATGCATGGGAGGGCGGTTCCACAGATGGAAAAAAGCGTATCATTAATATTTCGCGAACGCCCTGTTCAATGGGGGTTGAGGGGCGATCCCTACCTGTGGACGACTTGGAAATCTATTTTTTAAACGTATTTAATCCGTGTTCAAACGAAGAATTTCTTAAGGAATTCTTCGTTTGAACAGTTCACTGGCAATAAACTTGTAATCTCAGAATATGGTATTTACACTGGCAAGGAAGTAACGTGATCTTCACAATATCTCAACGCAAGAAAACGTAAACACAAGTTATTTTTTTAGGTTAAAGGAGATCTCAATGGGAAAGAAACTTACGATATTCCTAATCGATGGTTTAGCTACAGGTCCGAGAACAATTGAAATAGGCAATTGGTCTGGGAAAGCCATCTATTCGCAGCGGTCTTCATTAGCTAAGATTTTGGATCGTGAAGAATTTGAACGACCAGGTGTTTACATTCTTAAATCCATGCCCAATAGCGAGAACTTTAATGAGCGCGTCTATATTGGGGAGGCAGAGAATCTCAAGAAGAGGTTGAAACAACATTTAGCTAACTCAGAAAAAGATTTTGTTGAGTTGGTAGCATTCGTCAGTAAAGATGAAATGTTAACGAAATCTCATATTAAGTATCTTGAATCCAAAATCATTGGATTAGCTCGTGAAGCTAAAGCTGCTGAAATTGATAACAGCGTAAATCCTGAGTTGACTACGCTACCGGAAGCAGATCGATCCGATATGGAATTTTATTTGGAACAAATTAAATTGATTTTGCCAGTAGTTAATTTCATGTTCCTTGTTTCATCTGTATATAAACCATCTAATTATAATCATAATGAATTACAGCAAACAGTCGATTCAAAAATGTATTATTTAAAGAGCAAATTGGCTGACGCAATGTTGATTGAAACCGAAGAAGGGTTCGTTGTATTAGAGAACTCGCAGTGTTTGAAGCAGGTGCAAAATTCATTTCCAGAAGGCTATCTCAAGCTCCGAGAGAAACTAATTGCGACGAATGTTTTGACGGATAATGGAAACTTGTATATCTTTAAAGAAAATGCCATATTTACAAGTATTAGCGCAGCGGCGGCGGTAATCTTGGGACGATCAGCTGCAGGTCCTATGGAATGGTTGGACTCCGATGGCATGACCTATAAGCAAAACCAGGAAAGAAAATTCAATAGTTGAATATTGGATTCATTCAAAGCTAGGTTGCTGTTGGCAACTTAGCTTTAAATTTTGTCAAACTATATATGAAGGAAGTACTTGATTTGCAGCAGTCATCTTGAACTTGTTTCAGCTTCAGCACTGAATGTGGTATAATGCAAAGCATAGAATATGCTGACGAAGTCATGTTTTCTACGAAAACATTTAAGGAGGCCAAGCTCATGCAATTCAGTCTCAAAGCTCCAGACGGCAGTGTCATTGACTCTTATTTGAAAGACCACAAAGAGTTCATCCGTATTGCAGGCATGGAGTATGAAGTCTATAGCCCTGTCGATGAGTTTGATTCCGATCCGGAAATCCGACAAATGATCGAGGCTTCCGAGAAAGATTTAATCCAAGGGAAAGTTTATTCCACTCAAGAGATGGTTGAAGCGATTAAGCGTGGTGAATTGTAATTGATCGTTCAATGGACCGAAACGGCGCGAAATCGATTTCGACAAATCAAGAGCGATCATTACAGCGAGCTGGAAACCATCGAATATAAGATCAATTTAATTCAGCGAGTGGAGCAGAAGGTCACTAGAATGGGAACAATGATGCCCTCGCGTGAATACCGCGACACCTATTACTGCATAGTGGACCACTATATTGTGTCCTACAAGGTGTTGGATAACGGTGAGCGATACGTGATTACCTCGTTCAAGCACGGCGCCATGAAACGTAATCTAAAATATTGAATGACAACCGGCTCATAGGTGAGTCGGTTTTTTTTGCCCGAATTTTAAAAACCTTGGCCATATGAAGCCCAGCTACAACAAAAAACCTCAACCCTCACGCATCCAACGTGGTGGCTGAGGTTATTTTTCATTTCCAATCCGAGTTACAAAAACCGCCGATGATGCTTCTTCCCATCAAAGCTAAACAACACCGGTTTATCCTCCACAACTGTATGCATATGAATGGTCTTTCCCCACAGCTTATAAATATACGGCAGCGTTCGCTCCACATACTTCAGATCCAGTTCCACACCTTCAAAAGCGTGCTTCAAATACAACTCGCCGTTACGCTGGTAATCCCCGTCTTCCACCACGATGTAGGGAAAACCGCCATTCACCCTGGAATAAATAAGCTGATCGCGCGTATTTTCCCACGTTTTATCCGTAATTTTCCACTCAGGGCCCTTCTTCTCAAACACATACAGGTCTAACTCTTCAACCAACGGTTTATTCAAATAATTACGGATGAACGAGGTATCAGATTCGTATTCACGTACTTCAAAGATCTTCTTCCTGCCTTGCCCAGGTTTTCGTCCGAATCTGCGAATTTCTTCGTCCGTCGGCGCATCCCAGTGCTTCTCGATGTCTTCAAATATTTTCACGCCCAGATAATAAGGATTCAATGAATGACGAGAGGGAACGACGACGGAGGAGTTCAGCTTGGAGTACTCGATCGTTTCTTCCTCGGTCAAGTCCATTTCACGCAGGATGTGCTGATGCCAGTATGAAGCCCAGCCTTCGTTCATGATTTTGGTTTCGAGCTGCGGCCAGAAGTAGAGCATTTCATCGCGCAGCATGGTCAAGATATCACGTTGCCATTCTTCCATGTAGGGGGCATTCTCTTCTATAAAAAGAAGAATGTCCTTCTCCGGCTTCGGCGGGAAACGTTTCGTATCTTCTTTATCCAGTGAAACGAGAGGTTTGTGTCGGCTATCTAAATCCCATAAATCCTCATACCCGTAGGTAGCTTCCAACCGTACCGCTGGTGTAGCCGCTTTGTTGTTTTCTTGGCGTTTGCGAGATTGGCCATACGTTAGCGTTAGTACAGGATCAATGTGCTCTTGGATGGCAAGTACGGCGTCTATGAATTGTTCAACCTCATCGATCCCGTACTGAATTTCATATTGGTGAATGCGCTCGGCCGTGGCGGACATGCTCTCCACCATATTACGATTCGTTTTGGAGAAGCGTGCATTATTTTTGAAAAAGTCGCAGTGAGCCAACACGTGCGCGACGATGAGTTTATTTTGAATCAGGGAATTTCCGTCCAAAAGGAAGGCGTAACAGGGGTCCGAATTAATGACCAATTCGTAAATTTTACTGAGTCCAAAATCGTACTGGGTCTTCATGCGATGAAAATTTTTACCAAAGCTCCAATGACTATAACGCGTTGGCATGCCATAGGCACCGAAGGTGTAAATGATTTCTGCCGGACAGATTTCGTAACGCATGGGAAAGAAGTCGAGCCCAAAGCCTTTCGCGATCTCCGTAATTTCATCAATGGCATATTCCAACTTCTGGATTTCGGATTTACTCACTGTGCAGGCACTCCTTCCTGTTTGGTGAAAAAGGTTTTCAACGCTTTATACACTTCACCTTTCTCACGGATGACGTAATGCAGGAATTTCGGATTGTTAATATGACGGAAGGCGGACATCAGCGTAGAGCTGCGGTTATATTGATTCACTTCCCCGTAGCCAAACATGTTCGACCGTTCCATTAATTGCGAGATCAGCTTTACACAGCGCTCGTTATCCGAGGTTAAATTATCGCCATCTGAGAAATGAAACGGATAAATATTAAACTGAGAAGGGGGATACCTTTTATCTATAATATCGATGGCTGTTTGGTAGGCGGAAGAACAGATCGTCCCTCCGCTTTCACCTTTGGTGAAAAACTCTTCCTCTGTAACCTCTTTCGCCTCTGTATGATGGGCGATGAACACAATTTCAACATTCTCATACTTCGTGCGCAAGAAGCGAGTCATCCAGAAAAAGAAGCTGCGGGCTATGTATTTCTCGAAGGAGCCCATGGAACCAGAGGTATCCATCATGGCAATAATAAGCGCATTGGAATGCGGTTTCTCGATCTCTTCCCATGTTTTGAAACGAAGATCATCCGGGCTGATGTGATGAATACCTGGTGAGGTGGAGCGAGAGTTGCGGCGCATATTTTCCAGTATCGTACGTTTCTTGTCGATGTTGGACATGATCCCTTTTTTACGAATATCGTTGAAAATAACTTCAGTGGTCGTCATGTTCCGTTTCTCTTTTTGCTGTAAATTCGGTAGCTCAAGCTCCGAGAATAACATCGCTTGTAGCTCTTCCATACTCACTTGGGCTTCGTAATAGTCTTCACCGGCTTGATCACCCGCGCCTTCTCCTTTACCTGGACCCTGTGCAGGCTGTGGATCTGTTCCCAATACATCGCCGACTTGTGAGTCGCCGTCTCCTTGACCAACATGCTTGCCTTTGTTGAAGTTATAACGGAAGCGGTATTCATCCAAGCTTTTTATCGGTACCTTCACGACTTGTTTACCGTTGGACATGACAATGCTTTCATCTGTAACCAGATCAGGAAGGTTCTGTTTGATGGCTTCTTTGACCTTCTCTTGATGTCTGGTTTGATCTTGGTATCCTTTGCGGTGGAGTGACCAATCCTCTTTGGAAACGATAAATAAGGGCTCTGTCATGGGGACACCTCCTTGGCGTTTATGATAAGCAGAACGCTAATCAGACATAGGGAAATAAAGCTTGTTATTAAATATATTCAAGTGCGCGGGGGATATGTGGTGAATTGCGGTGGGAATTTATCTAAAAAGAAGGTAATATTTTCTGTCACCTTACATGAACTGTTCAGAAGTTAATTTCTGATATAATAGAACTATCCCACTCTATTAGGAGTAATGATCATGGATCCCATCACTCAGATACGCACATATTTACAATCAATAAAGAAAGCCACAGTTACTCTTCATGAATTAGAAGTCCTTTTTCAAGGTCAGCTATGTACCTTTGACCAATTCTCTCAGTCGGTACTAGAGCTGGAAGCAGAGAAAATAATAGAGATGGTTAAGAGTAACGGGAGAACAAGTAAACCACCATTTCTTGCCTACCAATATAGAGTGCAGAAGAAGCGGTTAAAGGAAGATACAAATAAGGATATTCACCAAGCTAGACTGCTTCTGCATTCTGCCATTCAACTGGATAGCTATTATTCGTTAGGAGCTGACATTTGGGAGCGAGATAGGCCCTATATTGAACGGATCGATATTTATTTGAAGAGGGGGATGCTTCCGAGCACCCCTGTACCGGCGCCGGAGAGAAGTTTTGAGCTTGTAGCAGATGAAAAATGGATAACAGAAAAGCAAGGGAAAGAGCTGCTGACTCGAATTGGCTTGTGGGACAAGCTACTGATTATTCCTGTTGATGATCCCGTGATGTTTGCTGTGAATCCATATCGTTTAACGAGTGAGGTTCATAGGCATCTGATCGTTGAAAATAAAACAACGTATCAAGCACTTCTGCAGGCATTGCCGGATGTCCCGTTTACTACATTAATTTTTGGTGGCGGCTATCGTATAACGAAAAGCATAGAGCTGCTGCCGATGCAGCTTCCGCTCAGGGATGCTGCGCATGAATTCTACTATTTTGGTGATATAGATAGAGAAGGAATTTCTATATGGCATTTACTCAATGAGCGTGTGCTTGCTATTTTTGGCAGACCGGTTAGTCTGGCCCTTCCCTTTTACAGATCATGTTTGAGCATGGAGTTTGCTTACGGAAAAGAAAACCATCGTAGCAATGAGCAGGCTTTGCAAGCATTTGTATCTCATTTTACGGAGGAGGAACACATGAAAATTATCCAGTGTTTAGCAACGGGCGGCTATTTTCCCCAAGAAATATTACCTACCCACGAGCTTTGCAGGATTTGGAGGCACACATCATGGACTACTTAGAAATTGGTCAGGTGATTTCCGGGTTTCGGGAACGTATGACCAAGCTGGCGCTTTTTGATCCGCTCTATGAGCTTCAAAGAAAGCGCCAAACGGATCGACAAAATAAACCGATTGATTTCATGGAGCTCGGGCTACTGACGCTGCTTTACTTCTTTGAACAGAAGTTGATGCGAAATAACAAGGCAGGTGTCAAAGACTTAGCCGAGTTTCTTTTAAAGGTGACGGGGATTTTCATTGATTTGGACGATGTCGGATTTGAGGATCTGGCTAGGCAGATAACGCAAGTATTTCGTCCGACGACAGGGAAAAAACGGGATTTTACGTTTATGAATTGGGAATCCGGTCAGACGGAGCATATTTATATTTCGATTCTGAAAGCGAATGCCTTCGATTTAAAAACGAATACGCAGTACTACACGCTCGACGAGGATGGGTTGGAGCTTATTTTTGCGACCAAGGAATTTTATACGGAATTCCAATTGTCGATTCACCAACTGGTGCTCCGCAAGCAATTGGAAAAGGGTGAGTTCGAAGGCGCACTGCGGCAAATTAATGAAATGCGGATCGACGTGGAAGCTCTGCAGGAGCGGATGGTTAAGCTGGAGCATGAGTTAAAAAGAAACATTGTGTCGGAAGAAACGTTCGGACGTTATAAAGGGTTGCTGGAAGATATTTATTTGCGATTGCAAATGGAGAATGAGGAGTTTGAAGAATTACGACAATTCGTGAAAGAAACCAAGGATCGCGTTCAGGCGGAAATCGTTAGACAGGCAGATCAACGACCTTATGAGTTAATATTACGCATATCTAAGGAGTTGGAGAAGGTACATGGTGAGCATTCCGTTCTTTTTCACCAGAGTATGGTGTTGAAATCACATGCCTTGGGTGCAGCGCAAGAATCTTTATATTATACGGGACTCGATTCCTTTAATTTCGATCAGGATATTGCTTCTCTAATTTTTAGTACGCCATTGCCTTTAGATACTATGAAAGGTGTAATAGCTCCGTTCTTATCGATTCAGGAGACAAAGATGTGGTCGCCGTTGACGGTGTGGGCCGAGCAAAATATGCTTGAAGACAGTAGCGGACAAGAGCGGGATGACAAATTTCTTGAAATTGGCGAAGACAGCCATGAATATCAGTATCAGACGATGCAGAAAAAGTTGTACAAGCTTCTGATGAAACAGCTTTTGCAAATGATGGAAGAGCAGGTCCAGGTTGAATTGAAACCTTGTATAGAGCTGTTCGAAGCGTCCGAATATGCAAGTCTGTTGGGCGAGAGAGCCTTCTATGATTTTTGGATTTATCTGCATCAAAGAAGCCCCCTTCGGGCGGTGGATATGGATAAGCATCAGAATGAAGAGCAGGGAACATTGTTGGAAGATATGTATGCACTTCTGGGGAATCGCTGCTTGGTCGTTGTTGAACAAAAGGACATGATTAAGGTGAATGATAAGTTTAGTATACAGAATATGTTGATTTCGTGGGGAGAACAGGATGACAATCGGACTTGAAAATGGAACAGTAATGAAAGCATTTCGGATCTATACTTTGCTTGCCCGTGATAACGAGGTGGGGAAAGAGTGGCTTCAAGCCTACATGGCGGACGACGTGGTACGAGGACTTGTGGATCAATTTGCGCAAGAAGTCGATTGCGTCACGATCATTGCCGGCGAACAATTGTATATGATTCCTGAGACTAGGCTATCCCCTTTTCATTTGAATAATGAAGTGATTAAACGAACGTATCTTCGGGCAAACGCCGTGAATGCGGATCTTTATCTGATGTATGTCAGTATCATTGTACTCATTGGCGCTTTCTATGATAGCTATCAAACGATGGAGCCCACGAGAAGTTTTATCGGGATTGAGGAGTGGACAGCGCTTGTGAATGAGCGTATTGCGTTATTGAAGACACATCCTGAAGCAGAATTAAAAGAGATGGAGAAGGAGTTTTCGTATAATTGGACGGCTTTAATTGAAAAATGGAGTGCCATGGACGATATCAAGGAGACGGCTGCGAAGCAAAGCGGGAATACGATCAGCCGGGTCAGCTTTATGGATTCTGTCCGCAAGTTTCTTATCGCGCAAGAACTAGTGATCGATATTGGCAATCAAGAAATTACATTGACCGAAAAGGCTAAAGTCGTTGTGCAGCGTTATTTTATGGAATTGGAGTATAACCGCGGTATTTTGGAGTTTTTATATCAAAGCGATGCACTTGAGGGGGAGGGAAGCGAACATGCCAGCGATCTCTAGAATACGGTTTACGAATGTCGTCTACGAGGATGGAAATAAGCGTTACAACGACGAATTATTTCATTTCGATGGGCAAAACGGCGCGATTTTGTTGGAAAATGGAGGAGGCAAGACGGTTTTTATCCAGTCTGCTATTCAAGCCATCCTACCGCATGAGGAGCTAGCCGGACGTAAAATAAGAGATACTTTAAGTCTCGAAAATGGTCCTGCTCACATTGCGATCGAGTGGATTCTAAGTGAACGGCCTCGGAGATATGTAGTGACATGCATCAGCTTGTTTTTGACAGCAACAGGGATTGATTCGTATCGGTATGTGTATGACTATCCGGTGCTTGATCCGGATGCCATTGATCGGATTCCTTTCGTTAAGGAAAGTGCGGGCAATCTTCGAGCAGCGGATAGAGGCGAAATTCATGATTATTACCATCAGATGACGATGAAAAGAATGAATGCGAATATGCCACAAACGATAAAAGAATACAAAAAAATATTGGAAAACGACTATCACATTATCGCCTCAGAGTGGGAACGTATTGCGAAGATCAATAGCTCAGAGGGCGGTGTGGAGAGCTTTTTCGATGATTGCAAAACGACGAGCCAGTTGTTTGATCGCTTGTTGATCCCAACGGTAGAAGATGCCATGGCCGGATATGAACAAGGCGAGTTCGCGAATAATTTTGAAATGCACAGGGACGGCTTCAAAAAATATAAAGAATTAAAAGAAAAAATCGAAGAAAACAAAAAAATACTCGTTGAATTGGACCAGTATGTGCTTCGTTATGCCACGATGAATACGAAGCAGGTGGCTTATGCAGCTGCGCAAGCTGAAACGAAGGCCTATTGGCTGCTCGTCAATGAGCAGAAAAATGAGGAAACCGCGAAGCTCTCACAATGGCATCAGATGATGTCGGCATGCGATGAACAATTGCAGGGTTTGGCTCGGAAGAAGGAATCGCTGCATATTGCGAAGCAAAAGCAGGAGCAATCTGTCTTAGAAACGAAGCTCAGATTGGTTGAGGACGACGTTGAGTTTAAAGAAAAACTTGTACGAAGTGCTAAAGAAAGTTACTATTCGTTGCGTTTGGCCGATTACAGGCAGCGGTGGATCTCTGCCGAGGAGCGCATGAACTATGTGCAGCGGGGACTTGAACAATTCGGTCGTACCCAAGAAGAGGATGTTCTGCGGAACGCGTGGGTCCAGAATGGCGGGCAAATTCGCAGTATTTACAGCAAGCTTGAGCAGGAGTGGCAGGCTGAAGAAGAGAAGCTCAGTCAGGAAGAAGTTGCTCATCAGAATAGGTTGAACCTAGAGGAAATGATCCTGCGTGATCTTTCGAGCGAATTAGAGGCATTGAATAAGCAACTTATTGAACATAGATCCATTGTGCAAGCCCGCGAGAAAGATAGAGACGAACTGAGAGCCAATGTTTTGGCCAATCCGGCCGTCGAGAGCATGGAGGGCAGCATGACGGACTGGATTCAGCGTTATCAGAAATTGGATGAGGGTAATGTTCAACTGGTGCAGAAGAACAAGGATTTAGCATTTGGTAAAGAGGAGAGTGAGAGACAACTGGTAGGCGTGAGTGAAAACCTCAAGACCGCCTTCGTGGAGCGTGCCAGTGCAGAGTATAAGCTCGAATCTTTTAAAAAAGATCAGCAATCCATGCTTGAAGAAATCGCTTCGTACAGGTCTTCATGGGGGAGACTCTCGTCTGTTTATGAGAAGCAGAGTTCGATTGAAGAACGGCTTAGCGAGGATATTGCCAAGCTTTTGCTCGAGAAGGAAGCTTACTTGCTGAAAGAACGTCTAGCTTTTCGCTATATCGATGATTATAGCGCTCAGCCTATATTTTTTGCCGATGTCTATGTGGCAGGCTTGGTGGACAAGTGGAGAAACCAGTTCACGTTATTGGAGACAGGTATTCAATATTTGCAGAGTTTGAAATTAACCGAGCGGGCGATGACGCATCCCCTATGGTCCGTCACGTTGATTACGACGGAAGGTGAAGTTGGGTTAGTCACAAGTAAGCTGCGGCAGTATGCGGAAGATTTGCAGTTCCCAATTCAGGTGATCTCTTCTCAGGAAGCGGCGCGTCTGGCCAATGGTGATACACCGGTGGAGGATAGCGCATGGGTTGAACCGCAGCATTGGCGTGATAATGCGGAGTCGGCGGAATTTGACAGCTGGAAGCATACGGTCTCTCAAAAAGGAGAGGAAGTTCGGACAGCACGCAAAGAAAAGGAAAGTGATCTGCAGCGTACTTCTGATCTTCAAGCTGCTTTTAGCCGATTCCTATTGGCATATCCGCTTGAGGTTGTGCAAGCAATGGAACGGCGAGTGGGACTTACACGTGAATCTGTACGTGAGCTAGAAGGCCAAGAAGATGCCATCAAGAAATCCATTCGTCAGGTAGAGCAGGTGATTCAGCAGCATAATGCCGTCCTGGACGAGCAAAAAGAGGAAATGGTTCAACTCCAACAGTGGATTGAAAAAGGGCGGAAGTATGTCGAGCTGGGTAAAGAAATCGCGACGTTGAACGGGGTGATCGACCAACTTGCCCAGCAGTCTGACGATCAGCAACATAAGCTGGAGGGGAGACGGCGCTCTATGGAGCAAGCGAAGCTGCAGAGCGAATCCGTGAAGGGTAGAATGAACGCTTTGAGAACGGAAAAAGCGAGTCTGCAGAGCCAAGATCTGTATATTGAATTAGGGGATATGCAGCCCATTGAAGCGAACCATAGCTTAGATTGGTTGAAAACAGAGAGAAAAGATTTGCATCTCAAGCTCAACCATATTTCCCAAGGACGCCAACAGCTTGAAACGGAGTTGAAGCATGCCCAAGCTAGCAGAACATCGTTGGAGCGGGAGATGAGCAAGCTCCGCTTGGAACAAGCGGACCTGAATTTGAACGAGGATCTTGCCTTCTCTGTGACGGGTGAAGATCAGATGTCGCAGCTATTGTCCGAGCTCAAGGAACACGAATCAAGGTTGAAGCGCGATAAGGAAGAATTTGCAAGGGTCGACAAGCTATTTAATGAACTAGCAACGAGAATTAAATTACTAATTGAGCAGTATAGTGATACCCATGCGGGTGAACTTCCACTAACCTTCTCGGAGTCACTGAGCGCAGAGGATGTACACGTCCAAAGTGAGGAGACACGTCTACAACAGCAGAAATCGGGCTTGCAGCAGCAATATACGCAAATCCAGGCGCAATTAAGTAAAATCGGAGACGTGATTGATTACTTAAATCAATACAAAATCTTACACGGGTTTGAAAATTCACTCATTCAGGCCGCCT
This sequence comes from Paenibacillus sp. J22P143, assembly GCF_059692035.1. NCBI lineage: Bacteria > Bacillati > Bacillota > Bacilli > Caryophanales > Paenibacillaceae > Paenibacillus > Paenibacillus sp. J22P143. The sequence continues at coordinate 282,042 of NZ_JCAUAQ010000002.1, forward strand.
TTATCACACAAGAGCAAAAAGCAGAATTTCCGTATGACAGAATGAAATGGGTGCGGAAATCAGTGGCGTTGCTAATCGCCTTGATGAAAGAACTGGAAGCAGAAGAGTTAACCGTGAAGAAGGCTAGACTGCATTTTATTGATTTTTGCCGGAAACAAATTAAGGATGTCAAGATGAGAGATATGGCTGAGCAAGGTGTCGAGAACAAGGACAACTATCAGGATCTGACACAATTTCAGCACAAAATGCACAGCCGAATTGAACGTGTCAATCATGTCGCGGAAGAGACAATGCGTACACATAATCAGCAACTCGAGCAGTATATTATTCATGTGCATAGTCATTTGAAGCTGATCGCGTCCGAACTTCGAGATATTCCGAATAAAACGAGAGTTAAAGTCGAGGATCAGTGGAAGCTCATTTACTCCTTTCTCATTCCTGAATGGGATGAACTTGAGGCGAAAGATCATCTGCGCAATTATCTGGAATGGATTTTGACCGAGCTGGAAAAAGGCCATTACCGCGATGATAACGATCAGGAAGTGAAATCAACGGTTCGGAAGGAGCTTGAAAAATGGTTGGATACCAAGCAGCTTCTGCAGATTGTTCTGCAAGAAAAAGTTATGAAAGTATCGTGCCGTAAAGTCACCAATGAGAATAACGTAACGAAGGCTTCCTTCTCATGGGAACAGTCTAATAATTGGTCAGGCGGGGAAAAATGGAGCAAGAATATGACGTTATTCTTAGGATTACTGAACTATGTCGCTGAAAAACGTCAACATATTCAAGCGAACATGAAGCGACATCGCACCGTGATCCTGGATAATCCCTTCGGGAAGGCATCGAGCGACCATGTATTAAGTCCTGTATTTTTTATCGCTGAGCAGCTTGGATTTCAGATCATAGCACTCACTGCGCATGCGGAAGGCAAATTCCTCAAGGACTATTTCCCAGTCGTCTTTAGCTGTAGGCTCAGACAAGCTGCCAATGGAAGCAAGCTGGTCATGACCAAAGAAAAGGAAATCAATCAGGCTTATTTCCGTGATCATGCGCCGATTTCGCTAGAGCGGTTAGGAGATGTTAAACAGATGGAGTTATTCATTTAACAGCGTAAGTGATTAATGATTTGAATTCTTTCTGATCGTCTGTAATTACTTATTACTGTTCTTCAAGAAGAAGATCATCTTTCCATTAGTTCTGAAATTACAGCGAATCCAGAACTTAAGAACATGAATTTGATTTCATTTCTCAGGTTGTTTTGGAAAAGTAAATGCCCCATTGAATCACAAAAAGTCTGCTTAATCTCCGCGGCAATGTAACGGAGATCAAGCAGACTTTTTAGTTACTTCTGAAATGCCCATGGAAACAGAGGTATCCATCATGGCAATAATAAGCGCATTGGAATGCGGTTTCTCGATTTCTTCCAATGTTTTGAAACGAAGATCATCCGGGCTGATATGAACGTTTCTTGTCGATGTTGGACATGATTCCTTTTTTACGAATATCATTGAAAATAACTTCAGTGCTGAGGTCTCCATAACCAAAGAGGATGCTTGAATAATTAGATGAATCTAATCATGCCCCAAAAGTCTGCCCAACCTCTTGCGACTTAGTGAGATCAGGCAGACTTTTATTTTTCATCTTGCTAGTACTATTTTCTTCATGTTCGCCTGCTTTAATGATATGCTTAACTTCATATAAATACCATATTCGATGCAGCAGGGTGATGAAATTTGAGAAATTGGTTAATCAATCATATGAAATCGACAATCGTCTTGGGAATGCTTGTAATCATTACTACAGTTGGTGGAGTTTTAGGATACTTCGGACTGCACCGAGACAGTGATGGGAATTTACGCTACATGCGCATTCATCCTTTCGACCAGATGTAGTTGTCATGGGGACAGAGCTCGAAGGTATGTATCTCGCAAACAAGGCGAAACAGGAAGGGCTCGATGTACTTATCCTCGAAACGAAGGGGAGATTAGGTGGCCAACTCATCCAAGGTGAGATGCTTTATCTCGACGGAATTTACGATGATGAAGCTGCCCCACTCATGCAAGGCGGTATGAAAGAGCTGTTCCATCAGTACACGAAAGGAAGCATTCGTAAAAAAACAGAGTTTGCCCATTATTTTCACAAACTGATTGATGGTATTCCACTTGAGAAAAACACCGTGCTGGAAGACTTGAAAGTGACGGACGGCAAGGTCGTTTCACTTGCTTATATAGGCGGAGATGGAAAAAATGCGAATTGTGAAGCCTTCGTATGTTGTTGATAATTCGAACGACGCAGCGCTGATTCGTAAACTCAATGTGCAAGCGCTTCCAGGGTTAGAAGCACTTTATGGAACTAAGGAACGCGAGTATATGAGTGGCACGTACATGATGAAATTTAAAGGAGTCGATTGGGACAAGTTTCAAACTCATTTTTGGGCAATGGATAAGATCGAGCGTGCTCATAAATATGGACCTGAAAGCTATGTGAATTCCCACATCGCCTATGGATTTCCGCCAATCGTAGCGGCCTATGAACTGCACAATAAGAGTGAACTCAATTTACGAGGCTTGAACATTCTTAATCAGGGCGATGGGGAAATTCATTGGTGGATATTTCATGGACATTCAAGGATCGCGTTCCAATCGGGAGGGACTGGCTATCGGCAGACCGGATAAATATGGCATTCCGCTGCGAAGCTACTTGCTTCACGATTATGACAATGTCGTCACCGCAGGGAAGCTTGTTGGAGCAACTGCAGTGGCATATGGAAGCGTAAGAATTCAGTCGAACGGGGCAATGGCAGGAGAGACGATAGGTGTACTCATGGCGCAGATGCAAGGGAGAAGCCTGAAGTCGACGACGCCAGCGGAATTTGCTCGGCTTCATGAACGGATGGAGAGTAAGTATCAGATCAAGCTGCATGACAGATTCGCGAAGGACAAAATTGCCCATCTTTCTGTAGCAGAAAAAACAGAGTTAGACAAGGGGCTGATTACATTGTTGAAAGGCAATACGGTCGCACATCATCTGCCCTTTATCCGAATCAGCCTGGAAGGTCGAGCGATTACTTACAACGGGATCAAGCCAATTGTCATTGCAGGCATCCCTTGGGTGCCGCTTAATCAAACATTCGAGAAACTTGGTCTTGGAGATGCCACGTACGATGAAGAAAACAAGCGTATCCTATATGCTTCCATGGGAAGGACTGAAACGATTCCTTCGGCGGACGTACATGTGTTGAATAATTTTGTGCTCGTAAGCTGGGCGAAGCTCGCGGAAGTGTTAGGCTACAACTGGGAGTGGAACGAGGTTAGGGACGAGGTAATCGTGAGTTCAATCAGACTTTTTTAGTTTAGTGGCACTCGTCTGCCTTTGGTAACAGATGTTGATCGACGTTTCTGCCTAAGCCCACACCATCCCCCGCCATAAGCAATAGTCTACTCTATAGGGTTGTTTGAGGAGAGTGGATACAGGATGGGGAAAAGCCGACAGCATCATAAACTCGTGAGTTTACATTCAAAAGTTAGCTTGCACGCTACAAAGCCAATTAAACAACGCGTATACGCAATCCGCAAGGTTGCTAGGGTCATGTTGCCCTTCTACCGTAAGTTAGCGAGCAGCCGTACTTTTTCAGTACAATGGGCGAAGGCCGTGCGGGAGGCCGATATTGCACGCATGAATAAGCTGCTGCGTTCGGTCATCGGCTCAGAACCTGTATCCTCCTTGGCGTCCAATGGCGTGGGTTGGTTCGTGGATTTCCCTTTGCCGAAACCACTTCTTGTGATCACCAACGGGACGACGATTCGTCCAGGACAGGTGCAGTTCACGTTCAGCTCCACGATTAATCGTGCGATTGCGATGGCGGTCATTCCGCTTTATCGGGAAATCATTTGCAATCCTAGTTACGCGGCACATTTGGTCAAGGCGATTAATACGCAGAATGAGGCCAAGTTGAATCATTTGGTACGGAGTAAGGTAACGAGTCGGAGATTAGTCTCTGCCCACATTGATTTCTCCGGCTTCTTTCTTGGTTTCAAATACCCAGAGAGTAAGTATGTGTATTTGAATGAAGTGTTTCGTGAGTATGTCATGTGACAGGTTGATAGTTAAAAGCACTTATAAAGCACTTCAATCCCTGCATTCGCAGGATCCTGAGGTGTTTTTCTGCTTTGCAAATAGAGTTAAACTGCTAGAGCTCAGGAATTCGGTATAAATTTCTAGGTACGCCACTAATCAATTGGGAGCATTTCGTAGTATAATGTTTCTATTGATTATTGGAGGCACACACATGACATTAATTAAACATTTACAAGCACCAGATGAATTTACGGGTTTTTACTTAATTAAAGAGTTGGAAGTTAAACAGACCAATACAACACCTGCCAAGGATTTCATGGATATTGTACTCTGTGATGCGAGTGGACAAGTATCCGCCAAGATGTGGGATGTCAGCATCGCTGATAAAGAGACCTTTTTCCCGATGACCTTAGTAAAGGTACAGGGACTTGTGCAAATGTACCGCGAACGCTTGCAAGTGAAAATCGGGAAGATTCGCAAAGCGCTGCCCGAAGATGGCGTGCAAATCACTGATTTTATCCGCTCTGCACCGATCAGTCCAGCGGATCTGATTCATACAATCAACAGCGTTTTGGCGAGTATTTCAAATCCAACAATTCAGTCAATTGTCTCGTTTTGCGTGGCGAAGGTCGGGGATAAGCTGGACCATTATCCTGCTGCCAAAACGCATCATCATGCATATTTCGCGGGACTAGCCTATCATATCGTGCGGATGCTGGAGCTTGGCGAATTTATTTGCAAACAGCGGCCATTCCTGAATGCTGACCTGATCAAAGCAGGCATTATCCTTCATGATATCGCGAAGCCAGAGGAAATGATCGCACAGCTTGGCATCGTTTCGGACTATAGCGTGCAAGGGAAGCTGTTGGGGCACATCTCTATGGCCTCCAACTGGATTACAGAGGCTGCTCTGCATCTGGGTCTAGATCTGCAATCGGACCTCGTCATTGGCTTGCAGCATATTGTATTGTCCCACCACAACTTGCCGGAGTGGGGAAGTCCTGTACTGCCGCAGCTTCCGGAGGCTGTCGCGCTTCATTACATCGATTCCATGGATGCGAAGCTGCAAATGGTCGAGGATACGCTGCTCATCACACCGGAGTCCGAACCGTGGACACCGATGATCCGCGGGTTGGAGAACAAAGCGATGTATCGATTGAAGCTGTAAGGCAGCGAACCGGACGGAGAGCCGTTTCCGAGTAGAGAAGGATCTACTTGGGGATGGCTTTTTTGCTTGCTCAGCAGTCACATACTCTTCCTCATCCTCCTACACTGACAATTAAGGAGCGCTACCTAATCCAGGTAGCGGGTGTTTCATTTTGTTTTTAGAATGTTTACCTTATGAAGAAGGAAAGCTCCGAACCCTGTCGAATTAAATAATGTAAATTACTTACAGGCATCTGGGGGAAGGTGAATACATGCAAGGATGGCTTCAAATCCGTCAATTACGATGGAAAACATGGTTAATTATTATTATTGGCTTATTATTTATGGCTACTCATGCGAGCGCGGAGCAATCGGGAGGAATGAAAGCGATTTCGAAGTGGGATCTACTATGGGGAGGGGCTGCTGATAAGATCGAAGATGTCATCGCTTCTTCAGGTGAACTTCACTGGATGACAATCGAGGGTGGCACAGAGATACCTGAAAAGCCGGAAGAGGTTTCTACAGCTTGGGTTCGAATTAAACTTCCTTCAGAACTTCCAAAGGACTACGGCATGTATATCGATGAGATATATGCACAACAGTTATCGGTATACATTGGCGATCGACTCCTGCATGAAGTTATGTTTGATTACCCTACGGATCAGCAGCGCAGTTTATTTCCATTAAGTGCGGAGGATGCAGGAGGAACTGTCTATTTGAAGCTCCAGACATCCATGGACCGACTAGGTATTCAATCTGACATCCGATTAGATCATTATTCAACTCTGACGCGTACATATATATTTCGGGATTTACAGAACATAATTCTCGGATTTGGCTTTCTTTTTATAGCTGTGATCATGCTCATTTGTTCCTTTTATTTAAAAAAAATTGGGCGGGCTACCTGGATTTCTCTGAGTTTAATCATTCTTACGCTAGGCACGATCTTTCTAACGTATTCCCCATTCCTGTACGCTAATTTTACCCAGTTCGGGGCTGTGTTCCTGGATTTATTCGATATTTCACTGGCCATATTTTTACCCTCACTTACATACTTTTTTGAAAAAATATTCGACAATGGCAGATTTAAATGGATTCGTATTTTCCGTAAATTTCAAATAGGCTATTCGATTTTCTGTATTATCCTTATGCTGTTTAATCAGCTCAATCACTATCAATTTATTGATACCTATGTATTTTTCACACTTACCGTTCTAAGCGTGATTATGATCTTCCAATTTATTATGATGATTGGCTTATCCATTTTTTTTGTTATACGAGGCAATAGAGAGGCTGTTATTTTCTCATCAGGCTTCGCCATATTTGCCCTAATGGGGACTTTTGATCTCATTCTTTACTACTCCAATGATCAAAGGTATCAGTTCTTCTTGTGGAAATTTGGTGTGGTTGGATTTATTATTGCACTCATCGTGATTTTGGGCAGGCGTTTTGCTATTAACCAAGAGCAGATGTCTAACTATTCGAAGGAACTAGAATTTTATAATCACCAACTGCAGCTTTCTGAAAAGATGGAAATGATTAGTGCCTTAGCGGCATCGGTTGCGCATGAAGTGAGAAATCCGCTTCAGGTGACACGGGGATTCTTGCAGCTTGTTGCTGCTAGAACGGATGACAAGAACAAAGAGTATATGATGATCGCGATCGAAGAGTTGGATCGGGCCTCTGTCATTATTACAGATTTCCTGACGTTTGCGAAGCCACAGCTGGATGAGATCGTGGAATTGAATGTGAGCAAGGAAATTGGTCAAATTGAAGGTATTATTATGCCTCTAGCGACGCTGAATGGTGGACGGATTACAGTCAGCGTGTCTTCTGATTTACACATTTACGGAAATTCTTCGAGGCTCAAGCAAATCTTGATTAACATCATCAAGAATAGTATCGAAGCGTTTCAAGTCGATGGGCAAATTCATATTTGGGCTTATGAAAAAAATGATGAGGTATTCATCCATATCAAGGATAATGGCGAGGGAATCGAGCCCATGCAGCTGACGAAATTAGGTGAGCCTTACTATTCTACGAAGACAAAGGGGACCGGGCTAGGATTAATGGTTACGTTTCGTCTGATCGAGATTATGAAAGGACATATTGAGTTTAAAAGCCAAAGATACTTGGGTACAGAAGTTATTATACGGTTTCCCAATGTGACAGTAAAATAAGAAAAGGTGTTCCGCTAATTCAACGGAACACCTTATTTTTATTCTACCAAATTGCTTCTGCACCATTCGATGCTACCAAAATCTTAGATGGGTTTGTAGGGATTACTAGAACGAATTCTGTTGATGTTTCTTCAACAGCCTTAACCTTAATGTCGTCAGGAAGTGTAATGTTAAATGCTTGCTTAAGCGCTACTCTCGGATTGGATAGAAGTTGTTGTTTAAAGGCTTCATCTTCCCAAGCTTTTTGAATAATTTGTGCTTTTAGGCTTTCATTTGTGGACATTTCTAATCACTCCTAGTCACATGGGTAATTTTACCTACAAGTAAAAGTATATCATGTTCTTATCTATTAATCTATCAAAATTTATCAGAATTAGACAAAAAATAGTAGAACCCACCAGAGACTAACTCGGCTCTTCGTTCTTTAATTTCGTGGGCTACACGATGAATATTTTGCACAAGGGAATCATGGAAATCTACGATCTGCGCCATGCCTACAGAGAGGCTTAGCAAATGCTCATGATGGGAATCAGCAATCTTGGCATAAACCGCCAAATAATCGTGGACGAAGAGCTGCTGTTTAACCATTTCAGGTGTTAGCTCAACTGTTGTCGTAAGGTTCAAATGCTGTCGAATAGAGGCTAACAAGCAATTATACGATCCTTCTACCAGATCCTCTTCCCAGTCTGCCCAGTCATCTAGCATTTGAAGTGTAACTAGCGTTTGTTCAACAACAGCTGTGACAGCGGGTAGTAGCTGAGCTTGATTGGCGAGAAGAAGAGCCCCTGTGCTGGCATTTTTGACGGGGCTAGCTTTCTTGGCAATTTGCATTTTGTCATTATGGAAGTAATCCGATTGAAGCTCATTCGTTACACTCTTGGACCATTCTATGATGTACGTTTCATAATGGCTCCAGAAAGGGGAACTAGAAGGAAAAAGTTCACGATATAGGGATAGGAATTGGATGTGAAATAAGTTGGCAAGCGGCAGCTTGCTCGAATGTTCCCCTTTGGCGGCATCCATAATATCGTCTTGAATGAAGTAATAGAGCATGACGAATATATTTGCCAGAGATAGCTTGTTGAACTCTTCTGTAGTCAGCTCACAAATATCTTCCATCCAATAAGGGAGGAGATAACAAATATAATTTTTGGTACTCCCCTCGTTACTCGCGTCAAACTTAGCTAAATAAGCAAGTCCTAATTGGTCCAATGGAGAAGGGAATTGTCGTACGGCTTCTTTTGCCTCGTCAAAAATAATTTGGAGTTGGTTTTCGTGAGCACTTAACCATTTCATCATTCTTCCATTCCTTTCTGGATGAGCGCGTTATTTCTTGACTTCTTTAAGAAAATTACGCAGTCCGTGATGTTCTTACCTTATATTATTTCATTTGTTCTCTTTATTGCAATCGCATACAATATGTTTAATTGTGATACTGGTTTTGTAAATACAACGAATAAATCTTGGGGATCAAACCTGGTTGACTTCCTACTCATCATTTCCGGCTCCTTAACGGACAATGAATCCATTATACGAACTATACAATGATCGGCGATACCAACAGCAATGGTTGGAGTATGTGAAAAGTCAAAATATTAAATAAGTAAACTTGATTAAGCGGAAGAGCGCCGGATAGATGGGCGCTCTTTTCGTTTTGTATTGACAGTCGGAGGCTTTTTGTTTAAATTGGAAGCAAAACGATTGTTCACAATATGACGGTGGGAAAGGAAACGACAATGAGCAGCAGTGAATTTTTGAAGCTGGAGAATCAGCTTTGTTTTAGCTTATATGCGAGCTCCAGAGCGATTACTCGTATGTACCGCCCTTTTCTCGAGGAGCTTGGCATCACTTATCCGCAATATCTCGTTCTGCTAGTGCTCTGGGAACAAAAGGAAAGCACAGTAAAGGAGCTGAGTGAGAAGCTTGACCTGGATTCTGGAACATTGACGCCGATGCTCAAACGAATGGAGGCGCAGAAGCTGCTTGTTCGGAACCGTTCACAGGAAGATGAGCGGGTCGTACTCATCCACATCACTGAGACGGGGCAAGCTCTCTACGAGCAGGCACTCTGTATTCCACAGACGCTGTTTGCATCGAGTGGATTGTCGCCAGAGGAAATTACGAATTTCAATACACAGTTGAAACGAATTATTACAAGCGTGAATGCTTCAATATAAGGAGCATCATGGGGATTCTCGATGAATCGAGGCTTTGAAATGAATTATTTCATGTATATTCTTATCAATAATATTGTTCCAATTTGCATTATGATCGCGATAGGCGTGACCATGTATCGCGCCTTTCGCATTGATATTCGAACGCTCTCGAAGCTCAATTTCTATGTGTTCTCGCCTGCACTTGTTTTTGTGAAGCTCTATGAATCCGAAATGAGTCTCTCCATACTTATGCAGGTGCTTTTATTTTTTGTTATTTTCTTCAGCCTGCTATTCGCGATCATAGAAGTGATTATTCGCATACAGAAGTTGCAGCGCGGTATGCGGATCGCCATGCGGAATAGTGTTATTTTCTATAATAGCGCGAATTACGCGCTGCCGTTGAATCAAACGGTTTTCGGCGGCAATGCTTATACCTTATCCATCCAAATCGTGATTATGATTATGCAGTCGCTCATCCCCAATACCTATGGGATTTATACGTTAAACGCTCATAAAGCTTCTTGGAAAGCAACGATGAAAACGATTCTCTCGTTACCGGTGATTTATGCAATTCCCATAGCATTGTTATTGCGTTACTATCATGTCCCAGTGCCATCCTCGATCCATATCCCTGTGACCTACATTGCAAATGCCTTTATGGCAACAGCGTTGTTGACCTTAGGTGTACAGCTCGGTGCGATGAAATGGGAGTTTCATTTCTCCAATGTGCTGTTGTCGAATATGCTTCGCTTGGCGATTAGCCCACTGCTAGGTTTTCTCGTCGTTTGGATGCTAGGAATTGATGGCTTGACGGCAAAGGCATTAATTCTGTCCTGCGCAGTACCTACTTCACTGAGCAGTGTACTCCTTGCCATAGAGTATGAAAATGAGGCCGAGTTTTCTTCACAGGCTGTCTTTACATCGACACTATTTAGCATGTTTACCATACCGATTGCCATATATTTGTTGGATTTTATTTAAAAAATGTGGGGAATCATGAAAGTAGCAGGATTATCGACAATTTTCGGCGAATGGGTACTTATACCTAAACTTATCCAATTCAAGGGGGATTATTATCATGAGATACCAATTTTGCCAGTACGTTACGATTGTCGATATGAGTGATGAAATTTTGTCTGAAGTGTTATTTGAACATGGGGAATTTGAATCTAATGCAGTCGCTATTGGTTCTTCTGTTCTTATTCATCAACTTGGCTTGAAGCAGTTCGATGTTGTCTATGACAAGCGTGAGGGTAAGACCATTCGTTACAAGATCGAAGATATTGAAGTTAATTTAATTGAGCAGCCCACGGTGACGCGTGTTTTCCTGGAGCCTGTTCGATTGATTGTGGGTCAGCATGATATTGGGGAAGTCGAGTAATTCATATTCGTTGTGAAAGGAAATAAAGTCGTATGATGAAAATATTTATGTTGATTGGAAGCTTAAATGCTTTCCTTTCTGTCGCATTAGGAGCGTTCGGCGCTCACTACTTGAAAACGAAAATTCCCGATAAGATTGATGTCTTTCAAACGGGAGTTCATTATCACATGATTCACGCTGTTGCGTTACTCGTGATCGCGCTGCTGTCAGACAAGCTGGGTAATAACGCATTGGTGAATGCCTCTGGATGGGCAATCTTCATCGGAATAATCTTGTTCTCTGGCAGTCTGTATGCTTTGAGTACGACAGGTCTTAAGGTCTTCGGACCTATTACGCCGCTAGGCGGATTGAGCTTCCTAGTAGGCTGGATCCTCCTTGCCCTAGCTGTACTGAAATTAAAATAAGAAAAAGAGCCGGAGAAATTCGGCTCTTTTCTTATTTGATGGCAAGTTAGCAGGAAATGGAACAACCTTTGTAGAAAGAAAGCAATGATTGGAAATTAGAGCGTGATGGCTTAACAACAACTGGGAGTAAGATCGGAAATCAATGTAATGCTTCCCTAACGAAGATAGAACCAAATAAGGAGGCCAATTCGTGAAAAATCGGCTCTATATTGGCGTATATGTCGTCGCAGCCATATTCGTTAGCTTATTCATAAAGCCGTATGCCCCATGGATTTGTCTTTTGGGTGCACTCGTACTGCTGTATCTATTGCGAATGAATAGGAATCTGAGGCAACAACTTATGCCAAAGGAACTGCCAAGGGATCATGCGTATCTAAGTGTGCTGGATTCCCTTTTTGAACATAATCCCAATGCGATCGGAATCTTTAATGCGGAGGGCAAATTCATTCGGATGAATCAAGCGGCGGAATCGATATTGGGGTATTCGGTCGCAGAGCTCATGCATCAACCGTTTACGGGCATTGTAACGGAAGAACAGTTGAAACAGACAGAGTGGCAATTGCAACAAAGCAGAAACGGTCTCCCATACACCTTTGAGACTTCGGTGCATCATCAGTGCGGTTATCGTGTCGATTTATTTGTAACAGCTGTTCCTGTCGATATCCATCACCATTCTAAAGGAAACATTCTGATTTGTCAGGATGTAACGGAACGTAAGCGCGGTGACGAGCAAGTCCGTTATATGGCCTATTACGATGATATGACCGGGCTTCCAAATCGGCGGTTATTTAAAGATCATTTGAATGAACGACTTCGTGTCTTCCAATCCAATGGTCATAAAGTGGCGGTGTTTTATTTAGATATTGATCGCTTTAAACTTGTGAATGACAGCTTTGGACATGATTATGGTAACATGCTGCTTCTTCAGCTAGCTGAGCGTTTCACGCGATGCCTGACTGCGGAGGATTTCCTGGCGCGTACGGAAGGCGACGAGTTCGCTTTTTTCTATTCAAATGTTGAAGATGTGAATGATGTTATGACCGTCATTGCGGAAATTAATCGTGTATTGGAGAAGCCTTTCCTCCTTGAGCAATATGAGCTGCATGTGACTGCAAGCATTGGCGTCGCGATTTCCTCGGAAGATACGGACGAAGCGGACATATTGATGAAATATGCGGATATTGCACTCGCGAGGGCCAAAGAGAAGGGCAGAAACGATTTTCAGATTTTCAATAATGATATGAAATCTGTTTCTATCAATCGTTTGAAGCTGGAAAATGAGCTTCGCAGAGCGCTAGTCAATGAAGAATTCGTTCTCTACTATCAACCTCAGGTAGAGATTGAAACAGGGCGAATTGTTGGGGTAGAAGCGCTGATTCGTTGGAATCATCCGGAGAAGGGCATGGTTATGCCCAATCATTTTATCCCATTAGCGGAGGAAAGCGGATTGATCGTCCCCATCGGCGAGTGGGTGCTGCGCGCGGCTTGTAAGCAAAATAAGACATGGCAGTCGGCAGGGTATTCCCCTATTCCCATTTCAGTGAATTTATCGATGAGACAGTTCTTTCAGCATAATCTGATAGGGAAAATTAGTCATGTTCTTGAACAGACCAGGCTGGATCCGCAATATTTGGAGCTGGAAATTACCGAAAGTATGACGATGGATGTTGATCATGCGATACAATCGCTGCTTGAACTGAAAGAACTTGGCGTGAATGTGAGTATCGACGATTTCGGTACAGGTTATAGCTCGCTCTATTATTTGAAGAAGTTTCCGATTGATAAGCTGAAAATTGACCGGTCTTTCGTACGAGATATTATGGTGGATCCGAATGACGCGGCTATCGTTACAACGATTATTGCTATGACGCATCATTTGAATCTGAAGGTTATTGCTGAAGGTGTAGAGACAGAAGATCAATTGAAATTCTTATATCAAAACCGATGCAACGAGGTTCAGGGCTACTGGTTTAGTCCTCCTGTGGATAGCGTGGAGCTTGAGCATATGCTAAGGAATGGCATTTCTGTTGCGGCTGCTGCTGCGTCAGGTGAATGAGAAAAAGGTACCCTTGCGGATCGTCAGCAAAGGTACCTTTTCTTATTCAATCCGTGGTCACGTAATCATCGATTTCATTCAGCTTAAACAGGTAAACTTTCTTCTCATCGTCATGATAGACGGTAACATTCTGGCTGCTTGTATCAAAATTAAGGATTCGACAAGGGAGATTCAGCTTGATACCTTGTGCTTTGATCACCGTCAAACGGATCAAGGTATTATTGACTTTGAATTTCTCTAACTGTTCAACAATATGCATGGCAGCTTCTGAATTTGTCGTTCGCCCCGCTGGTGTTGGCGTAGGAGCTGAAGGCTTTTTATTTGTATGTAGGGAAGCTGAGCTTCCTTGTTTCGTGTTCAGTTCAATGAGTTGACCAAGTTGAATACCTTTAAGGATTTGATAATCTTTGATCGTGTCTACATTTAACAAATGAAGGAGCTTTTCCATTGCCAGGCCATTTGTCTCATCTTCAATTAAAATCTCTACGGTGAATAAATGTCCTTTTTTCGGACTTGTGTTTGCATTCCGTTGGTTCATCATAGCCTCCTTACCGCACTGAAATCGCACTTATCCTTACTATATCATGATATCATATCCAAATGTAGCTTCCTTTCACAATTACCTGACATCCAAGCTGACATCCATAAAGGCGATAGGTAATATTTGTATTGCCTACTATTCACTGGAGAAGTACGATGGATTTATCGAATAGCAATGAAAATAAAATGAAGGAAGGTTGAGCCATGAAGTGGATCGTACTCGTTATCATCCTATTTGTTGTCCTTCTTTTGGTGTATACAATTCATTTGAAAATTAGAAATAAGATGGCTGCTTCTAAGGTTATTAAAATGTCTTTACAAGGTAAACAATCTTCAAAAATAAACAAGCAAATGTGTTCGTTTTGCCGGAAGAAGGAAAAGAAATTGTCCTTCTACTCAGATGAACAGGGGAGAGTTGTTGGCGTTTGTAAAGGTTGTAAACCACAAGCGGAGCGGAGAGCTTTAATGAGGTTGTGACTTATAAGGAATGGCCTTTTCACAATAAATTGGAAAATCACACAATATCTTTACAGCGATCTCACACCGTACTAGCCGCAGGCGCATATACTACCGTAAGACTGCGAAGAGGAGCTGTGCAGAGCATGATGCGCGTAGAACCCATTCTTCTTGAAGGACATACAGCAATCGCGATTGAGGTTAAATTACCGAAGACGACATTGCTAGTGGTGACAACGGATAAAGGTTACATTATGTGTGGCGCCCTCGATGTGGCGCTGCTCAATGAGCGATTAAGTGACAGGAATATTGTAGCGGCACGAGCCACTGGGGTTCGAACGATCGAGGAGCTCCTGGAAGCGCCGCTTGAATCAGTAACCCATACAGCGGAAGACCTTGGTATTTTTGCTGGGATGACGGGCAGGGAAGCCATTTTGAAAATGATGTAGAAAAACCACACTGCAAACTTGAACGCTTAGGTATTTTAGACCTAAGCGTTTTTAAGATTTAGTCAAATCAACAAAGCAGCTCATGAGTTTTGTGCATGAAACTGAAAATGCATGGAAATTCACATTTCCTCCAATTTCCTTGCTTATTTTATGAATAAAGATGTTGTTATTTTATTGACCAAATGTTAATATATGATTCGTCCATTACATAGAACGGGGGAAAAATGATGAAAAAATTAATGATTTCAGTAGTTGCGGTAGCTTTAGTTTTGACAATGGCAGGTTGTGGCTCCAAAGATAGCGGTGGCACAAAAGTTAAATTTGCAACAGATGCAGCTTATGCACCGATGGAATATATGGATAAAGACAAGGTGGTAGGTTTCGATATCGACTTCCTTGCTGAAGTGATGAAAGAAGCAGGTCTTTCTTATTCAGTTACCAACACGGGTTGGGATACGATGTTGACGAGCGTTCAACAAGGTAAAGAGTATCAAGCCGGTATTTCCAGCGTATCGATTACAGATGAGCGTAAACAAACATATGATTATTCAGCTCCGTACTTCGAGTCAACGAACATGATTCTTGTTAAAGAAGGCAGCCCGATCAAAAGTGCAGTCGATTTGAAAGATAAGAAAGTAGCCGTTCAAATCTCAACTACGGCGGATACGCTGATGACGAAAATCATGGGTGGCGATAACAAGTCCCTGAAACGTATGGATAATAACACGCTTGCGCTGATGGAACTTGAGAGTAACGGTGTAGACGCGGTTGTTGCGGATATTGCTATTATTCGTGAGTATGTTAAAAATAATCCAAACAAAAAATTCGTTTCGATTGCAGATTCGAAAAATTTCGAATCCGAGTACTACGGCATTTTGCTTCCTAAAGGCAGCGACCTTAAAGCGAAGCTTGATCCAGCGATTAAGAAAGTTATCGAGAACGGCACATACGCGACTGTGTACAAAAAATGGTTCGGTCAAGACCCAGATACGAAGAAATTGCTAGAACAAAAATAAAAAGTTCAAAAGCATGCGTGACTTTACCTTACGCATGCTTTTCTTCTGTGAGTAGAAGAATAAGAAAGGAAGTGTGGAATGGAATTTCGCTTTGACATCATTATTGATTATTTACCTTTGCTGCTGAAAGGAACGCTATGGACGATTGGTATTTCCATTCTCTCCATTTGTTTCGGTTCTGTATTAGGGCTGGCAGTTGGTTTAGGCAAAATGTCACACCGCGGCTATCTGAGATGGCCAACTAGTATGTATGTTAATTTTTTCCGCGGCACACCGCTGCTGGTTCAAATATTGCTTGTCCACTTTGGTGTTGTACCCTTATTCTTAGGCTCTACTAACCCAATCATTGCATCAATTGTGGCTTTGTCCTTGAATTCAGCAGGGTATATGGCTGAGATTTTCCGTGCAGGGATTCAATCCATTGATAAAGGCCAAACAGAAGCCGCGCATTCACTGGGAATGACACATTTCCAAACGATGAAATCCGTTATTTTACCGCAAGCGATTAAACGAATGATTCCGCCGTTCGGAAACGAATTTATTGTGCTAATCAAGGATTCCTCACTATTTGCGATCATCGCTGCACCTGAACTTATGTATTGGTCCAATGCGATGCGCAGCCAATATTTCAAGGTATGGGAGCCGTATTTAACAGCTGCACTTATTTATTTGATTCTTACCTACTCTCTTAGCAAGCTTCTTAGCTATATCGAAAGGAGAGTATAACGATGACCGCTTTAATTGAAGTAAAGAACCTGAAAAAAGCGTTTGGAGATAATGTTGTTCTACGTGACATTAGTACGGAAATTCAGCATCAAGAGGTGCTGGTTGTGATTGGACCTTCGGGTTCAGGGAAATCCACGTTCCTACGATGCTTGAACCTTCTGGAACAGCCAGATGGCGGAACGATCACCATTGATGGTCGTAATCTCATGAATCCTGCGAATAAAATTAATGAGATCCGCATGGATTTGGGAATGGTATTCCAACGGTTTCACTTGTTCCCGCATATGAAGGTTATTGATAATATTATGCTTGCACCCATCCAAGTACGGAAATGGCCGGAAGATAAAGCGCGGAAGAAAGCGCTGGAGCTATTAAATAAGGTTGGGCTCGCAGATAAAGCTAACGCGCTTCCGGACTCTTTATCCGGTGGTCAGGCACAACGCGTTGCGATTGCACGCGCACTCGCGATGGAGCCGAAGATCATGCTGTTCGATGAGCCTACCTCCGCGCTTGATCCCGAAATGGTCGGCGAAGTGCTTAACGTCATGAAGCAATTGGCCAAAGAAGGCATGACAATGGTTGTTGTTACGCATGAAATGGGCTTTGCGCGTGAAGTAGGCGATCGCGTCATGTTCATGGAGCAAGGCGTCATTGTCGAGGAAGGCAAGCCGCATCAAATTTTTGAGGCACCAACCCAGGAACGGACGAAATCGTTCTTGTCTAAAGTGCTATAATATTCAATTGGGGAGTCGCTTCATGCGGCTCTCTTTTTCGTTTTCTCATCAAAAAAATAAGATGGAAAAAATTCCAATATGCTATGATGGACAATGAGGTAACCAAACCATTCGAAACGAAAGGTGACTTATGCCATCACTGCTCACTCATCTACTTAACCGATTTCAACTTCGTGTATTTCTTTATATACTTTTGGCGATCTCCCTACCTTTGTTGCTTGTGCTTTATGTTGGCAATCAGCAATTCTCATCCTACAGAGAGAAAGAGCTTATGCGTTCCTTGGATCAACAACATGATCAAATCATCAAGGGACTACAACAGGAATTGCGTTTTGTAAAAGAAACGACACATCGACATGCCGAAGATTATGGCATCCTTTCTTTTGCCAAACTCAAAGATGCTTCTTCACAAGCTGCCAAAGAACTGAGTACCTATACGAATAGCTTGCTATCCGAGCAAACATTCCAAAATCGTTATGTTGAGCAGGTATGCGTATCGGTCCAGGCTTCCAATAGAACGCTATGTGCGCATAATGGGGAAGTGGATGGGGCACTTGTTGCACGAGAGAAAAGCACGAACAAAAGCTTTGAGCCATTAGGTGAAGAGTCAAGTCGACTTAACGCCTATCTCATGACCTATTCGGAGTTGATGATTGACAAGTCTAGCATGCTGGAGCTTGGACGCGTTACGCTTTGGTTGAACATGAATGAATTATGGAAGACTTTATCCTTGAAGAGTGGCAGTTCTCAATCTTATGTGCTCATGGACGCAGAGAAAAGGATTGTCTACCGTAACGGGGCCAACATCGGGGATTTGCAAGGCATGGGGCAGGACCTAATCCGTATAGATAAAATGACAATTCGTTCCGCGAAGCAGGTTGAGATCATCGGAGAAACGCCGTGGATTTCGGTTTATGAAGTTCCACTGTCAATGAACGGTGAAGCATTTCCACATTTTCATTCCTGGCTTATTGCTTTAGTTGCTTTAGTAATCGCACTTAGTTTAGGCTCTCTCTTACTTTACATCTCATCTGTGACGAAGCCGCTCTACGCCCTCAAAGCATTAATGAACCGCGCCGAGCGGGGGGATCTGAGAGCCTATTGGACTACTAAGAGTTCCGAAGAGTGGACACAAGTAGGGCAGAGCTATAATCAAATGTTGAACCGTTTGGAAGACCTCATTAAACAGGTGAAGCGGGAAGAATCCTTGAAGAAAGAAGCTGAAATGGAAGCGCTCCATTATCAGTTGAATCCGCATTTCCTCTATAACACATTGAATACGATAAAATGGGTTGCCAAAATTCATAAGACGCCTCAGATCTCAGAGGTCGTTAGTGCATTAGTTCGTCTTTTGCAAGCTAGCTTAGGTAAAAAAGGGGACTTTATCACATTGCGTGATGAAATTGGACTGACCCATGACTACATGGAAATTCAAAGGTTTCGTTACGGGGATCGCATTCAGATAGAAACGCATGTGGATGAGATTACATTAGGCTGTTTAGTTCCGAGGATGCTCCTGCAGCCGCTTGTGGAGAATGCGATTATTCATGGAATCGGGCCAACCAAGCGAGAGGGAACCATTACGATTCGGACATGGTTAGATCGAGACCTCTTATTCTGCCAGGTGGAAGACAATGGAATTGGGATGCAAGTCGAAGAAGGCAGCTCTGGCTGGAAAGCGATGCATGCAACGGGAGGAGCACAAGCTGATCGCATGCTGAAGGAGCGAATGAGCGGCGTTGGAATTTCACATATTCGGGAGAAAATTAAGCTGATCTATGGGCCTGAGTTTAAAATGCATATTAGTAGTAAACCTGGTGAAGGAACTACGGTTAGGATGTTTCTTCCGATCCATCATGGCGAGGAGTGAAGTGAAGATGAATGTACTTGTTGTGGATGATGAACCGATCATTCGGCAAGGTTTGCGCGAGTTGGTGGATTGGGAACAGCATGGCTTCACTTACGCAGGTGATGCAGAGGATGGTATGGAGGCCTGCGAGCTTCTGGAAGCCTTGCATATCGACATCGTGATCACCGACCTCATTATGCCGCGCATGGATGGCTTAGCGTTAATTCGTAAGCTAAAAGAATGTTCAAGACCGATCAGCGCCGTCGTATTGAGCTGTATGGATGACTTCACCTATGTGAAAGAAGCGATGAAGCTGGGGGCTAAGGATTATATTCTTAAACCAACGATGGAGCCTGAGTCGTTAATCGACATTTTGCTTGGCGTGAAGCGAGAACTCGAAATTCAACTCATTGAGCGGAGGGAACAAGGGATTAGGGAGCTTGAGCTTGCATCAACGCTGCAGATGCAGCTATCGAATCGGCTGCAGGCATATCTGCAGACAGGGGTTGATGAAGCTTCGCTGCAGGCAGAGCTATTCGGTGCTGCGAGCAGCGCCGGAGGCAGCAACGGCGCAGGAAGTGACAACAGCAGCTTGGTCAGCCTGCTGCTGCATACCGGTGCCAGTGGCGCTGCCGCAGGCTGGCGCTGGACAGGCTGCCTCGCGGCGCTGCCGCTGGCCGCAGACAGTGTGCTGCTGCTCATGCCGGCAGCAGCAGACGGCGACGCTCTCGCTGCTGCCGCAGCGCTCGAGCGCGCAGCGCAGGTCCGGCTGGCGCACGCGCCGGACTGGTTCATTGGAGCCGGCGTCGTCCTTCGCCGGCTCCAAGATGTGCAGCCTGCTGCGGCGTTACACGAGCAGCAGCTGCATGAGCGATTCTACGGCGTGAGCCGGAATCGCCGAATTGTGCTTGCGCCAGAGGCTGCAAGCAGGGCAACCGAAGCGCTGCCATATGACATACGCAGCGACCTGCTGCGCTGTATCGTACACGATAACAGCGAAGGGTACTTGCATCACGCGGAGCTTCTGTGCGCGAGACTGAGGGAGCAGCGCCCGAAGAAGGATACGGTGTTGTCTTTTATCCAGGAGCTGCTTGCGTTAGCTGCTGGATATGCGCGCGAACGCGGCTACACAGAGATTGAACGCTATGAGGAGCTGTTCGTTCATAACAAAGCGATGCGTCATTGCGCAAGCTTTGAACAGGTAACGGAGCTCCTAATTCAAGCGATGCGCATGCTCATGGACAACCCGGTGGCGCTAGGAAACGATTTGAAGACTCGCTCAAACAATACGTTTATCCGGAAGGTGCTGAGCTATATGCAGGAGAATTATGCCTCGCCCATCAGCACTTCGGACATGGCCGATTATGTTAGGCTCAGTCGCAGCTATTTAAGTGATTTATACAGTAAAGAAATGGGCGAGTCGCTGAGTGAAACACTGACACGAATCCGTATGGAAGAAGCGAAGCGCCTCCTGCGATCGGGTGAAATGAAGGTATATGAAGTAGCGGATGCGGTAGGCTTTCCTGATGCCAAAACATTTGCAAAGACGTTCAAACGTGTTGTGGGCTGTTCGCCGAAAGAGTTCGAGAAGCAAAATTAGAACCGCATGCCTTTTTAAAGCGATGATAAGAGAAAACGAACAAACAGACACCTTTTCCAACAAAGGCGGTCTGTTTATTTATTATGTAAAGGTTTACATTTATAGAGAAGATACGAGATTAGCGTAAAGATGAGGTGTTAACTTTGACTATGCATGAGGTTCAGGTGCCCATGGTGCAAGCTATTGGTGTCACACGTATATTTGGGAAGGGACCAGGAGCGGTTCATGCGTTGCGTGGAGCGAATCTCTCGATTCCCAGAGGTAGACTAGTGGCATTGCGTGGAAGGTCCGGTTCTGGTAAAACAACCTTGCTGAACATCATAGGAGCCTTGGACCATCCTTCGGAAGGTGCTGTTTACCTAGATGGGATGGAGATCAGCACGCTATCCGAATCCAAGCGAAATGAACTCAGACGGAAGCAGATCGGGCTCATTTTCCAATCGTTTGCCTTAGTGCCTTATATGTCTGCTTACGAAAATGTCGAGTTTGGTTTGCGCATTTCGGGTATTCCTCCCAGTCAATATAAATCATTAGCAGAAGAGGCACTCCATTTCGTGGGCTTGAAGTCGAGAATGAAGCATCGACCTTATGAGCTTTCTGGCGGCGAACAGCAGCGAGTAGCGATAGCAAGGGCAATTGCTCACAAACCTAAGCTGATTTTGGCAGATGAGCCTACGGCAGAGTTAGACAGTAGAATGGGGCTTCAAATCCTCAAATTATTCAAGGACTTGGTGCAGGAAGGTATGACCATTATTTTGACTACGCATGATCTGGCGATCATGGAAATTGTAGATGAAGTCTATGCATTGGAGGATGGTTCCATTGTCGATGAAGGTTAATAGAATCGCTTCGAGGTTTGTTCTTATCACCGGGGCGATATTCATACTTGCTGGCTGCTCCTTGCTGCCGAAAGAAGAAGAAGCCTTGAAGCCGCCTTTAGTTAAGCCAGTCAAAGAAAATTTTGAGCTGTATGAAGTGAAAAAAGGCACTATTACGCGGAAGGTCAGTGCAATTGCGACGTTTAAGTCGAGTAAAACGACCAATTATTATTTTAAAGAGTCGGGTCTTCGCTTAGCTGGATTGCGTGTCAAATCAGGCGATATCGTGAAACAGGGTGATGTGTTGGTTGAGTTGGAAAAAGGTGATTTAGAAACGAGGATTGCGCTTCAGAAATTAAATCTGGAGAAAGCTCAGATCGCTAGCTTACAAGCCAAACAAACTTCCCCCGATCAAGAGTTAACGATTCGTCTCAAGGCCATTGATGTGGAAGCTGCGCAGCTGCAACTGGCAGCCCTTCAAACGCAATTGGCGAAAACGAGAATAACGGCAGAGGCTGGTGGCGTCGTCACCTATGTGACGGATGCACAGGAAGGTAAGATCGTAGATGCCTTCAGTACACTTGTCGTCGTGTCTGACCCTACCAAGCTGCAACTCTTTTATGAATCATCAGATAGCAGTACGCTTTCGGGTATTGAAGTAGGCATGAATGTAGACGTGAAGTTTGGTGCCAATGACAAGGTAGTACAAGGCAAAGTACTGCAAACCCCTTCAAGCGCTCCTCCAACCGATAATAAGCCGCAAGCCGAACGAAATGCCAAAACGATTATCGTGGGGATCCCGGAGGGGGCAGAAGGAGCAGAGATTGGTGCATCTGGTGACATGACGATCAACGTTGAGAAACGAGAAAATGTCATCGTCATACCAAGAACAGGTCTTCGGTCTTATCTAGGTCGAGATTATGTGCAAGTGCTGAATGGTGAAAGCCGCAAAGAAGTCGATGTTGAGAAAGGGCTTGTCACCGCTACGGAAGTGGAAATCCGAACGGGGCTTAAGGAAGGTCAGAATCTCATTTTAAATAATTAGCACGCTTTAAAGCTTATGCTTACGATGCTAGTTTTGCTAAAGCAAAACGCTTAGGAGGATTACAATGGCTTTATTTCTGATGATTCTCCGTAAAATGGCAAAGAACCGTTGGTTAGAGCTCAGTTTATTAATAGGGTTAATTATATCGGTTGCCCTTGCCAGCTCGATGCCGATTTATACGCATGCCATTTTGCAACGTATGTTGATCAAAGATTTGGAAGTTCAACAGACCCAAACACTTCAATATCCAGGACAAGTGACTAATCACGCCTATTTTGCCAAATCCAAAGATGGAGATAAACGATTAGCAGAAACGGATACCATCGTAACCGAGCAGATCAAGCGCTTTGGTTTGCCGATTCTCGTTTCTACGATAACCCGAAGTACACAGACTTTTGATCTTACACCCAGCGATCCTAGTAAAATAGATCCCATAGTAAGACGGTATGGCGAAATAGCTGCCATGACGGATTTGGAAAAGCATATTCGGCTTGTAGATGGCGTCATGCCTTCCAATGAGATCGTGGACGGTGTATATGAGGCGTGGGTATTTCCAGAGTTGTTGACGAAGCAGAAAATCGTACTTGGCAATGAATTAACCATCGTGAGCAATGATTTGAAGAATAGCATTCGAATTAAACCAGTAGCTGTGATTGATCGAGCAGATTTTGCTGATATGTACTGGACGACCAATAAGATGAATGATACGAATTCAAGATTTTTCATTCCTTATGCCTTATTTGATCAAGATTTTACGAAGAACGGCAATTTTACGGATATGTTTTCTTATTGGAATCATGCTTTGGATTATCATCAATTGAAGTTAGAGGGCATAGACACCTACATCGCGACATACAAAGAACTGGAGTCTTATTTTAGTCGAAATTTAGAAACCTTTACATCTAGTAATCCAACGATCACCACCTTGCAATCCTATGGGGACAAAGAGAAGAAGCTCCGTATTCTGCTTTGGTCATTGAACGTACCCGTATGTATTTTACTTGCTTTCTATTTATTCATGGTCGCTAATTTGATTACGGAACGGCAGAAAACAGAAATCGCCGTATTGCGAAGTCGAGGAGCAAGCCGAGCTCAGATTTTGATTGGATATGTGATCGAAGGCATTCTACTCGGTGGAGTTGCCCTGCTAATCGGTCCTTTTGTAGGGCTTCAATTAACGAAGGTCTTGGGTGCTTCGAATGGTTTTCTGACGTTCGTCCAGCGTGCTGCGATGGAAGTGAAGCTGAATGAAGAGGCCTATCAATATGGTTTGATCGCTGTCATCGCATCGGTTTGTATGACGCTCATCCCCGCTGTACTGGCTACACGTGTGAGCATTGTTGGTCATAAACAAACACTTGCGAGGAAGAATAAGCTTTCTTTTGTTCATAAAATATATCTGGATGTTATCCTCTTAATTGTTTCTATCTATTTATTGCAAAGCTTTAATCGCCGGATGGATGATCTGATTGCGCTAGGATTAGATTCGATGGACATGAAGGTTGATCCACTATTATTTGTCGTGCCCGCCTTTTTCATATTCGCAATGGGTCTTTTCCTGCTGAGGATCTATCCGTTGGTCATTCAACTGATCTACGCCGTCGGTCGCAATTGGTGGCCAGCCTATTTATATTCAACGCTGCTGCAAGTGGGAAGATCAACCACGCAATATCAATTCATTATGCTATTTATCATTATGACACTGGCAACAGGCATTTTTAGCGCGAGCGCAGCAAGAACGATGAATAAGAATGTGGAAGAGAAAATCCATTATAAGAATGGATCCGATATTGTTTTGCAAACGGCATGGGATAATGATGCGCCTCCTCCACAGACAGGTCCGCCAGGACCCTCCAGTGAAGCGAAACCGCAAGGAAGCGAAGGTGGGGGGAAGAAACGGGTCCAATATGTAGAGCCGCCATTCATGCCTTTCACGCAATTAACAGGCGTAGAAACAGCGGCCCGCGTATTTCAAAAGAATGATGCTTATATCGCACTTGGTAAGGATACGAAAAAAGCAACACTCATGGGGATTGATACCGATGATTTCGGTCGAACAGCCTGGTTCCGTGACCATTTGCTAGATCATCATTTCTATGACTATTTGAACGTGTTGGCTACGGATTCCAAAGCCGTATTGATTTCTAGGTCCATTGCCGAAGAAACCGGAGCCGAAGTGGGTGATGCGGTTCGGATCGGTTGGAATGATGTGGAGGGAGCTACGGCAGTCATCTATGGCATTATCGATTATTGGCCCAGCTGGAATCCGAATCCGATATTGACGGCCTCTACAAGCTCGGTGAGCAAAACAGATGCGTCAAAGCAAAGTAAAGTGGACGCACCGAAACTTGTCATCGGACATCTTTCTTATATCCAAAATAATTTAGCTGTAGAGCCTTATGATGTGTGGCTAAAGCTAAAGCCGGGGATGACGAGTCAAGCCTTATATGAAGCGCTGGAACAAAAGCATATGAAGGTCACTCATTTAGTGGATACGAATATGATGGTGATTGGGTCTAAGAATGACCCCTTCCAACTGGCAGTGAATGGCGTCATGACGCTCGGATTCTTGATAGCGATTGGCATCAGCTTTATAGGATTTCTGCTATACTGGCTACTCTCGTTATATGGGCAGATTCTACAATTTGGCGTGCTTCGTGCGATGGGAATTTCCTATCGGCAATTGATCGGAATGCTAGTCGCCGAGCAACTTCTTACATCAGGAGCAGCTGTACTGATTGGTATGATCACAGGGAATACAGCTAGCCGATTGTTCGTTCCTCTGTTCCAATTAACATTCGATTCATCCAGCCAAGTGCCGCCTTTCCAAGTCAGCTTTGATCCGAGAGATCAACTGCATTTATATATCATCGTTACGATCATGATCGGGACGGGACTCCTATTGCTCGGTACGATGCTCTCCAGAATTAAGATACATCAAGCCGTAAAGCTTGGGGAGGATTAGTATGATTCATTGTGAAAATTTAGTTAAAATTTATAAAGCGGCAGATCTTGAAGTGGTTGCCTTGCAAGGGCTTGACCTTCATATTCAAGAGGGTGAGCTGATGGCCATTATCGGCAATAGCGGCAGTGGGAAATCGACGCTGCTCAATATGCTGGGCGGTCTGGATCGACCTTCGGCAGGGAATCTGACGGTGGATGGGAAGGATTTATTGAAGTTTAAGGAATCCGATTTGGTCAGATATAAGCGAGAAACCGTAGGCTTTGTCTGGCAAAATAATGCCCGCAACCTGATTCCCTATTTGACGGCATTGGAAAATGTGGAATTGCCTATTCTGCTGCAGGGACGGCGCAAACGCTATCGTGCTATGGATTTATTGGAGGCTGTAGGGTTGAGCCATCGGAGAAATAACAAGCTGAATGAGCTTTCCGGCGGGGAGCAGCAGCGTGTCGCGATTGCGATTGCGCTGGCAAATCAGCCCAGGCTCTTGCTGGCGGATGAACCGACAGGATCCGTCGATACGAAGATGGCGAATCAGATCTTAGATTTGTTTCGTGAGTTGAATCGTAACTTCGGGTTGACTGTCGTGATCGTTACGCACGATCCGCTTCTGGCGAAGAAGGTAGACCGTGTGGTTGCGATTCGTGACGGTAAAACCTCCTCCGAAATACTGCGACGCAAATCCTATCAAGAAGAATTGCTGGAGCTGGAGCAGGGGATCATTTCTTCGGAAGAGGATTCACATGTTGAGTATGCTGTCGTTGACAAGGCAGGCAGATTACAAATTCCAGCTAACTACCTTGAATCCATAGGTGCTGCCGGCACGAATAAAGTTCGCGTAGAGATGGAGAATGGACGCATTATTCTTCTACCGCAGGACAAAGCATGAGGAGAGCTCGTAATCGAAGATGGTTTCGATTGCGGGCTTTCTTTTGTCCAAATTTCCATATTGACTTCAGGTAGAAATTTCCAGTACAATCAAAGCTACTAATCCAGTAGGAATTAGATATTATGGTTACTGGAACCATTACTAATCGAACGATTATCCTAGGAGGCATGCTGATGTCAAATTCTGAACGTAAACACTTACCGGAAACACTAGCGATTCATGCAGGTCAAAAGGTTGATCCTACGACCAATTCACGGGCGGTCCCAATCTACCAAACAACATCGTATGTGTTTAACGACACGGAGCATGCTGCTAATTTATTTGCGCTCAAGGAATTCGGCAACATCTATACACGGATTATGAATCCGACGACAGATGTATTTGAACAACGCATTGCCGCACTGGAAGGTGCGCCTGCCGCGCTAGCTGTGGCGTCAGGTCAAGCGGCCATCACGTTTTCGATTTTGAACATTGCCGAGGTTGGAGATGAAATTGTGTCTGCTTCAGCATTATATGGCGGAACTTATAATTTATTTGCCAATACATTACCTAAATTAGGGATCACGGTGAAGTTCGTAGATTCTAGCAATCCTGAGAATTTCCGAAGTGCCATTACTGAGAAAACGAAAGCCATCTATGCCGAATCTATCGGCAATCCCAAAGGGGATATCCTAGACATCGAAGCCGTCGCGGCAATTGCTCATGAACATGGTATTCCGCTTATCGTGGATAATACGTTCCCAAGTCCTTATCTGCTTAGACCCATCGAGCATGGAGCCGATATTGTGGTGCACTCTGCGACCAAGTTTATTGGAGGTCACGGTACGACAATAGGTGGAGTCATCGTTGATGGAGGGAAGTTCGATTGGTCAGCAAGCGGCAAATTCCCAGGGTTGACGAAGCCAGATCCAAGCTATAATGGCGTTGTCTATACGGAAGCCGTCGGTCCAATCGCCTATATTATCAAAGCACGCGTGCAATTATTGCGAGATTTGGGAGCGTCGCTGTCCCCTAACAGCTCATTCCTTTTACTTCAAGGCTTGGAAACCCTGCATTTGCGACTAGAGCGTCACAGCTCCAATGCCCTACAGGTTGCGAAATATCTAGAATCCCATGATTCAGTGGAATGGGTAAGTTATGCTGGTCTAGAAAGCCACCCTTCGTACTCATTAGCTAAGAAATACTTACCAAAGGGGCAAGGCGCGATTTTGAGTTTTGGCATTAAAGGCGGCATAGAAGCGGGGAAGAAGCTGATACACGCAGTGGAGCTATTCTCTCATTTGGCGAATGTAGGAGATTCTAAGTCATTAATCATTCATCCTGCAAGCACAACACATTCGCAATTAAATGAGCAGGAGCAAGCTTCAGCGGGTGTATCTCCTGGACTTATACGTCTATCTGTTGGAACAGAAGCGATTGAGGATATTATTTATGATTTGGAACAAGCCATCGTCGCTAGTCAGAAGTAAACTTGAAACATGAACCCGTTCCGCATAAAATATGAGAAGGCTGCGATTTAGGAGCTCAACCTAAATGCAGCCTTTTTTACCACATAAGAATTTAAGTTTCCGGGGATCGGAAACACAAATTCTTATTGGCGATAAAAACAACATTTAAAACGCGGTCGCTCATCCTCGAAGTACTTCGATAGAAGTTTTTCTCATCTGTTGAAAAATCACGTCAGGTATGAAACTTTTTCATCTCAAAAGCGGTCTATTACTTTGATAGGCTTTTACAACTTCTAGGGGGCATGACGACAAGAAATGAAAGACAAAATGAAAGTATCCATCGCCGTTTTTATGGCGTTATCCATCTTGGCAGGTTGCGGGAATAAAAGTGAAGTGACGCCTAGCAGTTCGCCTACGCCAACAGTGGCAGCAACACCAACAACGACGGTTTCACCAAGTGCAGAAGCGATTCCTACTACACCAGTGACCCCTTCGCCTACGGTTACGCCTAAGCCTTCTGCTAAACCAACAGCTTCTCCAGCGGCAAGCATTGTTCCGCCTAAGAATGATGTGATGCAAGTAATCGCTAGACCAGAGAGCATAACCGTTCTTGTTAATAAGCAAAATATGCTGCCATCGAGCTATGAGCCGACGGATCTTGTTTATCCGAACATTGCATTTACGTTTTCAGAAAAAAATGAAAAACGTAAAATGCGACAAGATGCGGCTAACGCGATTGAAAAGCTTTTCGCTGGCTCGGCAAAGGATGGTATCCCTTTAGCAGGTGTTTCTGCGTATCGCTCGCATGCAACACAGAAAGCGCTTTTTGACAGCTATGTGAAAAAAGACGGCTTAGAAAAGGCGAAAACATACAGCGCGGTTCCCGGAACAAGTGAGCATGAAACAGGGCTTGCCATCGATGTGTCGGGCAGCAACGGGACATGTGCGGCATCGGATTGTTTTGCAGGAACGAAGGAAGCTGTGTGGTTAGGGAAGCATGCCTGGGAGTACGGTTTCATAGTCCGCTATCCCCAAGGGAAAGATTCCATTACGGGCTATCAATATGAGCCGTGGCATTTGCGATATGTAGGAACAGACATTGCGAAGGAAATTCAATCGAAGAATTTGACGATGGAAGAATATTATCATACGGTACCAGTCACGAAGTAAACCAATGAAAATAACCCCGCTAGGACCAAATGTCCAAGTGGGGTTTCTTCGTTTACCAACCTCGTTGATAAGGCCCTGGTGGAGTAAGCTCAACGCGTAAGTCTTGAGCAGCTGATCTGGCCCAATACGGGTCACGTAATAGGACCCTGCCCAGGAAAATAAGGTCCGCGCGGTTGTTTTGAAGAATTTCTTCCGCTTGCTGCGGCTCCGTGATAAGCCCGACAGCACCTACAGATATGGTAGCTTTGGTGCGAATTTCTTCGGCGAATGGAACTTGGTAGCCTGGGAAAGTATTTGGCACTACCGGCGCATTGCCGCCAGAACTGACATCGATCAGATGGACGCCGAGCTCTTTCAGTTTCGTGGCGAAGTAGACATGATCCTCAGGCGTAAGACCGCCTTCTACATATTCATGAGCTGATATACGGACAAACAGCGGACCATCCCAGCGCGTTTGAATGGCTTGAACCGTTTCACGCAAGAAGCGGAAACGTCCCTCATTGTCACCGCCATACGCATCTTGGCGATGATTCGAATCTGGCGATAAGAACTCATTGATGAGATAGCCATGCGCTGCATGGATTTCAATCACATCGAAGCCAGCTTGCTTGGCACGATCAGCCGCATCTGCGAAGGCCTTTATCGTATCCTTAATGTCCGTTATCGTAGCTTCCGTAGGCGTTTTGAACGTATCTGAGAAAGGAATGGCAGATGGCGCTATGATCGGGGGATCAAGAACTGCTTTTCTGCCTGCGTGAGCTAGCTGAATGCCTACATGTGCGCCATGACCATGGATGGATGAGACAACACGTTTCAAGCCATCGATATGAGTATCCTCCCAGATGCCTAAATCTCGCGTTGAAATGCGCCCTTGCGCAGTGACTGCAGTTGCTTCGAGTATAATAAGCCCAACTTGGCCAACGGCCCGTGTAGCATAATGAACGTGATGCCAGTCTTTGATTTCACCGGAATCGTCAGAAGCATACATACACATGGGTGACATAACGATGCGGTTTTTGAGGGTTATGTCGGCAATTGTATAAGGTGTGAATAACATGCGAAATCAACTCCTTGTATGGAATTAGAACAATCCATTAATTGTATACTATTCACATTGGAATTATCAAGTTTAAACGGTTCATTAAAATGCTTGACGTTACAGTCATTCTATCCTAATGTTCGAATAAGATCATATTCGTTGGATGTCGCAATTTTGCACCTTCAACTGTCGTCAATTTGAAATTTATCCGCATTCAACCCCATGATACAATGAAGCCAAGTCACTTATTTGGAGGTCTTTTAGGATGAAAGTAGCGATGTTGAGCTTCTGGCACGTACATGCAAAGGATTATGCAAAACAGGTAAACGAACACCCAGATACTGAAATTGTCGCGATTTGGGACGAGATTGTGGAAAGAGGTCAGCAAGAAGCCGAAGAGCGAGGTGTAACCTTCTACGCAAGTCTCGAAGAGCTTTTAGCAAATCCTGAAATAGAAGCAGTCGTTGTAGATACACCAACAAATCTTCACCGAGATGTAATCATCGCTGCCGCACAGGCAGGTAAACATATTTTCACAGAGAAAGTCATTGCTCCTACGCTTCGCGAAGTGAATGAGATCCTCGCAGCTGTGGAGGAAGCAGGTGTAACCTTAACGGTCTCGTTACCGCGTTTGAATTCACCATCTACGCTTGCAATCCAAGAAATTGCCCAGAAAGAGCTGTTGGGTCAAATTACACTTGTCCGCACGCGACTCTCTCATAATGGCGGAATTTCTACCACTGCGAATCCCAATGGTTGGTTGCCGCAGCATTTCTACAATGCCGAGCAATGTGGTGGCGGAGCTCTAATCGATCTTGGCTGTCATCCCATGTATCTCAATCGTTTATTCCTAGGTTTACCTGTTGCTGTAAGCGCTTCTTATGGCTTTGTGACGGGTAGAGAAGTTGAAGATAATGCCGTATCGTTACTCCAATATGAGAATGGTGCATTGGGTATTGTTGAAGCGGGCTTTGTGAATGCTTTCTCACCTTTTGTCATTGAAGTTCATGGCACAGCAGGCAGTGTATTGTACTCCGAGCAAGATGGACGTGTCATGCTGCGTACGAACAAGCTAGAAGAAGCGGCGGGACAATGGGTGGCTTATGAGTCTATTCCAGAGGCTAAGCCGACTGCGTTCGATCAATGGGTATCACATATTCAAAATGGCACCAAAGCCACTGAAAATATCGCATTGGCTGTGGACTTAACGAAGCTTATGGAAGCTTCAAATCTGTCAGTTGCAAGCAAAAGCCAAGTCCGCTTGGATTCCTTGGTTAACTAATGTTTAGAAGCTGGAAAGGAAGCGGTGTTTACCGGTATGAGTCAACCCTTTTACTTCGAACCCATGCTAGAAAATCCGATGGCTTTAGATCGCCTGGAATTAAGCTTCCGCTGGGGGGCTTACGGACTTCGGGTATTGCGTTGTCACCTGACCTCCTTTCCAGCAGGAGCAATCGTTGATTATCATCAGCATTCCGAGTACGAAATTCACTATATCCCCTGCGGCAAAGGGAGAGTCATTCTGGATGGGATTACACATCCACTCCATGAAGGACTGCTCTATGTCACAGCCCCCGGCGTCATCCATCGGCAAGAAGCGGATGAGCTTGAAGCCATGGGGGAGCTATGTCTCCATGTGGATATTGTGAAGCTTACTCAGAAGGAGGAAGCAGGTTCTTCTATGACTACTCCTGGTTGGGGCGAGGAATGGGAGATCGCAGAAGCGGAAGCCTGCATCGGACAGCTAGGTGAGCTGCCCTATATTCCGGCTGTAGATCGCCATGAGGCGATGAAATGCTTCCTCGTTGCTTATGAAGCTTGGCGGAACAATCAGTTGGGACAGTATACGATTATTAAACAGTCCATTGTTCAGATGCTGCTAAGGACAGTAAGTGCCTATAGACCGGACCAGCAGGGCGTGAACCTGCCTGCCCGTGATATGAAAAGCTATCGCTACCAGATGGCTATACAGTTCATGGCTGATAATTTTCACCGTCCCCTTACGTTAGAGGGAGTAGCTGATCGGGTGCAAATTAGTTCGCGGCAGCTCCAACGTATTTTCAAAGAGAAGGCGAATGTGTCGTTTAGCGAGTATTTGGAACAAGTACGTCTCAAATTCGTGTGCAGTGAGCTGCACCAAACAACGCTTACTTTAGAAAAGATTGCAGAGCGCAGCGGGTTCACATCCAGCAATTATTTGCACTATGTGTTCAAAAAGGCGCACGGAACGACCCCCAATGCCTATCGTGAAAATAGGCTGCCCCTGCCCCTGCACGCGAGCATCATCTAGAACCCAAAAAGAGCTGTTCGGAAGTAGATTTCTCTACTTCCGGACAGCTCTTTTTAGTGAAATACGAGTAAGCAAGCAACCAAGCACCAATCAACTAACAGGAAAAACAAAACTACATTTAATTTCTAGGAGATCGCTTTAAGGCCCGTTTCGAATCCGAAAAGCCCGTACTAGGTCTATTCGAAAAGCCTGCGCAGATTTTCACCGTAAGGAGCTTGAACGATACCTTTTTCCGTGATAATCGCGGTGACATACTCATTCGGCGTCACATCGAACGCAGGATTGAACACTTTCACACCAGCTGGTGCTGTACGTTTGCCAAAGCCTTGCGTGATCTCGTCCTCATGGCGTTCCTCGATCGGAATATCGCCGCCAGTCGGCGTGTTCAAGTCGATGGTGGACAATGGACTTGCCACATAGAACGGGATGCCATGTGCTTTAGCCAGCACAGCTACGCTGTACGTGCCGATTTTGTTGGCTACATCGCCGTTTGCAGCAACACGGTCCGTTCCCACGATGACCGCTTGAATCCAGCCCTTCGCCATGACCGCGCCGGCCATGTTGTCACAGATCAGCGTGACATCTACGCCTGCCTGCTGCAGTTCAAAAGCCGTTAGCCGCGCGCCTTGCAGCACGGGCCGTGTTTCATCGGCGAACACTTTGATGTTCATCCCTTGTTCCTTCGCCAAGTAGAACGGCGCTAGCGCCGTGCCGTACTTGGCGGTTGCCAAACCGCCGGCGTTGCAGTGTGTCAGCACGCCGAACCCATCTTCGAACAGCGTGAGCGCATGTTCGCCAATCCGGCGGTTGGTGTCTTCGTCCTCCGCCTGAATGACTTGCGCTTCTGTTAGAAGCGCAGCCTTGAACGCATCCGGGCTCACGCCCTCGGCTGCCAAAGCACTTGCTCTCGCACGCATGCGATCAAGCGCCCAGAACAAGTTCACCGCTGTCGGACGTGACGTCGCCAGGTAATCCGCTTGCTTCTGGACTTCCGCCAGAAGCCCATCAACCGTAGCATCGCCGCCGCGGATGCCGAGGTACACCCCATACGCGGCGGCGATCCCAATCGCAGGTGCGCCGCGAACTTTTAAGTGCCGAATCGCTTCCCACACCTGGGTAGGTGTCTCCAACGGCAAATACACAATCTCCTCCGGAAGGAGTCGCTGATCCAGCAAATCCAACTGCTGGCCATTCCAGCGCAAGGATTGCAAAGCACCATGCTCTTGGTTTTTATCTTCTACATTGTTCGTTGTCGTCATAGTACGTAACCTCTCTCTGCTGCTCGTGTTGCGATTGCAATTAGCTCATCAATCGATGTAACTTGACGGTTCGCGCGAATGCTGGCTGTGCCGATCGTTAAAGCCATACGCTGAGCGCGTTCTCTCGCTGCAGCATCTTCAATTTTATCAATATCAGCGACGTGGGCGAGCCCGATTACGCGTCGTACCATTTTGGCGCCTGCGAATCCAACCGTATCACGCAGCAATTTAGACATGAAATAATCTTGATAACCTGGAGCCGTAAAAACACGATCTACCCCATGATCGTTCCATAACGTACGGAAATTTTGTTCGAAATGAGTCCATACATCCTTAACCGTTTCAGTTAAATAAGCACGATAGGCGGAACGGCTTACTTCATCCTTGCTCCAACCTTCTTGTGCAGCAAAGTTGAGAAGGAGGTTGGCAAGAACAGCGCCAATATCGAAGCCCATCGGTCCATAGTAGGCGAATTCAGGGTCAATGACTTTCGTAGAATCAGGTTTGATGAAAATACTGCCCGTATGCAAGTCGCCATGAAGCAGAGCTTGCGCCTGTGTTAAGAACTTGTTGCGCAGAATCGCAACTTCGAAGTGAAGTTCTTTGTCTGCCCATAGGTGTTCGGCTACATCACGGATAGATGCTTCAAAATTGTTCGTTTCCGCATCACGATAAGGATCATCGAAGATTAAATCCTCGGTAATTTTGCATAGCTCAGGGTTGATGAAGCGTCCCAGCTGGATCTTCTTTTCTTGTTGATTTTTGCCTAAGTCCGAAGTGAAGAATAAGGTATTAGCTAGAAAACGCCCGATATGCTCAGCGAATAGCGGGTATTGATTGCCTTCAATTAAACCTCTGCGCATAATGACATGATCGCTCAAATCTTCCATGACCGTCAGGGCAAGATCAGCATCGTAAGCATACACATGTGGAACAAGGTCTGGAACGTGCCCTTCTTCAATAATCAAAGCTTCACTCTCGATACGCGCGCGGTCAAGCGTCAGCGGCCAAGATTCCCCAACCACTTTGGCATAAGGAAGAGCTTGCTTCAAAATAATACTTTTTCCTGTAGCAGCTTCAGTTATACGAAATACGAGGTTTAAATTCCCATCTCCGATTTCTTGGCTGGCTAGATCAGCACCTGCATGAAATAATTGCGGAATACGTCGTGCGTATTCGATGGCTTGCGCTTCCGATAACGGATGATAAGTGGACATAAACGTGCCTCCTAAAAGTTTTCGTCAGAAAACTGACTTCGTAAGCGTAATCTTAAGTGATTGGAATTAAATCCAACTAATTTACTGAGTATTAATATTCTTTACCTAGTATAAGACAAATTGATTCCGCATGAAATACACTTTTCATAAATGTCGGTTATTTTACATAAAATCCACGAAATAACCGTAAATTAACGTGTACAATTTACACAATCTTCAACTCGCTCAAACATCCCCATAATGAAAACCAGATATCCTAGAGACAAAATGGTTTCGAAGGATGTGGGATAATGAAAATCCTGAATGTCATTGTTGCCGTAGTGATAACTACAGTTTTCCTATGGTTGGCTTCTCATGCAGATACGCCTGACACTACCCGCGATCCGAACCCAATGAAAGTGAATCAAGAACAGTTTACCCGAATAGAGCAAGCGAATTACGCTGAATAAGAGAAATGAGAAAACCTCTATCGCAGCCATTCGAAGATGAGCGACCGCGTTTAAAGGTAGGTTTTATCGCCAATAAGAAAGCTATTTTCGGTAACCGAAAACTTATACTTTCTTATGTGGTAGGAAGAAGGAATGGCCGAATTATTGCGCCGTTCCTTTTTATTTTTCCTGAAATATGTCGATTTTCATTTGTTTTGCTTAGAAAGTTTATTTATAATAGATGGATTAATGAGGAGAACGAGGAGTTGGCGTCATGGGGCATGGTATGGCTTTAAAGGAATGGGCATCAGCGGTCAAGGCACTAGAAACGGGTTCGCAAATTTTTATTATGCGCAAGGGAGGTATTGTCGAAGAAACAAGAGATTTCCAAGTGGAATCGAATGATTTCTTTCTCTATCCAACGTATGAGCACCAGAGAAAAGAACTACTGAAAGAGCAATATCGCGGGGTTATCGATGAAACTTTGGTTAATTGGAGCGCTGAAGATACACATGTGACGATCAGCTCCTTTGCCCGGATGGTTGAAGATATTGAAGTGAGCGATCAGGAACAGCTAAATCAGTTATTTCCATTTCATATTTGGACAGAAAATTTCACAGAAGAGCGTTTGAAGTGGAAACGTAAAAACCCGCTGCATATAATGATTTTAAGGGTATATACGCTTAATCAACCGGTTCAAATTGAGATCGAACAGGCCTATATTGGCTGCAAATCATGGATACAGCTGGGGGCATCCGTGCCGGATGATTCCGCGATGACCCCTGTGTTGAATGAGGAAGAATTTACCGTACAAGTTGCTGAAATTAAACGTACTT
This sequence comes from Paenibacillus sp. J22P143, assembly GCF_059692035.1. Classification (NCBI taxonomy): domain Bacteria; kingdom Bacillati; phylum Bacillota; class Bacilli; order Caryophanales; family Paenibacillaceae; genus Paenibacillus; species Paenibacillus sp. J22P143. The sequence continues at coordinate 318,213 of NZ_JCAUAQ010000002.1, forward strand.
TGGCGTAAAAATTACGTAGTATTTCACAAATCGATCTCCTTTTTCACGCGAATGCCCTTTCTTGATTTGTAACAGTAAGTTATAATAGAATTATTCTAATGAGAATCAGTGATAATCAATACATGTGGTTGTCATCAATCAAGTACACTCAAACATTATGGAGGCTTAAAGAAAATGGCAAATTCATCAACATTTACAATAGACGGTCTGAAAGCGACCATCGAAGGAAAGGAAATTTTGAAAGGTCTTAGCCTAGAAATCAAAGGCGGCGAAATTCACGCGATCATGGGGCCGAATGGTACTGGTAAAAGTACATTGGCATCCGCGTTAATGGGCCACCCTAAATATGAGGTAACAGAAGGCTCTGTCACTTTAGATGGCGAAGATGTGCTTGAAATGGCAGTTGACGAGAGAGCACGCGCTGGCTTGTTCTTGGCGATGCAATACCCAAGCGAAATCACTGGCGTAACGAATGCTGACTTCTTGCGAAGTGCAATGAATGTTCGCCGCGGTGAAGGTAACGAAATTTCATTGATCAAATTCATCCGTCAAATGGAAGCGAAAATGAAGCAACTGGAAATGAACCCTGAGTTCATGCACCGTTACTTGAATGAGGGCTTCTCCGGCGGTGAGAAAAAGCGTAATGAGATTCTTCAAATGCTTTTGCTTGAGCCTAAATTCGTTATCCTTGATGAAATCGACTCCGGTCTAGATATCGATGCATTGCGTATCGTTGCTGAAGGTGTGAATGCTATGCGCAGCGAAGAGCGTGGATTCTTGATCATCACGCATTACCAACGTTTGCTGAACTACGTTAAACCTGATTTTGTACATGTTATGATGCAAGGCCGTATCGTGAAGTCCGGTGGTCCAGAGCTTGCTGAGCGTCTGGAAGCGGAAGGTTACGACTGGATCAAAGAAGAACTCGGCATCGTTGACGAAACTGTTGGTCAAGATACGGAAGAATTCAAAGTACCAATGAACACGCCAGGGCCGAAGTACTAGGAGATGAGAGACTTTGATCTTAGGGTCAAAGATACTTATAAATGGAGGAAATCATGAGCACTAAAACAACACTTTCCATCGATTCTAACGCTGTTATCGAGCTCTCCCGCAGCAAGCAAGAGCCGGAGTGGATGACAGCCCTTCGTACAGAAGGGTTAGCGTTAGCGAGTTCGTTGGAATTACCTATACTAGAAAAAACAAGAATCGACCGTTGGAGCATTTCAGCTTACGGTTCCTATAAAGAGCAAGCAACTTTGAGTTCACTTGATGCACTTCCTGAAGTGACTAAAGGTTTAACTAATTCCGATAACCTGATTGTGCAACGCAACTCCGGTATCGTGTACAACCAAGTGTCTGAGGATTTGAAAAAGCAAGGCGTTATTTTCACTGATCTTGAAACAGCGATTCGTGAGCATGGAGATTTGGTTAAGCCTTACTTCATGAAAGCTGTTCAAGCGAATGAAAATCAGCTGACAGCTTTACATGCGGCATTGTGGAATGGCGGTATCTTCATCTACGTTCCGAAAAACGTAGTCGTTGATATTCCGCTTCAAGCACTGTTTGTAGCAGATGATGCAGAAGCTACATTTGCACCGCATGTTCTGATCGTTGCCGAACAATTCAGCTCCGTGACGTATGTAGATAACTTTGTGTCCTCTGTTGGTGACGCAGCTCTTGTACAGAACGGAATCGTTGAAGTGTTTGCAAAACCAGGATCACGCGTAAGCTATTCATCCATTCACAGCTTGGAAACATCTGTAACTGATCTCACGTATCGCCGTGCGATTCTTGAAGATGATTCCCGAATCGGCTGGGTTGTTGGTGAATTGAACTACGGGAATTCGATGTCCGATACGACATCCATTCTCAAAGGTAAAGGGTCCGACTCCGATGCGAAAATTATCTGTGTGGGTACGCACGAACAGAAACTAAATCTGACGACTCGCGCTGTTCATTGGGGCAAAGCGTCTACAAGCGATATGATTACTCGTGCGGTTATGCGTGATAGCTCTACAGCGATCATCAACGGGATCACGAAGATCGAAAAAGGTGCACAAGGCTGTAACGGTCAACAGACTGAGAAAGTCTTGATGCTTAGCCCGAAAGCACGCGGAGACGCGAACCCGATTCTTTTGATTGATGAAGATGATGTTAAAGCTGGTCATGCAGCGAGCGTTGGACAAGTGAATGCAGAACAAGTTCACTACCTGATGTCCCGTGGAATTACGAAGGAAGAAGCTCAACGCTTAATTATTTACGGATTCTTGGCACCAGTTATTTCCGAAATTCCAGTTAAGAGCGTTGAAGAACAGCTGCAAAGCTTAGTGGAGAGGAAGCTAGGACAATGATACCTGCCGAGATACGTGAACTTTTTCCCATTCTGAAGCAAGAAGTGAACGGTCATCCTCTGGTTTACTTGGATAGTGCTGCTACTTCCCAGAAGCCAATTCAGGTGATTGAAGCACTGAAGCATTATTACGAGTGGGATAATTCTAACGTTCATCGCGGGGTTCATACCCTAGGTTCCCGAGCAACGGATGCGTATGAAGGAGCTCGAGCCAAAGTGGCTAAGTTCATCGGCGCAGCCAGTGAGCAGGAAATTATTTTCACTAGAGGCACGACAACCGCTATTAATATTGTGGCAGCAAGCTTTGCACAATCGGTCCTTCGTGAGGGCGATGAAATCGTCCTTACACCGATGGAGCATCACAGCAACCTAATCCCTTGGCAGCAAGCTGCTAAGAAATCAGGCGCCATTTTAAAATATATTCCGCTACAGCCTGACGGATCCATATCCCTTGCAGATGTTGAAAACACGATTACCGATCGTACGAAAATCGTTTCGATTGTGTATGTGTCCAACGTGCTAGGCGTCATCAACCCGATCAAAGAAATCGCACGTATTGCACATAAGCATGGTGCCAAAATCATGGTCGATGGTGCGCAAAGCACACCGCATATGAAGGTGGATGTGCAAGATTTGGATTGTGACTTTTATGCGCTATCTGGACATAAAATGTGTGGTCCTACCGGAATCGGGGCATTGTATGGGAAGAAGTCTTTGTTAAATAACATGGAGCCAGTCGAGTTTGGCGGGGAAATGATCGATCATGTCGATCTTTACGAGTCAACCTGGAAAGAACTTCCGTGGAAATTCGAAGGCGGAACGCCTATCATTGCAGGAGCGGTTGGGCTTGGCGCTGCAATCGACTTCTTAACTGAAGTCGGCATGGATAATATATATAAACATGATATTCAACTTACGAATTATGCATTGGATCGTATGATGCAGATCGAAGATCTAGCTGTTTACGGGCCTACCACGAATCGTGCAGGACTTGTAACTTTCAATCTTGGAGATGTTCATCCACATGACGTAGCAACCGTGCTGGATTCAATGGGCATTGCAGTTCGTGCCGGTCACCACTGCTGCCAACCGCTTATGAGATGGTTAGAAGTTAGCAGCACAGCTCGTGCGAGCTTTTATCTATATAATACGGAAGATGATGTAGACCGTCTTGTGATGGCCTTACAGAAAACAAAGGAGTACTTCGGCGATGCAATTGGATGATTTATACCGTAGAGTAATTATGGATCACTATAAAACTCCGCGCAACCGTGGGAAGTTTGAGTCCGGCGAGTCTGTTACGATTGATCTAAACAACCCAACCTGTGGTGATAAAATTTCACTTCAGATGCAGGTTGAAGAGGGTATCGTAAAAATGGCGAAATTCACAGGCGAGGGTTGCTCGATTAGCTTATCCTCTGCATCCATGATGACGGACGCAGTCAAAGGCAAAACCATCGAGGAAGCACTGAAGATGGCCGATGATTTCTCTGGCTTGATGAAGGGCGAACCTGTCGATTTCGAATATGAAGACATTGAAGCCCTATCTGGGGTGAACAAATTCCCAGCCAGGATCAAATGTGCAACTCTTGCGTGGAACGCTCTTCGCAAAGGGATTGAACAATCTCATAAGACCGATAACTAACGCATTTGCGATGGAATAGGTAACTATAGGTAAGGAAGAGAACGTTAAGGAGGAATCAACCATGGCTAAACAAATGCCAGATTTAGAGGATTACAAATATGGTTTTAGAGATGAGCACAAATCCATTTTCCAATCCGGTAAAGGCTTGACTCGTGAAATCGTTGAAGAAATCTCAAGAATTAAAGGCGAACCAGAGTGGATGTTGGAATTCCGTCTGAAATCACTTGAGCAATTCTTCAAAATGCCAATGCCGCGTTGGGGCGGAAACATGGATGACTTGGATTTCGATGATATCCAGTACTATGTTCGTCCATCAGAAAAGCAAGGTAAAACGTGGGAAGAAGTTCCAACGGAAATTAAAGAAACATTCGACAAGCTTGGTATCCCTGAAGCAGAGCAGAAGTTCCTAGCTGGTGTATCCGCTCAGTATGAGTCCGAGGTTGTTTACCACAGCATGCAAAAAGAGCTTGAAGATCAAGGTGTTATCTTCACAGATACAGACACAGCTCTTCGTGAATACCCAGAGTTGTTCAGACAGTATTTCGGAACAATCATTCCTCCTGCTGACAACAAATTTGCAGCATTGAACAGTGCAGTTTGGTCAGGTGGATCTTTCATTTACGTACCAAAAGGCGTGAAATGTGAAGTGCCTTTGCAGGCTTACTTCCGTATTAACTCCGAGAACATGGGTCAATTCGAGCGTACATTGATTATTACGGATGAAGATAGCTTCGTGCATTACGTTGAGGGCTGTACAGCTCCAATCTACAGCACAAACTCCCTTCATAGCGCAGTAGTAGAAATCGTATGTTTGAAAAACTCCCGTGCTCGTTACACAACGATCCAAAACTGGGCACCTAACATCTACAACCTCGTTACCAAACGTGCGGTTGCAGAAGAAGGAGCAACGATGGAGTGGGTTGATGGTAACATCGGATCCAAGCTTACGATGAAGTACCCAGCTGTTGTTCTTAAAGGCCGCGGAGCTAAAGGGATGGTTCTTTCCATCGCTGTTGCGGGCAAAGGTCAGCATCAAGATGCGGGCGCGAAAATGACGCATCTGGCACCAGATACAACATCGACGATTGTTTCCAAATCGATTTCCAAGCATGGCGGTAAAGTAACGTACCGTGGTTTGGCTTCCTTCGGGCGTAATTCCCAAGGTTCCAAAGCTAACATCAAATGCGATACGTTGATCTTGGATAACGAGTCCACATCGGACACAATTCCTTACAATGAAATCTTGAACGATAACATTACGCTTGAGCATGAAGCAACAGTATCCAAGGTTTCTGAGGATCAATTGTTCTACCTTATGAGCCGTGGTCTTACCGAAGCAGAAGCTACGCAAATGATCGTTATGGGCTTCATTGAGCCATTCACCAAAGAACTTCCGATGGAATATGCCGTGGAAATGAACCGTCTCATCAAGTTCGAGATGGAAGGCAGTATCGGTTAATCTCCTGATAATAGAAAAAGCGTTCCAGAGATATTTCTCTGGGACGCTTTTTTCGTAGGCTAACCGTTCATTCGCTTGCGATTCTGTGTCGCTGCCGATTGGAGAGCAACATAGAGTGATTGGATATTGAACTTTTTCTTAAACTCAAAGCGATAAGCCGCGGTAGAGATGTTGTTCGCTTTGTAATAAGGTGATGTTATGTAATGGATGATTAACTCGCTGTCATCAAAGCCTGTACCGCCAGATTCCATCGAGACTTCATAGATCGAGTCTAGGTCAATGGTAGAAACCTTGGTTTTTTTGCCAGTAACACCTTGGTGATCAATCAGGATAATACGTTCGTCAGTGATAACGAAAGAATCTCTCACTAACTTGAAGCCTGTAGAAATGGTTTCATTTGGCATTAGATATACACCGTACTGCTTCGTTAGCTCCTCTACAGAAACCTCCGATAAATTTCCTAATAATCCACTGAAAATACCCAATACCATCACTCCTTCTTGAACAAATATATGTAGGTATTCCACATTTAGACTGTGTTTTCTTTGCAATATCCGTCTATCTTTCCAACATACTCCAAGACAGTTTGAGCGAACTGATTGCATATTTACATGCCAGTTGTCTCACTCTATTAAGGATAATAATGTGTTCCCTAAGGAGAGAAAAATTCATGTGGAGTAAGCTAAAGGTACCAGCAATAGGAAGTATGGTCGTCGCGCTGGCGATTACGACAGCATGTGGGAAGGAAAATGCGAGTCCGCCAACTGTATCACCGTCGCAGAGTCCGACAGGGATTACAGGCCCAGGCAACACGGGTACGAAGAGCCTGTCACAAGCAGGCAAGGAAATTATTGCGCTTGCGAGTAATGATGCCGTTCTCCCGATGAAGCAGATTGGCAATGTGAATTATGTGTCTGCACAAGATCTCATTAAGACGTTAAAATTTCAATCAGAATGGGAAGAATCGGAGAAAAAGTTGATGTTTGGCGATAATGATGCCAACTTTCAATTGATCATGAACTCGAATAAAGCGATTTTGGATGGTGAGGACATTCAATTAAGTCAGCCTGTTGTGAAGGAGGGTTCTACAGCTTATTTACCTGTCTCCGGTTTAGCTGATTTGTTTCAAGAAGATATGTCCTATGAAGTGAGAAACAATGATATAATTATTCACGCATCCCCTATCGCGATCATCGAAAATGAAGATGATACCGTTAGCGCGAATGACAATTCGCCAGAGTTGAATTTCGCTGATGATCCTACTGATCCTTTCAAAGACAATGGAGCAGGCGCAAATCCGGCAATGATGCCGAATAGTACAACAGATGATCTACAAGTCTGGTCTCAGTTTGAGCAAGAAGAAGCCGTGCCGGTTCTGAAGAATATCGATATCAATGCCATGATTAACAAAGGAAAGCAATATCTAGGCGTCAAATATAAGTTTGGTACGGGTCCATATCCACAAACTGGACGATTCGATTGCTCAACATTTATGCAATATATTTACGGGAAATATGGTATCAAGCTGCCGCGGGTAGCTCGTCAACAAGCGACGTTAGGCACTTTTGTCTCCCGGAAATCGTTGCGTAAAGGTGATATGCTGTTTTTTTATGTTCCCGGACGTTTCAAAACAAACAAAACAGTCGGGCACGTTGGTATTTACATTGGAAATAATCAGATGCTTCATTCGTCACCTAAGCCGAAGGATGGGGTACAAATAACGAATATTAACAAACCATATTGGAAAAAAACATTTATCAAAGGGAAACGTATTGCCTATTAATGGATGAAATGTAAAAGCCTATCCCTCGGATAGGCTTTTATTTTTGACCACATTAGAAAGTAAAAGTTTTCGGTTCCCGAAAACATCTTTCGAATTGGCGATAAAAACTACCTTTAAAACGCGGTCGCTCATCCTCGAAGGACTTCGATAGAGGTTTTTCTCATGATTTTGAAACAATTGAATCCCTCGTGCGTTTAAATGAGTAGGAAGTTTTTGTGGAGGGAGGCATGGAAGAATGAGAATTGTGCTTTATGAAAAATTGCTGGATGGGCAACTGCTCCAAATCGGTGAACGCGTATGGGATGATAAGCTGATCCAAGCCTTAAATGTGGCTAATTTTATTCTCGTTGGCGGGAAGGAATACGAAATGATTGAAGGTCGATTGAATCTAGATCTCCAAGTATTTGAACTGCTTCTCGTTGCAGCCGGCTCAGAAGGGGGAGGAAGCAAGTAGTGAAACGACCACTTAAAGTGCTATCAGCTTCACTCACCCTAATTCTGTTAGGTCAAATGCTATTGGTCTCGGCTCAGGCTGCTGAGACGCCAAGTCCGAATACAGGTTCATCCAAATTGGTGGAATGGTCGAATGAAGACGTTAAAGCGTATTACGATCCACAGGTGGATTGGAGTTTACCCGTCCCGTTTGATAAGAGCTTAGTTTCACCTTCACCAACGCCAACCCCGAGCACAACGGGTGGTAGCAGTGCTCCTATCATTGTGAATCAGGTTTCGGGTAGCGGTTTTGGATGGGATGATCTTCTCCTGTATCATCTTATTTTCAACACGGTGAGCCCATATTCATCTAGCAGTTGGGGAAACAATCATCGTTCGTATTATTATCGTTCGAATACCCCCTATGTCAATAAAACGTATCAACCAAGTTCGTTTACGAATCGTTCCACCACCAAGACGCCTACAACCTCAAGTGGAAGTGGAACTTTTACAACGAATAAATCATCAACTACCACGAAATCAGGAACGACAAGTTCTTCAGTTAACAGTTCTAATTCCAGCAGCTCCAAATCAACTTCAACCTCTTCAGGCAGCATTGGTGGTAAATCAAGCGGCTTTAGCTCATCCTCCAGCTCAAGCTCTGGGGGTTAATTACATGGAATTTGAAGTATGGGGGACACCAGCTCCCGACAGAGACTTTAGAGTTCAGCAATTGGCTGAGCTTGGGTTCACATGGGCTAATTTGGAGAAGGAAGACTACTGGATTGATCAACTCGTTGTAATGCCAAGTAGGGTTTACGAGGAACTTATTCATGCCGCAACAGAACTATGGCAGGTGTTTGATAAAGCAGTCCGTTATGTTCATGGGAATCGAGAGCTTTATGCAGACTTATCTATCCCTGAAGTGCTTTGGGATGGGTTGGATCGGCTTGAACCCAATGCGGAAGGTTTCATAAGCCGTTATGCCAGATTTGATTTTTCCGTCGGTCAGGACGGTGCGATTAAACTTCTTGAATTGAATGCAGATACACCTACCGGTTATGTCGAAGCTGCAATTGCCACCCCATGGCTCTGCGAACAATATGGTGCCCAATCACCGAATGTCCGGATGAAAGAGCTCATTAGGGCCGCATGGGAAATCGAGGCACCTGATTACGCGGCGTGCATAGCGTACGGACAACATGCAGAAGACACTGGCACGATAAATGCGCTTGTCGCACATAGCCAGAGAGAGATGTCTTGTGTGGATTGCTTGGATTTATGGATTGATGAGGGCGTCGTCAAGGTTGGTGCGGATCAGATCATTCAGCGTATGTTTGCCCTATATCCGAAGGAGTGGATGGGGGTTGACGACGGGGGAGAGGCACTGTCGTATGCAATCGAAGAGCAATTCGTTCACTTGTTTAATCCCTTGCACGCTGTTGTTCTGCAATCCAAAGGCTTACAGGCGTTAATTTGGGATCTTCATGTGAGACATTCGGAGTTATTTACGCTAGATGAGCACGAGGTGATTAAGAACTACATGCTGGCTACATACATGGCTCCAATCCTCGAAGGCAGTTATGTGTCCAAGTCGATGTTTGGTCGTGAGGGCGGCTCTGTAGAGCTATATAACGAGCAAGGAGAGCTGGAGTTCAAGGATGAAGCCGGCTTTGATACAAGTGTGTTTTTTAAACGTGTGTACCAAGAGCGGGCAGATTTGCCGCGGCTTTCCTTCCAGCATGGCCAAGGCCATTTATTAACAGGCCTTTTTGTATTGAATGGTGAGCCTTGCGGGCTTCTAGGAAGAGCAGGCGGAATCATAACGGGAAATGCAAGTCAATTTGTGGCGATTGGAGTGAAAGCGCCTTGAAACAAGGAAGATTCATGCTATTGGCAATAGGACTTATCGGAATCATTGTTATTATATGGATATTCAGCATGGCATTTAATAAGAAACCATCCGTCCTGAGCACAACAACATCCGGAAATGCAGCAACAATGACGAATGCTACACCAGGTGAAGTGCCATGGGACTATCAAGTTCAGCAAGTGAAGGTCGGCGATTTAATCGATGGCGACATGGTGTTGTTGCCTAACAATGATCGAATTTCCAACGATCAGAATTTTGCGACAGGAGATACCATTTGGGTATTGAGCTATATGCATGCAGCGATGAAAGCGGATAGTCAAGGGAAAAACGATGTCACCTTGTCGCAGTGGAAGCCCATAAAGTCTTTCAAAACAAAAGAAGAGGCAGACAAGGATCTGGCGGAGTTGAAAGTAGAGATAAAGACGGATGTGAAATTGGTCGGGGTTTATAAAACGGAGCTTGATAGCAAATTTAGATTTTTTGCCGTGGTAGAATTGCCAACTGGCCAGAAGGTCAAGCAACCGATTCCAGAAGATCGTTATCAATCTTTCAAGGATAAAAAAGAAGTAGGCGTTGTTCTAGAAGAAGTACATGATTATACAGATTTTGATCAATCCATGGCTAAATTTCGGGGGTGGGCAGAGTGATCGTTTTGGATATTGTGATTAGTTTATTTGTTATCGTCCTGCTACAGTTTGCAGGGATGTATATCTTTAGTTTAATGACACCTTATCGCGACATGGAAGAAATAAATAGTGGCAATGTGGCCGTAGGCATCACCATGGGAGGTAAGTTCGTAGCTACTGCCATCATTCTAGCCATTGCAGCCTACACGAACTCCTCCATCTGGCATATGAGTCTTTGGTTTGCGGTAGGGTACGCATGTTTAATAGCTTCATATTGGGTTTTTGATTGGTTAACCCCGGGTATGAAGCTATCCGATCAGCTGAAGCAAGGTAACATTGCCGTGGGTACCCTGCTGGCTGCCGTCTATATTGGTATTGCGATTTCGGTGAGCAGTCTAATTATTTAATTTGCCTATGTATTAGATCGCAATTGTTGTTATTTCAACATTTGCGAGTTGCGATAAGTCCAAGAATTGATTGTCGATGTTAATGAGCGGTCGGAAGAAATCGGTAGGGTTCGTCATAATGATGGTACCTTCACGTCCGTCGCTCAGAGACACCTTCTTACCAATAAAGTTAGGAATCATATTACGTATAAATACTTGCGTGATTTTGGGGTCCAGCTCACCAAAGCTCATGCGGTGCAGCTCTTTAAGAACATGCAGAAGATCACGACGCTGTTGATAGACCCTGCTTGATATCATGGCGCTGTAGACATCAGCAACCGCGACAATACGCGAATAAGAATGAATGTCTGTACCGAATTTCCGGAGCGGATAGCCGGAACCGTCCATACGCTCATGATGCTGTAGAGCAACGAGAGCTAATGTATCGTCCTTTATTGATTTACGAATGATGTCATAGCCATGAATGGTATGTTTCTGAACTTCCTCGAACTCTTCCTTCGTTAGCTTGCTTGGTTTATTCAAAATATCCGGATGAATTCTACTTTTTCCAATATCGTGTAAATAACCTGCTTTACCGATCACTAACGCTTCTTTCTCGGATTTATTCATCCATTTGGCAATATAATAGGATAACATACCAACTTGGACACTATGCTGAAGGGTATAATCGTCCTGGGTGTTCAAATTAAGGAGTAGAGAGACAACATCTTTCTCCTCTTTAATGCTCTGAATCATCGGATTGAAAGCGGATTCTACAGCTTCATTGCGAAGAGAAGCTCCGTCTTGCAAAGCTTCAAACATCTCTTTGATGCCTTGAACAGCGTTGTTAAATGAGTTAATTTGCAATACATTGGCTTGTCTGGTCGGTGCTTCTTCTACGACTTTCTCGATTTCACTGCTTCTTGGCGCTATATCAACATAATCCACACTGTGGCGATTGAGCATTGAAATGTCTCCAGCATCGAGAACCGTGTCTGATGATAGGAGATGTAGACCTACTGTGTTGTAGGAATCGGAAATTAATTTGTCACCAACGATAAGTTGAAGCACATGTACACGCATAGAAGCTCCTCTCCAAGTCCTGATATCATGTAGGTATATAGTAGTAATACTACATCCCAATATAACGGCTGTAAAGACTTTTGGCTTGAATTAAATCCTCAGTCCCTTGAATGAGAACACGACCGCCAGGGAATAGAATAATTTGAATATCCGCAGAAGCATGAAACTTCAACAGAAAGCGGTTTTTCTCAACAAGGCCAAGAGGTTTTAACCGTTCCTCCCAGTATTCCAGCGGCTGTGTGCTTGGGATGATCGGATGAATCTGAACCGAATTACGGCCGCAAAGGGATTGAATTGTATCGCTTTCAAGAATGGCATCTAAGTACTCATATTGCTTATTTGCACAAGCGGGACAATCCGATTTCTTAGCCCCTGATACTCGTATCGCTGAGTTCTGATTGAACCATAAGTCCCATTGCTGCATGCTGAGATTGAGCTGATCAGTAGCTCCTATAAGCAGCTTGAGTGCCTCAGTGGCTTGAAAAGAAGCGACAACATGAATGATACCGCCAATGACTCCGGCTGTATCACAAGTATCCGTTGTGCCCGCAGCAGGCGCTTGTGAAAATAGGCAGCGCAAGCAAGGTGTTTGGTCAGGGAGAATCGTCAAAGAGACACCTCTCGAGGCAACAGCACCGCCATAGATCCAAGGAATTCCTAATTTGATGCTGACATCGTTTAGCAGGAAACGGACGGCAAAATTATCCGTGCCATCGAGAATGACATCGACATCATGCAGTAAGTGTTCTGCATTCGTAGCGTTAAGATCACAGACATGCGGATCGATCACGACAGCTGAATTAACAAGCTGCAGACGTTTCGCAGCAGCAATCGCCTTAGGAATTGTAGCAGCAGCATCCTCTTCATCGTAGAGCATTTGCCTTTGCAGATTGCTCCTGTCTACAAAATCACGATCAATGATGCGTACATAGCCAACGCCGGCGCGCACCATATGATTAGCAAGTACGGTGCCTAAGGCGCCCATACCAACAATGGCAACACGACCTTGGCCAAGCTTGCGCTGTCCTTCAAGGCCGATAGGTGAGAAGAGAATTTGCCTCGAATAACGCGCGTCAACGTCAGGGGCTGTTTCTGTATGTAAATGTGGATCCAAGTAAATTCATCTCCAGTCAAATCATGATTCAGTTACAGGTGCTTGGAGCGGGTTCCAGGGTCCGGTTTGATGACCTTTCCATTCCGATCCGTCTTCCCATATTTCTTTTTTCCAAATGGGTACGATTTGCTTCAATCGCTCAATCGCATAGCGGCTTGCTTCATAGCAGTCTGCCCGGTGCGGGGAGGATACGGCGATCACAACACTGGCCTCTGCAATCGCAACTTTGCCTAAACGATGCGTGATGGCACACAAGGTGCCAGGCCACTTGGAATCGATTTCCTCACCGATGCTCGCCATCGTTTTCAAGGCCATAGGGACATAAGCCTCATACTCCAATAGGACGGTACGCTGTCCATAAGTCATTTCTCGCGTAGTACCGATGAAAGCAAGTGAAGCGCCATGATTGGGATGATTCACCTTTGAGGTCACTGAAACAACATCAATAGAAGAATCGGTGATTTCGTAAAGGGAAGGCTGTCCACCTGAAACAGGCGGTATGAGAGCAAGCTCGTCAGATGCGGATACGGTATCCTGATCACTGGCATAAGCTTGATTTTTGGCGAAAAAGCATATAGGAAGCTGGGCCGCGGCTGCAGGATAGTCAGTCATGATTTTATCCTTTAATTGTGCGATCGTAACGGACTCTTGTTCGAAGGAAATCGTTAGAATAGAAGTCCCGAATAGGTCGACAAGACCTGCGAAAAGTTGGATGTGTAGGTTCAATTTGTATCTCCTAGCGATAGGTGTTAGAATCCCTTACAGCATATCATATTTTGCCCTGAAAATGGTATAATGGAGTAATCCTTTGATAGGAAAAGCCTCTGAAATAGGGAAGGAGATCTAAGCATGCAAGCTAATTTACTCATAGAAGTGTCTGATATACATAACAAGAATGTATCCTTGACCGTTGATGAAATGGTCGCTTTGGCGGAACACCGGTTGAACATTCAAGATCGCATACCCACTGTGGAGGGCGATGCATTTGATCTCAAAGCGTGGTACCACAACTGGACAAGCAAGGGGCAGTATGATGGAAGCGAGGAGCCTACCCACGTGAGGGTGGAAGCCGTAGATGAATTTCAAGCGTTAATACCATGGTCACAGGTTGATCAAGCCCTTTTTCTATATGCACAGGAGGGACAACCGCTGAAGAAAGGGTATCCGATTCGTCTATACGTACCTGATGGAAGCAGCGAATGTCTCAATGTAAAAAGTATTGTAAAGATATGGTTTCTGGGCGAACCTGCTTTGGGAGAAGAAGCGACGTATGGGTTTAAGAACAAAGTGTCCCTCGATGAGTTGAAATTCAAGAAATGAGCAGGCGGATACTTGCATAACATAGAGACATGCTAGGAAACTAGTCGAGTATGAAGTGAGGTGAACGGGATGTCGACCCCCCTGCAACGGTTAGTTATTTTACATACGAATGATATTCACAGTCATTTTGAACAGATGCCCAAAATAAGCGCGTATTTTGATCGTGTTCGCCGCCTTTGGCCGCCGGATCAGGTTTTGACACTTGATATAGGCGATCATATGGATCGGATGTTCCCCGAAACAGAAGGAACGAATGCGATCGCGAACTTAGAAATTATGAATGCCACAGGCTATGATGCGATGGTTTTGGGAAATAATGAAGGATTGACCTTCACACCGGATTGGCTAAGAGCTGTTGTGCTGGAACACGCGCAATTCCCGATTATTGGCAGCAATATTACCGAAATCGCTACGAAGAAGACGCCGGATTGGATGCTGCCGACGCTCACCGCCCAGAAGTCGGGTCTTCGTATTGGATTGATTGGGGTCACTGCGGCTTATCAGGATTACTATGAGCTGCTGGGCTGGCATGTATCCGATCCTATGAAGGCCGTGAGCGCCCATGTGAGCCTTTTGCGGCCTACGGTAGACATTCTTGTCGTCATGTCACATTTGGGTCTGAGGACCGATCAACGGATGGCTGAGGAGCTGGAAGGCATCGATGTGATCCTAGGTGGACACACGCATCATCTCCTTGAAGAGCCGCTATTACTCGGCGGCACCTATATTTGTGCAGCCGGCAAGTTTGGTCAGTATGCCGGCCACATCGAGCTCGCCTTCGACCCGGCGCAGCGCCGGATCGTGGAGATGCACGGCCGCGTCGTCCCGATGACGGCGGACAGTGAAGAAGACAGCAGCGTGACGACGCTGCTGGAGCACTACCGCATCGCCAGCGCAGCCGCGCTGGCGGTGGAGGTGGCGCAGCTGCGGCAGCCGTTGCGCCTGGATTGGTACGGCGAATCCCCGCTCGGCAACTTGCTTGCCGCGGGGATTCGCCGCTGGACCAGCGCCGAGATCGGGCTGGTCAATAGCGGGCAGCTCCTTCAGGGCCTGAAGGAGGGGGGCCTGACCCGGGGCCGGCTGCTGGAAATCTGCCCCGGCCCGATCAATCCCTGCCGCATGCTGCTCAGCGGCGCGGATATTCGTCAAGCGCTCGAAGAGTCGCTGCTTGACGAATTTATGGAGAAGCCGATACGCGGCTACGGCTTCCGCGGGGAGGTGCTTGGCGTACTCTGTGTGGACGGGATAACCGTCCAAGTGGATGCCACGCGCCCACCCTATGAACGCATCCTCGCCGTGCATGTTGGCGAGGAGCTGCTAGATCCAGAACGTACCTATCTCGTCGGAACGATCGATATGTTTACGTTCGGTTCCGGCTATTTATCGCTGAGCCGGGGCAAGCAGATCGTCTACATGCTGCCAGAATTTATCCGTGATGTACTAGCAGATCAACTGCAAGATGAGGCTGCGATTGCAAGCAGCCAGATGCTTAGGTTCACAGATGTTGTCAGACCCAGTCACAAACAGGTAGAATAGGTAATTGGAGCAGGGTTCACGATATTTATCAGGTCATAGGGGGCAATTATGCATACAATTTTTGAGGCGATCATCATTGGGATCGTTGAAGGCTTGACTGAGTTTTTACCCGTATCATCGACAGGACATATGATTCTAGCTGAAAGCTTATTACACATTAACACAGAGAATGACCCAGTGATGAATACGTTCAATTTTGTAATTCAATTGGGCGCTATTATGGCCGTTGTTCTTATCTACTGGAAACGAATTCTCTCGTTATTTGGGCTCGTGAAACGGAAAAGCGAAAGTAAGACAGGGAAAAAGCTGAATTTAATTCACATTTTAATTGGTATCGTGCCTGCTGGTGTGATTGGTGTCTTATTTAATGATATTGTGGATCAGAAGCTATCCAACACAACGACTGTTTTAGTTGGACTCGTGCTTGGTGGTATTCTCTTGATCATTGCCGAGCAGAAGAAGGAAAAGCCAAGTACAATGGTACTTGACGATTTGACCTACCGCCAGGCATTTTCAATTGGATTATGGCAGCTTCTATCCATCTGGCCAGGTTTTTCTCGATCGGGTTCCACGATTGCCGGCGGCATGCTTTCAGGGGTAAGCCGTGCGGCTTCAGCTGACTTTACGTTCATTATGGCGATTCCTATTATGTTCGGAGCTTCAGGCGTCTACTTTTTGAAGAACTATGATGCACTTTCTTCAACTGATTTGCCCTTCTTCATTGTAGGATTTCTAGTGGCTTTCGTTGTCGCGTTGCTGGCTGTCGTTTCTTTCATTAAACTTGTACAAAAGATGAAATTAACGTACTTTGCCTATTATCGTTTCGCTGTAGCGATTATTTTCGCGCTTTATATGTTTTTAAAATAGAAAGTCTGATAAATCTAGCGAATCGCGTCGAAAGACGCGGTTTTTTGTATTGAACTTTTGGGCAAAATCTATTACATTTAAATAGAACGTAATGCTCACCTAGGCGGGGGTCCTGAAATGCTGTTTATGCCGATCAACATGTGTCAACCTGGAATGAGGCTGGCCAAGAATATATACAACGATGATGGTATGGTCCTTCTGGCCGTTAATGTTGAGCTTACACAGAGACTCCTTGATCGCTTGTTTAGCTATGGAATTGATTATATTTACATAGAAGACGCAAGAACGAATGACATTATTCAAGTAGATGTGATTCAAGATGAAACAAGAAGCAAGGCGGTTTCCGAAATTCGTAATACCTTCAAGAAGGTATTGGAGGATTCGAATAAACGCGGTGCCGTTAATTATTACGATATTGGGCGTAATTTTCGTGATGTCATGAAGATGATTATTGATGATCTCAGTGCTCATGAGGGTGCAATGCTCATGCTCAATAATATGAATGTGAAAGATAACTACTTATTTCAGCATTCTGTGAATGTAAGTATATATGCGATTATGCTTGGAATCAGTTATGGGTATAGTCGGGATAAGTTGGAGACACTTGGTTTGGGTGCATTATTGCACGATATTGGGAAAACGAAAGTACCGTTAGGTATTCTGCGCAAGCCTTCTCAGCTAACACCTGATGAGTTCAAAGAGATGAAGAATCATACGACCTATGGTTTCAATCTATTGAAAGATGAGCCGAACATCCCACTTCTTTCTGCTCATTGTGCCCTGCAGCATCATGAACGGATTAATGGCAGTGGATACCCACGGGGGATTCAGGGGAGTGAAATCAATGAGTTCGCAAGATGGATTGGACTCGTTGATTCCTATGATGCGATGACGACAACGCGGGTATATCGAAGACCTTTATTACCACATGAAGCGATGGAGCAGCTATTCGCAGGCTCTGGAACGATGTATGATCAAAGTCAGATTGCATTATTCCGAGACAAAATTGCCATTTATCCATTAGGTATTACGGTACGCTTGAATACAGGCGAATACGGCATTGTATCCAAGCTGAACATGGCTATTCCGCAAAGACCGATTATTCGCGTGCTTCAAGATGAGGCAGGTACTGTGCTTAAAGAACCCTATGAAATCGACCTTTCAAGCAAGCTATCGATATTAATTTCCGAAATTGGGGAAATTAAAGTCAGCGAATCGGAACTAGATACAAGTATGCCAACAATTTTTTAGAATAGACATAGCACTTATTAATTGAAGAACCTGGGAAACCAGGTTCTTTTTGTAGATCAAGGAGGATGTGCGATGCGGGAGTCCATGGTACAAGGAAAGTTTTGGAGATGGGGCCATGCCATGTTTCAGTTCCGCTGGCTCGTGTTAACAATCGGAATCATCTTCATGCTCATCTTTGCTGTCTTCGCACAGAAAACACCAAGTATGCTCAAGGACAACGGGTTTACGCCGAAAGGGAGTGAATCCGATCTGGGCTTGATTCAAATGCGGAATGAGCTTGGCGTGCCAGGAACACAGCTGAATCTCGTTTATAAGAGTAAGAACGGTCTTGATTTAACAGAGAAAGCACAGCAAGATGCGATTATGGACTCTCTTACGAAACTGAAAGAGTTGCCTTATGTCGAGGGTGTGAAGTTTGTATCTACGCCTCGTAAAGAAGGACATCTGGATGTTCAAGCTGTTACCGTATCACTCGTGTTGGATACGGATCCCGCATTAGAGAAATATCCGGAGCTCAAGTCGTATGTGCATCCGCCTCCAGGTATGGACGTGTATGTAACCGGGGGTCCAGCGATTCTATATGACATGCAAGTAGCCAGCAAACATGATATTGCCAAGTCGGAAGCCATTGGTTTACCGATTGCACTCATTGTTTTGCTTATTGTCTTTGGTACATTCGTTGCAGCGCTTTTACCTATGATCGTGGGTATAATGAGTGTGACCCTTACACTTGGCGTTACCTATTTTATCGCACAGCACCAATCGTTATCGAATTTTTTGCCTAATATGGTTACGATGCTGGGGCTTGCTGTCGGTATTGACTATGCGCTTTTCCTTGTCAGCCGATTTCGTGAGGAGCTCAAAGTCCAAAGTAGTGTCGCCGACGCCGTAGCGATGACCTGTCAAACAGCAGGTAAATCGATCTTCTTCTCTGGTATCGCTGTACTCATTGGTTTGTTGGGCATGTTCTTTGTGGATTTGACCTTCTTCCGCTCCTTGTGTCTCGGGGGTGTCATTGTTGTTTCCATCTCTGTGATTGTGGCCAATACGGTGCTGCTAGCGCTTCTAGGTGTTCTAGGTCATCGTATTAACTCCTTACAGGTCGTTCCTAAACGATTCCGCAAGCAAGAAACTTCCTTGTTTTGGGAAAAAATTGCCTATGCGGTGATGAAACGTCCGGTCATTTTAGTTGTTCTTGTAGGTGGCGTCTTGATCTATAGTATGACGCCCCTCGGTCATATGAAATTAGGTGTGCCGAATGCGGAAGTGCTTCCGCCGAGCTATGAATCCCGTTTTGGAGCAGAACTGATGAAAACCGCTTATGATCCTCGAATGACAGGGCCGATTCAAATTGTGATACATACGAAAGATGAGGTTTGGTCATCAGCTTCGATTGAGGAGATTCAAGCTTACGCTAATCGGGTTAAAGCTGTCGCTGGTGTAAAAGAAGTCCAGAGCTATCTAAGCGTCCTAGGGTCGCATTCGGATGCTGAGCTTGCAGGCATGTTGGCCAATCCCGATGTTAAAAAGCAGCTTGAAGACACGCAATTAGCGAATGGCCATACCGCTTTGTTGGTCGTTGTACCCGAGAAGGATACGGATGATCCTGCGACGGATACGCTTGTTCACGAGCTTCGCATGCTGAATAAAGCGGGATTAGAGACTGCGGTTACTGGCGGGCCTGCCTATCGACTGGATATCATTGATCGCATTCAAAAGGAAATTCCTGCAGTCTTAATTTTTGTAATGGGAATTACTTATCTTGTTCTGATGTTTGCTTTTCGTTCTGTTCTGCTTCCACTTAAAGCAGTGCTTATGAATATGCTTAGTTTGGGTGCTAGCTTAGGCATCATTGTTTTAGTTTTTCAACATGGGTATATGGCGGAGATGCTGCATATTACCTCGATTGGATATGTGAGTGCAACGCTGCCAGTGATCATCTTCTGTGTCGTTTTTGGCATTTCTATGGATTACGAAGTGTTCCTTATTTCACGTATCATGGAAGAATATGAGGCAAGCGGTGACAATGATCAGAGTACAGCAGAAGGTTTGAAAAAAACGGGAAGCTTGATTACAAGCGCAGCTTTCATCCTTGTTGTCGTAGTGGGTTCTTTTATTTTCACGGATATTGAAATCATGAAGGCGCTGGGACTGGGTCTTGGACTTGCTGTATTGATCGATGCCACAATTGTAAGAGTCATGCTCGTGCCTGCGCTTATGAAGCTGTTCGGTGATGCGAATTGGTGGGCACCGAGATGGCTCCGAGTTAAGCCGCAAGCGAAAGTGGATAAGCGGTAAGCGCCATCTGCGATTACTTCCCCAGTTTCCTTTTTTGTGAATCATAAGTTACAATAAAGGGCATAGGTATAGGCATAAAAGGTAGTAACATGTTCTTGAATAGGAAATGATAGGTCAGGTGTAAACAGCATGAATAGGAACGTATCACACTCCATCTTACCGGAGCTAACTCCCCATTATGATCCATGGGACCCCATTCGGTCGTATCGGAAATACGGGAAGCATGTCTTAACAAGTATAGAGCTTACCATCACCAATTTGTGTAATATGCGATGTGAGCATTGTGCAGTTGGGGATTCACTTACGATGACAGAAGGACCTCGAATTCCGTTACCGGTTATTTTAAAAAGGCTTGATGAGATCGAGCATTTGGAAACGATCAGCCTAACTGGCGGCGAGCCGTCCTACCACATCAAGATCGTGAAGGACTACATGCTTCCGATACTCAAGTATGCGCGTGAGCGCGGTATTCGCACACAAATTAACTCGAATTTAACCTTGGATTTGGAGCGATATGAGTTGCTTGCGCCTTATCTCGATGTGATGCATATCTCGTTCAATTATTTGAATGCAGATGATTTCCATCAAGTAGGGTTTGTAAACGCACAGCGTCCTGTTGGTCAAGCAATTGCTTCAGGGATGTATGAGCGAATGGTTAATAATACGATTGCACTCAGTAAAGGCGGACTGTACGTCTCTGCGGAATCGATGATTAATACGCGGACCCATTTGAAATTGCCTGAGATTCATCAGTTGATTAATGAAATGGGGTGCAAACGTCATGAGGTACATCCGATGTATGCGAGCTCTTTCGCCTCACATCTTCCGATGGTTTCGCTGGATGAATTGCGCGCGAGTATCCACCGCTTGTTAGATCGGCGTAATCCTGACATGTGGATGCTATTCGGAACGCTGCCTTTCTTCGCATGTAATGAACTGGAGGAGGATCGCAGGTTAGTTAAGCGTCTACGTGAGGAACAGAATGTAACGGTTCGTAACGACCCCGATGGACGAAACCGATTGAACGTCAGTACGTTCACCGGCGAGGTTTTTGTCACCGATTTTGCTAATGAGCCTCCGCTTGGAAATATACATGATGATGGGCTTGATGCCATCTTTGCACGTTGGGAGAATAATCAGCTGAACCAGCGCGTGAACTGCTTCTGTAGTGCTGCTTCTTGTTGCGGACCCAACCTGCTTGTTGCTGATTCATACTATCGAAATGTGGATTTCAAAAGCCGTAAAGCTATTATCTAATCATCTTTCTGAAGGAGAAATACATATTGGCACATACGTCGTTTGATTTCGGTTCCATCGCCATCAATCTTTTCATCGTTATTATACTCGTCTTGCTGAATGGGTTTTTCGTTGCAGCGGAGTTCGCTCTTGTGAAGGTTCGAGTATCTCGGATTCAACAACTCGTAAATGAAGGCAGCAGTAAAGCCAAATATGCGAGTATTTTAACGTCCCAATTGGATAGGTATTTATCAGCCACACAGCTTGGGATTACACTTGCCTCCTTGGGGCTGGGTTGGGTTGGAGAACCGGCGATTCACGATCTGATTATGGAGCCCCTTTTTCATACATTTGGCTTAGGGGAATCTGTGTATACAACGACTTTGTCCTTTATTATTGCCTTCGGGTTTATAACATTTTTGCATATTGTGTTGGGTGAGCTGGCACCTAAATCGTTTGCTATACAAAAACCAGAAGTAACTTCGTTATGGCTTTCAGCACCGTTATTGTTTTTCTACAGACTGTTTCGCCCAATCATTTGGGTGCTTAATGGCGCAGCGAACAAATTTCTTGCGATGATTGGCGTAGAGCCAGCCGGTGAGCATGAAGCAGCACATACAGAGGAAGAGATTCGTATTCTGATGGATGAGAGTGTCAAGAGCGGCCATATCAATGAAGATGAGATGACGCTTTTCGATAACATTTTTGAATTTTCCGATCTCATCGCTCGTGAAGTGATGCTGCCGCGGACAGATATGGATTGTCTGTATATGGAAGCAAGCTTTATCGATAATTTACGGTTCGTGCACGAAACCAAACATACACGGTATCCTGTTGCCGATCAGCATAAAGATAACATTGTAGGCTTTGTACATATCGCGGATCTGCTGACGGCGGATCCTGATGTCGAGCAGGAGCTCAAAACCTTCGTTCGTCCCATTTTGAATGTGCCTGAATCGATGGAAGTTAGCCGGGTGCTTAAGCTGATGCAGAAAAAGCATTCCCAACTCGCAATCGTCGTTGATGAGTACGGGGGGACTGCGGGGCTCTTGGCCTTAGAAGATATCATCGAAGAAATCGTCGGTGAATTGCATGACGAATTTGATGTTAACGAACGTCCTGGTGTGGAAGTCAAAGACAAATATACATCTGTCGATGGTCGTGTATTACTTGAAGACCTGAATGATATGCTGGACCTCCAAATTGAAGACGATGATGTAGATTCGATTGGGGGATGGTTGTTTAAAAAGGTAGAAGGCGCGCCTGTCAAAGGTAAAAAAGTACCCTACGCCAACCATGTGTTTGAAGTGACTGAGGTAGATCGATTACGTATTGTACGCATACATATAACGAATATCGACACAGATCAAATCGGGAAATGAATAATCGGAGGAGTCCCTATGTCACCTAAGACAGCCATACTCATGGTGTTAGGATTATTGCTGATGTACGGTTTGTTTACCGTAGGGCTGCCATTTCTCCTCGCACTGGTGACTGCTATTTTCTTGGACCCATTAACGTCTCTCTTGATGCGTGTCGCGAAAATAAGCCGCATTATCGCCGCAACCATTGTTAGTACAGCATTTACACTTCTGATGATGGCATTAATCTATTTTATTGGGATGAATGTCGTAACTGAATTAATCGATCTGGGGCGTAAAGCACCGAACTATATGGAGGATGTCAATAAATACGTGGATCAAGCTGTTGTGCGCACCCAAGTATTCTATGATTCCTTATCGCCGGAAATGGCAGCGCAGGTACAGACCTGGCTGGAACAAAGTACAGAAACGCTAACAGGTGCTTTAACGAGTATACTGAGCGGAATTTCAGGTTTTTTCCTCAATATGGCCGGTAAAATCCCTAATTTATTCATGTTGTTGATTGTGTACGTGATTGCCCTGTATTTGTGCATGTACAACTTGCCTAATTTGAAGGTAGCGTTTCTCTCGATGTTTGAGTCGAAATCCAAAGATAAAATGGAACATGTGCTGACTTATTTGCGTGAGGCTATTTTCGGTTTCATTCGCGCACAGCTGATCATGGCGATATTTACCTATTTGTTCACGTTCATTGGATTGCTTCTTCTGCGAGCAGAATACCCACTGGCCATTTCGCTGCTCGTTATGGTGATGGAATTCCTGCCTGTGATTGGGACCGGTATTATTTTCATCCCATGGATCATTTACCAGCTGCTTATGGGTTATACGGGTATGGGTATTGGATTGTTTGTTCTTTTCCTAGTGCTGATCATACTCAGACGTATCCTTGAACCTAAAGTGCTTAGCGATGCTGTTGGTATCAATTCGTTAGCCGCTCTAATTTCGTTGTACATAGGTTTTGAGTGGCTTGGATTTGCTGGATTGTTCCTCGGCCCGTTGGTCGTCATTATTTATCAATCGTTGCGCAAAGCAGGCGTGTTGAATTTTAACATTAAACTAGATTAAAAGATAAAAGAGTAATTAAGAAATCCTTTTTCGAATTGCGTGTGCGCAATTGGAGAGGGATTTTTTTGTTTTCACTTCGAAACAAGAGCATCTCCTCGAAAAAGATGGGAAATCGGTGATTTTGGTCAAGTTATGCCGCATATAACGAGTCATATAAGCTCTAAAAAGGAGGAGACGTATGTACGCACAATTTAAACCGTGGTACCCGTATGTAGGACCGTGCGACCCATGTCCACCAATTCGAGTGAAATGGTATAATACGCCGCCGCAGTTATATATTCATTTTCAACCGCCAGGATTGCCGCAGTTTAGTCCGTATGAGGCTTTAAGAGTAGGGACGCTCTGGCCAGCGCTCTATGGGCCTTACCCGATGCCGATACAGGAGCCAAGAGCTGATGAAGGAGGCCAAACTACATGAGCGAGCGAGTGCTACCAGAAGCCTATTACAAGCAGCTTCGTGATCTGCAAGCCGTGGATTTTGTATTGGTGGAGTTGACGCTCTATTTGGACACACACCCTGACGATCTGAGTGTTATCCAACAATATAATCAATTTGCTCATAAACGTTTGCACATGGTTCAACAGTTTGAACTGGAATTTGGCCCTTTGATGTCCTATGGACATAGCTTCACGAAAGCGCCGTGGCAGTGGGTGGAAACACCTTGGCCATGGCAAGTTTAAGCTAATGCTTACGAAGCCAGTTTTCTTACGAAAACTTTAAGGAGGATAGCCAATGTGGATTTATGAGAAAAAGCTGCAATACCCAGTCAAAGTTAGCAAATGTGATCCTCGGATGGCCAAACTGCTTCTTGAGCAGTATGGAGGGGCAGATGGGGAGCTTGCCGCGGCGCTGAGATATTTGAACCAACGATACTCGATTCCGGATAAGGTCGTTGGTTTGTTGACGGATATCGGAACGGAGGAATTTGCTCATCTTGAGATGATTGCGACCATGGTGTATAAGCTGACGAAGGATGCGACATTGGAGCAACTTAAGGTGGCTGGCTTGGATGATCACTATGTAGCCCATGATCGTGGGCTCTTCTATCAGAGCGCCGGAGGCGTCCCCTGGACAGCTGCCTACATACAAGCAAAGGGTGACCCTATCGCCGACCTCTACGAGGACATAGCGGCAGAGGAGAAGGCTAGAGCGACTTACCAATGGTTAATCGATGTAACGGATGATGTGGATTTACAGGATAGCTTGAAATTTCTCAGGGAAAGGGAGATTGTACATTCGCTTCGGTTCAGGGAGGCCGTTGAAATTTTGAAAGCGGATCGTGAGGAGAAGAAGGTGTTCTAGTGGAGTGGGGCCACTCTTATCCCCCGTCCCAATGAAAGAGGGCCGACTCAAAGTAGATATCGCTGCTATGAGTTGGCTCTTTCGTTATTTAATGGATGCGGATAATGAGATTAATTCGACAATTTCGGACTATTAGGGTTGCCGAGGGAGTAATCCGTCCCGAGCTAATCGAAAAATCGGATAAGGAAGATCAAACTAGATTAACTCGTGCGCAGAAGCAGCCCGGCGAATGGAATCAGTCAATATGCTAGATAAAATTAACGTAAAAACGTGGTCGCTCATTGTTGATTAACTGAGCTACCACGTTTTCTTATGCCATTTATCTAGTTAGACAACCACGATTAAGCTTCTTTCATCGCTGCACCGCGCACCCAAACCTGCTCAAGCTCAAGCTCCGAGCTGATCAGCAGCAGGTCGGCTTGTTTGCCTTCAGCAATCGAGCCGTGCGTCGCTTCGAGGCCAAGCAGCCTCGCCGGATTGCCGCTCGCGAAGCGGCTCGCGTCTGCGACGCTGACACCGACCTCGCGCACCATAAAGCGGAGCGCATCGATCATCGTCAGCGTGCTGCCGGCGAGCGCGCCGCCTTCCGTCAGCCGGGCAACCCCCGACTGCACGGTGACGGCCTGGCCGCCCAGGTCGTACTGCCCGTCGCCGAGCCCAGCGGCGGACATGGCGTCCGTGATCAGCAGCAAGCCATGCGGCTGCTTCACCATCGTCAGCAGCTTGATCGCTGCTGGATGCACGTGAATCCCATCGGCGATGACCTCGCCGCTGATGCGTGCGTCGGTGAGGACCGCACCGACGGTTCCAGGCTCGCGATGATGCAGCGGCTTCATCGCGTTGAAGGTGTGCACCGCATGCGAGAGCCCCGCGTCCGCCGCCGACTGCATGTCGGCGTAGCTGGCGTCCGTGTGGCCGCATGCGGCAACGATGCCGTGATCGCGCAGCCACGCGATCATCTCAAGGCCCCCCTCGCGTTCGGGGGCCAAGGTCAACTGCTTCATGAGCTGCGGGAACCGCTCATGCCAATCCTTCAACCAGTCAAGCTGCGGTGTGACCATGAGCTTCGGATCCTGAGCTCCCGCCCATTTGGGGGAGATGAACGGCCCTTCAAGATGCACGCCTAGCAACTGAGCATAAGGCATCCCTTGCTCCTTATAGCGCTGTACTTCGACAAGCACGCGATCAATCGCTTCACGGGTAGCCGTCATCGTCGTTGCCAGCATACCGGTGGTGCCATGCGAGGCATGATAACGTGTGATCGTATCCAATGTCTCAGCGTTCGCATCCATGAAATCCGCGCCGTAGCCGCCATGGACGTGAACATCGATGAAGCCTGGCAGCAGCCATTTGCCGCCAGCATCGATACGTTCGGCACTAGGACTAGCTGTGTCCGCCAGCCAGCCAGATTGTTCACCTACGTAAGCCAATTTGCCATCAACCACGTGAACCAACCCATTTTCAATTATGCCTTGTTCCGTAACAATCTTGGCACCTGAGATGAGAAGCTCGCTCATTCAAAAAGCCTCCCAGCCTCAGCATCAAGAAGTACAACAAGGTGAGGATGAGTTTGAAGCAGTGTAGCAGGAACTTCTGTGGTAATCGGTCCCGTCAGGGCACGATGAACGATTTCGGCTTTATCGGCGCCGCGTACGATCAATAAGATGGTTTTAGCTTTTAGGATCGTACCGACTCCCATCGTCAAAGCGTGCGTAGGCACGTCGTTAATCGAATCGAAATAACGCGCATTGGCTTCACGTGTTTCATCTTTCAGTTCAACACGGTGTGTGCCGCTAATCAAGGAATCGTCGGGTTCATTAAAGCCGATATGTCCGTTATGGCCAAGGCCTAGTATTTGCAAATCAATTTGCTTCGCATCATCTAAAAGTTGATTGAATCGCTCACACTCCGCTTCCAAATCAGCGGCATTGCCATTCGGGATATGGGCAGCCTCGGCAGGAAGATCAATGTGTGCAAATAAGTGTTGTTGCATGTAAGCATGATAACTTTCTGAATGGTCGACAGGTAAGCCAACGTACTCGTCCAAATTAAAGGTCGTTACCTGTTTAAAACTAACACGGCCTTTATCATAGGCTTTCACAAGCTCTTCGTAAATACCTACGGGTGTGCCCCCAGTGGCTAAGCCAAGAACGGCTTTCGGCTGCATTTGAACCAGGGAGGTTATAATGCCTGCACCTGCCTCGTTTAATTCTTGTTGATTTTGGAAAATATGAAGGTTCATTATCGTTATTCCTCGCTTTTTATTTTTTTAGTTGGAGTTGGGGTTATTTTGCGTGAAAGTATCATTTTTGGTTTAAATTATTCTCATTTCAATCATAACTGATTTTTTGGGGATCAGCAATAACCATTTTGCCATGAAATATAGAGCGTATAAGTTTCACTTTCTACATTGTCTATATTTTTGATAAACACTGTGAGAAGTACAAGAAGGACGGAGTAGTCGTTTATTTTAATTGTACATTGACTTACATGGGTATGTTTGCCATTCTTAACTAAGATCATTACAACTATTTTATACATATAAGGAGCAAGAAGATGACTACTCGGGGACAACTGCCAGAAGCGATGCTTTTTGATTTGGATGGGACCTTATTTCAAACGGAAACCTTACTTTTACCAGCGTACCATGCGACATTCGACGAGCTACGAGCAAGAGGCTTTTTCGAGGGTGAGACGCCGCCAGAAGAACGAATCCTAGGAGCTCTTGGCATGCTCCTTGAACATATATGGATGCGTGTTATGCCAGAAGCGCCTATTGCCACACATCAGGAAGCTGATAAATTATTGATCAAGTACCAGGTACAGGGACTTTTGGAGGGCCGCGGGGTGCTGTACGATGGCGTGGCGGAAACTTTGCAGTCATTGCATGCCAGAGGCGTTCGATTATTTGTAGCGAGCAATGGCTTAGAGGCATATGTCAAAGAGGTCATTGCAGCGAAGGGGCTTGCACATCTATTCGAAGGTTTGTACAGCGCTGGTGAATATCAAACGAGATCGAAAGTAGATTTAGTAAAAATGTTGCTTGAAACCCACGGGATTCAGTCGGCTTGGATGGTCGGAGACCGCTCGTCCGATGTGGAGGCAGGTCTTCGTAATAACCTCACGGTTGCAGCTTGCGACTATGCGGGCTTTCGAGAAGCTGGTGAGCTAGATGGCGCGCATATTCGAATTGCACGATTTACAGAGCTGCTTGATTATATGTCCTAATTCACTCAGGTTGTCGCAAAGCCGGATCCTTGGGCATACACTGTAGCACATTGAGAGATAAAGGTGCTGATCAGAATGCCTTCTTTTGTAGGAATATTTAATATCATAAGGAATGAAGGAAACCTGATTAACGGAGATACGTGTGTCATTGCCCCGACGAGTGCCTCCAAAACGTATACAGGAGCGGGCGGGGGAATTACAGGAGATTTTTCCATATCCACGACCGTTTTTAGTGCGACAATTACGTTAGACCCAGACGTGATTGATGCAGTGGCGAATAAGGCAGGAACGGGGACCTAAGTAAGCAAAATAGATTAGGATTTGGACCGATTCAAGCTCACTATGCGTGAGTCGATGAATCGGTCTTTCATTTTTGGTGAAGCCTATTGACACTGGCAAGCTTACTTATTTATTATTAACATATGAGTAATCACTCATATATAATTGTCCTCACGATAGGGTCATCTGTAACACAAGTAGTGAGCAGAGCAGCTAGGGAGGGAATGCCATGCACCAGCACGATTCGGAAAAACACCACGCATGTGGACATGACCATGGAGATGAGAAGAAAGGGCAGGGGCATCATGACCATGAGGGCCACAGCCATCACCACGACCATCATCATGGTCACGGACACCATCATCACGGACATGGCCATCACCATGGACCTACGGGGAATAAACAAGGGTTGCTCATTGCGCTAGGCATAACCGCAGGGATTATGGTACTTGAATTTGCTGGCGGTCTTTGGACGAATAGTTTAGCGCTGCTCTCTGATTCTGGTCATATGCTAAGCGATGCTGGCGCATTGGCGCTAAGTCTCCTAGCCTTATGGTTTGCAGCGAAGCCGTCCTCGGCTCGTTTATCCTTCGGATTTCACCGGTTTGAGATATTAGCAGCACTCTTTAATGCAGTGACGTTATTTGTCATTGCGGGTCTCATTATTTGGGAAGCCATTGAACGCTTCCTTCATCCTGCTGTCGTTGCCAGCGGGTCCATGATGCTCATCGCATGCATAGGTCTTATAGCCAATTTAATAAGCGCCTGGTCGCTCATGCGTAAAGGAGATGTACATGGCAATCTGAATTTGCGCAGCGCTTATCTGCATATTTTGGGTGATGCTTTAGGTTCTGTAGGTGCAATCATAGCTGGCGCTGTGATGCTGCTCTTCGGGTGGTATGCGGTGGATCCTATTATCAGCATTATTGTGTCTCTACTTATTTTAAAAGGAGCTTGGGGCGTCCTGAAATCAACCCTGCATATCTTGATGGAAGGGACTCCAGGTTCTATTTCTATCGGGACTGTTAAACAAGTATTAGAAGGGATTGACGGTGTCGTTGACGTTCATGACTTGCATGTGTGGACGATTACATCGGGGATTGAGGCCTTAAGTTGTCATTTGCTTATTCAGGACGATCGAGACAGTCAGGAAATTCTTCAGCAAGGGATTACCGTCATCGAGAAGCAGTTTGGCATCACGCATGCGACCATCCAAATCGAAAAATCAACGAACAATCACAGCGCTCTTCCTGTATAAAATAGGTGACGGAGATAGGAGGATTTTCTATGGACAAAGGATTACTGGAAGCCATTGCGGTAACCGATGATTGCAGCTGCGGGCATGCGGATATATCCAAAACGGAGCATGAGGGTGAGCTAACCGATGGGCAGGCGACTGGGATTGCGGAGATTTTTAAAGCTTTAGGAGATCCTACGCGTGTTAAAATCATCTACTTCTTACTGAGGCAGGAGCTCTGTGTTCACGATCTTGGGGTGCGAATCGGGATGGAGCAATCAGCCGTCTCACATCAACTACGGTATTTGAGAGACCTGCAAATTGTCAAAAGACGCAAAGAAGGAAAGACGGTATATTACTCCCTGGACGATGAGCATATCGAGCAAATTTTTGTGCAAACGATGGGGCATCTTGGGCATATGTAAGCTGGTCTAGGCAGCATATATAGAAAAACCTGAGCACGAGAATCGATCTCGTTGTCTCAGGTTTTCTTGTTTTTCATGTGCAATCTACTCAATTCAGTCAATTCTCAGAGCCTTTATTTTTTTGCTGCAGCATCCAAAGGGCATATTCCAACGGTCTTGTTATGGCCTTCTGGTAGATAGCGTGCTGACCAATCCTGCGAAAAACCTCTCGCGAAGGCTTCGGATTCACTTCGAGAAGCCATACATTGCCTTTGGGATCGACGGCGATGTCCATACCGAGTTCACACAGCTTGCCGAATTTGACCTCTAAATAGTCTGCAAGCTTGTAGGCAAAATCGTTCATCTCGTCCTTGATTGCCTCTATTTTCTCAGGGGAAGTGAAGCGATACCTCAACAATCGATCTTGCGTTACCGCAGTGCCGCCCCCGTGAAGATTGGAGGTAATACTGCGATGAGGACCAATTCTTCCAGCGCAGCCAGTTACTTCCCATTCACCTTGACCGTTTTTCTGAATGAGCAAACGATAGTCATGAACACGGCCATCATTCAGTGTCAGATGGATGCCTTGCTGAACGACATAGTCGGGACTCAGATTCAGCGTATGCAACTTAATCGCCAGCTGTCTTTCATTAGCTCTGAACGGCGCGATGATCGATCGGTATTGATTTCTACCTTGTAACAAATATAGATCGGAGGAAAGCTGTTCAATTCGCATGATGCCTCTTCCTCCGGTGCCATTCTTCGGTTTGACATAGACAAGCTTATACTTTTTCAGAAACCTCATTAACTCGTGGATGTTGCTGTATCGGACCGTTGCTGGTAGATATGGACGAATTGCTCCGCTTGTGGAGAGTGTTTGATGCATCGCCCATTTATTGGCGAGCGGTTTACTTAAATAAATCAGCTTGGCATGGCGGTTGCGGAACGCTTGAAGCATATGATAATTCGCCGCGGCTTTATAGCGGCAGCGATCGTAGATAATGGGAGGTAATGTCGTGTACTTTCGAAGCCATCTTCCTCGACTGGAATCAAATGTGAGTGTTCGCACTGCGTTTCCTTGTACATCCGCCGGAGTAAACACCTCGACTTGAACACCTAGCTTCTGGCCTTCCTTACTTAGCAGTTTGAAATAGGCAAGTTCTTCAAGTCGAGAGTTGTTTAAATAGATAGCGAGTACGCCTAGTCGTTCTTGAGCCAAGCATAATCACCTTCTTCTCCGATTATTGATCAAATGAAGACTGTATTGAATAATCCGTTCAAGCGATTTCTGGCGGATCCGGGGTTCATCGAATTTCATTGGCTTTGAATTAGCTTCAAAAAACCAGATGTGTCCTGCCGTATCAACACCGATATCCATGGACATTTCCCCAAGTGGATTACCAGAGGATTTCTCTATTTGCGTGGCAAGTGTTATCGCCGCAGTCCGAACGCGATTTAGAATGTTTTTGGCTCCCTTTGCTCCAAAAGCATAAGTGAGCAGCTTCCGTGGTTCGTCAATCGATCCACCGCGCGGAACATGTGTTGTGATGCTTGCTTTACCTGCTACACGTGCGCCAACACCAGAAACACTCCACTCACCCTTAGAAGTTTTCTGGACTAATGCACGCAGATCGTAAGCACGTTCTTTGAATCTGGTTAACGCAATCCCCTGTTGGACGATATAATCTTGGGCGCCGCTATGTCGATCCCATTCCTGCCAAATCTCATCTGAGGAATTATGATAGCTATAGACCATTTTTTTGTCCTCTTGACGGCTCAGACGATATTGTCCATGATTCGGTTTGGTGGACACGCGATCTATTCGCATGATGCCCATCCCGGCTTTACCTTTAACTGGTTTCAAGTAGAGCACGGGGTGCTTCTTTAATAATTCTGAGAGATCGGAAACCTCGTTCATTTGCTGTGTATCGGGCATGTAAGGTTTACTTTCTTTGGCACTATTCAACCAACTGAATAATGTCCATTTGTTAAAAAAGGAAGGGTTGAATAAATGGATACTCGTACTGCGCTTACAGGCCTGAATGGTTTGCTGAACCTCAGGTCTCATTTCCATTTTACGGTAGGGGATTCGATTGTAAACAACTTGAGGAGAGGGAACAAGTTCCCTGCTCCATTTATTAGCACCTGGTTGAAAGCGATAACCGTACATCTCAGAGTTCGATATGCTGAAATCTTTCGTTGTCACGACATAAACGTCGAGGCCATAGCGCTCACCCGTTTTTATCAAATCAAGAAAGTTATCTAAGTTCCCACGAAATACACGGGAACTGTCTTTCACTGTGAGAATGGCCAATGTAGGTTTGGGTACTTTCTCATGAAGGGTAAAACCCATTAGTTTTCCCTCCTTGAGCGGAAGCGGCTCAAATAAAGACAGTGCTCATAAACACTTTGAATGGTGGCAGCATCTCCGTCTTTCAGAGAAGGATGCTTGAAAATCGATCGACCCGGCTTCGCATTGGCTTCAAACATCCACACTTTTTCATTCTGATCAATCCCGATATCGAAGCCAAGCTCGCCAAGTAAATGCTCATAGTTATTTTCAATACCTTGGGCAAGTTTGATAGCCGTTTCCTTGGCATTGTCTAGAATTTGCTCCGCACGTCCCCCATAAACTAAACGTAGAACCTGCTCAGGTGTCATGAGTTGCCCCCCGTTGCGGATATGCGTTGTGACGCTGCCTTTACCGGATTTCTTCGCACCAATCGCTGCCACAACCCATTGATTATTACCGTTTTTCGTCAAGTGGAAGCGGAAATCAATCGGGCAATTATCAATTTCGATGAGTCGAATCCCTTGTTGGGCAACGTAGCTTGCTAAGCGTCCGCGTCCTGTCCCCAGCATTTGCATCAAGCTTTCGAATTTGGCATAGCGAATCAGAACATTTTTATTCGCTTTCCGGTAACGGACGAAATAACCACGCTTCGGATTATAGGTTACACGATAAATACCGATGCCAAGGCTCCCTGCTGTTGGTTTCAAGTAAATAAATTTATGTTTATCAAGCATTTCTTTGATTTGTTCAGCAGTGGGATTAATTCTGGATTCAGGAACGAACCGAAATGCGTCGTCGCCGTCTAACATTTTATAAACATCCCATTTATCAAAGAAGCTCCAGTTAAAGATCGGAATACCCCGCCCCACGAAGCGATTTTTAAATCCCTCCATACCTGCTGATTTCTCCGCTTTGCGGCTGGATAGCCGGTTATAAATAACGTCTGGCAGCGGGAATGTTTTACGCATCCAACCTCCGCCTTCTTTCGGGACTAGGCCTGACACAGTCTCTTGAATCCAGTTCACATTCCTGGGACTGAAAGCGAAGCTGAAGGAGCGATGTGAACCTGTATTAATGACTTGGCGAATGAAGCCAGTTATGGAGCCGAAGGGCGATGTACCACTCTCTACATTGGTTAACACACCGATAAGTGGACCAATTCGAAGCTCTTTATTATTGGTATTAGCAACTAGCACATTCCCAGTTCGAGGAATACGCAAGGAGGCCATTAAGGAAAGCGGGATGTACATATGCTGACCACTTTTTTTGATCAAACGGACCGGTAACGAAGTCCCTTTACTCCCAACCTTTACAGTAATGGATTTAGTTCCGGTTAACCGTAAAGCTTTGGCGAGATCACTCGTTAAGTAGACCGATCTATCTGTTCGTTGTACGGCGTGGAGCATACACGATGTCAAACTCATTAGGTTACCCTCCTAAACTTGTTGCCCTACGGGGCTTTCCGTGTCAAAACAGGCAGATATGACCTTCTGCCCCCATGAGCACGTTCAAACAAAGCTTAGCTAACTCAGCTCAGCTGTTTGTTTAACAAAAATCCAGCATAGTGGATCGGATTTGCAATTGATTTCATACGTGCTCGTTCATTATTTAAACGGGCAAAAATCGTTCTGCCCGGCTTCGAATTCACTTCAAGAATCCATATACGTCCGTCAGTATCGATCCCCAAATCAATACCAAGCTCGGCTAGTCGACCATGATAAGACTCCAAGAAGGTCGGAATGTGCTTGGAGAGCATGGCAATCGTGTTAATCAGCTGATCGGACTTCATTTCACCGAATTCTCTGGTTAGAAAATCACTCACATCTTCGGCAGTGCCCCCGCCATGCAGATTGGAAGTGATACTTCCAGGTTTACCAACGCGAACGGCCATACCCGTTTGTTCCCAGTTACCGCGACCATTTTTCTGAACTAAGGATCGTACATCATAAGCCATTCCGTTCATCGAGTGGAGATGTAAATATTCTTGCAGGAGGTAGGGACGTGAGCCTAACACGCTCTTCAGCCATTGCCAGCAGGAAGGCCACTCCTTGAACTCACCTGTAATAGGATGGTTATGTCCATCTCGTCCTTGTACGCTGTACCCCATGCCTTCTTTGTGAATGTGTAACGCACCTTTGCCTTGACTTCCGCCTTGAGGCTTTAAGAAGGCATCTGCTCTGTTATGAAACCAGATTTCGAGCTGGTGACGGTTACGGAGTCGGCTGGTTTCTGGCAAGTAAGGATGGAGTGCAGGATCCTTCTGTAAGATCTGGCCCACTTCCCACTTTCCGCTTAGACCGTAGCCAAGAAACCGAATAGAGGGCATCGCACGCAGTTTGCGCACGTGATATTGATAGGTGAGATAACTATGTTTATTGCTGAAGAAACAGCGATCATAGATGAGTGTAGGAAGGGGAAACAGCTTAGTAATCCAATCCTGCTGTGTCCTATCGTACATATAGCCTCTTACCATTTCTTGCTTCCATTCGATGCGATTTGGTGAGAAGACAAACACATCAATTCCTTCGTTAGCTCCGTGAGCCGTCAGATTCTGATAAAAGCTTGCGCTAGCAAATGGAAGTTCTCGGTTCAGTTCGGTTACCATGATGCCTAACAAAGGGCGCTGTGTTCGCAATCGCATGTTTCACCTCAATACTTCGCTAAAAAACGAGCGTATTTGACTAGCGTTCTAACAGAAGGTCTAATTTTATTTTTATTGGTATCGGTATTTAGTGCTGTATTATCATCCTTAGATGGCTTGGAGTTGACTTCCAGAAGCCAAACTCTGCCTGCTCGATCAACGGCAAGATCAA
This sequence comes from Paenibacillus sp. J22P143, assembly GCF_059692035.1. Classification (NCBI taxonomy): domain Bacteria; kingdom Bacillati; phylum Bacillota; class Bacilli; order Caryophanales; family Paenibacillaceae; genus Paenibacillus; species Paenibacillus sp. J22P143. The sequence goes on from NZ_JCAUAQ010000002.1 coordinate 353,479, forward strand.
TCCCTAGTTCTCCAAAATGACTGGGAATTTGGGTTTCGATCCCTTTCGCTATGTCCAATGAGGCTTTGCGTAGTCTCCGAATAATGGAGGCGCGAGTTGGCGTGGAGAAGCCAGCTTTGGCTAATGCTTCAGGAACCGTTGATAAGCTTCCACCGCGTGCAAGGTTAGATACAAAGTGCTGGCTGCCTGCAATCCGACCTACAATGGAAGTGATTTCCCATTCTCCTTTTTCACCACGTTGAACAAGTGCTCGGAAATCAATGGGATTTCCCTCTGCAGTTATGAGATCAAGTCCTTGTTGGATTTGATAACGCTGTGTCTTGAGCTTCCCAGATACGGACTGAAAGACGGCTAGAAGGGATGGGAAGGTCTGTCTGCGCACACCGGCAAGGCTTGTTGAATGAGCCGTATAGGTTTCTCCGCCACCTTCTCTGCGAATACGAATAATGCCATTGCCGAGACTTCCAGTAATCGGTTTAAGGAAAAGAGCACTATGGCGAGCAGCCATTGATTTCAACATTTGAAAGTTTTTGAAAAGGTAAGACTCTGGTAAGTAGCTGTGCAAGGAGCTATCTTTGCGAAGAGCTTCGAAAACTTCTGTTTTGTTCAAATATTTCTCGTTGAAGATTTCCGTGCCATAACGCGATTTGACGTCCTTCATGAACTGTTGAACATTGGTCATATTCTCGTACTTCCGCGAAGTGAGTCGATTGTAGATCACATTGGGAATCGGAAATGTTCTTTTACTCCAAGAACCATTCGCATACGAATAAGCAGAAATTGTTTGTGGATTGGCATGCATCTCTTGTGGAGGGAAGAAACACACACTAGCCCCTACTTGATTACAAGCGTCGGTCAACTCTTTACAAAAAGTGGTAATAGGACCAAAAGGGCGGCTGGGGGAACTCGTATTCACGCGGCTAATCATGACGCCAATTAAAGGTCCGATCGACATTGTATTCGAAGTTGGCTTATAGTTGATAGTAAGCCGTGCCCCTTGATGTAGACCAATCTTGGATGCAAGTGCAGGGTCGACACGGAGGCTATTCGGTACCGCAGCTGTGACCACTTTGACATCCTGCTGGTATGAGCCGAATCGCATGTTAATCATTTGATTGGACGGAACTTTCCACTTTCTTGCAATGGCTTCACTTAGAACAACGGTCCGATCATCCAAATAGATGCTGGTGCTTTGAATGGATACGCCAACTTTCGTTCTGGTCAATAGTGAACACTCCTTCCAGCATAAGAAAATCCCTGTCGAGGCTATTCAAGGATGATCGACCGCGTTTAAAGGTAAATTTTAACGCCAATAAGAAATTTGTTTCGATATCCGAAAACTTAAACTTTCTTATGTGTACACAAACGGCATTACTGCTTAGCAAAGTAAACTACTCCATCATATGAGGACATATTTGCCTTTGTTCCTAGGCATATGAAGGAAAGCGCCCATTCTTCAAACATAACTTCACGGAGTTTTCAGCTAATTTTTAGGGTTTGCTCAGGATTTGAGGTCTTCAACCACGTATACTGAGCTTAGATTCTTAATTAGAGAGATGGGATGGGTTAGGTATGAAAGCATCCTCCAAATGGACAAAATGGCAGATCGGAATCGTGAGTGCGATGATTGTGGTCTATTTATGCATAGTCGAGAACTCTCATTACTTCAGTGATGAGATGAATAGGTAGTTTCATAAGCGAACGTATGTGCTGTAATAGTTCTACAGCCCTTTTGAATGGAGGCTTTGCATGCTATCACATAAAGCATATAACTACCGGATTTACCCGACAAAGGAACAAGAGAGCCTCCTTCGTCAAACATTTGGTTCCTGCCGTTTCATTTTTAATTACTTCCTAACACAATGGAACGATACGTATGCCACAACAGGAAAAGGACTATCTTACAATGTATGTGCAACTGGACTTCCTTCGTTAAAGGCAAGTTTTGGATGGTTAAAAGGCGTTGATAGTATTGCCTTACAATTAGCAGTTCGGAACTTAGCGGACAGCCTTGACCGCTTCTTTAAGAAGCAAACTGATGCACCGCGTTATAAGAGCAGGAAAAATCCCGTTCAAAGCTATACGACCAAATACACGAATGGCAATATTGCAGTTGATGGTAACATGCTAAAACTACCGAAACTGGGTCGTGTTCGCTTTGCAAATTCCAGAGCCATGGAAGGTCGTGTGCTTTCGGCAACGATTCGTCAGAATGCATCAGGTAAATATTTCGCATCACTCGTATGTGAAGTGGAGATTCAACCACTGGTTCAAAACCCGTGAATAAGATGCTCAAAAATCAGCGATTAGCAAAATCGATTGCCGAAGTTTCTTGGTCAACATTTCGTACCTATGTCACGTACAAAGCTAATTGGTATGATCGTACGATCAGTGTTGTTTCGAAGGAATTTCCTTCTAGCCAGCTTTGTCATGTGTGCGGGCATCGCAATCCAGATGTAAAACGACTTGCTTTGCGTCAATGGACATGTTTGGGATGTGGCACCCATCATGACCGTGACGTAAATGCGAGTCAAAACATCAAGCAAGAAGGATTAAACAGGCTAGCGGTTAGTTAATCATCGCTAACTCCGCAGGAATTGCGGATCACGCTTGGGTATCTATTCTGCATTAGTAGAATTAATCCAAGAATCATGCGAATTCATTCGTGTGAGTTTCAATTCAGGAAGTCAAAGAAAGCCCTGAATTTCTCATAGCTGTACGAGAAGCTGCTAATTCGAAGCTGAATGCATCAACAATCGTAACTCAGAAGAAGACGGACCCCCCATCTAAACTAGAGAAGCCCCACACACGAAGTCACGTATCCTAGCTATAGACAATTATTTGAGGGAATAAAGGAAAGTATAGTTGAGCTTGAACAGCATTCTCCCTTTACAGCACCGGGTGTGGCGCCGCAAGAGGATCCCTGGATGAAATCGGTTCGAATCTCGGCAGGTCACCTGTTGGATTTCGGAGGATTTGTGAAAAGCTGGACAGCGCACCAATTAGCCAAACAACTTCGGCAGGCGGCGATGTGGAAGTGTGGGGTGGAGCGTCGGAGAGCGAGCTATGGTGCATTGGCATTGCCAATCCCTTTGAATCGGATCCTGCACGTGAAGCTACGCTTCAACTAAGAACGGGTGCTATAGCTACTTCCAGCATACTGCGCAGGCGCTGGCAAACGAGGGGAGGGCAGAAGCATCACCTCATTGACACACGTATGATGAGGCTAATGGTATTCTTTCCTTTCTGACATTGTTTGTTGGAATGGCGATCGGTATCACCTACAGCTTTCCTCAGCTCCATGGGCGCAAGAAGGGGCAACTGCTACGCTGGCACACTTATACGAATCTAACGGGAACCTGTTTTGCTCTCCTACATACGGTACTTCTCATTATAGATACTTTCATGCCTTTCGACTGGGCGGAACTTCTAATCCCTTTTACAGCGAAAAATAATCCTATTTTGAACGGCTTGGGCACGCTCGCTATGTACGGTTTATTAATCGTAGTATTTACAACGGATATTCGGCAGAAGCTAAAACGAAAGCTATGGCTTGCCCTTCATATGTTGTCCTATCCGATTTTTGTTTTGTCACTGCTGCACCGCATTATGATCGGAACGGATAGCAAGTATGAATGGGCTTCACTCATGTACTTCGGGACGGCAATGATTTTAGTAGGTTTAACGCTAGTTAGATTTCAACTTTCAACGCGTAAACGTCAAGTTCAAGCAGGGAAAACCAAGCAAGGGTGATTCAGGTTCCCATCGATGCGATTGGGGCTCTTTTGCTTGTTCACATGTTGCGAAACATGTCGAAAATGTCTATAGTAAAAGGGTATTTATTATGAAATGAGGATAGTAAACCGATATGGCAAAAGCAAAAATTACGGAGCTTGATATTGTCAGAGCAATTTCGATCCTTGCTGTGGTTCTGATTCATGTAACGGCGGACTGGACAGTGGATCCAGCTTTGAAAGGCAGTAGCACACAGCTGTTTATTTTATTCCTGAACAAAATAAGTTATTTTGCTGTTCCCGTATTTATATTTTTGAGCGGCATCGTGTTGTTCTATATTTATGCGGATAATTGGAGCGCTAAGCAAGCCGGTATTTTCTATTGGAAACGTGTTCGGCAAGTGCTTGTCCCCTACATCGTTTGGTCCTTTTTCTACTATATATATAATCCATGGCTTTGGACGCCAGAGCATCCAATAAAAGTAGATCTAAGCGTTTTTCTTGAGCAGTTAAAATGGGCAGATTCGGGCTATCATCTGTATTTTATGATCATTATCGTGCAGTTCTACCTGCTGTTTCCGCTGCTCGTTTGGGCCGTAAGAAATGCAGCATGGTTTCGTAAAACGCTGGCTTTTTGGGGTTTAGCGATTCAAGCAGGTGTCTACATCTACAGCCACTGGGTTGGTCCGATTAGTCATAAGCCTGAGCTATGTATCACCTATTTCGGCTATTTCCTCGTTGGCGGTGCCATCGGGATGAACTATGGGAATTTCCGCGCATGGTTGGATCACAACAAAGGGTGGGTAATTCCATCCTCCATAGTGAGTGGTTTGGTTTACACGGGGCTGTATTTATTAGCATCAAGGGGATATTCCTTCGAAAATACCTGGTTTGAGATTACGTGGTTGATGTACAATCTTGGCATGGGTGTGAGCATGATCTGGATGGCTAAGGAGCTCCTGTTAAAATGGAAGCGGGTGGGTAAGTTTTTCGTTTCCCTCGGGATGATGTCCTTCGGCGTTTACTTAATGCATCCTGCCTTATTGTCCTTGTGGAAATACAAGGTTCATATGCCGGGTTCGATTCTACTATTTAATGTCTACAACGGGATTGTGTTTGTATTGATTGTGGCCATACCATGGACATTAACATTGCTGTATCGTAAGGTGAGAAAAGTGTTGATGAAATAAGGTTTGGTTGAGGGGAGCCTCATTAACTACACAAAAGCAACCTGCACAAAGTAACCCCCTACAAAGCTGATTCATACAAAAATAGCTTCCGCAAAACTGCGAAAATGCAGTTTTTGTGGGAGTTTTTTCGTGGAGATAGGGAGTTAGTGCAAATATGCAGTAATTTTAGGTTATTTCTCAAAGAAAGTGGGTTTTCATCGGATAAAGTTGCATAATCGCATTAATTTACTAGTTATGAAGCTAGAATTTGGAAAAAAGATGCACATTTGCAGTTTTCGATCTAATTTGCGGCCCCATAGCCCGCATCAGCCCTCCGCATCACCTGCATCCAGCACCGCCACCTTACCAGCGCAAGCTCTGACATACTACACTCTGATTTGGATTTGAAAATTGGTCATATTTCAGGGATACTAATAGAAATGAGACAAAGGACGTGGATCCAGACAATGAACGCCATCATTGAAACCTTGCAAAGTCATCGCTCCATCCGCAAATTTACGAATGAGCCTGTTAGCGAAGAACAACGCGAGGCGATTATCAAGTCTGCGCAAGCCGCCTCGACTTCGAGTAATATGCAAGCATTCAGCGTGATTCATGTGACGGATGCTGACCTGAAGAGCCAGCTAGCCGAGCTAGCTGGCAATCAAGCTTACGTCAGCGAGTGTCCGCTATTCCTCGTGTGGTGCGCAGACCTGCACCGCTACGCGGAGGCGGTCCACCAACACGTGGACACGCCGGTTACCGGCAATGCTGAGAATCTCATCATTGCCACGGTCGAGGCTGCATTAGCTGCGCAAAATGCAGCGATTGCCGCCGAGTCACTCGGCCTCGGCGTCTGCTACATTGGCGGGCTGCGCAACAAGCCCGCTGAGGTGAGCGAGCTGCTGGGCCTGCCCCAGCTCGTGTACCCGATCTTCGGCATGTGCATCGGCATGCCGGATCAAGAGCCGCTGCATCGCCCGCGGCTCCCGCTTGAAGCCGTATACCATGAGAATCGGTATACGCTAAACAACGGCGCGGTCGAGGCATACGACGAGACGATCCGCGACTACATGAATGTGCGTACCAGCGGCAAAGTTGATACGAGCTGGTCCAAAGAAATGGCTGCGAAAGCGCAGCGTCCAAGAAAGCATATGAAAGCCTTTCTGGCCAGCCAAGGCTTCGAAGTGGAATAAGCTTGGCCCTCATGAGCCCATACGTTCATATATCTAGTACTTGTCTCATACAATGGAAATAGGTAGAGATAGGTTCGAGATTATTTGAAGCGAAAGGCGTGTGATCCCATTGAAAGGTTTTAAAAATGTTGTGTACATGAGTTTGGCAGTCGGCATGTTATTTTATTCCATTCCACAACTACAATTCCGTGAGGTTGGTTCCTTGCCGATGATATTTAGTGTCATCTGGCTCGTGATGGCCTTGCTCATCATTGCCGCGCATTTACACCAAATCCTTGGTGTAGATGAAGAAAAGCGCAAGCAGCAGCTCCGCATCAATCGGATGAAGAAATGGCAAATGGAGCAACTCGTGCAAGGCCGACGCAAGCTTTTGCAATTCCGTAAGTAGGCAAAGAATGATCAAATCTTTGACATCGAACATATGTTTGATATAATGATGATGCAGCATCCAATCCAATAGGGTTGGATGCTTTTTCTTCTCACGAACCCTCATTGTTCTTACTTGCTAGAACGCTTATACTAGTAGTACAGACTAATACAGTATTTAGTGAATGAGGTGTAACAGTTGGATACACATTCCGTCGATACATTAACGAAACATGAGCAGATTTTGCGGCATATTGAAGACTTAAAGTTAGGCAGTCGGATTTCCGTGCGCAAAATCGCCAAAAATATGGAAGTCAGCGAAGGCACGGCATACCGCGCGATCAAAGAAGCAGAAAATCAAGGACTCGTTTCAACCAAAGAACGGATCGGAACCGTTCGTGTTGAGAAAAAACTTCGTCAGAACATTGATAAACTGACCTTTGCCGAGGTTGTGAATATGGTGGATGGTCAGGTGCTTGGCGGGGCGAAGGGTCTGCATAAGACGCTGCACAAGTTCGTCATCGGCGCCATGGAGCAAGATGCGATGATGCGCTACATTGAGGCAGGCAGCCTGCTCATCGTGGGTAACCGTAATCGGGCACATCTGTGCGCTTTAGAGCAGGGTGCGGGCGTATTAATTACGGGTGGTTTCAATACGAGTACCGAGGTCAAGGTGCTGGCGGATGAACTGGAGCTGCCGATTATTTCAAGCAGTTATGACACGTTTACCGTCGCATCCATGATTAACAGAGCGATCTACGATCGTTTGATCAAAAAGAAAATCATGCTCGTGGAAGATATTCTCGCCTCTGGCGCAGCGCTCTTCGCACTGAAAGCGAACAGTACATTGAAGGATTGGCAGCGTATGTCCGAGGATACGGGATATAGCCGTTTTCCCGTCGTCGATGAGTGGAATCGCATTATCGGTGTAGTGACGTCCAAAGATATGGTTGGTGCAAGCACGCAGCAATCCGTCGATAAATTGATGACAAGGAATCCGCTCACCGTTTCACCTCAGACTTCAGTTGCGTCTGCCGCCCACATGATGGTGTGGGAAGGGATTGAACTGCTGCCGGTCGTGGATACGAATCGGAAAATTGTCGGCGTGCTTAACCGCAGCGATATCCTAAAGGCAATGCAATCAATCCAGAAGCAGCCGCAGAACGGTGAAACCTTTGAAGATTTGATCTGGTCCGGGATGGAAGAAGTAAGAGATGAGAAGGGCAAACTGCAATTTCATGGTGTGATCACGCCACAGATGACGAATCATTTGGGGACTGTTTCAGAGGGGGTTCTTACGACGCTCATGACGCAAGCGGCTTACCGAATTGTGCAAGAGCATAAGAAGGGTGACCTCGTTATGGATAATATGTCGACCTATTTTCTGAAGCCGCTTCAAATAGATTCCAAAATAGAAATACGGCCCACCATCATCGAGGTGAGCCGTAAATTTGGCAAGATTGATGTAGAAATTTATCATGCAGGAGCCCTGGTATCGAAGGCGATGTTAACCGCCCAAGTGATCTAACGCAGCAGGCGATCGAAGTGCCCGTGATTACGGATTCCGACGAATACATTGAAAACACCGATCAACACGAGTACCGTGCCGAAGATGCGGCGGAAGCTGGATTCGCTGAAGAAGAAGATTTGCGTAATTGCAATGAGAACTAACATGAATCCCATGCAAATGTTCATGCGGGCCGTATACAAGCCCCGCTTGGCAGCATCTGACTCGCGTCTGGAGCGAATGCTGTAGAACAAAGTGAGCCCGAGTAGTAGGCAAATAAGAATAAATAACGTGAGTTGAATGGCGTGCATAGGTACAATCCGTCCCTTTATGTAGAATTTACAATTAACTTTAGCGAGTTTAGGACGGGATTGCAAGATGAGACACGAATTCATCTTATGTTTTTTTCTCCTCGGCCGTAATCCAAATGGTTAACTCCGTTTGGATCAACACAATGGATTTGACTTGGACAACATACTTTTTATCATGTAGAAAATAAGTTCTTTGCGTAATTAGCTTCTCATAGAGGGGCTGGGCATCTCCTACGAATGATGCCTTTTGGCCAATGACGACCTTGAGCTCACTTTTAATATCACCTTCAATTTCTTTCTGAATATCCTCGCTAAAGATGTCAGTGTCATTTTTGGGAAGCAGATGAACATTGACTACATTAACTAACGTTTGATTATTTTTAGTCTTTTTTAAGTTAGCGATATCGATTTCGAGATCTTCATTCTCCTGTAAAACTTTATGCAATTGCACGTACAACTCATTATACGTGTGATGATGAATGCTCATATACACAGCGCTCCCAATGATCGCTCCCGACAACAGCAGTCCAAAGCTCGCAAGCAGTCGTTGATATCGGGCAAAAGGAGGGATTCTCAAGGCTGATGGCCTCCCTTGCAGATCATTTGAATGAGCGCAGTTCCGAATTGTGCTCCTGTAAAAGCAACGATGATATAGACAATCTGTTTGATTGCCGGATTGAGATGGCCAATGGCCACGTGACTTTCAATATAACGGATTGGATCAATGGTTCCGCCAACCGCAGCGACCATCGCCCAAATCTTAATATTTTCCGAAATGGTCAACATTTTTTCTGTGGGAGATTGCAAGGTTAATACGGCTGCTATACCGCTTAGCATGCTGCCTCCGAATACGACCCCAAATGCAATGCAGAAATACATGATAATACTTGCCCAAAAGCCAGCCATGTGTTAATCGCTTCCTTTCTACTGAGTTGGGAGGACAAACTCTCTCTACTACTGTATGGGACTGGCTAGCTCCAATATGATAAAATGTAAGGAATAATTCATGAAAGAAGGGGGGAATTGCGGATGAGTTCGTTTGTACATCTGCATGTGCATAGTGAATATAGTTTATTAGACGGTGCGGCACGGATGGAGGAGCTTGTTTCACAAGCGGCTAATCTTGGCATGACCTCTCTGGCCTTGACGGATCATGGTGTCATGTATGGGGCGATTGCATTCTACAAAGCCTGCAAACAGCGTGGCATCAAACCAATTATTGGGTGTGAAGTTTACTTTACTGCGGGTTCCATTCGCGATAAAGGAACACGGCAGGAGCAGCCGATTTATCACCTTATTTTGCTAGCGAAGAATTTCAAAGGCTATCAGAATCTCATGAAGCTCACTTCGATTGCACATCTAAAGGGCTTTCATTATAAACCGCGTATTGATTTAGAACATCTGGCCCAACACTCAGAGGGGCTGATTTGCCTAAGCTCTTGTTTAGGCAGTGAAGTTTCCCAACATTTGCTCCACAACCGGTATGATGAGGCGCGCAATGCGGCAGAGCGTTATCGCGACATTTTCGGTGACGATTTCTTTCTGGAAATTCAAGATCACGGCATGATTGAGCAGAAAAAAGTGATGGTTTCCATGATTGAATTGAGCAAAGAAACTGGCATTCCTTTAATCGCCACGAATGATGTGCATTACGTAACAGAGCCGGATCATGTGATGCAAGACATTCTTATTTGTATCGGCACCGGCAAAACAGTGGATGACACAGATCGGCTCAAGATGGGAACGAGTCAGATGTATTTGAAAAGCGAAGAGGAAATGCGGCGGTTATTCGTCCATGTGCCTGAAGCGCTTGCGAATACAGCTGAGGTTGCTTCACGCTGTGATCTCGAACTGACGTTCGGGAAGTCGATTTTACCAAGCTTCCGACCGATTCCTGAGCATTTCACTGCGGGGGCTTATTTGCAGGAGCTGTGCAAGCAAGGGTTGGAACAGCGTTATGGCAGTAAGCCAGAGTGGCATGATGCGAGCCATCCCATGAGAAAACAGGCGGAAGATCGCCTAGCCTATGAACTTGGTGTCATTGCGAATATGGGCTTTTCCGATTACTTCTTAATCGTATGGGATTTTATTCGCTTCGCGCATGAGAAACGGATCATGACGGGGCCAGGGCGGGGCTCCTCCGCAGGCAGTTTAGTTGCTTATGTGCTGCGTATTACGAATGTCGATCCGTTGCAATATAAGCTGCTCTTTGAACGGTTCTTGAATCCGGAACGGATCTCCATGCCCGATATCGATATTGATTTCAGCGATGAACGACGGGATGAAGTGATTGACTATGTCGTTGCCAAATATGGTCATGAACACGTTGCGCAAATCATTACCTTCGGAACGATGGCGGCTAAGGCCGCAGTTCGGGATGTGGGGCGTGTCCTGGGTGTGCCTTATGGGGACGTGGATCGGGCCGCTAAAGCGATTCCAAATCAGCTTGGGATGACACTGAAGGAAGCTCTTCAGGTGAGCTCTGATTTGAAAGGAATGGTAGCCAGACAGCCTAAGACCGCAGAACTACTAGAGATGGCTATGCGTGTTGAAGGGATGCCGCGTCATGCCTCTACGCATGCTGCTGGCGTTGTGATTTCTCGTGAGCCTTTGACGCACTACGTGCCTCTGCAAGAGGGGACGGCTCAGACGGCACTCACGCAGTATACAATGGAGCATTTGGAAGCAATCGGACTCCTCAAGATGGATTTTCTGGGTCTAAGGACCCTCTCAATTATTGAACGAGCTGTGGATTGGCTGGCTCAAATGGAGGAAGTTCAGATTAACTTTGATCTCCTCAACATGGATTCGGATGATATCACCTACGAGATGCTCAGCAGAGGGGAAACAACAGGCGTATTCCAATTGGAGTCAACAGGCTGTCGCAAGGTTCTGAAGGATTTGAAGCCCTCTGAATTTGAAGATATTATTTCCGTCTTGGCTTTGTACCGCCCGGGTCCGATGGAATTTATACCGAAATATATTGCAGGTAAGCATGGACTGGTGGAGGTTGTTTATCCGCATCCAACACTAGAGCCTATTCTACGGGACACCTATGGCATCATCGTGTACCAAGAGCAAATCATGCAAATTGCCTCGTCAATGGCAGGGTTCAGCTTAGGTGAAGCAGATTTATTGCGCAGAGCTGTTTCCAAAAAGAAGCGGGAAGTACTCGATGAAGAACGGACTCATTTCGTCTCGGGGAGCTTGCGTCAAGGATTTAATGCCGATGAGGCGAATCATGTGTACGATATGATCGTGCGATTTGCGGATTACGGTTTCCCGCGTGCGCATGCGACGGCGTATGGCGTGCTTGCCTTCCAAACCGCCTACCTCAAAGCGCACTATCCGATCTATTTCATGGCTTCGATGTTGACCGCTGTTATGGGGAATCATCGCAAGGTTGCTGAGTACGTGGACGAATGTCGACGTGTGAAGCTTGCGGTGCTCCCGCCGGATGTCAATGGCAGCGGAACGGTGTTTACGCCAGATTCGAGCGCCGGCGCCATTCGATTTGGTTTGGCCGCCATCAAAAATGTAGGAACACAAGCTATAGATGCAATTCTTAGTGAGAGAAAGAAAGCGCCGTTTGAGAGCTTGCTGGATTTCTGCCGACGTGTCGACCTTCGCGTAGTTAATAAAAGAGTGGTTGAATCACTCATTCAAGGCGGAGCTTTCGATACACTTGGCGGGCATCGTGCTGGGCATCTCGCAGTCCTAGATGAAACGATTGCTTCCGCTACGAAATGGCGCAAGGAACGGGACGATTTACAGCTTCATCTCTTCGGATTTGTTGAAGAGCCGAACTGGGAGGTTGAGGTGCCGAACATCCCGCCGATGCCGCAATCCAAGCAGCTTGAGCTGGAGAAAGAGCTACTTGGTATGTATATCTCTGGTCATCCCCTGGATGCCTATACCGAACAGCTGGCAGAGCTGGATGCCGTGATGTTGCATCAGCTAACGGAGCTTCCAGATCATAGCGATGTCCTTGTTGCCGGGATGATCCTCTCGAATAAGACGATCGTCACCAAAAAAGGCGATCCCATGGCGTTCATGGAGCTGGAGGATCGCATTGATAAAGTCGAGGTGGTCTTGTTCCCCGAGACCTGGAAGAAATCGGCTCCGCTCGTGCAGAAGGGCAGACTAGTCCTCGTCCGTGCGAAGCTGCAGCTTCAGGACGAGGACCCGCCCAAGCTGCTCGCGGAGCAGCTGGTCGCGCTGGACGACCCGGAGGCCGTCCAGCGGCTTCGCAGGCAGCCTGCGGCGCAGCGACGATCCCCTGACAGCGTCAGGGATCGTACGCCGCGCCCGGCTGCCCCGCCGAGCGGCTCGCGCAGCGCCGCTCCTGTCACGCAGGCGGCCCCCGAGGCGAAGCCGCAGCGCGTGTTCGTCAAGATCACGGCTGACTGTGAGCAGCCGGATAAGCTCCTGCAGCTGAAGGCGCTGCTGAAGCTGCATAAGGGCCAGCTCGCGGTTGCGCTTTTCTATGAAAGCAGCAACAAGCTCTTGGCCTTGAGCGACCAGTATCGGGTCGATCCGACCAAGGATCTTATGCGCATGATCGAGACGATCATGGGCAAAGATTCCGTCCGAGTGAAATGAGAAAATCTCAATCGTAGATTTTCTCTCGTGGTTCATGTGGTAAAAATCGCTTTCTCCGCATATGAATAGGAACCCAGCTTTTCATTCTATTCATGTGGGCATCCCATTGCTAGGAGGAGGATTTATGACCGAACAACACATGATCCAACTACTCCAGAAACGCGGTGTGACCGTGGATCAAGTCGCAGAAATCGTATATAAGCTGCAAAAGCCTTATAATGATCAACTCACGATTGAAGAATGTGAAGACAGCGTTATGGCAGTGCTTTCCAAACGTGAAGTGCAATATACCCTCTATACAGGGATTGCCCTAGATGAATTAGCAGAGAAGAAAATGCTGCCAGAGCCGCTGCAATCTATTCTTGAGGTGGATGAACCGCTTTACGGGGTAGACGAGACCTTAGCACTTGGGATTGTTCATGTTTACGGCATGATTGGCTTAACCAGCTTCGGCTATTTAGATAAGGAAAAAATAGGGATTATTCGCGCGTTGAACGATGACCGCAGCGCTGTGCATGTATTTCTAGATGACTTAGTTTGCGGATTAGCGGCAGCAGCCTCAGCTAGAATCGCTCATCAAAATGAGCATGCGCCTGATTATAGCAGTAAACACCGTCTGGACTAAGCCTAAATAGTTCAGGCTTTACTTTTTATATCGATGTGCTCTGTTGCGGGCAAAAGTGAAATTATGATATCATTATTGCATTGTGTGTTCCTATGCGTATAAAGGATGTTGTTATCGTCATAGCTTAGTTGCCTTAGTGGTTGTAGTTGCACGTCATAGGAGGTTTATTCATGTGGACGGTGATCTATATAGCTCCTACTGCGAAAATTGCAGAGCGGATTAAACAGAAGCTGACGGAAGAAGGTTTTCTCGTTCAAGTACGAGGCATCTCTTTATCCAAAAATCAATTCGAAATTGTTGTTCCCGAAGGGGAGCTGGAAGAAGTACAAGAAGTGCTCAATTCTATTTTACATAGATAGTAAAAGTAGAACTAAGAACGTGGCTTGTCAAGGAATATAGATCATAGCCAAGTAGAGGTGGAAATGTGCTAAAGGATTTATTTCAAAAGCGAAAATATGCAACGATTCCTTCCGAGAGAACGAAAAGGGATATTCCTGAGGGTTTAATGAATAAATGTCCGAAGTGTGGCACGATTCAGACAAGTAAAGAGCTTGAGAAGAATCTCAAAGTGTGTACATCTTGCGGTTATCATTATCGATTAAGCGCATCCGAACGGATCCAACTAACGCTCGATGAAGGCCAATTTGTTGAATTTGATGCGGATATGATCTCAGAGGATCCTTTGCAGTTCCCTGATTACGCCCTGAAATTGGACAAAGCGAAGACGACAACGAAGCTTCAGGATGCAATTATGACGGGTCAAGGAACGATTGGTGGATATCCTGTTATCGTTGCTGCAATGAGCTTTGATTTTATGGGAGGCTCGCTAGGTTCCGTTGTCGGTGAGAAAATGACGAGAGCCGTCGAAATTGCGATTGAGAAAAAGCTTCCGATTCTCATTTATTCCACATCTGGTGGCGCACGTATGCAAGAAAGTATTCTCAGCCTTATGCAAATGGCCAAAACTAGCGCAGCATTGTCCAAGCTTAACGAGGAAGGCGGATTGTTCATATCTATTATTACTGATCCGACTTTTGGCGGAGTTTCGGCGAGTTTTGCGATGCTAGGTGATATTATTATTGCTGAGCCAGCAGCTTCATTTGGCTTTACGGGCCGCCGCGTTATCGAGCAAACGATTAAGCAGAAGCTGCCTGATAATTTTCAAACATCTGAATTCAATCTCGAGCATGGTCAGCTCGACAAGGTCGTCTGCCGTAAGGATATGAGACCGACCTTAATTAAGCTGCTCGACATGCACGGTACGAAGGAGGAGGCGACTTATGGCGGGTGAAATGCCGTTTGAACAGCCACTGGCGGAACTAAAAAGTAAAATTGCCGAACTGCGTAAATTTGGGGCAGAGAAGCAAATTGACTTTTCAGAGGAGATTCGTCGTTTGGAAGAAAGATACGCTCAGCTTGAGGATGAACTATATACCACGATGACGTCAGCGGAGAAAATGCAGCTGGCACGCCATCCGCAAAGACCGACGACGATCGATTATATTAACACGATTTTCACGGATTTCATTGAATTTCATGGTGATCGCTTATACGGCGATGATCTTGCTATTGTTGGTGGACTGGCGAAACTGAACGGAGTACCCGTGACGGTTGTTGGTCATCAAAAAGGGAAAGATACGAAGGATAATATCGCGCGGAATTTCGGATGTCCGCATCCAGAAGGGTTTCGTAAAGCGCTGCGTATGATGCGCCAAGCGAACAAGTTCAAGCGTCCCATCGTGACATTTATTGATACGAAGGGTGCGTTCCCTGGGAATGCTGCGGAAGAGCGTGGTCAAGGAGAAGCGATTGCCAGAAATCTGCTGGAAATGGCCTCTTTTCGTGTGCCGATCATCTGTATTGTCATCGGAGAAGGCGGCAGTGGCGGTGCCTTGGCGTTAGGTCTAGGAAATAAGGTGTTGATGTTGGAGAATGCGATCTATTCGGTTATTAGTCCTGAAGGCGCGGCTTCGATTCTTTATAAAGATGCTTCTAAAGCCTTACACGCAGCAGAAGCTATGAAAATTACGGCTGATCATATTCTTGAACTTGGTGTCATCGATGGAATTATACCGGAGCCCAAGGGTGGCGCTCACCGGGATCTAGCCCTACAAGCCGAACATATTAAATCAGCGATCTGGGAACAGCTTCAGCAACTGCTGAGTTTGAACGAACAGGAGCTGCTCGAGGATCGTTACCGTAAATTTAGAGATATCGGTCGGTTCACATTCACTCAGGAGGGTAACAGTAACCATGCGTAAAACGAAAATTGTCTGTACCATTGGACCAGCAAGCGAATCTCAAGAAAATCTTAAAAAGCTTCTAGAAGCGGGCATGAACGTAGCTCGTCTTAATTTCTCCCACGGAGATTTTGAAGAGCACGGGGCACGTATCCGCAACCTTCGCGCTGCATCCGCTGAGACAGGTTTAGTAGCTGCTATTTTGCTTGATACCAAAGGACCGGAAATCCGTACAGGTAAGCTAAAAGAAGAACCAATTGAGCTTGTTCAGGACAAGCATATCATTTTGACTACTGAAGAAATTCTTGGGGATACAGACCGTATCTCTGTTACGTATTCAGACCTGCCACGTGACGTAAAAGTCGGATCGACGATTCTAATCGATGACGGTTTGATTGGTCTTACAGTTGTTGATATTCGTGGAACAGAGATCGAGTGCCGTATCGTTAATGGCGGAACGATCAAAAGTAAAAAAGGCGTTAACGTACCAGGCGTTAAAATCAGCCTTCCAGGTATCACAGAAAAAGATGCGAATGATATCGTGTTCGGTATCGAACAAGGTGTAGATTTCATCGCAGCTTCTTTCGTACGTAAAGCAAGCGACGTCATGGAAATTCGTGAATTGCTGGAGCGTCACAATGCTTCGCATATCCAAATCATTAGTAAAATCGAAAACCAAGAAGGCGTTGATAACCTAGACGAAATTCTTGAAGTTTCCGACGGCCTGATGGTTGCTCGTGGAGATCTTGGTGTTGAGATTCCGGCTGAAGATGTTCCAGTTGTCCAAAAGCAAATGATCAAAAAATGTAACATCGTGGGTAAACCGGTTATTACCGCTACGATGATGTTAGATTCCATGCAACGTAACCCGCGTCCTACACGTGCGGAAGCAAGTGACGTAGCGAATGCGGTATTCGACGGAACAGATGCTGTGATGTTGTCCGGTGAAACAGCAGCTGGGAAATACCCTGTTGAGTCCGTTGAAACGATGGCTCGTATTGCTGAGCGTGCAGAAGCGGCTTTGGAATATAAAGAAATTTTCCTTCGTCAAGCACAAGCACAACAAGTAACGGTGACAGAAGCAATCTCGCAAGCTGTTGCTAACTCCGCATTGGAGCTTGGCGCTAAAGCGATTCTGACGGCAAC
The DNA here is from genome assembly GCF_059692035.1 of Paenibacillus sp. J22P143. Lineage (NCBI taxonomy): Bacteria > Bacillati > Bacillota > Bacilli > Caryophanales > Paenibacillaceae > Paenibacillus > Paenibacillus sp. J22P143. The sequence goes on from NZ_JCAUAQ010000002.1 coordinate 370,375, forward strand.
TGAAAGTGGCTACACAGCGCGTATGGTATCCAAATACCGTCCGAAATCCCCGATTATCGCAGTTACACCTAGCGAGCAAGTCATTCGCCGTTTATCCCTCGTTTGGGGTGTAATTCCGGTGTTTGGCGTACAAGCGAAAACGACTGATGAGCTGTTCAACCTAGCGGTGGAAAGCTCCATCAAAACAGGTATCGTTTCTTTGGGTGATATCGTTGTCATCACAGCAGGCGTGCCAGTTGGCCGCTCTGGAACAACGAACCTGATCAAGGTTCATCACGTTGGTGAGATGATTGCCAAAGGGACAGGCATCGGTATGCAAACAGCTACGGGTACTGTCGTAACTGCACGAACACCAGAAGAAGCTAACGCGAAAATGGTAGACGGTGCTGTGCTTGTAACGGTATCAACGGATAGAGAGTACATGCCGGCTATTCAAAGAGCATCTGCGTTAATTACCGAAGTGGGCGGCATCACGTCTCATGCGGCAGTCGTTGCACTTAGCCTTGGTATTCCAGTCATCGTAGGCGTGGAAAACGCAGTAGAAATCATCAAAGACGGTACAGAAGTGTCGATTTACCCAGAAGTAGGCGTTATCTACTCAGGTCAAGCGAGCGTTCTGTAAGTTAAGTGATAACGAAGAGTGAAGCGAGAGAACAATCTTGCTTCACTCTTTTTTGCGTTTAAGGAGACGCCAAATTCTGAGCTCACGCCCCACCTATGATATAATGGAATCACCAAGTATCTCAGGAGGATTTTTACATGAGTCAGGAACGGTGGCATCAACATCAGCTGCGTGTGCGCTATCAGGAAACGGATCAAATGGGGGTTGTCTATCATGCCAACTATTTAACATGGTTCGAAATTGGTCGCACGGAGCTCATACGATCTCTAGGTTATCCCTATCGTAAAATAGAGGAAAAAGGGCTCTTACTTCCTGTTACAGAAGCTGATCTCAAGTTCAAAAAACCAGCGCGATACGATGATCTTGTGGGAATCTATACACGGGTGTCACAAATGAGCAGTGTTCGCCTGCAATTTACCTATGAAATTCGCAGCATACATGACGATCTCACTGAAGAAATACTGGTGACAGGAACATCTGGTCATGTTTGGGTGAATCCTTCTTGGAGGCCAGTACGTATAGAGAAGGAAGCGCCAGAATTGTGGGAGCTTATTGCGAAGTATTCTGAAGGAGGCTAAACCTATGTTTCGTTGGATTCTTGCTATATTTATTCTTGTGCCTGCGATTGAAATAACCATGTTAATCATGCTTGGACATTTGGTCGGAGGTTGGATGACCTTCCTGTTAATCATAGCGAGCGGTTTCTTAGGTGCTTACTTTGCTAAGCGCGAAGGACGCAAGGTGATGGAATATGCAAAGTTTGAATGGTCGCAAGGTCAGCTGCCAGCTGGGCAAATATTAGATGGGATCTGTATTTTCCTTGGAGGGATTTTGCTGATTACGCCGGGCTTCATAACAGACATTTTGGGTTTCCTGCTCGTCTTTCCATACACGAGACCGATATTCAAGGTGCTGATGCTCGCCATCATTCGCAAACAAATCGGAAAAGGCAACATGCACATCATCAATCGCAGATAATAAAGTTGTCAAACCAAAGGCTCGGTCATCCTCCTATTTCGGAGGTGCCGAGCCTTTGTGTATGTAAGCTGCGATATCATGAAAGATTCTCGCTCGGTAGAAGGCGGTGATAAGGATGAGTGATACAGGCCCAACGATGAGTCCCAATAGACCGAATAGCTTTAAACCAACGAACATCGCAATAAGCGTGGCTAACGGGTCTAGGCCGACTGAAGAGGCTAATACTTTGGGCTCCATGATTTGCCGCGCGATCACAATAACGCCATATAAGACACTAAGTCCAATGCCAAGCACGATATTACCTTGAGCAAAGAACACATAGAGAATCCATGGCACCATGACTGCGCCTGTACCTAGATACGGCATCAAGTCAGCTAAACCAGTTAATAAGCCGATGGTGATCGCATAATCAACTCGGAGTACAAGTAAGCCGATGATCACAACTAGCGCAGTTAGAGAAACGAGAATTAACTGAGCCCTTATGTAGCCGAATAAGGCTTTCTGCAAATCCGTTCGGATCAACTTGGTTGTTTTAACAATCATGTCTGAGAAGATGCCTTTATATCGTTTGATTAGTCCGTACCAATCCTTACTGATGAAAAATGTAGCTAACATGACAATGATCGTGATCGTTGCGATATTCGGGAGTGAGGTCAGGAATGCTTTGAGTGCCGCAAAGACATAAGTGATGATCAATTTACTAACATCAGCAATTGAGCCTGCTGTGGAAGAGAGATTGGTGTTAACCGTCTCCTGATATTTCGGATTATTTTCAAAAAAATCATTCACACGCTCAATCCATTGTTGGAAGGTGACCGAATTAATGAACACATTAAATTCCTCTACCCACCGGTTGATTTGAAGTTGGAGCGTATCTGCTAGTGAGCCTAATTCCACGACGATATTGGCAACAAGTAAAGTGATGACGGTAACCATTGCCCCTAGGAATAAAAGCATGGATAAAGAGACAGACAACCATCTGGGCAGCTTTAATTTGAATTGAAAAAAATTAACAAGCGGATTGAGCATAAGTGCGATAATCCAACCAAAAATAAAGGGGTAAATGAGCGGAATGATATAGTAAAAGGCAAGGGCCACGAGTAAGAGTATAATCGCCACCCAAATGCCCCTGAAAATTTGATGAACTAGTCGCGGATTTAGGATACCCATGGTAGGAATCACTCCTTGTTTCAAGTCAATTTCAAATATAGATTTATATGTTTCACACGATTAACTGGCTATATTTCTAGATAAACGCTCCCGTCCAAGAAGGACGGCGAAGCCGTTTATTTCGATTGTAACATGAACATGGATAAATACGGAAATATCATGTTCTTTACAAAATCTTAATATATTGAAATACAGGGATTTGGATTGTCGCTCCCTTAAGAGCCATAGTACAATGAAGATACAGGATTACTAAAAATGGAAAAATACTGGAGGATTTATGAGTATTGCGCGCGAACCAGAACTGAAGGAAGTTAAAGAACTCAAAGAACTCAAAGAAGTCAAAGAGATTTCAACCAAGTACTTAAATCGTGATTTGAGCTGGATTGAGTTCAATTGGCGTGTGCTTGAGGAAGCGCAAGATGCGAGTACACCTCTGCTAGAGCGGGTGAAATTTCTGTCAATCGTATCGAGCAACCTCGATGAATTCATGAGTGTTCGTGTCGCAGGACTCAAGGATCAAATTAAGGCAGGCTATACTAAAAAGGATTTTACCGGCTACACTCCCGCAGGGCTCATTAAACGTATTATGAAACGAACAGCGAAAATGGTGACAGAGCAGTACAAAACATATCGTGAAGTAACGCGGCTATTGACGCGGGAAGGCATTGTCTTTACCGAGTATGAGGATTTGAATACGTCTCAGAAGAAAGCCATGGATGCCTACTACCATGATATTGTTTTTCCCGTGCTCACACCGATGGCTGTCGATCAAAGCCGACCGTTCCCACTCGTACATAATCAATCTTTATATCTAGCGGTTTTACTTGTTCGTGAGGGAGAAGATTTGGACGAAGAACCTTTCTTCGCTATTGTTCAAATCCCAAGCAACTTGTCACGCTGCATTCCTGTACCTACGCGTTCGAATAGTAAAAAAACCGAATTCATACTACTTGAAGAATTAATTGAGCACCATATTCAGTCTCTTTTCAGCGGCTACATACCGATTTCCGTGCATGGCTTCCGTGTGACGCGAAATGCGGATCTAACGCTCAATGAAGAAGGTGCGGAGGATTTACTGGAAGAGATCGAAAAAGAGCTTAGGCGAAGACGTTGGGGCTCTCCTGTGAGGCTGGAGGTCCAAGAAGGAATCCATCCCTACGCCTTAGCGCAATTGCAGGATGAGTTTGAGATAGAGGAACAAATTTTTGAGATTGATGGACCCTTGGATATCACCTACTTTATGAAGCTAGCCAACACATTGAATGGCTTTGATAATCTTCGCTTTCCGCGGATTGTTGCCAAATATCCCGTTGAATTTGAGGATTCAGCTGATTCGGCGGACTTTTTCAATATTCTTAAAACGAAGGATGTACTCGTTCATCATCCGTATGAGACTTTTGACGCCGTAACGGACTTCATTGTCCATGCCGCGTATGATCCGCACGTATTGGCCATTAAGATGACACTCTACAGAGCGAGTGGTAAATCGCCGATTATTCAGGCATTGGCTAGAGCAGCAGAATCGGGTAAACAGGTGACGGTGGTTGTTGAGCTGAAGGCTAGATTCGATGAAGAGCGGAATATTGCTTGGGCTAGAATGCTTGAAAAATCGGGCTGTCACGTGGTATACGGGCTAGTGGGACTCAAAACCCACGCGAAAATCACGCTTGTCGTTCGACAGGAGGAGCATACCCTTCGTCGATATGTGCATGTCGGAACAGGTAACTATAATGATAGTACGGCCCGGTTATATACCGACGTTGGTTTGTTCACCTCAAACAGTGTCATTGGCGAGGATGCATCGGCGCTTTTCAACGAAATTACAGGGTATTCGGCACCTCATGACTGGCAATCCTTTGCCGTTGCTCCAACCGATATGAAGGATAAGTTATTCGAGCTCATCGCTCGTGAATCTGAGCATGCCAGAGCTGGTCGACCCGCACAGATTATTGCGAAAATGAACTCCTTATCGAATCAAGAGATGGTGGATGCGTTATACGCGGCGTCACAAGCTGGTGTGAAGATCGAACTCATTATTCGCGGGGTATGCTGCTTGCGGCCAGGTGTTCCTGGTCTAAGTGAGAATATTACGGTACGGAGTATTGTAGACCGGTTTTTAGAGCATTCACGGATCTATTATTTCGAAAATGGCGGGCATGTCGATGTCTATCTATCTTCGGCAGATTGGATGACGCGCAATTTAACTCGGCGAATTGAGTTGATGTGTCCGGTTCTGGACCGCGAAATGAAGAAAATGATGATTCAAATTCTGAACGTGACGCTCCATGATAATGTCAAAGCGAGAGAACTCATGTCCAATGGGATGTATTCACGCATAAAAAATGAACTGTCCCCTTATCGGAGTCAGTTCGAGGCAATGCGAATTACTTCATGGAAGAAACTCCGGCGTGATTCGTAAGCTTAAGTCCCCAGATTTTTTCGAAGTCTTTGGTGAATGCGTTAAGCTCCTTGAGCTCCAAATACGGGTTATGCACACAAAGCAGTTTGAGATTCATCGATGTTTCACTGCGTTGGATACTGAGCTCTTGAATAGGCTGTGTTTCACTCACATCCAGAGCAATGGCAAGTTTCAGGATGGCACCTAACTTGATGATTAAGGCTGCATCGGATTCTAGCAGCAGGTCCTTGTACGCAAGAACTTGCTGCTGAGTCCGATTTTTTGTTTTGAATGTTGCGATCAGGGAAGCTATAACAATCTCCCGATGGCTTAAGCCGTCAATATGGGCTTCTTGGATCATATACTCCGTGTGCTTGAGGTATTGGTAGTAATGAACACTTACTCCAATTCGGTACAATAGAGCAGCTGTGTGCAGAAGCAGCCTGCCGCGGGCTTCTAAATCTGTGGATGGAGCAAGCGCATCGTACACCTGCATAGCAAATTTATCGATATGGCGGACATGTTTGACGGCTGCATTAGGGTGGAGCGTAAGCACATTTTGGATGCTAGCTTCCAAAACATTGGGTTTAATGGGTTGCTTTGGATTATAAGTTTCAAAGAAAAGTCCATCGCGCAAGCCGGACCCGCTAATGAGGCAGGCAGAGGATTTCGCTGCTTCAAAGATCGTCTCTAGAATGAGTAAACCTGGCACCATAATATCGGCTCGTTCTTTGGCGAGGCCATCGACTTTCTTTCTTTTTTCTATGGGCAACGAGGACAAAATATTTGAAAATTCCTGAATCTCACCAGATTTCAGGATGTAATTATGCGCAAGCTGGAGCGGATATTTATTGCGTTTACGGCTCATTTTACCCAGTGTACGGATCGTACCTCCTAAACCAACCATGGGAAGATCAGGTGAAGTCGCAATCCAAGGCTGAGAGGCAATCGCCGCATGTACCATCTTACGAATATCGGTAATTTCTTGATCCGTTAGATTAGCGCCTTTCATAAATTGGCGAGTGGTATTCACTGCTCCGAATGGGAAAGAAACACTTTGTACCAATTCCCTATCCTTTAATAAAGAGACCTCAGTACTTCCGCCACCGATATCAATGATCATGCCATCGCGAATATCCATGGAGTTTATGACCCCGAGATAACCAAAGCGCGCTTCTTCAAAACCGCTCAATACCTCAATGCGGAGCCCGGTTTGTTCCTCAAGGACGCGTATGATTTCCGCGGTGTTGGCAGCGTTCCGAACGGCTGCTGTTGCAACGGCTCGAACGGTTGTGACTGCTTGAGACTGGCATAACATGGCATAATGGGTTAAGATAGGAACGATCGAATGAATTTCCTTGCTATGTAAGAGGCCATCTTGACCCATACGTTCGCTAAGTCTTGCGGAATCTTTATGCTCACTCACGACGCGATAAGCTCCTTGGGCATTAATTTCATAAATGACAAGTCGGATGGAGTTGGATCCGATATCGACGATGCCAATCCTAGTTGCGTGGTTGCTCATAGTGTCGCTCCTTTTTAACTCAATTCACGGATTCATTGGTTACATTGTATCAATCTCGCACTATGTCTACAAATTTTTCCGCGTCCACTGAATAATTCGGGGAAATTAACAAAAACTTGTATCGTGTGTTTGGGAACTGTGTACGAAAAATGGTGTGAAAATTCCGCCAAAAAGAATTTCTATGGTAGTGATAATTTACTTCTATGACCCCGTTTGTTCACTTACCAAGTAAAATACTTTATTATTAAGAGTAGAACAGCAATAATTTGCTAATAGAGTAGCTAAGGAGAGATTCCCATGTCTGCAACCAAAGGTTTAGAAGGAATTGTAGCCACAACCTCGTCGATCAGCTCCATTGTAGATGGCGTGCTTACGTATCGCGGGATTGATATTGATGACCTCGCAGAAAATGCGACATTTGAAGAAATTATTTATTTACTTTGGTTCGGTAAATTGCCTACACAAGCTGAGCTTGAGAAATTACAAAGCGACCTGAACTCATACAGTAAAGTACCAGATGCGGTAATTGACCTCATTCGTACATTCCCGAAAGATGTGAATTCGATGGCAGCTCTTCGTACAGCGGTTTCTGCACTTGCCCTGTATGATGCAGAGGCAAATGATGCTAGTATGGAATCCAATGTGCGTAAAGCGATCAAGCTGCAAGCACAAATTCCTGGTATCATCGCAGCTTTCGCACGTATTCGTGAAGGCAAAGAGCCAGTAGCTTCCCCAGGATATTCTTCTGTAGCCGCTAACTTCTTGTTCCAACTAACAGGAAACGAGCCGGATAAAGTAGCAATCGAAGCGTTGGACAAAGCATTAGTACTTCATGCTGACCACGAGTTGAACGCATCCACATTCGCAGCGCGTGTAACGGTAGCAACACTTACAGACATCTACTCCGGTATCACTTCCGCAATCGGCACGCTTAAAGGACCACTTCACGGTGGTGCGAACGAAGCGGTTATGGTCATGCTTGAAGAGATCGGTACTGTTGAGAACGTTGTTCCTTACATTAACGGTAAATTAGAGCGCAAAGACAAAATCATGGGCTTTGGTCACCGCGTATACAAAAACGGCGATCCGCGTGCGAAGCACTTGCAAAAAATGTCTTATGAGCTGGGTAAATTGACTGGCAACTTGAAATGGTACGAAATGTCCATTAAAGCAGACGAGTTGGTAACTGGCCTTAAAGGCTTGAAACCAAACGTAGACTTCTACTCGGCATCCGTATACACAACGTTGGAAATCCCTCGTGACTTGTTCACGCCAATCTTCGCGATCAGCCGTACATCGGGTTGGGCAGCTCATATCCTTGAGCAGTACGAGAACAACCGCTTGATCCGTCCTCGCGCAGAGTACACAGGTCCAGTTAACCAAAAATATATCCCAATTGGCCAACGCTAATTGTTATTGCTTCAAGCTTAAGGTGCGGCAGTTCGGTACTGGGCCCCAGTAAGTCTGGGGGAGTACTGCAACTCCCGTCACTTTTTGTGTGCCTAGCTATGCATGCACATCATATAGAGAAAATCATTTTCGACAAATTTGAGGAGGAACTATTATCATGCCACAATTCGAAGCTTACGAACTACCAACTGAAGGTCAAAAAATCACGATCGAAAACGGTGTACTTCAAGTCCCTAACAATCCAATCATCCCTTTCATCGAGGGTGACGGTACAGGTCCTGACATCTGGGCAGCTTCCGTACGCGTGCTAGATGCAGCAGTTGAGAAAGCATACAAAGGCGAGAAAAAAATCGCTTGGTACGAAGTATTTGCTGGTGAGAAAGCATTCAACAAATTCAACAACTGGTTGCCGAACGATACGTTGACAGCTATGCGTGAATACATCGTGTCCATCAAAGGACCTCTTACTACACCAATCGGTGGCGGTATCCGTTCCCTGAACGTAGCACTTCGTCAAGAGCTTGATCTTTACGTATGTTCCCGTCCAGTTCGTTACTTCAACGGCGTTCCATCCCCAGTTAAACGTCCTGAGCTAGTTGACATGGTTATCTTCCGTGAAAACACAGAGGACATCTACGCTGGTATCGAGTGGGAAGCTGGTTCCGAAGCCGTTAAGAAAGTAATCTCCTTCTTGCAGAACGAAATGGGCGTTAACAAAATCCGTTTCCCAGAAACTTCAGGTATCGGTGTTAAACCAGTATCCTCCGAAGGTACAGAGCGTTTGGTTCGCGCTGCAATCGAGTACGCAATCAAACATGGCCGTAAAACATTAACATTGGTACACAAAGGTAACATCATGAAGTTCACAGAAGGCGCGTTCAAAAACTGGGGTTACGAGTTGGCTGAGCGTGAATATGCAGATAAAACATTTACATGGGCACAATACGATCGTATCAAAGAAGCAGAAGGCGCTGAAGCAGCTAACAAAGCTCAAAAAGACGCTGAAGCAGCTGGCAAAATCATCGTAAAAGATGCGATTGCTGACATTGCTCTTCAACAAGTTTTGACTCGTCCTACTGATTTCGACGTTATCGCTACATTGAACTTGAACGGTGACTACCTGTCTGATGCACTAGCTGCACAAGTTGGCGGTATTGGTATCGCTCCAGGAGCGAACATCAACTACTTGACTGGTCACGCAATCTTCGAAGCAACGCATGGTACAGCTCCTAAATACGCTGGTCTTGATGTTGTTAACCCAGGTTCCGTAATCCTTTCCGGCGTTATGTTGCTTGAGCACCTTGGTTGGTTGGAAGCTGCTGATCTAATCTACAAAGGCTTGGAAACATCCATCAACAACAAAACCGTTACTTATGACTTTGCACGTTTGATGGACGGCGCGAAAGAAATTAAGTGCTCCGAGTTCGCGAACGAAATCATCAAAAACATGGCTTAATTCTTACCTATAGTTGAGTTAGACTAAATATGAGGAGGTATATTTTAAATGGCTATTCGTCGTAATAAAATTACCGTTGTTGGCGCGGGTTTCACAGGTGCTACTACTGCTCTAATGCTAGCTCAAAAAGAACTTGGTGACGTTGTTCTACTCGACATTCCGCAATTAGAAAACCCTACGAAGGGTAAAGCGCTAGACATGCTTGAAGCAGGTCCAGTGCAAGGCTATGACGCTCAAATTACAGGTACATCCAACTATGCGGATGCAGCTGGTTCCGACATTGTCATCATTACTGCAGGTATTGCTCGTAAACCGGGGATGAGCCGCGACGATCTCGTTAACACCAATGCGGGTATCGTGAAATCCGTTTGTGAAAACGTAAGAGAAGTTGCTCCAGATTCCATCGTGATCATTTTGAGTAACCCAGTGGATGCCATGACTTACGTAGCTTACCAAGCACTTGGTTTCCCAAAAAACCGCGTCATCGGTCAATCCGGTGTCCTTGATACAGCTCGTTACCTGACGTTTATCTCCCAAGAGTTGAACGTATCCGTTGAGGATGTTAAAGGGGTTGTAATTGGCGGACACGGCGATGACATGGTCCCTCTCGTACGTTACACGTACGCTGGCGGGGTGCCAATCGAGAAGCTAATTTCAGCTGATCGCATTGAAGCTATCGTTCAACGTACACGTACTGGCGGCGGAGAAATTGTTAACTTGCTTGGTAACGGTAGTGCATACTACGCACCAGCAGCTTCCCTTGTGCAGATGACGGAAGCAATTCTTAAAGACAAAAAACGTATCATTCCTACAATCGCACTTCTTGAAGGCGAGTATGGTTATGATAATCTGTTCATGGGTGTTCTTACAGTTCTTGGCGCTAACGGCATCGAGAAAATTATGGATATCGAATTAACAGAAGCAGAACGAACAGCGTTGGACAAAACAGCTGAATCCGTGCGCAACGTAATTAAAGTTGTAGCGGGTTAATCTATTGGAAATGAAGGACCAACCTCCTAGGTTTAGGAGGTTGGTCTTTTTTTGTGGTGTGCAAGGAGTAGGCATTACAAGCGCTTGCATCGGGTGCAGCGAGCATGCGGATTAGACAGAATACTACGAATAAATTAACGAAAGCCGTTACGATTGCGGATGTGGCAGCAGAGCCGTTGCCTTAGGTTAAGTTCAAAGTAAGGTAAAGAAACAACGCCAATCCCCATGCTTTTGTGGGAGATTAGGCGTTGTTTCTGCATAAATGGTCACATTTTTATGGAGATATGGTGAATTTGCTCATAAGATGACATCGCTTTCTTGTTACGTTCAATCGGATTCTGTATACTAAAAGAGAACGATTCTAATTAAAATTGCGGAGGTCGACTCAATGTACCATGTTATGATTTTTTTACATGTAATAAGTGCTCTATTGCTTGGCTCTTATGTTGTTTTCCCTTTCATTGTGGGACGAGCTGCTAGCTTATCTGGCGCTGGACAAGAAAGCTTCATGGGATTGTTATCTACGATTAACCGAATTGGCCAATTTTCTTTGATTGTTACTTTCATATCCGGAGGCGCGATGATCAGTGAAGTTGATCCGCCTGTTAGTTGGATGGTGCTTTCCGTAGTTCTGTTAGTTATTGTTGGGGCTGTTACTGGTATGCTCGGCAGCAGAATCAAAAAGCTGAGAGCGAATAGTGCCGCAGGCAAGAGCATTATTTCTGATGCTGCGAAAATCAAAGTGTTCAGCTGGATCGGTGCGGTAGCGGTTATCGTTGCAGTTTTTATCATGACAAATCGTCAAATTTTCGAATCATAGGAACAACTTCAAACGGGTACGCCGAAAGAACCTCTTATTCCTCACTAAACATGTGGAGTAAGAGGTTCTTTTTGTGTTCGTAATGGTCGTGTGATTCTTTGGTTATCACCGAAACGATGGATTTTCTCACTCCACTAGCTAGGATCTGCGATGTCTAACGTAATTTCATCTAGTGTTTTCTCGAAGGAAGCACTCATGTGCTCGAGGAAGTAGTCTACTTCAGGCATGTTCATCTTTTTTAAACTATCGAGAACTTGTTGTTTCGCAACGACGAACTCACGATTGCCGGTGGAGAGCTCAGTTAGGCATTTGATATAGGCTTCGATTAGATCAGCGGCCTTTACCCAGCGATAGAGCTCTGGGTCAGGATCTTGAATGAGCCCGCGGTAGATGCTGCTGAGTGCGGGTGGTATCGTGCCAATCAGGCGCTCAACCGCGACATCTTCGATTTCACGGAAATTGCGCAGAATTTGCTCGTTATTGTGTTTAACTGGCTGAGGGATGTCACCTGTCAGCACTTCGGATGCATCGTGGAACAAAGCGATGGATACGACGCGATCGGTCGGCACATTCCCGCCATAGACTTCGTTGGAGATGGTGCACAGCATATGCGCGATCGAGGCTACGTAGAAGGAATGCTCGGCTACATTCTCGCGGCGCGTGTTCCACATAAGGCTCCAGCGATCGATATATTTGAGACGATATAGGTAAGCGAAAAAGTGATGATTCATAAGTTCCTCCTAGGACGGCTATCGGACAGAAAGTATTCGCGAGTATGTCGCGAAATGATCTACCCTAACAGGTATATCATCTCACCTAGGCTAAGTCAACTGGACTGGGACTCGGCGGATTTTATGATTATGAGTTTAACTGCTGGGAAATTGTGTTCAACACATCGAACGAATGTGAAGTTTGAGGATGTGGTTGTACATGAGAGGAGGAGACAGTAAACAGGAAAAGGTGAGGACAAGTTGGATGTTCATTTATATGGGTGGGGCGGCGTTTTATGTGAAGGCTGGAGGAGATAAGTGCAAGAGAAACTCGAAAAAGTCGAGTAATTCGGGTGAAGGAGGGGGGGAAAGGGATGGAGATGGTCGAAAAAGTCGAGTAATTCGGGTGAAGGAGAGGGGAAAGGGATGGAGATAGTCGAAAAAGTCGAGTAATTCGGGTGAAGGAGAGGGGAAAGGGATGGAGATAGTCGAAAAAGTCGAGTAATTCCACTTCAGGAAAGCAAAGAGGAGGTACAACACGTAGTCTCTTGTTGTACCTCCTGTTCTACTTCACGCTCGGCGCCACCCGCACAGCCACCTTACCGGTGGCCGGGGTGTAGACGAGCGACTGCCCGATCAGCGCTTGCAGATCGTCAAGCGCGATCGTGATCTGCCCGTGCTCACGCAGCACGGGCTGCCGCAGCCGGACGCGCGCGTCGCCGCGCGTCGCGGTCTTCGCATTCACCTGCAGGGTGAATGCCTCTTGCCCCAGGAGGAGGCGAAGCTCTCCGCCATCCACCGCGGCGCTGCCGCCAAGCTGCGCGGCAGCAGCGGCCGCGTCCACGCGCAGCGGCGCGCTGCCCGGCTGCGCCGTAACCCGGCGCTGGATCGAGCGCTGCAGCAGCTCCGGCGTGATGCCGGGGCTGCCCGCGTTGATCCGCGGGATCAACAGGTGATCGGCGCTGCGCGTCGCCATCTCGGGTGAGATCGTGAAGGCGTAGCGGATGCCCGCCTTCGCCACTTGCTCCGTCGCAGCTGGCGACGTGATGCCGAACGGGTACGCCATCGCGTCGAGCGGCGCATCCGTAAGCCCTGCAAGCTTGCCGATGCAGGCTTGCGTATCCGAGAACACGCGCTGATTCAAAGCACCCGCGTTATCCCCCTCAATTCTGCCGACAAGTGCGGCTTCCCCACTCGGAAGCTTGTGGTGAAGGTTGTCTGTATGACAGCCAATGTCGATGAAATTCGTCGCATGGGTCATTTCACTGATCTGCTCCTTGGACATCGACGGAATGTACGAGGCCAAGGGGGTCGCTAAATCTGTCGTGATAACGAAGTTGACGGCGGGTATGCGTAAGCTTTTGAGAATGGGATAAGCCCCTGTAAAAAAGCTCTGATACCCATCATCAAAAGTAACCAGAACTGCGTTAGATGGAACGGTTGCGCCTGCCATGTACTTTTTAAACTCATCTAAGGAAATGAAATGATAGCCTTTGCTGAGAAGCGACTCTAACTGATTTTGAAACAGCGCACTTGTGATCGTGCTTGAGCTTGTATCCGTGTCATGGATGTGATGATACATCAGGACGGCAACCTGATTTTGGTAGTAGATGGTTTCGGACCGTTCAGCCTGCAAGGGTGTCAGCAAGAGCGTGAGCCCAATGAGACTAACGAGAATCGAAATTGCGATTCTTTTGTACATGTCAGGGAATCTCCTTGTTTTGCTCACAAGAACCGTCGAACTGTTCCTATGAGGTATGGTATAATGGTTTGTATTCTTTAAGATTATGCGGGTAATTGAGAGGAGATAGACAGCGTTATGCAACATTTTTATCAAAGTGTTTATGATTTAATTGTAGAAACATCTACGAATCTTCCTGGTGATGTTCGTCGTGCGGTACAAGCCGCGCAAATAAAAGAGGATAATGGCACGCGTTCAGCATTATCACTGTCTAGAATTGCCGATAACATTCACATGGCGGAAACGAATGTATCCCCGATTTGTCAGGATACAGGAATGCCAACGTTTATTATACACTGTCCAGTTGGGGCAAACCAAATTATTATGAAGAAACACATCCTTGAAGCAGTTGCGAATGCAACAAAAGCTTCCAAGCTGCGCACGAATTCCGTTGATTCCCTTACAGGTGCTAATAGCGGGGATAACCTCGGACCTGGAACACCTGTCATCCATTTCGAGCAGTGGGAACGTGATGATGTTGAAGTGAAGCTCATTCTCAAAGGCGGCGGCTGCGAGAACAAAAATATTCAATACAGCCTGCCAGCTGATCTTGAAGGCTTAGGCAAAGCAGGTCGTGACCTCGACGGCATTCGGAAATGTGTGATGCACGCAGTATATCAAGCGCAAGGTCAAGGCTGCAGCGCAGGCTTTATCGGTGTTGGAATTGGCGGCGACCGGACAAGCGGTTACGAGCTTGCTAAGCATCAATTGTTCCGTCGTGTAGACGATGTGAACCCGCATCCGGACCTTCGCAAGGTTGAAGAATACGTCATGGAGCACGCGAATACGTTAGGAATCGGTACGATGGGCTTTGGCGGTCAAGTCACTTTGCTTGGTTGTAAAGTTGGCGTGATGAACCGTTTGCCAGCTAGCTTCTTCGTTTCTGTAGCGTACAATTGTTGGGCGTTCCGTCGTCAAGGTGTGATTTTGAATGCGGAAACAGGTGAAATCAACGGCTGGTCTTATCCAAGAGGTGTTGAGGTTTCGTTCCAAGAGGCTTTTGAAGCTAGTAGCGAAGAAGCTAGAAATACACCGCAAGAGGATCGACGCGAGATTGTGTTGACGACTCCGATTTCAGAAGAGCAAATTCGCAGCTTGAAGGTCGGTGATGTGGTCGTTATTAACGGAACGATGCACACAGGACGCGATGCCCTGCACAAATATTTGATGGATCACGATGCGCCAATCGATTTGAATGGAGCGGCAATCTATCACTGTGGGCCGGTTATGGCCAAGGATGATGCGGGTGAGTGGCACGTGAAAGCGGCTGGACCAACAACGAGTATTCGTGAGGAGCCTTATCAAGGTGATATTATTAAAAAGTTCGGTATTCGCGCGGTGATCGGTAAAGGCGGCATGGGTCCTAAAACGCTAGCAGCGTTGAAAGATCACGGCGGTGTGTACTTGAATGCGATCGGTGGAGCAGCACAATACTATGCACAATGTTTCAAAAAGGTTGAAGGCGTCGATTATCTGGAATTCGGTATTCCAGAAGCGATGTGGCACTTAGAGACAGAAGGCTTCGCTGCGATTGTGACGATGGATTCGCACGGCAACAGTCTGCATGCAGATGTTGAGAAAAATTCGTTAGAGAAGCTGGCAGCGCTGAAAGAACCTGTGTTCAAATAAGCTCTCCATGTCTTCAGGATACATTTACAAAAAAAATACTGGATTAACTATAGAAATTAGGGTTACTATTTAGAGTAGCCCTTTTTCTTTTTTTTTTGGAATAAATCGGCACACACACCTGTTGGAGGTTTACGCATCCATGACCAAATTTCGTGCAAAGCTAACCCTGATTTTAATCATTTTAATTGGATGCTCGATGTTGGTTGCCGGTATTTTCATGGCGAAGGTACTCGAGAGTTCCCACGTCAATTCTTTACAAGAAAATATGGAGCGAGAGCTTCATGTGATTGCGTCAAGCGGCGTATGGGATTATCAAGGGACGGATGCCGAGCTGTTTACGTATTATTCTGCGCAAGCGCAGCGTTTGAAGGAAGCAACTAGTGAACGCCTGACCTTTGTTCGTGCAGATGGTAAAGTACTTGGTGATTCTGATCAACTGCCAGAGCAGATGGATAATCATTTAACAAGGCCAGAAATTGCAGCAGCAGCGAAGGATGGGGTCGGCTATACGACACGTTACAGTGATACGCTGAAAGAGAAGATGCTTTATGCCGCTATTCCGGTTAAAAATCAAGCCAAAGTGACAATTGGGTTTTTACGAATTTCGATGAGCTTAGAGCAAGTAGATAAGTCCATTCGCAGCCTATGGTATTTCTTTATTTCAGGACTAGCGATCCTATTCGTCATTGCAGGTATCGTCAGTTATCGAATCGCCAAAGGGATTACTCGACCAATCGAGAGAATGACCAAGGTCGCGCAGCAAATTACGAATTTGAATTACGAGTCACGTGTTCCAGCTTATAGTAATGATGAAGTTGGGCAGCTTGGGCAGGCGATTAATCGGATGTCAGAAAGCTTGCAAGGGCAAATGGCGCGGATTCAGGAAAATGAACGCAGACTGCAAGGCGTCATGGAAAATATGATGAGCGGCATCATGATGATTGACCGCGAAGAGCGGATTATGCTGCTCAATCCTTCTGCTGAAGCGATTCTGGGATTCTCATCCCAGGAGCTGTTAGGTAAGAAATATAATGAAGCGAAGCAGCAATATGATTTTACGAAAATGATCCAAGAATGCATCGAGCTTCAGGAACCGATCTCTGACGAGATGATGTTCTATTATCCTGCTGAACGTATACTGGATATCCATTTGAGTCCCATCGCGCATGAGGATGAAGAATGGTCGGGTGTGCTCATCGTGCTGCATGATATCACGGCGGTCAGGCGATTAGAGCGAATGCGCAGTGAGTTCGTAGCCAATGTCTCACATGAGTTGAAGACACCGATTGCGGCAGTTAAGGGCTTTGCAGAGACGCTGCTGGCTGGCGCGCTGAATGATAAGGAAACGGCGGTATCGTTTCTGCAAATCATTTTTGATGAGAGTGAGCGATTGAACCGATTAATTGGGGATATTCTGGAGCTTTCGAAAATTGAATCGAAGCGGATTCCGATGAATTTCTCGCCCGTCTATTTACCCGAATTTCTGGAGAGATCGCTTAGTGTATTGCGGAAAGAAGCAGAGAAGAAGCATATCGAGCTCAGCATGATGGTAGAAGATGATATGTACATCGAAGCGGATGAGGATCGATTACGCCAAATTATTATCAATCTGCTATCCAATGGTATCGCTTATACTCAAGATGGCGGTAAAGTCAAGCTTCGTGTAGAGCCATTGGAGACCAATGCTGACGGGGATTATGAACGACTGCGAATCATTGTTTCGGATACGGGAATGGGGATACCTAAGAAGGATTTACCGCGTATTTTCGAACGGTTTTATCGGGTGGATAAAGCGAGATCCCGAAGCTCAGGCGGAACCGGACTCGGATTATCGATCGTTAAGCATCTCGTGGAGTTGCATAAAGGAACGATTCGCGTTGAAAGTGAGGTCGGGGTAGGGACGAAATTTATCATTGAATTACCCGTCATTCACTAAATGGGTTCATATTTTCAGCGGATTTACACAGAGATGATGAAGCCTTTACAATGCCTTTACAATTGTGTGATACACTGGGGTTGTGCAATGTTAATAAACTGTAAATGCGAGGGATCTCATGGCACAGAAGATACTAGTTATTGAAGATGAGCCGACGTTGGCTCGGTTACTATCCTATAATCTCTCGCAAGAAGGCTATGACACGAAGGTAATCGATCATGGTGGGGATGGCCTGCAGGAGGCGCTTCAGCAGTCTTATGATTTAATTATTTTGGATATTATGCTCCCGGGACTGAGCGGCTTTGAGGTTTTGGCTAAGCTTAGGCAAAAGGGAAATCGTACGCCTGTCATCATCCTAACGGCTCGAAATGCCGAGGATGAGGTCGTACAGGGCTTGAAGCACGGAGCTGATGATTATATCACGAAGCCATTTGGGGTGGCCGAGCTGCTGGCCCGTGTGGCTGCTGTTCTGCGTCGTACACAATCGGAGGAAGCTGCTGCGGATATTGCCAAATCGAATGAGAAAGTGATTCAGGCGGGTGAGCTTCGTATTTATCCGGAGAAATATGAGGTTGTGTTGAACGGCGAGTCGATTCCGTTGCGTCCTAAGGAGTTTGAGGTTTTATTGTATCTTGTTCAACGTCCAGGCGTAGTTGTAACCCGAGATGATCTCATGAATATCGTTTGGGGCTTCGACTATATCGGCGGCCAACGTACGGTGGATGTGCATGTAAGTTCCTTACGCAAAAAGCTGGAAATGAATCAGCAATCCGTTCAGATTGATTCGATTCGCGGTGTTGGGTACAAGCTGGTAGCGACAATGATTAGAAAGTAAGTAGCATGGAAGCTGGGTGGACAGCGGCCATGCTTTTTTTATTTGGCGGATTTGCTGAGCGGATAACACAATCGCATACAATCTTCGCAAAATCGGGAATTTTATTAACGGTGGTATTGGGTATAATTAGTGTATACATATGACTGCTAGCTTTAGAGGAATTTGCAGGATCATTATAGAGGAGGATCATCATGTCAACGACATATCGGATCGCGATTATTGGGTGTGGGGGGATTGCGGGTGGCAAGCACATGCCTAGCCTTAGCAAATTGGACAATGTAGAAATGGTGGCTTTCTGTGATATCGTTTCCGAGAGAGCAGAGGAAGCTGCTACGAAGTTCGGTAAAGGTGAAGCACGCGTCTACGAAGATTATCGCGTGGTATTGAAAGATAGTTCCATCGATATCGTTCATGTGTGCACGCCGAATGACTCCCATGCTGAAATTACAATTGCTGCTTTGGAAGCTGGCAAGCATGTCATGTCAGAGAAGCCAATGGCGAAGACAGCACTTGACGCTAGACGTATGGTTGAAGCGGCTAAACGTACTGGCAAAAAGCTAACGGTCGGTTATAACAATCGTTTCCGAGGCGACAGCCAGCATTTACATAAACTTTGCTCGGAAGGTGAGCTTGGCGATATTTATTTCGCAAAGGCACATGCCATTCGCCGCCGCGCTGTACCTACATGGGGCGTGTTCCTCGATGAAGAAAAACAAGGCGGAGGCCCGTTGATCGATATCGGTACACATGCGCTGGATTTGACGATGTGGATGATGAATAACTATGAGCCGGCCGTTGTTTTGGGTACTTCCTATCACAAGCTTTCTGGGCGTGAGAACGCGGCGAATGCTTGGGGTCCTTGGGATCCAGCCAAATTCACGGTGGAAGATTCCGCATTTGGTATGATTACGATGAAAAATGGCGCAACGATTATCCTTGAATCCAGCTGGGCGTTAAATACGCTTGAAGTGGACGAAGCGAAGTGTACGCTTTCCGGTACGGAAGGCGGCGCTGATATGAAAGGCGGCCTACGTATTAACGGTGAGAAGCATAGCCGTTTGTTCACGACAGAAGTGGAACTGAACGCAGGCGGAGTTGCATTTTATGATGGAAAAGCAGAAGTTGCTTCAGATTTAGAAATGAAATTGTGGATTCAAGCGATAGAGAACGACACAGATCCAGTTGTTACACCTGAGCAAGCGTGTGTGGTCTCTGAGATTTTAGAAGCTATTTACGAGTCAGCGAGAACAGGTAAGGCTGTTTATTTCGACTAGATGAAAAAAGTCCTATTTCCTGGGAAATAGTTAACGACATGAAAAATCCCTTCTTCCGATACACGTTATCGGTTGGAGGGATTTTTTGTGGTTTTGCGATGGTCGCCGGGCGTCGTGCCTGTGCGTTGTTTGAATATTTTAGAAAAATGATGTAAATCCGCAAACCCGCAATAGTCCGAAATGGATTCATGGCTGAGCTCTGTATTCGTAAGTAATTCCTTCGCATGATGGATGCGCATCTGCAATAAGTATTGGTACGGAGAAGTCCCGTAGCGTTGCTTGAAGAGGAAACTGAATCTAGAAACAGATAGATTGGCCCGATCCGCCATGGCCTCTACGGAGAGAGGTTCACTTAAATGATTGGAGAAATAAGAGGTGATCCAGTTTAAGGTTGGAGCTGGTACGGGGACATCGCGCTGATAGGCTTCTAACATAGAAAGGATGATTTCCAGCATAAGATGCTGTGTTCTCAGCTGTGTAAACGGATCTTGCATATGGACAAGTTCAATGGTTTGCAAGAGCTTTTCTTTCATAAGTGCTGGGTTTTGCGGCTGGACATGTACGGGAACCCTTATGCCAAAAAGGTTTTGAATGGTAGGCTGCATCAGATGGTTATACGCGGATAGATCAATTTGCCCTGGTCGTGTAGGAAAGCTGATCTCACGTTCGGGATTGTAGGCGATATCAAAATGAAGATAAGGCGTGACGGTGCTTGTCAGTCCCTCTAATGAAAGCAGGCTGCCTGGCTGCACGAGGCAGAATTGGCCTGGGTAGAACATATACTTCTGATGATTGACCCAGAAACAGCAAGTACCTTCTTGTATGTACACCAGTAGATAGTCCAAGAGTCTACGCTCGGGATAGTTCCAAGGCTTGCGAACCGCAAAGTCACATGCCCTGATATAGGGGACGATGGGATGCGTGTGTGATAATTCATTGTACATAGAAGAACACCTCTTACGGATATGTGAAAAATCAATATGACTGCCTTAGTATGCCGCACTCACCTCTTATTGTAGTGCATGATGTCACTTATTTTCCAGTTGTTTTTGACAAATCAATAACCTTGTTTGACAAAGATTATTAGGCAACAGGGTCGTATAATGAAGCTATAAATAGACAAGTTGAGGTGCATAGCGCATGAGTAATCTTGAATCGAACCCAGTCAATGAATTGCCGTTGTTAGAAGACAGTTACAAGTTGTCGCAGGAGCAGCAGGAAAGATATCAACGTGATGGCCATATCGTTCTTCGCGGGGTAGCGAATGAGGCTGAGATTAATGTCTATGAGCCGATCATCTCAAACTTGGTGAAGACCTTGAATAACCAAGATAAGCCGCTTGAACAGCGTGATACGTATGGGAAGGCGTTTATTCAAATTTCGAATTTGTGGGAACAAAGTGAAGAGGTTCGCCGCTTCGTATTTGCGAAGCGTTTTGCCAAAATTGCTGCTGATCTTATGGGTGTGGACGGTGTGCGCATGTATCATGATCAAGCCCTGTATAAGGAACCGCATGGCGGTCATACCCCTTGGCATCAAGATCAAATTTATTGGCCGCTCGATACAGATAAAACGATTACGATGTGGATGCCGCTTGTACCGATATCTGAAGCGATAGGTTCGATGACCTTTGCTTCGCAATCCCATCGCATGGGCTACATCAATAAGATGGTTATTTCGGACGAATCCCATCGCACACTTGCGGGTTACATCGAAGGTAAGGGATTTGAGACCAAGTCTCACGGTGCGATGGAAGCAGGGGATGCCACGTTCCATGCCGGATGGACGCTGCATAGCGCCCCTGGCAATCCGACGGATACAATGCGTAAAGTCATGACAGTCATTTATTATGCGGATGGCTTGCGGATCGCTGAGCCCGATAGTAAAGCTCGTGAGAGTGATTTGAAAAGATGGTTCCCGGGCCAGCAGCCGGGTGAGATAGCTGCTTCAGAGCTGAATCCGTTATTGTTCAGCCGTAAGTAAAAAAGATCGCTTTCCCGCATCTAGAATGGGGAAAGCGATCTTTTCGTATATGCGTGCCAGTGTAGGTGGCTACCATTTACTCCCGTATGGAGAAGGGCAGCGAGCGCTACTGAGCTTGGCCTTCACGCCCATCAAACAGCCGCAGTGGCGGCAAGTCGTGCCCCATTGATAGTCGCTGCAGCTTGAGCAGACCGCGATGCGACGGTCATATTCCGCTTCCGTTGTCAGCTTCAAGTTACGCACGCGGAGCGTTTCACCAAAAAGCTTGGCGATTTCTTCGGGTGTTACGTGAACGGAGGCTGAACACCCTTTACAGTCGGATCGGACATCGTTTTTATTTTCAGCTAATTGATCCATCTCAACGTGCTCCTATGTAAGGCAAAGTGTGACCACGGAGTGGGCAGGAAGGGTAACGATGAGTTGCTCATTTTCAAAACGATAGTCCGTAAAAGGTTGATTTTTCACAGCATCTGGATCCTCAAATGTATTATGCGCTTGCAGCGTATCGGACGTGATGATTAGCCCGGAGATGGTTCCCGAAAGCGTACCCTTAATGTCGCATTGGACTTCAAGTGATTCGACATGGTGCAAATTACAGAGAGAAATATGCAATTGATTATCAGCATTTCGTGATGCAGATGCGCTTAGTTGGTTGATTTGCTTGCCATCCATCGCATAGGACGGGCTGTCTGTTTCTACAGCAATATGGCTAGCATCTTGATGCACCTTGTACATGTCGAATACATGGTAAGTAGGTGTTAACAGCATATCAGCACCCTCCGTGAGGATAACCGCTTGCAAGACATTAACGACCTGAGCAATATTAGCCATACGAACACGATCACTATGTTGGTGGAAAAGGTTTAAATTAATACCAGCGATGAGTGCGTCGCGTATCGTATTTTGCTGATAGAGAAAGCCAGGATTCGTGCCAGGCTCAACATTGTACCAAGTGCCCCATTCGTCCACGATTAAGGCCACTCTTTTGTCAGGATCATAGGTATTCATAATAGCAGAATGACGTGTAATGAGTTCATCCATGTAAAGCGTTTTCTCTAGGGTTGAAAACCATTCTTGTTCCGTAAAATCGGTTGCGGACCCTTTATCCTTCCAAATCCCCGTAGGAATTGTGTAGTAATGAAGACTGATGCCATCCATATATTTGGTCGCTTCGCGCATCAAGACTTCGGTCCAATTGTAATCAGCGCTGTTGGCGCCGCAGGCGATTTTGAAAATCTTATTATCCCCATAGTTCCTTACATAGCAAGCGTATCTGCGATACAAATCAGCGTAGTACTCGGGACGCATATCCCCGCCACAGCCCCAATTCTCATTCCCTACGCCAAAATATTTGAGCTTCCATGGCTTCTCATGGCCATTCTCTTGACGCCAGTTCGCCATCGGAGACTCGCCGTCGAAGGTCATATACTCAACCCACTCTGACATTTCCGCTACGGTACCGCTTCCAACATTCCCGCTAATATAAGGCTCGGCGCCGATTAACTCGCACAGACGGAGAAACTCATGCGTGCCGAAATGGTTGTTCTCGAGAACACCGCCCCAGTGCGTATTAATCATCCGTTTGCGTTTCTCTGCGGGACCGACACCATCTTTCCAATGATATTCATCTGCGAAGCAGCCGCCAGGCCAGCGAAGAACGGGAATTTGCAGTTTGCGTAAGGCGTCAAGCACATCATTTCGCATACCTTCAGTGTTAGGAATCGGGGAGTCGCTACCAACCCAAATGCCTTCATAGATACAGCGTCCTAGATGCTCAGAGAAATGACCATAAATATTTCGGTTAATCGTGTGTAGAGGTGAATCGGCATGAATAGTTAGCTTAGCCATGAAAGGTATCTACTCCTTAGTGATTCATATTTAAAATCGACTCCCGACTGATCAGAGCAGCTGAAAGTATGATTTGTTCCTTCGCGATTGACTCGTGGGCGTGGTGGCGATGGATGGCGGAAAGCAGTTCCTCGACGAGATGCTTGGCATCCAAGCTAAACGTCGTCAATCTTGGTGATATTTGTGCGGCAAGCGGAATATCATCGCAGCCAATGATGGATGCATCCTCTGGAATGGAGCGGCCATTCTCTCGAAGGCCTTGTATGCAACCGGCGGCCATCCAATCGTTCACGGCGAATATAGCATTCGGAAGTTCTGCTGTAAGCAGCTGATCCGCTGCTCGTCGGCCGCCTTCCCAGTTCATTTTCTCCGTAATGACTTGGACTTTCGCGTCTTTCGACTGGCAAAATGCAAGGAAACCTTGCTTACGCAGCCGAGAGGAATCGTATTTATCTGGCCCTGCCAGCAGGGTGAAAGAGCGATGTCCTGCATCGTACAGCATTTTGGCCGCTTTGCTCCCGATCCGATAATCATCGAAATAAATTTGGATGATATCCTCACGATGGGCATAGCGCTGAATGGAGAAAAGCTGACCAGACGCCATGTTTAGACGGTCGAGCTGGACGTCGTCCATCTGTCCGATCAGAATGAGCGGGCTCGGAAGTGAAGCTCCGCTTGGTTGATCGGGGTGCACCATCGAAATCTTGATCGCTTGCTTCGCAGCTAAATTCGTGATTTCAACAAGAAAGTTGGTGTAGTAGGGATCATTCCCTTTGATATCTGGTGAACACATGACATAAAGTGTGTCCAAGAGAACAGCCGGGACGATGTAGGTGCCCTTACCTTGTAATTGGACGAGTAAGCCTTCCTGGACCAAGGTTTTGATCGCTGCCCGTACACTTACACGGCTAGCTTCGAAGTTTTCAGCCAAATCGCGCTCAGAGGGGATTTTGACGAGTTGATCCTTTTGTAGTGATTGAATCTGGACACGCAGTTGTTCGATAAGTCTTTCTTTAATAAGGGGGGATTTCTCCATGTGACCAAAACCACCATTCTGGGTGTTACCATTACAATTCTATATAATACCAATAAGATACCATTCGGAGTGTGGAGAGTCAATTCTTATTTGCTTGCTTGCTGGTGTGTGATGTCATATTTATTGAGAAAAATTCCATATTTCTTGAGACGAAATTATCAGAATTAATGAGTATACATTAATTTACTTGACAATTAAAGTAGGCAGAGATATGAGTAAGGTATTTAAAAATCAACTAAGTGTTTACCAGTAATAATGAACCATGTATGGAGTGGTAAGCTGCAACCGTGAAGATTAGTTATATACTACAATCGAAATCTTAATACAAAGCAAGGGATCTATCTTTTGATAGGTCCCTTGCTTGTTTAAATTCAAATGATTTTCACAAGCCCGAGGGAAAGCTGGCAATGCGACCTTTAGTTTATTTTCTCCGTACAGGAGAATGCAAAAAAGCCCAAGCGAGTCTGTCTCCGCCGTGATAAATCGTGTTTCTTTGGTCAAACCATCTTTAATGAGAAGCGTTTGGATAGATCTGAGTGAACCTTCGTGCGGCAGACGGCAAAAACCCCGCAAGCGCTCCGGAAATGAGGCTTGCGGGGTTGGCGTGACACGGCTGCGATCAGGCAAGCGCTGCCGCGATTGCGTCGTTTATTCGTTTGCGGCAATGGAGAAGCTATTCGGCATTTTGGGGAAAGCTGCGGAACGTGAGCGGTTCTGCCAGCCCCTGCTCCAGCGCGTTCAGCGCGTGCTCCTTGCCTGCCAGAGATTCGAGCAGTTCCAAAAAGTCTCCCATAGACAAATGTTATATTTTAACTTATCATTATGTTAGAAACGAACTTTATTTGTTTTTAAATAACATTCAATGGAGGATAACTTAAATGACAGTAAAGCCAAGACTAAACCGTATGTTCAGCGAACAAGGAAAATGTTTTGATGTTGCAATCGATCATGGATTTTTTAATGAGGTTTCGTTTCTAACAGGGATTGAAAACATGCAGCAAGCCATAGCTACGGTCGTTGAAGCTGGACCAAACTGCATCCAGTTAAGTATTGGGCAAGCTGGACAGCTTCAATTGATCCCTGGAAGTCAAAAGCCAGGACTTGTACTTCGTACGGATGTAGCAAATATTTATGGGAATGTACTACCTAATTTCTTATTTAGCGAGCTGATTGACAAAGCTATTGAGCAATCCGTTCGAATGGATGCTGTGGCTGTATGTGTGAATCTGTTACTGCTACCGAATCAGCCTCAACTTCATTATCAATGTGTGAAAAATGTAGCTAGGTTAAAAACGGAATGCGAGAAATACGGTATGCCTCTAATGGTTGAGCCGCTTGTAATGCTAGCAAACGAAGCAAAAGGCGGCTACATGGTGGATGGCGATATTAACAAAATTCTGCCCCTAGTGAGGCAAGCAGTTGAACTCGGTGCAGATGTCATAAAGGCAGATCCTTGTGATTATGTAGAGGAATATCACCGTGTAATCCAGATCGCTTCTGGCGTTCCTGTACTCGTGCGCGGCGGAGGAAGAGCCAGCGATGAGGAGATAATGAGGCGCACGGTTGAATTGATGAAGCAAGGTGCATCCGGTATCGTATATGGTCGCAATGTGATTCAGCATCCGAATCCTGCGGGCATGACTAAAGCCTTGATGTCCATCGTTCACCACGGCTCCACGGAAGATCAAGCTATGGCTATTCTAGCTCAATAACATGATAGGAGATGAATACATGTCGAAGAAAATGATACGCTTTGGAGTTATCGGCTGCGGACTAATGGGCAAAGAATTTGCCAGCGCCGCTGCAAGATGGTGTCATCTTACAAATATTGATAGCGAACCCAGGATTGTAGCGGTATGCGATGCTAATCCTGCTGCAACTCAGTGGTTTCAAGACAATTTACCCAGTGTAGAAGCTTCGTACACGGACTATAAAGAATTGCTTGCCAACCCGAATGTGGATGCGATTTATTGTGCAGTTCCGCATAATTTACATGAACAGATGTATATTGATATTATTGAATCAGGAAAGCATTTACTTGGTGAAAAGCCCTTCGGTATCGATCAAGCAGCAAATAGGCAGATTTCTGAAGCCATCACCCGTAATCCACATGTCATCGTCCGTTGCTCTTCTGAGTTTCCATTTTTTCCGGGTGCTCAACAAATCATACAGTGGGTGCGTGAGAATAAATTCGGCAAAATTATTGAAGTAGAAGCTGGGTTCTGGCATTCGAGTGATTTGGACCCTACAAAAGCAATTAATTGGAAAAGGCGTATTGCCACCAATGGTGAATATGGGTGTATGGGCGATCTGGGAATGCATGTTCTGCATTTGCCAATGCGGTTTGGTTGGAAACCGAAATCAGTAAGAGCATTGCTTTCCAAAATTGTACCCGAGCGTCCGGATGGTAAAGGGGATATGGTCCCATGTGAAACATGGGATAATGCGATTTTAGCTTGTGATGTTGAGGTAGATACGCAACAATTTCCAATGGTTTTATCCACGAAACGTATCGCCCCAGGACATGCCAATACTTGGTTTATCCGGATCACGGGCACGGATTTCTCTGCCGAATTTACAACGAAGAATCCTAAGCAAGTTGCCTCTTTACCTTACAGCCCAGGCGGGGTGCAAGCTTGGCATATAACCGATGCTCCGTATAAGTCAACGTACGGGACGATAACTGGAGGCATATTCGAGTTCGGATTCTCGGATTCCATCTTGCAAATGTGGGCAGCGTTCTGTGATGAACTAACACATCGTAACGAGATGGGGCAGCTATTCTATTGCGCAACGCCAGATGAAGCAGCTTTTAGTCACAAGGTGTTTACTGCAGCGTTAGAATCTAATAGAACTGGGCAAACGATACCGCTTTTTTGGGAGGGATAAGTGTGAGCAGCAAAGATGAGATCATCGTTGCAGGGCATATATGCTTGGATATTATTCCGACGATACACGAGAAACAAACTGGTATGGATGCCCTATTTGTTCCTGGAAAGTTAGTCGATATTGGGCCGGCCATTATTTCGACAGGTGGCGCTGTTTCTAATACGGGTATTGCGCTTCACCGTCTTGGGAGCAAAGTGAAACTAATGGGGAAGATTGGCGGAGATCATTTCGGGCAGGTCATCTTTACCCTGCTGCGGCAGCATGATCCATCCTTAGTGGATGGGATGATCGTGTCACCGGTGGAGCATAGTTCCTTTTCCATCGTTATCAGTCCACCAAATACCGATCGTACTTTTCTGCATGCAACGGGAGCTAATGATACGTATTCGGCTGCAGATCTCAGACAGGAACAGCTGCAGGGAGCACGGTTATTCCATTTTGGATACCCTCCATTAATGCGAAGGATGTACGAAAACGAGGGTGCTGATCTAGCCTTATTATTAAAAAAAGTAAAAGACGAGGGATTGACGGTTTCCCTAGATTTGGCTAAGCCCGATCCCGAGTCACTTGCAGGAAAGGCTGATTGGCGGACAATTTTGACCAAAGCCCTCCCTTTCGTGGATGTATTTCTGCCTAGCTTCGAGGAAATTATGTATATGCTTTATCGGGAGCGTTTCGATGAGATGTTAAAGGAAGCAAATGGGGGAGATTTGCTTCAATGGGTGGACGGCAGAATATTAGCAGAGCTGTCAACAGAATTGCTGAATATGGGTGCGGCTATCGTTGTGCTCAAATTAGGTGAACATGGTTTATATGTGCGAACAACGTCGGATGTAAAACGACTTTCAAACATGGGATTATGCACACCTGAGCTTAGCAAAATTAATAATTGGCTAAATTGCGAACTTATTTCCTCCTGCTATGAAGTGGATGTTATCGGAACTACAGGTGCTGGAGATTGTACAATAGCAGGTTTTCTTTTAGGGCTGACAAGGCAATTGAAGTTGGATGATGTTCTTGATTTAGCAGTGGGCGTAGGAGCATTTAATGTAGAGCAAGCTGATGCTACGAGTGGAATTCCGGAATGGTCAGAAGTTTGGAAACGAATCAATCATGGTTGGGCCAAGAGGAACATGCGTTTAAAACTGGAAGATTGGCGTTTGAACGAGCAGCAAGTCTGGATAGGGCCACATCATAAATCTCAGCAAAAGGGCGTGTAAGGCAATGAGACGAAGTGATATAAGCAAAGCACAATTACATGCGAAATTCATGTTGAAAACAGCGGGTATTGAGTTAACACTCCAAGAAATCGAGAGCATAGAAGTCGCGGATTTTGGTCTGGGCGAGCTCGATGTACAAGGCCTTGAGTTGGTTACCTATGTAAATACAGACCGTTATTGTGCGAAGGAATTAGTTTTATTTCCTAAACAAACATGTCCTGAACATCTTCATCCTTCTCTTGCAAATGAATTGGGGAAAATGGAAACCTTTCGTTGTCGCGCAGGTAATGTTTATTTATATGTGGAGGGAGAGCCGACATCAGAGATCTCAGCCATCCTACCTTCAGGCAGTGAGGAGTTTTATACGGTCTTTCATGAAATTGTTTTGTATCCTGGTCAGCAATACACCATTGAACCTGGAACTAAACACTGGTTCCAAGCTGGTGATGAAGGGGCTATCGTATCTGAGTTTTCCAGTACAAGTAGAGATGAATATGATATATTTACGGATCCGCGTATCGAGCGGATGCCAATCGTAATGGAAGATGAGTAAAGGAACATATCTATGAGACTATATGGACATCAGTTGAATAATTGGGATAATAGAGTAGGAAAAGAATCATTTTACGGGGGTTCTCAATGAATCAAATCAACGGCCGGCAGCAACAGATATTAGATCGTATGGCACTAGATGGTGAGGTTAAAATTGCCGAGCTGAAAGAAATGTTTGATGTAACCGAAATGACAATACGTCGGGATATGGAAAAGCTTGAAGGCATGGGACTTCTTAGAAGGACCTTTGGAGGAGCAATCCTTATAGGCAAGGATATTGCTCTGCAAGATCGTACGGAAGTCCTGATGGAAGAGAAGAAGGAGATGGGCCTTCGTGCAGTACAGTTAATTGAACCTGGAAATTCCATTTTCCTGGATGGAGGCTCAACCACGCTTCAAGTTGCAAGATATTTACCCCCATCTATGAATATCACTGTTGTTACGAACGCACTTAATATCGCTGCCGAGCTTCAAGGTAAGCAGATACCCACAATCGTCGTGGGAGGATTGCTATTAGATAAAACAGCGACACTTGTAGGCCCTGATGCCT
Source organism: Paenibacillus sp. J22P143 (assembly GCF_059692035.1). Taxonomy (NCBI): domain Bacteria; kingdom Bacillati; phylum Bacillota; class Bacilli; order Caryophanales; family Paenibacillaceae; genus Paenibacillus; species Paenibacillus sp. J22P143. The sequence goes on from NZ_JCAUAQ010000002.1 coordinate 399,947, forward strand.
CCATGGCTATTGCAAAAATGGCTTTTGACCGCGTATTTATCGGAACCACAGGTTTGACAATCAAACATGGTTTCAGTAATTCCAATATGCACGAAACTGAAATTAAAAGGCTTGTTATCGAACAAGCTTCTGAAGTAAACGTGATGATGGATCATACGAAATATGGCGTTCGAGATCTGTTTTCATTCGCAGGGATAAGTACGGTTCATCGTATTATTTCAGACAGGTATCCAGAAGGTGAATTAAGAACTTCTTTGGAGGAAGCATCTGTCCAAATACTCGTTTGTTTATGACCCTAATTGTGGACGTTTTAAAAGAACGGCCTCAAAGACTAAATTATGCCGCTAAAAGGTGATTTCTGAACTCATCGAGGTCACTGAAAAAGTCCTCTATTGGAAAAAAGGTATAGTCCCTCAATTTATGAGGAGATCGTACCTTTTTTTTCTGTATAATTGAGGAATCAAATATAGTAGGTGATTACGATGATTCAATGTCAACAATCGATGATTGTCAAAAGCCACTTCGGGATGCCCGTGTTAGTCAGCCACTTGTTCTTTGTTCGAACCAATAACAGGAATTTCAGGGAAATTGTATAAATCCAAGAAAGTGCGACATACTACAGGAACAATTTACTAATAAACATCGGAGGCTTAAATGAAAAATGGTTCCATAACGTTTTTACAAACAAGCATGATGTTTATGCTTTCTGTTGGATTACTTAACCATGTCATTATCATTCCCTCGGTGTTAGATAAAGCACAACGCGACAGTTGGATCTCCGTTCTGCTTGCAGGTGCTTTTTTTATGATTTGGGTCGTTCTGCTGTATTCGGCTATTTCTAAAAATCGGGAGATACGTTTTTTTCAATGGCTAAAGCTTACCTACGGTGCAAAGGTATCCTACCCTCTGGCGGGGATTGCTTGTTTGTACCTTAATACTTTATCGACAATTACGTTAAAAGATACCGTTACCTGGATCCATCTCTCATTTTCAACGAGCACGCCAACATTAGTTTTAGGAATTACTTTGTTGATTGTTTGCGCTTTCAATGCTTATAAAGGGATCGAATCTATAGCTAATACAGCAGTAATCTTTTTACCCTTAGTTGTAATTTTGGGATTTTATGTGATGTCGGCTAATTATCCGAATAAGGATTACTCCTTACTTAAGCCATATTTGGAGCATGGCATGATGCCAGTCTGGCATGGTGTTATTTATGTTGAAGCCGGACTAATCGAAATGTCATTGCTAATATTTATGCAGCACCACATTCGTACTCGCATTTCGTTCATGTCGCTAGTGTATCTGGCCTTGATACTTTTAGGGCTTACAGTGGGTCCTCTTATCGGGGCTATCATCGAATTTGGTCCTACGCAAGCTTCACATTTAAGGTTCCCCGCCTATGAAGAGTGGAGACTCGTGACGATTGGTCATTTTATTGAACATATGGATTTTTTAAGTATTTATCAGTGGTTTAGCGGGGCATTCCTGAGAATTTCTCTGACTATTTTTTTGATTAGCGATATTTTGAACATTGAGAAAAAAGGGAAAAAGGTGTTTTTTCTTTTCCTCACATGCCTTATCCAGTTAATTGTGATTAGTTTGCCCTTTAGCGATCCTAAATTTATCAATCTAATAACAGAAATTTTGTTACCCCTTATATTTTGGGTAATGTCGTGCTATTTCCTAATTATCATTGGATTAATTCATTTCGGAAACAGATGGAGAAGAATAAAATCATGACCAATACGTTAGATCGGCTGGATTCTATGAATGATGAAACATTTCAAACATTTCGGCAACTGTTCAAAGACTGTGGCGATGTACAGACTAATAAGCTGACTGTTCCGCAAAAGAATGGAACTTCATCCACTTTACTCCTGATCTATTGTGAGGGGTTGTGCGACGTTAATCGGATTAATGAGTTTTTTATTCCCCACCTGATTGAAATGTTTAAAAATCATGTCATTTCCGATGACGCTGAACTCAGGCAGCACCTGCCATTCCAGCTTAGCTTCATACCGCAAGATGTGGATGCCGATTTTATCATGACTAAAATATTTAATGGTGAATTATTAGCTTATTTTTATGACACAGCCTCTATGTATGCATGTAATCTGGCCAATGCACCTCAGAGGAAAACGGAGGAAACGAATGCGGAGATCTCGGTAAAAGGTCCTCGAGATGGTTTTATTGAAGAAACGAAGACCAATGTCGCATTAATTAGAAAAAGATTAAAGACGAATGCTCTGGCAGTTGAAGAATATACACTCGGTACGCAGACGCAGACGAAAACAATGCTGCTATATCTGAAAGATAGCATTAATCCAGTCGTTGTAGAGGAGATTCAATCCAAGCTGGCCAATGTGAAGGTAAAAGGCCTGATCAGCAGTACACAACTGGAGGAGATGCTAATCGGTAATACTTTATTCTCGAAGTTTGCGTATACGGGCAGACCGGATTTTGCGGTGAACTCACTCATGCACGGTAGGTTTGTGATTGTGGTCGAAGGTTCGCCAACGGCGATCATTGGGCCTATTAACCTTACCTTTTTGTTTAATACTTCGGAAGATGCCTATACACTTAATTTGTTTGTCTTGTTTACACGTACTTTAAGGATATTCGGTATCTTTCTTTCTGTATTTCTTCCTGGATTTTGGATCGCGTTGCTTACCTATCATCAGGATCAGCTTCCGTTCACGTTGCTAGGAACACTAGTTATGTCAAGACAAGGTGTTCCGTTACCGACGACTCTCGAAGCCGTTGTCATGATTTTACTTTTTGAATTGTTTCGGGAAGCGGGCATGCGCTTGCCATCCACGATCGGACAGACGATATCCGTTGTGGGCGGATTGATAGTCGGACAAGCGGCGATTAGTGCGGGAATGACGGCACCAGGCATTCTTGTGGTTGTAGCCATCTCCGTATTAGCGTCGTTTACCATGGTTAATCAAAACATGGTCGGCCTAGTTAGTCTGCTGCGATTAGTCATATTGCTGATTAGCGGAGTACTAGGATTGTTCGGATTATTGATATGTATTTTATCTATTGCCATTTACATGGTCAATCTGCAATCGTTTGGCGTTAAATATTTAAGTCCTATAGCTCCGATCAGCTTCCGTGACCTTTACAAAATTTTGTTCCGAATGCCTTGGGGGAAGAAGGAAGGAATACCAGACTTCACCAGAAAAAACGGAGATGAGCAACAGTGAGGATGATACGGCAATTCCTGGTTTTTGGGCTAGTCTCTCTAATGCTTACCGGATGTTGGGGAGCAAAAGAAATCGAACATCTCGCTTATGTCAATTCGATCGGAATTGATTATGTGAAAGGCAAAGTCGTATTTTACACCAAAATGATTAGTTTTAGTAATATTGCCAAGAAAGAAGCCGGGGCGGGATCCAACAGGGAGCTGGTTTCCATTGGCAAGGGTGAGGGAGAGACAGTGGATGACGCTATCTTTGATCTCTACAGAACGGCGCAGCAAAGACTATCCTGGAGCCACGTGAAAACCTTGGTGTTTACAGAAGCAGCGCTGAGACAGGATGTCATTCATAGCATTTTAGATCAAATGGACAGATATTACGAGTTTCGGTACACCATTTGGACGCTGGCAACCCGAGGGTCGATCGAGGATATGTTTAATGTATACCCAATCCAAAACATGTCTACCCTTTATTCACAATTAAATAACCCGCTTGACCGATATTCTCAAAGCTCGATGATTGCCCCTCTTTATTTGTATAAATTCATTTGGAAATGGGAGGAAGACGGACAGATAGTGCTCATTCCCTCAATAAGCGTCAATGAAGATAGCTGGGTAGAAAATAAGAAGTCGACGCCACAGCTTCAACAAGATGGGATATGCGCCATTCAAAATAAAAAATTGAGGGGGTGTTTTAAACTTGAAGATATGAAAGGCCTGCGTTGGTTGGAGAAAAAAACGGTACGTACCCCTTTACTGCTTCGGATCGATCAAGAGCCGATAGCGATGATGGTTTTGTCAAAAATTAAACCTTTCATCGCGTTCAAGTTGTCAGACGGAAAACTAACATTTCAAATTAAGGTCAAAGCGCTAGCTTCGATTACGGAACAGGAACAGCCTGCTACGGAGAAAGAACTGATAGATCTCGCAAATATGGAAATAAGAAAGCAGATTCAGAAAACGTATCTGATCGGACTTAAATCAGGCACTGATCTTCTTGGTCTTTCCAATTCGCTCTACCGATCCAACCCTAAGGAATGGCATCGCTTGAAGGAAGATGGCATTCTACCATTAAAGCCTGAATCTTTAGAAGAGATTGATGTGAATGTAGGTTTAGTCGATGTGGGGATTTCTAAAATAATTAAAAAATAGACTGTGTCGGAGACAACCATCGTACGAAGCAAGTCCGCGTAACGAGACCACTGAAAAAGTCTTTACGAAGAATTTAAAAGGCTTTTCAGAACACAAAAAATCCGTTTTTAGCCTGTAAGATGGCTTTAAACGGATTTTTTCTTTTTTTATTTGACTTTACATATAAAGATCGATGATCTTCCGAAAAAACGCAAGTTTTTCAGTGGCCTCCGCGTAACTCGTGGGCTTTTTTAGTTCCGCTAAATGGACATACCATGGGGATTTATCAACTTTCGGCCACGAGGAAGGAGATAAAGCACTCAAAGCAGTTGCTTTAATCCTAAAAGAAGAGGCCGAGGAGATAGGGATTGCTGGGAGGGAAAATAAAGTTTGTTAGTGAACATTTACATTTGTAAACATTTATTTTTTTATATTTAGGGGGTCCTTGCTTGCACAACGACAACGAAAACCAGAGCTTGATGAAGATTCGTTGATGAAGGACGGAAATTCACTATTTATTTGGTTCAAGCTAGGTCGCGTCCGCATAAAGCTTTCCCCGAATCCGTTCGCAAAGGAGAATTCCTTCAAACAAACTTTACTCTTGCCGATGGGAAAATAACCATTCGGATCTGGGTAGATGCGAACGCGCCTGTTGTCCATGTGCAGTCGGAAAGCGATCTGGAATTGGAATGTGAAGCCAGTTTGGAGCTTTGGCGCAGACATCGGCCAATGGTGGCGGAAGATAAGCGTGAAGGCAGAACAAGCGGAGGCTCGGATGGTTCCGGTAGCGAGCTAGGACTTATCTATAGTGGATTTCAGCCCATGATTACGCCGGATACGGTAATGCCACTAACGGATCGGCATCTTGTCGAGAAAGCAGCGTAAGCCGCTTGTCTTGCAAGATTTGGAAGCCGTGGATTTGCTCGATTGGAGGAAGCACTTTCCTTCGGAGCTATCCGGAGGACAACATCAGTGCGTTGCGATTGCACGAACATTGGCGGGGATCCGTCGATTATCTTGGCGGATGAGCCGACAGGGGCACTGGATTCGAAGACGGGCGCGGAGAACATGGATATTTTCAGGCGGCTGAATGAGCAGGGCAGGACGATTATTGTAATTACTCATGGGATTGTGAGATTTCGGGATGGGAGATTGCTGAATTAAATTATATTTATCGTCTTACAAAGTGTTTGATATTGGAGTATGTTACATTAACCGCCTATTCATATGGCGGTTTTTTTGCGTACTTCTTAGTGCAAGGCCAAGGGACAGTGAACAATTACGAAGTATTGACAATTTTATCAATCAAACCTTGTGATGCAATCTAGAGGCGGAGTATAGAAAAAAAGTCATGGACCGCCTCCATCAAAATAAACATTAAATTTCTCACGCAAGCGCATTTACTTGGGTTTGTAAGATGATAACAAAATACAAATGGGTTCAGTCAAAATTACAAATCGTTATTACCTGTAATGGATTATAATCTATTTATGCTTACAATAAACTTGTTTAGCTAAGGGGGGACAAAATCAGCCAGAGGCTTCTCTATGGAAAATGCAGCAAATTCGAGTTGAGATTTTTAGGGAAAAGAAGGGTGGAAAAAAAGTATGTTTAACATGCTTCAAATGAAAAAGATTTCAATTTCTACGTTTCTGATTCTCACAGTATTTGCAGTTATATTCACAATCGGTATTCAGACACCGAAGGTAAATGCTGCTTCAGCAAATTTCACCCAAACCACGGAAACAATTGGTGGTGTTAATTATTCGGTCATCACCGTCACTTATTCCGGGGATGATGCGGGTCCCGCAGTTAATGAAGCTATTGCAGCCGCCCAAAATGCTGCAAAACCAGTCATTTTGGATTTTCCGACAGCTACATATAACTTTAAGGATTCGTCTGCCATCGATGCTCAATATTATATTTCCAATGCATCGACTGCGTCACAGACACCAGGAGGGTGGAGAAAGGTCGGACTTTTGTTTAAAAACATCAGCGACTTGACGATACGGGGAAATGATTCAACGCTGATGTTCCACGGTGTGATGACGCCCATTGTATTTGACAATGCCGTAAATGTGAACATGAATAACATTAGCTTTGATTTCAAACGGCCGGTTATGTCTGAAATGACGGTGGCCGCAGTTGGCAGCAATTATATTGAAATGAATGTTCATCCGGATTCCTTGTATCAGTTCGTAAATAATAAGCTCAGTTGGACAGGAGAGGTTGACGGCACTGGCGCTGCTGCGGACAATTGGGTAGCCAGAGGGTACGCAAACATCACACAAGTGCAGGAGTACGATCCGAATACGAAAAAGACGTGGAGAACATCCAATCCCTTTGCGAACTATTCTAGCGCGCAGGATTTAGGAAATAGGAGAGTAAGATTTAATTACACCAGCGCACCGGCATTAGCCGTTGGACACGTCTATCAGCTTAGAAACGACGTTCGCAAAGAACAGGGTGCTTTCATTTACCGGAGTAAGAATGTAACCTGGACAGGGGTAAACTTCTACGCTGCGCCTGGACTAGGCATCGTAGGGCAGTATAGTGAAAACCTTATCTTTAATCAATTAAATTTCGCACCGAAAACGGGTAGTGGGCGGACAAACGCATCTATGGCCGATTTTATGCAAATTTCGGGTTGCAAAGGCCAGATTACGGTTAACAATTCCAACTTCTTCGGAGCACATGATGATCCGATCAATGTTCACGGTACTCATCTGCAAATTGTCAGCAAACCGGCCGCCAACCAGATCATGGTAAGATTCAAGCAATCGCAAAGCTGGGGATTCGATGCATTTGCGGTTAATGATAGTATCGAGTATATAAAGGGTTCAACACTTCTATCCTCTGAAAGCGCTATCGTAACTGGTGTGACTCGAGTAGATGATAATAATATCCTGCTTACCCTTGATAGAGATGTTCCAAGCTCGATAACCGTTAATGATTACTATGTTGAAAATGTAACGTGGAACCCGAATGTCACAATTAGCAATTCAACTTTTGAATCCATTCCTACAAGAGGCATCCTAGTGACGACACGCGGGAATGTTCTAATTGATCATAATCAATTCAACAGATTGACAATGAGTGCAATCCTGATAGCTGACGATGCTAGCAGTTGGTATGAATCCGGTATGGTTAAGAACGTGACCATAAGCAATAATACGTTCAATAACAATGGGAATTCTGTCATAGACATTTCGCCTAGCGCGTCTTCCACGAACCCTGATCAGACCGTACACAGCAACATCAGAATTAGCGGCAATACATTTTATATGACGGGAGGAACCACCTCGATCAATGCTGGAAGCATCAACGGATTCAACTTTATCAATAACACATCTCAGCAAGGAGGGGTTCAGATCAATGCAAAGGGTTCGAAAAATGTAAATATCACAGGAAATACGTTTGCACAGAGTGGGGTAACCAAAGGTATATCTTTGTCTAATATGTATACGAATACCGACACAATTGACACGTCCCAAGGTTTTACGGTAACAAGAAGCAACATTTATGCTGCAAATCTCGGCACAAATATTGCGCCTTTGTCGACAGTAACGGCCTCCTCATTTTATAACCCGACTTATGTTCCTAGAAATGCAGTCGACGGAATCATCGGCGGGATCAATTCCGGGGAATGGGCATCCCTTCATGAATTAAATCCGTGGATACAACTGACGTGGGATACCAGCCGAACGATTAATAAAGTTGTTTTGTATGACCGCAAACAAACTACCACTGATGTCAATGCAGGTACGCTATCTTTTAGCGATGGCAGCAGCATTAACGTAACGGGTATCGATCGAGCTAGCGCGGCAAAGGAAATTGCTTTCCCGGATAAAACGGTTACATGGGTCAAATTCGTGGCAACCGGAGGCACAGGCGGCGATAATGGCCTGTCCGAAATTCAAGTATACATTAGTGAAAATCCATCTAATATTGTTGGAATAACAGCGGCGGCACCCATTACTGGTGTCGAAAATGGAGCTGCAAAGACGGCAGCAGTTCTCGGTTTGCCAGCAACGGTTGTGTTGGTAACCGAAACGGCGGGAATCCTGAATGCCAATGTGGAATGGGATGTGAATGGTTCATCCTATGATGCGTTCTCAAAAGCAGGACAGACGTTCACTGTGAACGGAACAGTAACTTTGCCTGACGGAGTTCCAAATCCGAACAACGTGGCACTGACAACAAGTATCAGTGTGACTGTTTTGGCGGCAACACCAAATGTTCTGGAAATAACAGCACCAGCCTCCATCAGCGGAGTTGCAAACGGAACGGCGAAGTCGGTAGCAGCTCTTGGCTTGCCAGCAACCGCCCTACTGGTAACCGATACGGCAGGTAGCCTGAATGCCAATGTGGTATGGGATGTGAATGGTTCATCCTATGATGCGTCCTCAAAAGCGGGACAGACGTTCACTGTGAACGGAACAGTAACTTTGCCTGTCGGAGTTGCAAATCCGAACAACGTGTCATTGACAACAAACGTTAATGTGACTGTTTTGGCGGCAACACCAAAAGTTGTAGGAATAACAGCACCAGACTCCATAACTGGGCTTGCAAATGGAACGGCGAAGACGGCAGCAGCTCTTGGCTTGCCAGCAACCGTCCAACTAGTAACCGATATGGCGGGAAGCCTGAATGCCAGTGTGACTTGGGATGTAAATACTTCATCCTATGATCCGTCTTCACAAGCAGGTCAGACGTTCACTGTGAACGGAACAGTGACTTTGCCTGACGGAGTTGTAAATGCGAACAACGTGGCATTGACAACTAGTATCAGCGTGACAGTATTACCAGTGCCAGTATCGCCTCAGGCTACCCTAACCAGTGGGCAGCAGGTAATAACTGGCCAAACATTCGATCTAACAATGGGAATAAGCAATGTTACGCAAAATGTATACCAGCAGGTGTATGCTCAAGAGCTGACTCTTACCTATGATGTGGTGAATATGCAGCTGGGTACGGTGACCTCTCTTGTTTCCGGATTGCAAGTCATCGATCAAAAAGAGACAGTGCCGGGGCATGTTCATATTATTCTTGCAAGCACAGACACTGATGGATTTGTTCCCCAAGGAGATGTACTGAAATTTAGCTTTATCGCCAGAGCTGTAACCCAAACTACGAATACAGCCTTTGGTGTAAGTAGTTTTACAATTGCCAACGCTCTAGGTAACGAATTGCAAATTAACGGAGCCTCTTCCAGCATTCAAATTATTTTACCTGCCGTACCGGTGGATAAGACATCACTGAACGCTTTAATCGGAAGTGCTCAGGCAAAGCATGATGCTGCAGAAGAAGGAAATAACGACGGTCAGTATTTGTCGGGATCCAAATTAATCTTTCAGTCGGCCATAAGTGCAGCGGGTGTGACAACTAATGACCCGAATGCTACTCAGGTTCAGGTGGATAATGCTAAAGCTGCGCTTGAAACGGCAGTTCAGGCATTCGAAAACAACAAAATAACAGCAGATGTCAATGGAAATGGAACTATTTCCATTGGGGATTTGGCTATTGTTTCTTCGAGCTATGGCAAGCAGTCTGGTCAGTCTGGCTGGAATACCAAAGCGGATGTTAATAAAGACGGTAAGGTAGATATTACAGACCTTGCGATCGTGGCTAAAGCTATCATACATTAAACTGAATATTGATAATGAGGGGAGAACTCAAGTTCTCCCCCTTTTCAAAATCATGCTTGCATGGCAAGGAGGAAAGAAAGGATGACTTCTCCGATGATAAAAAAACTGCTCGTCTATATGCTGGCATTGCTTTTAATTGTGATTACATTTCCTCAGAATGTCATTCATGCAGACGCAGGCCCGCAGTTTCTATTGTCCATTTCTAACGAAAGCCCGGCGGCAGGTGCCAGTTTTCAAGTAAAGGTAAATGGAAAACAGTTAAATGACATGTACGCGTATGAGGTTAATCTAACTTTCGATTCTAGCAAGATAGAATTTGTGAGTGGTGACAGCCAAAGCGGTGGCTTTGCAATAAAACCTATTGTGAACGGGAACAAAATTCAAGTAGCACATACGCAAATTGGAAATACACCAGGTCAAAACGGAAATGCGCTACTAGCCACTTTAACCTTCCGCGCAGTGAATGAAGAAGCAGCCGATATTGTGCTGAACAGTGTGAAACTCGTGAATTCGCAGTTAGATTCTACACTTATGTCAGTGGCCGAGAAGGTATCGGCAAATGGCGGTAATGGCAAAATGAAATCAGATCAGACCATCCTAACACCTGTAGTGAAGGTCGACTCTGCAACAAACATTGCAACGTCAACCCTTGATGCAGCTGCATGGGAAAAAGCTCAAAAGCAAGCCGAGTCTGATCCAAGTGGAAAAGGAACGATCAGCCTTGAATTTCCACAAACAGCTGATGCAAAAACCTATATTCAGCAGATACCTTCTTATTTAATGTCAAGCGATAAGAAACAATATCAAATTGAAATTAAAACACCTATCGCCACTATTGTTATTCCAAGCAATATGTTCCGAGACGGTGATTTGACGGATAGCCAGACCGAGTTTCTTATCTCTCGAGCAGATACCAGCAAGCTAAATGCAAGCGTACAGAATCAAGTCGGATCTCATCCGGTCATTGAGCTCACCGTTCAATCCGGCGGCCAAACCATTGCTTTCAATAACCCGAAGACCCCTGTTATCGTGAGTGTACCTTATTCGCCGACCATGGAGGAACAGAAACGTCCCGAGCATATCGTCGTCTGGTATATCGATGGACAAGGCAACATTCATACGGTACCGAATGGCAAGTATGATGCAGCCACAGGTCAAGTTACGTTCTCGACGACACACTTTAGCACGTATGCGGTATCGTTCGTTCAAAAGACATTTGGTGATATCGCTTCCGTGGACTGGGCCAAACATGTCATTGAAGTTTTGGCATCCAAAGGAATTATTAATGGTACGACAGACAGCGAATTTAGTCCGTTGGAACACGTAACCCGAGCAGATTTCCTATTGCTGTTATTGCGTACGCTTAACTTGCAAGGACCTTTAGGCGATCGATTTGCAGATGTGAACGAGGGCGTATATTATGACGAAGCCGTAAGGATTGCCAGAGGCTTAGGGATAGCGGGCGGAATCGGAGATAATCTATTCCAACCTGAGGCTTCCATTACAAGAGAAGATATGATGGTGTTGACGGAAAAGGCGCTTAGAATAAGCGGGCAGCTGACAGTCGACGCTATGGCAGCCGAACTTGGCTCATTTACAGATACTCCGGAAATTTCAAATTACGCTGCAAGCAGTATCGCTACTCTTGTCAAGTCAGGGTTAATCAACGGCTACGACAACAAACTTTACCCGAAAGGAACAACGACTCGGGCGGAAGCGGCGCAATTCATGTATAACATTTATAATTATTAGTTGAAAAAGAAAAACACGACGAATGCGTTCTTCAATGTCATTTGTTCTCACGTTAGCACTTGTCTTCATGGGATATGTTAATTATGGAATTAATCAGTGCCTTGGCAATTAGATATTTGTAATTGCAGGTAAATAGACCGCTATGCGAAAGCTCTTTCGCATGGTGGTCTATTTGTGCAGACAATTTTTTACAAGTCAAATCATGTGATGCTCCATACCGATCCTGAATCAATCGTATTCCCCATTGATTCAACTGCTTTGAAAAATGTAAAAATTAGCAGATGGACGAAAAAACTGAAGGTGGTAGTAATCCAAATTGTCGATTACTATCGACACAGTGAACATTTATCTACTAGAGTCGTTCCCGCCGAACAAAAGCACGAAGCTCGTGACTTTCGCTGCTCCCTAATTCGAGAATCATTAGAAAATACAAATGAATTCGGATGAAATTACATGGGTGCTTAGAAAGTGATGAAGTATAATTTGAATACGCTTACGAAATCAATTGTTTAGGTATAAGGGGGGGCGTAAAAATCAGCCAGTCGTTTCTCTCCGGAAAGAGAAACAAAGTTCGAATTGAAGTTTCAGGAAATAAGGAAGGTGGGAAAAGTATGCTTAAAAAGCGTCTTATTAAGAAGATTTCATTGTATATGTTTCAGATATTAACTGCATTTGTAGTAGCTTTCGCAATGTTGATTCAACCAGCAGGTGCAGTTGTTGCTTCGACCAATTACACCCAAACCACGGAAACAATTGGTGGTGTTAATTATTCGGTCATCACCGTCACTTATTCCGGGGATGATGCGGGTCCCGCAGTTAATGAAGCTATAACAGCTGCCAAAAATGCCGCGAAACCGGTCATTTTGGATTTTCCGACAGCCACATATAACTTTAAGGATTCTTCTGCCTTGGATGCTCAATATTATATTTCCAATGCATCGACAGCAGCAGAATCACCAGGCGGGTGGAGAAAAGTTGGGCTTTTATTTAAAAACATCAGCGATTTGACGATACGGGGGAATGGGTCAACGCTAATGTTCCATGGTGTGATGACACCCATTGTATTTGACAATGCCATTAATGTGAACATGAATAATATTAGCTTTAATTTCAAGCGGCCGGTTATGTCTGAAATGACGGTGGCAGCAGTTGGCAGCAATTACATTGATATGGATGTACATCCGGATTCCTTGTATAAGTTTGTAAATAATAAGCTTCAATGGACAGGTGAGGTTGACATTAATGGCAACCCGACAGACAATTGGGTAGCGAGAGGGTACGCTAACGTCACTCAAGTGCAACAATACGATCCAAATACCAAAAAGACGTGGAGAACATCTAACCCTATTTCGGCCTCTACCAGTGCGCAGGATATGGGGAACAGAAGAGTCAGGTTTAATTACACCAGTGCCCCGAGCTTAACTGTCGGACAAACCTATCAGCTTAGAAACGACGCTCGTAAAGAAGAAGGCGCTTTCATTAATAGGAGCAAGGATATAACGTGGACAGGGGTAAACTTCTACGCTGCTCCAGGACTAGGCATCGTAGGCCAATATAGCGAAAACCTTGACTTTCAGCAACTAAATTTCGCACCAGAAATAGGCAGTGGGCGAACAAATGCATCAATGGCCGATTTTATGCAAATTTCCGGTTGTAAAGGCCAAATTACGGTTAACAATTCCAATTTCTTTGGGGCTCATGATGATCCGATCAATGTTCACGGTACACATCTAAGGATCGTCGATAAACCGGCTTCCAACCAGGTTAAGGTAAGATTCATGCAAAATCAGAGTTGGGGATTCGACGCTTTTGCGGTTAACGATACCATTGACTTTATTCAGGGATCTACGCTGCTTGCTGTTGGGAGCGCTGTAGTAAGCAATGTAACCCGGGTTGATGATTATAATATTCTTCTTACACTCAATCAAAATGTTCCGAGCGCGGTAACCGTCAATAATTACTATGTGGAAAACGCTACTTGGACTCCAGATGTCACAATTACGAATTCCACTTTTGAATCCGTTCCTACAAGAGGCATCTTGATGACAACTCGCGGGAAAGTTTTGATTGACAACAATACATTCAACCAATTGGTAATGAGTGCCATATTAATAGCTGACGATGCCAACAGCTGGTTCGAATCAGGCATGGTCAAAAACGTGACAATCAGCAACAATACGTTCAATAACACGGGCAATGCCGTAATCAGCATTGAGCCAAGCGTATCCTCGACGAACCCGGATCAAACCGTGCACAGCAACATTAGCATTAACAATAATACATTTAAAATGACTGGCGGAACTTCATCGATTTATGCCGGCAGCATTAATGGATTCAATTTTAAAAATAATCAGGTTCAAGAAGGCGGATTGCAGATTACCGCCAAAGGTTCAAAAACGGTGAACATTGCTGGAAATACATTTGCACAGAGTGGGGTATCCAAGAAGGTAACTCTGTCCAATATGTATACGGATACCGATACAATCGACCAGGCTCAAGGTTTTACGGTAACACGGAGCAACAATTATACGCCAATGGTTCCGGGTCCGAACGATATTCCGCAATCGCAAATGACAGCAACAGCAACAAGCCAGCATCCCGGTAATGAGGCTAGCAAAGTGCTGGACGGGGATAGTTCTACTATCTGGCATACTGAATGGTCTCCGATGACAAATCTGCCGCAGTCCATCACGATTAATCTTGGAGGCACTTATCAGGTTGCCAAGTTAAGATACCTTCCAAGACAAGAGGGCGGTTCCAATGGTGTAATAACGGGATACACCATTGCTACAAGTACGGATGGAGTTAATTATACCAACGCAGCATCAGGCACATGGGCGAATGACAGCAGTCAAAAGACAGCTGCATTTACACCCGCATCGGCTAATTATGTAAAATTAACGGCTACCAGCGGCGTTGGTAATTTTGCCTCTGCTGCTGAATTGAATATCGAACGTGCGGGAAGTATTCCTGTAACTGCAACTGCATCAAGCTCGTATAACTCAAGTTTTCTTCCTGCAAAAGCAGTTGACGGCGATTGGAATTCCAAATGGTCTGCAACGACTGGAAACAGCGGTGAGTGGTTGCAATTGGACTTTGGTTCCAATAAGACGTTCAATGAAGTGCTTTTGGGTGAATATCTAGATCGGATAACAGGATATAAGATCCAATACGATAATGGCAGCAGTTGGGTCGATTTTTACACAGGAACGACAATTGGCGCAAAAAGAACAATCGATTTTCCTGCCATTACAGCGCAAAAAATCAGGTTTTACGTAACATCGACTAAGATTGATTCTAACGGCTGGGGAAATCAGCCTAATATTACTGAGTTTGAAACTAATATGATCGTCGTGCCAGTTTCATCAATTTCTCTAAGCGGCGCGGGTGGTGCAAATGCGATAACTGTCAAGAATGGCACACTGCAAATGCAGGCTGCTGTTCTGCCTGCCAATGCAACAAACAGCAATGTAACATGGAGCGTCTACGAGGCTGATGGCGTCACGGCAACGGATAAAGCGACTATTGACGCCAATGGATTACTTACGGCTGCCAAAGATGGGACAGTGAAAGTGGTTGCGACAGCTGCGGACGGCAGCGGTGTACAAGGTTCCAAGACAATAGCGATAAGCGGACAAACACCGATTCCTGCAACTGCAACTGCATCAAGCTCGTATAACTCAAGTTTTCTTCCTGCAAAAGCAGTTGACGGCGATTGGAATTCCAAATGGTCTGCAACGACTGGAAACAGCGGTGAATGGTTGCAATTGGACTTTGGTTCCAATAAGACGTTCAATGAAGTGCTTTTGGGTGAATATCTAGATCGGATAACAGGATATAAGATCCAATACGATAATGGCAGCAGTTGGGTCGATTTTTACACAGGAACGACAATTGGCGCAAAAAGAACAATCGATTTTCCTGCCATTACAGCGCAAAAAATCAGGTTTTACGTAACATCGACTAAGATTGATTCTAACGGCTGGGGAAATCAGCCTAATATTACTGAGTTTGAAACTATAAGCGGACAAACACCGCTGATCGTGCCGGTTGCATCGATCGCTGTAAGCGGTGCGAACGGCGCGAATGCGATCACTAACAAGAATGGAACACTGCAAATGCAGTCTGCTATTATGCCTTCCAATGCAACAAACAACAATGTAACATGGAGCGTCTACGAGGCTGATGGTATCACGGCAACGGATAAAGCGACTATTGACATCACTGGATTAGCTACAGCTGTCAAAGATGGGACAGTGAAAGTGGTTGCAACAGCTGCGGACGGCAGCGGTGTACAAGGTTCCACGACAATAGCGATAAGCGGACAAACACCGCTGATCGTGCCGGTTGCATCGATCGCTGTAAGCGGTGCTGGAGGCGCGAATGCAATTACTAACAAGAATGGCACACTGCAAATGCAAGCTGCAGTTCTGCCTGCCAATGCAACAAACAGCAATGTAACATGGAGCGTCTACGAGGCTGATGGCGTCACGGCAACGGATAAAGCGACTATTGACGCCAATGGATTAGTTACAGCTGCCAAAGATGGGACAGTGAAAGTGGTTGCAACAGCTGCGGACGGCAGCGGTGTACAAGGTTCCACGACGATAACGATAAGCGGACAAACACCGCCTGCGCCAACGTTGCCTTTTGCAACGCTAACGGGTCCAGCCTCGGTTCAGAGTGGAGCATTATTCAGTACGAATGTAGGCTTTGGCAATCTGGTAAACAGTGTCAATTCCTCGGTATATGCAGCAGATATCACATTAAGCTTTGGAACAAATGGCATTGATTTTGTATCGGTGGAACCGTTGAAACCCGGATTCGCAGCGGTTGAGATCAAGGCTGACGTGGCAGGACAAATTAGAATTATAGCAGCAGCTCAAGGGGCAATGGGAGCATTAACGACAAGCGGAGATGTATTCAAGATCAATTGGAGATCGAGGTCGCTCCCACAGTCAACACAGGTCAACTTGAACCTGACCGATGCTACCGTTTCCAATGCGTTGGGTCAAGAGTCGGGAGCCGCATTGACTTCATTCATGGTATCGATTATCCCTGTTGATCGTACATCCTTACAAGCGGTGATTGACACAGCGCAGTCCGTATACGATCAAGCGGTAGAGGGTTCTCTAGCCGGTCAATATCCGGTAGGTTCCAAAGCTGTGTTGTTGTCTGCTATTAACGCAGCTAAAACCACGAACTCGGATCCTGCGGCTACCCAGCAGCAGATCGATAATGCGGCCAATACGTTAAACCAGTCGTTGCAGAACTTTAATCTGTTGATCATCCCTGTCTTGCCAGGAGATATCAATGGTGATGGTCATGTAAGTATTGGAGACTTGGCTATTGTAGCAGGGAATTATGGAAAGACCACGCTTAGTTTGGATTGGAATAAGGCTAAAATGGCCGACTTTAACCATGATGGTAAGATCGATATTATCGATTTAGCTGGTATCGCGCAACTGCTTCTAAACTAACAACCAATGTGACAGGAAAGAGAAAAGCGCAGCTTTTCTCTTTTCATTTCCCCATGTGTTTTATTACAATGATTTCGAACGCGACTCAGCAGCAGGTGGATAATGCGAAAGTCGCATTGGAAGCAGCAGTTCAGTTGTTTGAAAGTAAGCTAATAACCGCAGATATCAATGGCTTAGTTGCGGGAGCTAATTTCAATAGTCGTAAATCATGAAAATCACTATGATAAAAGTGTAGCAACGCAAAAAACTAGGGCGGTCATGGAATGACAAATTCAAAAAAACAATGGCAATGGATTACATAAAGTGACTCATTCCCTTTTTCAGATTGCACACTATCCATAGAGATAATAATACCCCCATGTTGATTCACAACCTGCTGGAGTTCGTCCTCGACAAATTCGGTTATACTCGAGCGTAACAGTGTTAGATAACGTTCATACAATCTTTTTGGATTGGAATAAACATAGGCCATGCTCCAAGCTTGGATGAGGTCCACTCCCCCTGCTGTGGGGAAGAATCCATAAGGTCCATGTAGTCGGAAGCGAATCAGTTGGAACCATAAAAGTACACGGATACCGAACCCAGAAAAAATCAATATAAAAGTCAAAAAACTGATAATAATGCCTTGTAAGATAAGTGCTATAATTATTTGAATTGATAGCGGCCACAGAGGCGATTGCATAGCATAAGGGAGTTTTGAATATGCATTTTCTGGTAAACCTATCGGATGGATTCCAATATGCGCACAGGTTAAATAAGGTGGAATGGAAATAAGTGTACAAGATAATGGAAACGGATTCATGGATGAGGGAAACGCAAATATCAAGAAAGTCGATTGGGTTAACGAATGTAAAAGATCGTTTCTTGCTTCACTATGGGGGATCCTCCTATTTTGATATTCAAAGTTCCCCCTCTTTAGGAACATGCATTAGGATATTTATTCCAGATGAAACGAGCTGATCTTTCTTGAATCTATTGATTGTTGAGGATGAGGCACCTGTCCGTAAACATATGAGGTGGATGTTAGAGGGCAGTGGCATTGAGGTATGGGAAACTGAAAACGGAAGAGATGCTCTGGATGTATTAAAGAGTACCGAAATAGACATAATGCTAACGGATATTCGCATGCCTATAGTGGATGGCATAGAGTTAATACAACAGTGCAAGATTCTCTATCCCCGGTTATGGTCTATCGTAATAAGCAACTATGCAGAGTTTAACCTTGCGCAAATGGCATTGCGTTATGGGGCGAAAAATTATTTACTCAAAGCAACCCTCAATAAGGAAAGTCTTATCTCCGAATTAAATCAAGCTTACGAAGATTTGCGAAATCAAGGTTTGGACAAAGGTCGTTTAGACTCAAATGAATTGCTAATGGTTCAAAACTCATTATTCTATGAATGGCAGCATCAACGTATCAGTTCGTCAGAATTAATCAAAAGATCATTGAAATTGAATGTCCAAGTCTTCCAATTCAAGGATCCCAAGTCGATGTTTACATTGCTGGAAGTGGATCGGTTTGCAGAGTGGTGTGAAACTAAATTCAACAATAAGACGGATCTTGCCATTTATGCTTTTATGAATGTAGCCGTAGAGGTCATTAAACAATTTCATCCGAAAAATGAATTATTCCATTTGGAAAACGCCAGATTTATAATTTTGGATTTCGATGAATGTGAGAATGAGAAACACGCAAAGAAGATGAAAGAAGTGCAGCTTGCTTTACAGCAATTTTTAAAACTTGATGCTTCTTTAATAACGGGATATGAATTTACAACCTTAGCTTCATTATTAGAGATGATCCGTAATTCGGTCAACGATATGACAAAGTTATTTTATTGTGGGCCAGCATGCCTAATCTCACAAAATGAGTTCGAGCCTGCTAGCAAAGATATTGATTTGTATTCTTTTTTTCAAAACATGGAGATGGAAAACGACAATAACTACTCGGTGATTTCCAATTTACCGATGTGGGTCGAGTCTTTTTTTGTTTTGATCCGTTATTTAAAGCGACCACCTAGTTCAGTTAAAGAAGACTTGAGGTTTCTGATTACTTTTATCGAGAAAAAGGGATATGCGGTTATAGAGGAATTGAAATCTGAAATAAGTTACAAACAAGCATATCGGTTAAGCGATTATAAAGCCATGTTTGAACGATGGTTAAATGAATATCATTATTTGGGCACACATCGGATAGAAATAGTAAAAGCATTAAACTATATCCATGAACATTATCAAAATAAGTTCACTTTGGATGATATCTGTAATCACATTTACATAAGTCGATCTCATTTTTCTAAGTTATTTAAAGAGCATCAGGGAGTATCCGTTAATGAATATTTGGAAGGGGTCCGCATGAAACAAGCCAGAGTGTTACTTCGAACAACGCCATTAACCATTAGTGAAATAGCCGATAGAATCGGTGTACAAGATATATTTTATTTCAGCAAACTATACAAGAGATATTATAAGGTTAATCCGAGTAAAGACCGGAATATGTTGTAGAGAACAGTTTACAAGATAGGAAGAAGGTAAGACTTCCTCCTTCCAACAAAAACTGATCTGATTTTACAAATGGCAAAGGATGAAATTCCATGTTTTTTTAATTGTTGACTACTTATAATAGGTTTAGTCTTAAAAAGACTTGGAGAAGCTCGAACCCATTTAATGGCGCAACCAGCGTTCAGGATTTGGGAACGTATCAGCTTAGCCAAAAGAAACATTGGTTAGACAAACTAAGTATCTAAACAACATTGTTGAACAAAATCATCGATTCATAAAGAAAATCACAAAACCAATGCTTGGTTTCAAAACGTTTCAGACTGCAGAACAGACGTTGAAGGGAATCGAGGCCTTGCATATGATTAGGAAAGGGCAGGCCGAAAATAATTCGTCTGTCCTAACTTCTGTTGAATGGCTCAATAAAATATTTGGTAAAGTGGCATGTTAAATTACAATTTGTTGGGTATTTGCTATCCATTTTTATTCTTGCACGACAACCGATTATTGATTACCTTTGTTTATATTGAGGTGCCGAGGAGGAGGATCTTTTGCAGAATGGGGGGATTCAAGAGCATCCATATATGATCCGAAATGAGTTCTTACGTAATGCGATGAACCGCCAAGTGTTACAATCACCTGAAGATTTTATTATGAAAGCAAATTCTATAGGTATTCGACTTACGACTGCAGAATATCATGTTATTTCGATAAGGTTTGATCGATTAGTTGAAGTGAAAGCAAGTTATGACAATCACGACTGGTGCTTGTTGAAATATGCAGCGCATACTATGGCCGTGGAGATTACGAATTCTTTAGCGTGTTTTTATGACACTGATGAATGTCTTGTCATTTTCGTGCAAACTTCCGATTTAGAATCAGCGATTGGAATTTGTCATGATCTACAGGTGAAATATCGGAAATATTTGAAGCTTTCGATCTCCGTCGGTATTTCGCAATCGCATGCTGTGCCATTCATCGCAGATGGCTATTTCGAATCGAAGCAGGCGTTGAAATACCGTATGATATCAGATGAAGGTATGGTTATGACTTTTCAAGCCGCCTGCCGCTATCGAAATACATGTTCAGATCGATATTTGAATCAGCTGTGGGCGCTTTTCGAACTTGAACATGCCCAGACGATCATTGATCGGCTCAAAGAATGGAACGAAGAGATCAAGAATGCTGGATTGCACGTAACGGCTTTGAATGCAATACAGAAAGAATTAAAGGTTTTTCTCTTAAGATATTTTGTTAAGGGGAGATTTGGCAATAATCATAATCTCCAGATAGGCAAACAGATTGATCAGATTGAGAAGGGGGATTCCTTTTACGAGAAAATGCAGCCGGTTTTCCAACTGTTGAACGACAAGATTCATCAAGGTAAGAGAGGGGGAATTGAAAGTCGCACAGTTGAGCAATCAATACAGTTCATGAGAGAAAATTTCAATCGAAATTTAACCTTATCTGCGATCTCGGAGCACATATATATGAATCCAGCGTATTTCAGTGTGATGTTTAAGAAGAAAACGGGCAAAAATGTTATTGTGTTTCTTACGGAAATTCGGCTTGATGCAGCAAAAAAGCTGCTTAAACATCCTGAACTGAAAGCTTATCAAGTAGCGGAAATGACAGGATTTAACGATGCGGCTTATTTTTCTAATCGATTCAAGAAATATTTGGGCTTTTCTCCACAGGAATATCGAAATATGCATCCGTAGTACGAAGTTTTCGGATGAAGTAATGACGAGTAATTAGAATCGTGCACCATTTTGCGAGTCAAAGTCTTACGAGAAAATTCGTAGGGCTTTTATTTTTTTTAGGAACCTGGCAAATAAGACAATATTACAAATGAGTCAAGCATTTGCTCCATTCCGAGTCCATTTGAAATAGAAGATAATATAACTATATTCAATCAATTTAATAGGAGGCAACCCGTGGAGAAGATCAATACACTTACTCAACCTGCAAAAAAGAAGTTTCGCCATGGATATTCATTGGAGAGACGCGAAAAGCAAGTCGGTTTCTTATTCGCAATCCCTAGTATTATTGGATTTTTCCTGTTTGTTTTGTTACCGATACTGGGAATTTTTTTCTTGAGCTTCTATAAAGTAGACCTCATGTCAGGGAATTTTTCGTTTGAGGGGTTGAAATATTATAGCAAAATGATTCATGAAGAAGATTTTTGGAAATCAGTTCAAAATACAGGCGTATATTTGGTGATTTATGTCCCATTGACCCTTGTACTGGGACTTGCAATGGCTTTAATCCTAAATGCCAAACTCTATATGAGAGGCTTGGTCAGAACATTTTTCATTATTCCTTATATCACCACTTATGTAGCAACATTAGTCGTTTGGAATGTTTTTTTGCATCCAACGCAAGGACCATTAAATAGTTTACTAATGAGCTTGGGTGTCACTTCGCCTCCGCAATACATGGTGGATACGCATTGGGCACTGCCTGTTCTTGCTATCATTGGAGCATGGAAAGACGTTGGTTATCATTGCATATTATTCCTAGCCGCGTTGCAAGCAGTATCGAACGATTACTATGAATCTTCTTCAATTGATGGAGCCAATCTCATGCAAAGATTCCGACATATCACGTTGCCGTTAATCTCGCCAACTACCTTTTTCCTTCTACTGATCACGATTATCGGCGGGCTTCAAGCTTTCTATCAAATGGCTTTAATGACCAAAGGTGGACCTGCATTCAGTTCAACTACACTTACCTATTATATTTACCGTTCCGCATTTGAGTTTTCTGATTTCTCCTATGCATCTGCAATCGGTGTATTCCTTTTCTTGATAACCTTATTGTTAATTTGGATCAATTGGATTGCACAAAAGAAATGGGTATTTTATCAATAACATGATAATGGGAGGAGGATAACTGTGAAAAGTGGATTTAATGTTCAACAAGGTATAAAATCACTTATATTTATCATAATTGGATTAATCTTTATCACTCCGCTGCTTTGGATGGTATCGACATCTTTTAAATTTGAAAGCCAAGTTTTTGAAAAGCCATTTGTCTTCTTGCATTTGGGACATATGAATTTTGAGAATTACAGAAACATTTGGCTCAACACGCCTTTTTTAACATGGTTATACAATTCTATATTTGTTGTCGTCTTTTCAGTGATATTCCGTTTAATTATTGCTGCATTTGGTGGATATTCATTTGGTTTTTTAAAATTCAAGTATTCAGGAGCTATATTTTTCCTGTTCTTAATGACCTTATTTGTACCGTATCAGCTTACCTTATTACCACAGTTTATTGCATTTCGTTTTGTTCATCTATTGGATACAAGGTGGGCATTAATCATTCCAAACATCTTAGACATTTTATCCATTTTTATGATGAGACAATTTTTTCTAAGTTTTCCTCGTGAATTAATTAGTGCTGCGTACATGGAGGGTAGCGGAATTACACGGTCTTTTTGGAAAGTAGCACTACCTTTAGCTAAAGTTCCATTGATTACACTAGGCATACTCAGTTTCTTTATGATCTGGGATCAGTTTTATCAGCCCCTTATTTTTTTGAAATCTAAAGATCTTTATACAATACCAATGGGCTTACAAAGTTTCCAAACTCAATTTGGTAAAGACTATGCACAACAAATGGCGCTGGCGTGCCTTGCCATTGTACCTGTATTAACTGTATTTTTAATTCTACAAAAACAATTTATCGAGAGTGTGACTTCGTCAGGAATTAAAGGATAACAGAACAGACAATTCTACAAATAAACCAAGCATTTATTCCATTCAGTATCAAATTCAGTTCAACATATAATAGAATTGTACAAAAACAAATTAAGGGGATGAAAACATGATCAAAAAATTATCAATTATTGCTGCATCTTGTGCGCTAGTTTTCACGACAGTTGGCTGTAGTTCCAAAAGCAGTTCGACGAGCAGTTCAAAAGAAAGTACTGTTGCAAGCTCGAAAAACACCGTGACACTTGAGGTATTGAATATTTCTGAGTACATGGATACACCGGAGTTTAAGGCTTTTATCGATCGCTTTCAAAAAAAATATCCGAATATTAAGATTGATCCGATCTCAGTCCCTCATGAACAATATATTAATAAACGCAATGTCATGCTAGCTAGCGGCTCAGTCGTCGATTTAGTATGGGGCAATGGTGTAGATCAGTTTGACGCGATTAATAAAGGATTCCTCATGCCAATTGACGAAGCAGCCAAAGAAGCTGGCGTAGATATGAGTAAAGATTTCGGTAATTTCAAACCGGACAAGGATGGGAAATATTATCGATTCCCTATTCAACAAAACAACTGGATGATGTATTATAATAAAAAAGTCTTCGATGATGCTAAGGTCCCCTATCCCGATGCTAAAGTGCCAATGACTTGGGACGAATATGCTGTCACCGCTCAGAAATTAACAAATAATGAAAGCGGTAAAAATAAAGTGTACGGCATGTTCTATAACAATTGGGGCATGTACTACTATGGTTTCGGCAGTCAATTAACGGACGGCAAGTTTTATTCCTCAGATGGTTTGAGCAATATTAATGCACCTGAATTCAAACGCAGCTTAGAATGGATGAATGATGTTATCAATGTGAAGAAAGCAGCAATGCCAGTAGCGGAATATATCTCCAACAATACAGATTTCTTATCTTATTGGAATGGGAATTACGGAATGGTTGTTGGTGCCCAATGGTATGCACAGTTAGCTGCGACGAAAAAAGACAAATTCCCACGTGATTGGAAAGCTGGAATTGCGCCAATGCCTGTACCTAAGGAAATGGCTGGAAAGCATATGAACTGGTCAAGCATCGATTCGTTGGCTGTTCCTAAAAATTCAAAACATGCCAAAGAAGCGTTGTTATTCGCTAAAGAATATGTTGCGGATTACACCTTGAGTACGGGAACCCTTCCAATGTATAATAAAGTTGACGCGAACAAGTATTATCAGGAACTAGCAGATAAATTGAAAGATGACGGAATTACTGTGGAACAAGTCAAATATCTGTTTGGCGGTGACACAAATGTAATTAATGTCGAAGAAAAACCAATTTTAGGTGCGCCATCTGAATATGAAGCAACCTTCTTGGATCAAATTACACAATATTACACTGGAAAAGTAACGGTGGATGATACTTTGAAAAATATTAAACAAAAAGTCGACAAAGTGATTCAAGAACAAAAAAATAAATAAGTAACTTTCTATGCCCGTCTGATTAGAGGCGGGCATAGAACTTTTACAAGGAGAAGAAGCATGATGTTGTGGAGTTACAAACGGTATTCAGGTCCTAAATCGGTTCAGCGCAGATTGATTTTTTTGCTAGTGGCCGTTTTCATTCCCTTATCGTTGGTACTCTTTTTTGTTTATCGATTTACGGAGCAAACTTTGGTGAGCAAGGTGAACGAGGTTAATCAATTCAGGATGGAACAAACATCTTCTCGTGTTCAAGATTTATTTCAAAGAATATTTATGGCTACAAATCTATTTATTAACGATAGGCAATTTTTAGGTTCACTTGAGGTGAAGGATCCTTTCGATATTGAGAAAAATAAAATTTATTTAGAAGCGATAGAAAGGCTACAATATGCTTTCTTTCTCAATGAAAAATATGCGGTAGTTCTACGTGACAACAACGGCAATATTTATCAATCGGACACATCTCGGCTGGGATTAAGAAAGGAACAATTGCAGGAACGGGTTCTAACAATCATGGACTGGGAAGAAGCTGATATTTTTTATAGTTTCAAATGGTCTATGATAGATTGTCCTCAAATAAATGGAGATTCCACAAGCTTTATTGTATTCACAAGATGGCTGTTTAACCCCGGAACTGCTACAAAAAAGGGGATGATCTCAATCGTTATCCCTATTTCATATATACAAGATATTCTAAAAAACGATGGGGGACATTATGTAATTGAAAATGAAAATCACGAAAGTTTGTTTTCAACTCAAATAGATGGTGATCAAAAAGTAGAGAAAATATCGAAAAGCACGAGTACTCACAGCATGAAGCAGCTAAATCCAACGAATTGGTACTTATATCAATTGGAAAGTACGGATTTTTTAAACAACCAGTTGAGATTGTTTAGTTTCGTTGTATTTATGACGATTGTAGTGATATTAATTATTTATCTTGGAATTATGGCAGTGGTACTTCAGACAACTAGAAAAATATTTAATCAAATACGATCCTTATCCAAGCAATTAACATCGAATTCACCCAATTTAACGATATCGATTCAATCCGATTACCAAATCGTTGAATTATCAGAAATACTTCGCCAATTGGTCCATAATCTGACGACCTCTCGTAAAAACTTTGAACTGGCTTCTACTGAAAAAAGGAAATTGGAAATGGAAATGCTTCAGCAACAAATGAATCCACATTTTTTATTAAATACATTAAGTACAATTCGATTTATTGCTGACTCCACCTCACAGCAAAGGATAAGTTCATTAATACTATCTCTTTCATTTCTTCTAAGACAGCAATTATATAGGGAAAATTCTCATTGGACGATGAAAGAAGAGAAAGAGTATTTACTTAGGTATATAGAGATACAAAATGCTAGATTTGGTGACGAATATAAAGTCGATATTCATTTTCAAGAGGAGATGATGGAAAAGGTTGTATTACGTATGCTTATACAGCCGCTCTTAGAAAATTGTTTTGAACATGCTTTTGCTGGTAAACCAACCGGATGGATTCAAATATTCGCACAGTTTAAAGAGGGTGGAATGAAGTTAACCGTTCAAGATAATGGAAACGGATTTATAAATAGGGAGACACAAAAATCGAGAAAATCTATTGGGTTAGCGAATGTAAAAGATCGATTGTTGCTTCACTATGGGGGCTCCGCATATATTGATATTCAGAGTTCCCCATCAATAGGGACTTGCATTCAGGTATTTATTCCAGATGAAACGAGCTGACGCTTGGATGAAGCTTTTGATTGTTGAAGATGAGGCGCCTGTCCGTAAACACATAAAGTGGATGTTGGAGGGCAGTGGCATTGAGATATGGGAGTCGGAAAATGGTAGAGATGCATTAGATGTATTAAAGAATAATGCCATGGACATTATGCTGACAGATATTCGCATGCCTATCGTGGATGGTATAGAGTTGATACAACAGTGTAAGATTCACTATCCCCGGTTATGGTCAATTGTAATAAGCAACTTTGCAGAGTTTGACCTTGCTCAGATGGCTTTGCGTTATGGGGCGAAAAATTATTTACTTAAAGCAACTATCAATAAGGAAAGCCTTGTCTCCGAATTAAATCAGGCTTACGAAGATTCGCGAAATCAAAGTTCGGACAAAGGAAGTTTGGACTACAATGAACAGTTAATGGTTCAAAATTCATTATTTTATGAATGGCAGCATCAGCGTATTAATTCGGCTGAATTAATCAAAAGGTCAATGAAACTAAACGTCCAAGTCTTCCAGTTCGAGGAACCCCAGTCGATGTTTACACTGCTTGAAGTGGACCGATTTTCTGAATGGTGTGAAGAAAAATTTAACAATAAGACAGATCTTGCCATATACGCTTTTATGAATGTAGCCGTAGAGGTCATTAAACAATTTCATCCTAAAAATGAATTATTTCATTTAGAAAGCGCTAGATTTATACTTCTGGATTTCGGTGAATGCAATAGGGAGAAGCACACTGAGAAAATGAAAGAAGTTCAGTTTGCGTTGCAGAAATTTTTAAAACTGGAATCTTCATTAATAACGGGATATGACTTCACTACGTTAGATTCATTATTTAAGATGGTCCGTCATTCGGTCAACGATATGAAACAATTATTTTACTGCACGCCAGCGTGCCTCATTTCACCAGTTGAGTGCGAATCTACAAGCAAAGATATAGATTTATATACTTTTTTTCAAAACATGGAGATGGAAAACGACAACAACTACACCGCAATTTCAAATTTGCCGATGTGGATCGAGTCCTTTTTTGATTTGATCCGTTATTTAAAGCGTCCGTCTAGTACGGTTAAAGAAGATTTAAAATTCCTGATCACTTTTATCGAGAAAAAGGGATTTGCAGTCCCGGAGGATTTGAAATCGGAAATAAGCCACAAACAAGCCTTTCGGTTAACTGATTATAAATCCATATTTGAACGATGGCTAAATGAATATCATTATTTGGGCACACATCGGATAGAAATTGTCAAAGCTTTAAACTATATCCATGAACAATACCGAAACAAATTCACTTTGGATGATGTCAGTAATCACGTTAACATAAGTCGGTCTCATTTCTCTAAACTATTTAAAGAGCATCAGGGCGTATCCGTTATTGAATATGTGGAAGGGGTTCGGATGAAACAAGCAAGGGTGCTTTTACGGACAACTCCACTCGCCATTAGTGAAATTGCCGATAGAATCGGTGTTCAAGATATATTTTATTTCAGTAAACTATACAAGAGATTTTACAAAATTAATCCAAGCAAAGACCGGAGTATGGTGTAAAGCTAGTTCGACAGTTCTCAAATTCGCCCGAAAAATCGAGGTACAAGTACCAAGTGGGCTCCACAATCTGGAACAGGTGCTGAGAAGGGATCGTTTCTTCGATTCTACAATCCTTGGAGTAGCAAGGTGCAAGTCGAATCCACGAATGGAGATGCAATATTGGAAGGAGCACTAATAGAGTTGGAAACTGTGCCAGGCGAGACGATTACAATGGTACCTTTGAAGTAGGTAAACGCTAGTCAAGCACCTTTAAAAATATAAACATTGACCCTCAGCTCGAAGCTGTGGGTTTCTTTTTTTTGCATAGTGTTGTCAAAATTACTCGAATCTTCCGATTTACTACTGATGTAAAAAGTCAAGATACTGCATGCATCGAAGAAAATAATCCATGTACGCAATATAGCGTTATTGAGTAGGCTTATAGGAGGGGGGATGCCATGAATCCGAACTTTTTTGGGGGATTTATAAAGCAATAGACCAGCAACCTGAATTTGTCTTTTTAGATGTTTGGCGTGATAACAATACTATTGGAGGTCATGAAATGGGAAGTAAGTCACCGAAAAAACTTTTGAAACAAAGCATGTGTCTTATGTTAGCGGTATTCATTATTATGTCATATATTCCATTTACTGCAAAAGAAGTAAGCGCAGCCATTGGAGATCGGTATAAGAAAGGCGCGCTAAAGTACAGTAATGATCTGGATAATACAAACGGCTTAGTTCAGATCAACTTTGGTACTCCGCTTAATGGCGGTTTTTCAACTGCAACCGTAGACGGAAGAACGGCACTCAAAGTTTATGGCAATGAAGCACCCGATAATGCCGCAAATATTTTTGTAGTAGATACGAATTCTACCGTGGCTCCTAAAAATGCTATCGCAGAATTTGATATGAAAATAGTACCATCACCCACTTTTGGATCACAAAAATCGGGATATGTTTTCGGAGTGAATTATACAGCAACCAATGTTGAACCCACTACATATACCTGGTTGGCTAATCAGGATTCTAGCGTAATGAGAATAAGATCTAAGCCCCCAGGCTTTGCTGCGGCTGACAATCTGCCTTCTCATAATGGAAAGATTAAAACATCTACTTGGCAGAAGTGGCGTATTGAGTATTACAATGAAAATTATCGCGTATATGTTGACGATCAGCTGGTAACGGATGCTAACTTCCCAGGGGGAAGAACTACGCATACGGGCCTTGTAGGCTATATGCTCTGGTCACAATCTGAAAACTATATCGATAATCTCAAAGTATATGATTTGGTCATCGATAATCCGCCTGCTCTGGATGATAGTGCTCCTGCAGATAGCTATGCACTGGAGAATGATCAAATTAAGGTTACTGTAGACAAGACATTCCCGCAAGCGCTTAATTATGAGTTGAAATCAACCGGAGGAACGCTTTATGGAGGGTATCCCAATATTGAGCATGTTGCCTATATCACGGATAGTGTAAACCCGGTTGGAAAATCATATCCTGCAAGTGTTACATCATTTACCTACGGAACTCAAACAGCCAATTATACATTGAATGTGCCTGATTTTCATGGTGGAGTTGACATTGCGTATGAGTTTTCACTCGAAGGTAATCAGCTTGTAAAGAAAATATCAAGTATTACCGGACCAGGTGAACCATTCCTAATTTCCCTCAAGCTTGATGTCCCTACCCTTAGGGCGAGAGGCGATCAAGCAAATGCAAAAATTGCCTACGAATACGAAGATGATCCAGATCAGTACAATAACTACCAAGGCGAAGTGAACGGCGATACCGTAGCTGCTGTTAGTACGCTAACCAATCGTACGGATTGGAGTTCATGGGCTTTTACTTATACGGATAAGATTGTTGGTTCCGTATACAATAATTTATTTGATACACCCTTGCAAGTAAAAGTACAAACATTTAACAACGTCAAGCACGCTGGGTTGTATGAGAGAGAGTATTATTATCGTTTTGCCTATAAACCTAATACTTCAGCTGGAGCTACTTTAGGTGCCGAAACTAGCGTATTATCAGGTCGGATGTTTGAAAGTAAAACTTACATTGGTGCTGATAATAATAACAATAGCTTAGTAGATTGGCAGGACGGTGCTGTTTGGGTAAGGGACCAATTGCCTAAACCCTTACAAGGCATGTCGGACATTTATGCGGCAGGTGGGGCATGGCAGCAAGTTCATGGCGCTTTCCCAGATAACCCAACAAACTCCGGAATATATTCGCCTTATTCTATTTTTGCACCTCAAATGAGACAAATATACTACCAAACAGAAGGTTCGCCTACGGAATTCGCCGTGGCTGGATGGCAGCAGCACGGACATGACTGGAGATGGGGAGACTGGGCACAGCCGGTAAACCCAGGTGCAGGCGGTCTTCAGGCCATGCTCAAAGCAGAAGATGATATGAGTAATTATGGCGGAGAAGTATCCTACCACTTAAATCAAGAACTCACCCTTGACCAAGCAGATTCTTGGGATCCAAAAGTGATTTCGCGTAATGGCAGCGGGGGTTTAATTGGGTATAGCGCTGTTTTTGGTCAACATACGTTCTATAACAAATCCTACTTTTTGGATTGGGTGGCCGGAAACACGCCAGCACGGATGAATACCTTCTTTACTACGCAAGGCATGCCGGCCCCTAAGATCCTTTATAATGACCAGTTATGGGATAATCCGAGCCCCTATAACGGTGTATACGGTGTGCACGAATCATGGGCTACGGCAAAGATTTTTGAGAAATATGCTAGTTTTGGTATCAATATCGCCACTGAGGGATATCAGCCTGCCCATATGAGAAATGGCCAATTCAGCAATAAATACAGAAATAACGCAAATTCCAGAATTGATGATTTCGTTACGGCCGGTCGTTCTTCCTATCACATTGGTTCAACTAATCAAGCTCAATTATTCAGCGGACTTATTGCAAGCCGTTCAGGTAATTTAAATTATTATAATGATAAACTGTTTGCTAATGCTGTTATCGATGATTTCTACACCTATACGTATTTGAATGCATTGCTGCAACAGCAGACCGCGATGGAATATATCGACAATGCACAAATGTATGCGGTTAGATGGGGTAACGACATCATTGCCAAGCTTGATAAGACGCAAGCCAATAAATTTATGGTAACGCAAGGCAATGTCGTGTATGCGGACGGTACCGACAGATTCATTCCTGATCTGGAGGAGCCTGAACAGAAGATCCATGTTTATAGCTTAAGCGGAAGTAATAGGGATTGGGTGCTTCCGACATCTTGGGCAGGAGTAACGAAAGTAGACAGATATGAGCTTACGGAGTCAGGGAAGTCCTATATCGACAGAATGAATGTAGTAGGTGGAAGTGTTCATTTGAATACGCCTGCCAAGGTAGCCTATATCCTTGTCCCAGCAGAAACACAAGAGATTGAAGCAGGAGCTGTCAACACCGCAAATGGAAGCACAGCTGCAGCTTCGAGTGAATCGGCAACTGATGCGGCAGCTAATGCGATTGATGGCAATGACGCTACAGTTTGGACAGCTAATGGCGGAAGCGACAATTGGCTGGAAGTAACGTTTGACCATGAAACTGAAGTGAATCGTGTAGAAATCATGGAACAGGGCAACAAAATCAAAGAATATAAGATACAGTATTTGCAAGGAGATGTTTGGGTAGATATTAAAGCTGGCACCACAATCGGAGCTAAAAAACAGCTATTGTTCCCCAATATCAGAAGCAACAAGATCAGGCTATTAGTAACTAATTCGTTAAATAATCCTCAAATCAAGGAGTTTAGCGTATTTGCAGATGCCAACCTTTCTATGACAGCCACAGCATCAGCAGACTCTGGAACTACGGAAACTGTGGTGATCCCGGACGATAAAGGCGTTAATGTCAATTATCGAGTAGGTGTAAACGGCTTTAGTGCGAAAGACGGAGCAATGGAAACTTATTGGAAACCAACAACAACGGCAAACGCTTGGTTACAAATGGATTTTTCAAGGCCATCTAGGGTGAACAGAGCGGTCATTCATGAAACAGGAAGCGCTGTCACTGCATATAAAATTCAGTATTATAAAGGGTCTCAATGGATGGATATCGCGAGCGGAACATCAATCGGAGCATCCCTAGAAGTTAATTTCCCAACTGTCGAAACTCAGAAAATGAGATTGCTTATTGTCTCTGCAACTGCACTTCCACAAATTAGCGAGTTTAAATTGTTCGGTGTGGACAATGCAGTAAAAGTTGCAGATCCGATTCCTAATCTTGCATTAAATAAGACAACTACATCCAGCACTCCAAGTGCTGCTTATGGTGGACCAGAAAAAGCTGTAGATGGAAATACGAATCCAAACTGGATTGCTAATGCGAGCAATTCCATATTTGAATCGACTACAACAAATCAGCCATATTGGCAGGTAGATTTAGGGTCTGATCAAGAAATAGGTGAAGTTGTTATCTATGCTAGAAATGGTTTTATAGACAGAGCTAGTGATTTTGACATTACCATTACTAACAGCAATTCAAATGTGGTATGGACTCATAGTCATGGTACTCTTCAAGGTATCTCCGAAGTTATTCCTGTAGCGGGACCGAATGGAGAAAAAATTAATGGTAAAACCATTAAGATTCAAAGAAGAGCTGCAAATGCGATTTTAACCATTGCTGAAGTTGAAGTTCATGCACAAATAGCATCTGCAGATAAAACTATTTTGCGAAATTTGTATGATGACAGCTCCATAATAGTAAAAGGCAATTATTCAGATGAAACATGGAATACGTTTGTAGCAGCACTCTCATCGGCTTTGCAAGTGCTTGATAATGCTAATGCCACATTAGCTCAGATCAGCCAAGCAAATAGCGATCTGTTCTATGCCAGAGAAGGTCTAATAGAGAAGCTGTATTCGATGCGGCTTGTGGGAATCACAGCGCCGGCATCCATCACTGGAGTTGTATACGGAACAGCGAAGACGGCATCTGCTCTTGGATTGCCAGCAACAGTAGAACTAGTAACGGATACGGCAGGAAGCCTGAATGCCAGTGTGACTTGGGATGTGTATGCATCATCCTATGATCCGTCCTCGCCAGCAGGGCAGACATTCACTGTAAACGGAACAGTAACTTTGCCTGACGGAGTTGCAAATCCGAACAACGTAGCACTGACAACAAGCATCGGCGTGACGGTATTACCAGCACCAGTATCAGTATCGCCTCAGGTTACCCTAACGAATCCACAGCAGGTAATAACTGGGGAATCATTGGATGTGACGATGGGACTGAGCAACCTGACTCAAACTGAATTCCAACTTATCAATGCCCAAGTGTTGACGCTTCATTATGATGCGGTGAATATGCAGTTGGGTTCGGTGACCTCCCTTGTTTACGGGTTGAAAGTCATCGACCAAAAAGAGACAGTGCCCGGACATGTTCAGATTGTTATGGCAAGCGAAATCGCTGATGGCGTTGCTCTCCAAGGAGATTTACTGACATTTAGCTTTACAGCCAAAGCTGTAACGCAAGTGACGAATGCAGCCTTTAGTGTAAGCAGTTTTACCATTGCGAACGGTCAAGGCAACGAATTGCACATTAACGGAGCCACTTCCAACACACAAATCATTTTACCTGTAGTAGCGGTGGATAAGACATCGCTGAATGCCTTAATTACAAGTACGCAAACTAAGCATAATGCTGCAGGAGAAGGAAATATGGACGGTCTGTATGTATCAGGATCCAAAGCCATTCTTCAGGCGGCCATCCATGCAGCGAGTATGATAGCTAATAATCCGACTGTAACTCAGGGACAGGTGGATCAGGCAGCAGTTGCACTTGCAGGGGCAGTTCAGGCATTTGACAACAAAAAAATAATAGCAAATGTCAATGGAAAAGACGGTGTAACCATTGGGGACTTGGCTATGGTTTCGGCAAGCTATGGCAAGCAACCGGGTCAAAGCGCTTGGAATGCCAAAGCGGATGTCAATCATGACGGTAAGGTTGATATTATCGACTTAGCCATCGTAGCCAAAGCTATGTTGCAGTAAAACGATCAATGATAACGAGGGGAGAACTCAGGTTCTCCCCCTTATCCAATTATGCTTGTCTGGCAAGGTTATGAGAAAGGATGACTTATCCGATGAAGAAAACACTGCTCGCATTTATGCTGGCATTCCTTTTAATTGTGACTACATTCCCCAAAAATGTCATTCATGCAGACGCAGGCCCGCAGTTTCTATTGACCATCTCTAACGCAAGCCCTGCGGCAGGTGACAGCTTTCAAGTAACGGTGAATGGGAAGCAGTTAAGCGACATGTATGCGTATGAGGTTAATCTGACATACGATGCTAGCAAGATCAGGTTTATAAGCGGTGACAGCCAAAGCAACGGCTATGCTATAAAACCTATTGTTGACGGGAACAACATTCAAATTGCACATACGCAATTTGGAAATACGCCTGGTCAAAACGGCAGCGCGAAATTGGCCGAATTTACCTTTAGCGCAGCGGTTGAAGGAACGGCCGATATTGTGCTGAAAAGCGTGAAATTGGTGAATTCACAGCTAGATGTTGACCTTATTTCAGTCAATGGAAAAGTATCAGCCCATATACAGCCTACAAGCTCTACGGGAGGCGGCAAAGGCGGAACGAAATCAGGGCCGATCATACTCTCACCTGAAGTGAAGGTCGACTCTGCAACAAATATAGCAACGTCTACCGTTGACGCAGCTGCATGGGAACAAGCTCAAAAGCAAGCCGAATCTGATCCAAGTGGAAAAGGAACAATCAGCCTTGAAATTCCGCAAACAGCCGATGCAACGACCTATATGCAACAGATACCTTCAAATTTAATGTCAAGCGATAAGAAACAATATCAAATTGAAATTAAAACACCGATCGCCTCTATTGTTATTCCAAGCAATATGTTCCGAGAAGGTGATTTGACGGATAGCCAGACAGAGCTGCTTATCTCTCGAGCAGACATCAGTAAGCTAGACGCAAGCGTGCAGAATAAAGTCGGATCTCATCCGGTCATTGAGCTCACCGTTCAATCCGGCGGCCAAACCATTGCCTTCAATAACCCGAAAGCCCCTGTCATCGTGAGCGTACCTTATTCTCCTACAAGCGAGGAACAGCTTAATCCCGAGCATATCGTCGTCTGGTATATAGATGGACAAGGCAACATTCATACGGTACCGAACGGCAAGTATGATGCAGCCACAGGTCAAGTTACGTTCTCGACGACACACTTCAGCACGTATGCGGTATCGTTCGTTCAAAAGACATTTGGTGATATCGCTTCCGTGGACTGGGCCAAACATGCTATTGAAGTTTTGGCATCCAAAGGAATTATTAATGGTACAACAGACAGCGAATTTAGTCCGTTACAGCAAGTAACCCGAGCAGATTTCCTATTGCTGTTACTTCGTACGCTTCATTTGCAAGGGCCATTAGGCGATCGATTTGCAGATGTTAACGAGGGTGAGTATTATGACGAAGCCGTAAGGATTGCCAGAGGCTTAGGCATTGCGGGTGGAATCGGAAATAACCAATTCCAACCTCAGGCTTCTATTACAAGAGAGGAAATGATGGTGCTGACGGAAAAGGCGCTTAGAATAAGCGGGCAGCTGACAATCGACGCTTCGGAAGCCGAGCTGGGCTCATTTACGGATTCACCGGAAATTTCGAATTACGCTACAAACAGTATCGCCACTCTTGTCAAATCAGGGTTAATAGGCGGCTACGATAACAAACTTTACCCGCAAGGTACAACGACTCGCGCGGAAGCGGCGCAATTCATGTACAACATTTATAACTATTAATCGCAAATGAAACGAAAGCAGCAAGAAGGGATGAACGAACCTGTTCATCCCTTCTTGCTGCGAATAGGGTAATTAAAGCTTAGTCTCCATTTTCTTTTCTGATTGTTTATATAGAGAAAGCGATATTCCATAGTATTTTTTATTTGATCCTGAAAGTTTTCTACAACTATTTTGTAGATACGAGCAATAACGATATTACGTTTATTTTGTTTCATGTTTTCAACAAAGAGAACGATTCGGAGAAGATCGACGTAAAAGTTTCATGGATTTCATCCATAGTTTCAAATGAATATATATTTTCATAATAAGTATATTTGCAGTTGTGAAAATATGAGTGTTGTTGCGTCGGCCTAATCATCAGCCGAGATTGATTTTCGCGATTTAAGCAAATTAAGTTCCCCCTTGCGCAATGTGGAAGGGGAGTAGCCACAAAGCCTTTTGAACACTTTGGTGAAATACACTACGTCCTCAAATCCGGTTGCTTTAGCAATATCCTTAATTGAAAGGTTGGTGTGTGTCAATAAACGGGACGTTTTCTCAATTCGATAACTCATAATAAATTGATAGGGCGACTGATTTGTATGTTCTTTAAAAACTTTAGAGAAATAACTACGCTCTAAATTCACAAATTTGGAAATCATAGCTACGGTTAAATTGTGCATCGCATAGTTGGACTTAATGAAACTAATCGCTTTATTCACATAGAACTGTTTTGAATTGGACTCTTTTATCGTTGCTTCAACTTTGCCTAAATAGGACTCTTTTGAAATTAACGAGAGGAGGTGATACATCCAGCCGATACTGCTAATTTCGGAAGGAATTGTATTTTGGCGGGCTTGTTCAAATAGGGCGAAAAATATATTTTCCAATTCTTTTATATGAATATGCCTATGAGTAGGAGAATCAGGAGAAATATCGGATAACCTAAAACATTCTTCTACGATATTCCCATCGAAAGCAACCCAATAGTACTCCCATGGCTCATCTTGGTCGGCTATATAAAAACTTGGCATACCAGGGAAGATGATGAAGCTCTCTCCTGCTGATACAGTGTATTCCTGATCCTTAATCCGGTAGATGCCTTTCCCTTGCTTCACATAATGAAGGAGATAATTATCTCTCATGGAAGGGCCCCAGTAGTGATTAGGCTGAACCTTCTCAAAGCCGCAATAATAAAAGTTAAGCGTGTAATTACACATTGAGGAAATATAATATTCCACCTTAAGATTTCCTCCTTTTATCCTCAAAATGTGCTATGGATTTAGCGTTGATTCCACTAAAAAAAGCCCAATTATTAGACACAAATTTACCAACTATTCACCCCATTCTCACATATATTTGTACGGATCATTCTACTATAATTTCTGTAGTGTTAGCAAACAATCGGAAAAATATGGGGGAGCGCGAAAGTTATGTCAACAAGTTCAATCGGTACAGGGAATTTTGCTTCATTTGATATAGAAAAGCTGACTGACAGTCCTCTTCATCACATCGGACTCGTGTATAAAGACAATGTTTATGTAACGCTTCCGGAAAATGCGGATCGCACTGCGCTTAAAGCGGTCTTCACTACTACGCAACCTGGTGATGTCGTGATGGTGAATGGAGTAGTTCAGCAAAGCGGCGTAACTGTCAATAATTTCAACGAACCTGTGACGTACACGATTGTAAATCATTCGGGTGAAAGGTCATTTGTAGTGAGCGTCGGAGATTGGAGAACCATCCCGGGTCACTTCGCTGAGGGTGACGTAACCAAGAAAGCAGAACGGCCTTATTTCAACGACTATACTAAAACGTTAACTATGAAGTTATTTATGGCCAGTCCTGGTACGGACGGCACCTCCGATGTGAGGCTAAAGTTTGATGAAGCGTTGGAGTTGATCAGGCAAATTGATAATCTGACAATTGGCATCCCGAAAATTATTTATTTGGTAGGTTGGCAATTCTCAGGTCATGACGACAAATACCCGTCTTGGGCAGTTGTGAACGATGCATTGAAATGTACATCTTGTGGTCATGCGACGGCGGAGGAAAGTTTGAAATGGCTGATGCAAGAAGCTCTTGCGTATAATACGAAGGTTAGCTTGCATCTCAATTCGACCGATGCTTATGAAGACAGCCCATTATGGGATGAATATCTTGAAGGAAATCTGATCTCGAAAAATGACGACGGCAGCCTGAAGGAAATAGGCAATTATAATGGTAAAGTGGCTTATCAAGTGAACTACAAAAACGAATGGGAAAGCGGCAAGTACAAGCAGCGCGTCGACCAACTTCTTCAAATGCTGCCGATGATTCGCTCTTTTGGCACCATTCATATGGACGCTTTCTTCGCACACGCGAGCCAGCAAAGCACGTTGGTGCAAGAGCAAGAAGCACGACTTAAAATGATGAGGTATTGGTATGATAACGGTATCGATGTGACAAGCGAGTTTTTATATTCGATGAGCGGGTCAACAGAAACACATAACAACGGAAGCGATACGGGACTGATCGGTGTTATGCCATTGACATGGCACTTTAATCAGAGCAATGATAATTACATGTCACGACCGGCTTCGCTGGTTACGGGCTGTGGAATCAATACGATTACGTACGGCGACGACAGGGAAAATGTTGAAATACTCTTTGGAAGAAGTATGTGGGGAGAAGACATACTGACAAGTTCAGGAATCGTCGGTCCGATTCCGAATTGGGATGTAGAGTTCCTTCATCAGTTTGCGACAATGACAGTGCCGTGGGCGTATCAAAACCAATTCGCACGATTGTCGCTGTATGGAAACGGTACAAGTCGGATCGTGACCTATTCTGATCAGTTGGTGGCGACGCTGGCGACAAAAACGGTAACCAAGGATAGCTTTCCGATCCGTCAGGACAAAAATATATTTGTGCCTGCTGCTTGGAGCACAACTCCGAAAATTATCGCATACAGCTATGTTGGCTATCAAAACAGAACGTGGACGATGCCGCTAAATTGGAGCGAAAATACAGTTAATATTTATACAGTAACTAAAGAAGGCTTTGTTTCCAAGCAAACGAAAGTGGCGCTATCGAATCGTCAGCTAACACTATCGTTAAATGCAAACGAAATGGTTGTTATTGAACCGGAGAACTGAAATTTCTTCTCTATTTTTTCGGACAGCATGGAGATAGAACTTTTGGAGGTAAGGGTTATGTTTACATTAGAGAATGATCATTTGACAGTGCATCTGTATGGATGGCCTGGGGTTAATTCGTATAAACATAAGTTAACTGGAGTCGTGATGCAGGGCAGCAGCACAGAAGGTAAACTAGCTGTAAATGGGAAAGCGACGCATTGGGAAGAATGGGATGTGCAATTGATATACCTGTATCATCAACTGCTACAGCGGAAAGGAAAATGCAGATTGACTACAACATTTCAACTAAATGATGTTTTCGTTAAGAATACGGTTGAATCACTTTCAGACCTGTTGCTTGATTATTATATTTTTCCGAAAACTGCTGAAAGCATTAAGACTGTTCTACTTGAAAAGCTTGCTAAAGGCGACCTTTACAAAGTAGAGAGTGGCTTAGCTTTATCGGAGAAGATTACGGGTTATATGCGTGAAATAAGTAATGACATACATTTGAAGCTTTTCTTTAGTGAAAAGTCGTTACCGCTTCAATTGCACGATTCAATCGCTGACGAGGACATCAAATTACGCGATAAACTGAATAACTACGGATTTGAAAGGGTAGAGAGATTACCAGGAAATATAGGATATCTTGTTCTTAATGAATTCGTTTATCCCGAGCTTGCTGGTGAAACGGCAGCGCACGCTATGAGTTTTTTAGCGAATACTGATGGGTTAATCATTGACCTCCGTAATAACCAAGGGGGCTCTTCATTTATGGCGACGTTAATTGCCAGTTATTTGTTGGATGGTTCTCCACCAGTACATTTAAATGATATTTATTGGCGATTTTATGATATCACACAATCTTTTTGGAGTTTGCCATTTGTGCCAGGGAAGCGATTTGGCATGGATAATCCTGTTTATCTTCTGACCAGTCAAATAACATGTTCAGGTGCTGAAGAATTCGCTTACAGTCTACAAGCAATCAAAAGAGTTAAGATTGTCGGCGAAAGGACTCGTGGCGGAGCAAATTCAGGTGGCATCCATCGCATAAATGAGCATTTTCAGGTCTTTATCGCAAATGGACGTGCAATTAATCCGATAACCAAAGATAACTGGGAGGGTACTGGTGTTTTACCAGATATCGAGACCAACAGTGATGAAGCTTTCGAAAAGGCATATAAAATGCTCCTTCAAAAGTTATTACAACACTTTAGCGAGAACTCGGAACCAGGGCGTGAGGAGTTACTGAAGGACATTAGAAAAATACTAAATAGCTGAAATGCCTTATTAGCTTTGTAAAACCAATAGAATAAAAAAATTTAATAACGCAAAGAATAGGGTGGACACTTCGAGACCACTGCAAAAGACTGACTTTTGTCTGAATTGGATCATCGAAATGGAAAAAAGCATGAGATAATGAAAAAAAAGCAGTCCGTTCCTCGTCAGAGGGCGGGCTGCTTGTCAGCACTGCTTTTCCTTTTCTTCCAGTATACAACAAACCCAATTTCATTGTCAGATATCAAGTCAATTCAACTTTTCTACCACTAAACGGAACCCGTTAAAATTCTTATAGTCCTCTTTTTTAACAAAAAGTACATTTCAAAGATAGATAAAAATACAGTTTCATAAACGCCAATATAGTGCAGGTTTTGTTCAAGATTATGCATGTTAAACAAGCATCTCGAAAATGTATACTTAACTCATAGGAAGTCGGAAGCAGCATTTTCCTTGGAGCAGACAAAGTCTTATCCCTTGTTGCACGGCCAATTCCTGAATTCGCATTTACATTTAGAGGAGGTCTTTACATGAAGAAATTAAAATTAATCCCATCCTTACTCGCTGCTGCTTTACCATTGTCGTTATTAGCGGGTTGTGGAGCAAAAACAGAAACTCCTGCAGCTTCCGAAGCAGCCAAAGCAACTCCAGCGGCTACTGCTGCGGCTACCGCTGCGCCATCTGCCTTGGAAGGTAAAGTCGTATTCTGGTCCATGTGGAAAGATTCAGAACCGCAAGCAAAAGTGATTCAGACTACGGTTGATGAATTTAAGGCTGCTAATCCTAAAGTGAATGTAGAATTGAAATTTACAGGACGTGATCTCGCTAAGCTAATTAAGCCAGCTCTGGATGGCGGACAGCAAGTTGATATTTATGAAGGAGATCCATCCGGAATGATTGGCAATCTGAAGGATCACGTATTGAAGTTTGATGATCTTCTTTCACAACCAGCCGTTGGTATGGCAGGCAAATCATTTAAGGACTCCCTTTTGCCTAGCTTAATGGATTGGACAAAATCACTATCCAAAACTGCAGGAATCGCAGAAGGATACTATGCAATTCCACAGCAACCGTATGCCGTATTGTTCTTCTACAATAAAGCTGTGTATGACAAAGCAGGAGTCACGGCAGCACCTAAAACATGGGATGAATTCATGGCAGCATGTGAATTGATTAAAAAGTCAGGCGTTGCCCCAATTACATTTGATGATGCTTATCGCGATCAGTTTATCGGTGGATACCTAAGCAGCGCAATGGGCAGCGATTGGGTTGATCAACTTGTTAAAGATAAAACTGGCGAAATGTGGAAGGATCCAATCATTGCTCAATTCGCTAAAGATGTCGTTACGATGAAGGATAAAGGTTATTTCTCTGACAAAATTGCTGGAAGTAAATATCCTGCAGCACAACAAGACCTTGTACTTGGGAAATCTGCTACGTACTTGAATGGAACTTGGTTGCCGAATGAAGTTTCTGCAACATCTGGTCCAGACTTCAAATGGGGTTCATTCCAATTCCCTACGATTGCTAATGGAAATGGAAAAGGTGGTCAACAAGGACTATCTTTTGGTGCACAAGCACTTCTTATGAATAAAAACAGCAAAAATGTTCCTGCTGCATTCGAACTTATTAAATACTTAGTAGGGAAGAAAGCACAAGAAGGAATGGCTACGCAAGCTTTAGCGATCCCAGCGACAATCGACTCCAAATGGCCAACACAATTAACGGATGCTTCTGTTGCCTTCTCTAACGCAAAGGTTAACATGCCATGGGGCTTTGGTATTGATAATGCCGGTGATTTCTCAGCTAATACAGTTATCCCTGTATTTATGGAATTAGTTACAGGAAAAATTAAGGCTGATGAATATGTGGCCAAAATGAGCGCGGAAGCGAAAAAATTCTACGCTGGTAAATAATTAAATACCTTTAAGCTATTATCTATGTGCAGCGTTCGATGGAATGCTGCACATAGATTTAATTTTTTCATTAGATTTGATTATTTCATGGGGGTGTATGACATGCTTTTCAAAAAACGAATTATAGCTCTTTTCCTACTGCCAGCAGTCATCATTTATCTTGCCATTTTTCTCTATCCCACCATTAGAGCCGTTATGATGAGTTTTTACAATATAGAATCTATTTCTAGCAAGATGGATACGTGGAATTTTGTTGGCATAGGAAATTACACGGATCTGCTCCATAATTCCTACTTTTTGGGTTCAATGTGGAATGTACTGAAAATATATGTATTTGGCGGAATGATTATATTTTTCTTCGCTTTTCTCTTTGCTGTCATCCTTTCCACGGGAGTTCGCGGGAAAAATTTCTGGAGATCGCTAATCTTTCTTCCCAATACTGTTTCAGTTGTTGTTTTATCGGTTGTATGGCTGCAGTATATTTATAATTCAAGTTTTGGGTTTCTAACGACAGTATTCCATGCAATTGGTCTGAATTCACTAGCAAATATTCAATGGACGGATGATCAACATTTGTTCATGTCCATGTTAGTAGCTTTCAGCTTCGGTTCAATTGGTTATTTTATGATCATTCTTAATGCAGGAATTGACAGGATTCCTCCTGATTTTTACGAGGCGGCCTTGCTCGAAGGTGCAACCGCTATTCAGAAATTTTTCCTAATCACTTTGCCGCTGCTGCGCGACGTTTTTCGTACAACCTTAGTTCTATGGACGATTACAGCCATTAACTTTTTTGTTTGGTCTGCAACATTCGGAATGAACGATCCACACACGATGACACCTGGTTATTATATGTATTTAAAGGTGTTTGGCGGTGGTAGAAACATTTATCAAGAAGCGCAATTTAATGTAGGTTCAGGGGCAACCGTCGGAGTCATTATTGTTCTTTCGATTCTTTTGTTATCTGCAGTAATTAATAGATTTTTCAAAAAAGAGACTTTAGAATACTAAGGGAGGTCTGATTCCAGTATGGCAAGTAAACTTCGTTATATACCGCTTTACGCATGGCTTTTATTTACGATTGTCCTATTTGGATATGCGATATTAGCCTCATTAAGCACGACAAGAGAAATATTTTCGAATACGTTATTTAGCAGTGGTTTACATTTTTCCAATTATGTAAGTTTGTTTAAAGAACAACATATGGGACGATACTTTATGAATAGTGTGATGTATACAAGTGT
The DNA here is from genome assembly GCF_059692035.1 of Paenibacillus sp. J22P143. Taxonomy (NCBI): domain Bacteria; kingdom Bacillati; phylum Bacillota; class Bacilli; order Caryophanales; family Paenibacillaceae; genus Paenibacillus; species Paenibacillus sp. J22P143. Next base: position 443,471 of record NZ_JCAUAQ010000002.1, read on the forward strand.
AGCCTGTATCGGAATTATAGTCGTTGCAGCGCCTGCTGCCTATATCTTGGGACGGGTCAAGTTTAGAGGGAAAAATGTAATTAATTTGATGTTCCTATCTGCACTATCGATACCAAGTTTATTGATTTCAATTCCTTTATTTTCATTATTTGTTGAACTAAAACTAACAGGCTCCCTATTTACTTTAATTCTCATTTATATTTTTACCAACGTTCCTTTTGGTGTGTTTTTACTAACTGGTTTCTTCGCTTCCATTCCGAAGGAATTAGAAGAATCTGCTGCTATGGATGGCTGTGGTCCCATTAAAGCTTTTATAAAGATCATTTTACCTATCGCTCAACCAGGCCTATTAACACTTTCAATTTTTAATTTTATAGGCATATGGAATGACTATTTTTATGCACTCATTTTCGCAAGTGATCCTAAGAGACACACCATTGCACTTGCCCTTCAATCGGTTGTACAAGGATTTACCAATTCAGGGAATTATTCGGGAATTTTCGCAGCATCTATGATCGTGTTTATTCCAACCTTTATCCTGTATGTACTTGTCTCGAGAAAAATCGTTGCTGGTCTTACACTTGGTTCAGTGAAGGGCTAGCAAAGTAAGAGGATATATAAGATAATTAGAGAGCGCAGTAGATGAGAGAATTTGCAAGCTGCAAAAAGAAGGAGTATTTGATGAATTATTGGCATAGACTTGTTCAGCTGTCCAGGAAATCAGGCATTCATACAAGGCTGATCGTGTCATTTCTGTTGATTTCTATACTACCACTTGGAATTACAGGCATCATCGCGTATAACAAATCGAATCAGGCCATAAGTTCCAAAACGAGTAATTATTCCTCCCAAATTTTACAGTTGCTCAAAAATAAAATCAGTGACGAAGCACGAAATTATGAAACATTCGCTGATCAAATCATGCTCAATAAAGAAGTTCAGGGCGGACTGGTCAATTTTGATAAGATGAGTGAGTTAGAGAGAAGCAGACTGCAAGTCTATGTCGAGCAAAGCTTGTTAGGCAATAATTTCTGGATACTCTCAACCATTAAGAGTTTACAAATTCAATTGGCTGACGGCCGCGTTTTGTATGATTTTGGGTATAATACGCTTAAAGAGCAGGATATTCAAAGATTAACAGAGATCGCACATACGAACGGTCAAATGGATACGTGGACTTTCGGTACTACGATAGGTGGTGAATCTTGCCTCGCACTGATGAGGCGGATTCCAAATTTAGAGGGGGCAGAGGGGACGCTCGGCAATTTGATTGTGGGGATCGACGAAAACATTTTCTCACAAATGGCCTACAGCGACATTAATCTGGGTGAAGGCAGCCAATTGGTTTTAATGAACGGTTCTGGTGAAATATTATCCAGCAAATCCGAACTATTTCGTAATGGCGAGAGCCACACACCGAGTGATCCACTACGTGCTTGGATGAACTCGGAACAGTCAACTGGGAGCATGGAAATAGCATCTAAACGCTATTTTGCGTCCTATGTGCATGACGAACCATTGAACTGGTACTTGATCGGCTTGATCCCTTTTGCGTACCTTGATGAAGAATCAAAGGAAATCGAGTTGACCATTATACTTGTCATTGTTGTGTGCATTGTGATCGCACTCGTGTTCACCACATTAATAACGACGAGCATCTCATCACCGCTAAGAAAATTAAAAAATGCTGCGGTTCGTGTTATGGATGGCAACTTAAAAACGAGTATTCTTGACGAGGGTCAAGACGAAATTGGGCAATTATCAGGAAAATTCAACGAAATGATCCTTGAACTTGATCAATTGATCGAGAAGGTCAAGGAAGAACAGGCCAATAAACGAGAAGCCGAATTGAAAATGTTACAAGCACAAATCAATCCACACTTTTTGTTTAATACGTTAAATTCACTAAAATGGGCGGCAATGCTTAGTCAAGCTGACAGCGTGAGTGAAGGGCTGGGAGCTTTGGCGGAATTGCTTCGGAATACAATTGTTCACAAGGATGAACAAGTTACATTAGGGGATGAACTGCATAACATTTCTAACTATATCGTCATTCAGCAAGTCCGCTACGGCACCACATTACAGATGCAGTATGTGATCCCCGAAGAGTTAATGAGCGTTCTTGTACTTAAATTCTTACTTCAACCTATCGTAGAAAACGCTATCATTCATGGGCTAGAAGGATTACACAGAGAACCTATGATTACAATATCCGCAGGTCGAATCCATAATGATATCCAAATAATAATAAGCGACAACGGAAAAGGAATTTCCAGAGAAAAGCTCCAGCGGCTATTGGATTTCGATGCAAAGCCATCGGAGAATCGATTGGCTAACATTGGGATCAGCAACGTTCGTGAACGGATAAAGCTGCATTATGGCGATATTTACGGTCTAGACATTTATAGTGAACCAGATCGCGGAACAGACATCGTCATTACGATTCCCTACGTATTCACGAAAGGAGAGTGAGGAAGAATGCTGCGAGTTTTAGTTGTTGATGATGAGAAAATAGTAAGGATCGCGCTAAGTACAATCATCAAATGGCAGGAAAACGGATTTGAACTGATTGGAACCATGGCGGACGGTTTGCAAGCGCTAGAAGCGATTGAGAATAATAAACCTGATATTGTGATCACCGATTTAAAGATGCCGAATATGGATGGTCTGGAACTTATTCGAATACTTCGTGAAAGAGAATTCGAAGGGAAAATCGTTGTGTTAAGCAACTACGGAGATTACGAATTGGTTCGTGATGCAATGAAGCTTGGTGCAGTCGATTATTTGTTGAAAGTCACACTTAAACCGAATGAATTACTCTCCGTATTGGTGAAGGCTACAGAGTTATTATCGGAAGAACGGTTACGCTCGGAGAAAAACTTCCATATTCGAGTCGAATTGAATGAAAAACAGCTTCTACAAAGAAATCATGCTTGGCTTGAGCTGCTTCAAGAGGATGAAAAGTATTTGGGAGATGTGCTGAAAGAAACTGTGAAAATCGGTGTATCTGCGGATAAACTGGCGGGCTATCTTATTTATGTCAAGATAGATCGTTACGAGCATGCATTGTCAACAGGTAAAATTAAGAACAAAAAACTGCTCAATTTCTCCGTTGCTAATATTATTAAGGAAGCCATTTCTGACCGGGGTACCATTGAATTGGTCGAAATTGGAGATGGACAATATACTGTCATAGTAAGCAAGCTGGATAAGAAAGAGGAAGATGTCAACTGGACTCAACTGGCTAACAACCTTATTAAATTGATGTCATTATATTTAAATTTAAGCATAAGTGTGGCGTTGAGCGAATCATTTAGCGGCTTCGTCCAGCTTCGTGAACAGTTTGCAAGATGTCGTCAAGGGGTAGCAGAAACCTTCTATAAAGGTCCAGGCTCTGTCATTATGACTGCTAACATGAGCTTACAAACAACGTTGTCACTTATTCAACATTCAGAATGGTCAAACGAATTAAAAAGTTTAATCGAAGAGGGCGATGTGGCACGGTTGTCAGAATCCCTTGCAGCCATCATGATTGAAATGAGAGAAGTGATGTGCGATCCAGTTGTTTTGAAACAGTCGATTCTGAGCCTTCTAACGGACTTGGATAACATGATCGTGAAATGGGAGAGGACGACTGGATCCAGCGAAGGGCAAATGAGAGAGTCGAGTTATACATTACCTGAGTTTCTGAAACGTCAAGTCATGAAGGCGGAATCTTTTGAGGAGTTTCATGTATCTGTTGAACAATCATTGCAGGAAGCTGTCTTGCGCTTGCAGCAAGTAAAGAGCCGGAATTGCCGGAAAGAAGTGCTGCGCGTCATCAAGATTATGCAAGAACGATTGGATGACAAAGTAACTTTAGACATGCTGGCCAATGAGGTTAACATGAATGTCAGTTATCTGTGTCGTGTGTTTAAACAGGATACAGGAAAGAGTATTGTGCAATACCTCAATGAACTGAAAATGAACTATGCCGTTGAATTGTTAAAACAACCGGATATAAGAGTGAAGGAAGTTTCCGCTATCGTCGGTATTGATGATCCGTTTTACTTCAATCGATTATTCAAAAAGACTGTTGGAATCAGCCCATCTGATTTTCGTAAGAGATTGTTTCTAAGTTAACAGTTAACGAAAAGGGGAATACACTTATGCCTGTCAATGTAATCAAGCAACATGTCGCTTTCATAAGCGTTCTCCTGTTTTTCATCATTTTAGCGGGCTGCAACATGTCGGAAAGGGATGGAAGCTCGAAGAGCTCAAGTACGCATGATGCCGTTGCTACTAAAACCAAAAAAGAATTTACCAATAAAGAATTGAATGTAGCCGCATTCGAAGGCGGCCAAGGAAAGGATTATTGGGTAGCCGTAAAACAAAAATTTGAAGCGGACTATCCCGGAGTTAAAATTAATTTGACAACCAGTCCGAGAATTATGGATATGCTCAAACCGCAAATCGTCGCGGGTAACCCGCCCGATTTTATTTATATGCCTCCGTCTGATGGCACAGGCCTCATTAATCAAATGATGAAAGACAGGCGATTACTCGATTTAACCGATGTTTTCGAGGGTAATGCTTTGGAATCGGATATACCGCTTAAAAATAAATTGATTGATGGTGTTCTTGACTATTCCAAAAAAATAGGCGACGGTAAAATTTACTATGCGCCAGCCTATATCTCTCCTGCAGGATTAATCTACAATAAGGCTCTATTTGAAAAGAAAGGCTGGAAAGTATCGGAAACATGGGATGAATTTATGGCTCTCGGCGAAGTTGCGAAAGCAGAAGGAAGATCGCTTTTCACATATCCTGGCATGTATGCAGGTTACAACGAGTCGCTATTTTGGTCAACGGCTGCTTCTGTTGGCGGTATCGACGCAGTGACGAAAGCGATGAACTATGAACCTGGTGCGTTTAAATCGCATGCGATAACGAAGGCTATGGATATTTTCTATACGATCGCGCAAAAAGGATACCTATTGCCGGGCTCTCTTGTCATGAACCATACGCAATCGCAAAGCGCGTTTCTGCTAGGCAAAGCACTATTTATTCCTTGCGGCACCTGGATAGAGAATGAAATGAAAGAAGCGCCGCGGGAAGAGGGCTTTCAATTCGGCTTCATGGCACCTCCCGTTATCTATAAAGGTGACCAACAGTACGCGAAAATCGAGCTATATGATTTTTATATTCCGGCCAAAGCCAAAAACATCGAACTGGCAAAAGAATTTTTGCGATATCAGTATAAAGACGAGATTGTCAAGCTGAATGCAGAGAAGTCAAAAGGTGTCATTGCAGTGAAAAATGGCGTCGAGATGGCAAAGCCATATATTGATTCTGTTTTTTATGATGCAATGAAAATTTTTGATCACGGTGTAAAGCCGTTAATGCTCCAATGGAAAACGACACCGAATACATCAGTGACGATCGATGATGCTCTCTGGATTTCCATCAACAATGTTATGAACAAAACGATGTCCGTATCCCAGTGGCAGGATCGGATTGAGATCGTATCTGGCCAATTGCGGAATTTAACTTCGAAACCAACTGGAGGCTGAAAAGCTGATGAAAAATAATGTTTATAACTCAACTTTATTGATTGAAGGTACGACCTTACAAGGCGATAATCCTCTTCCCATGTTCAGAAACAGGAATCATCATCGAGAAGTGAAAGAAAATGGCAGCTTTTCCGATGCGCTAAAAGAAAATATGGGCTATGAAACCGGCGAAAGGTATTTGCCTTACCGCATGCAGGATCGATATACAAGAAAGCGCGAAGATATCACTATCAAAACGATTGTTCTGGAAAATGACATTCTGCAAGCTGTTTTCTTGCCTGAGTATGGCGGGAGACTCTATTCACTCAAAGATAAAAGGACAGATGAAGACATTTTATATAAGAATCCTGTGTTCCAACCTGGGAATTTGGCCATCCTGAATGCTTGGTTTTCAGGAGGAATTGAGTGGAACATTGGACAGATCGGGCATACGTTTACGACATGCTCTTCCATGCATGCTGCGAAGCTAAACGACGATGAAGGTAATGAATTTCTACGAATTTATGAGTATGAGCGTTGTAAAAATGTATTCTGGCATATTGATTTTCATTTACCTGCAGGCGCTGATAAGCTTGGCATTTATGTCCGCATCATTAACGACAATCAAGTGTCAGTTCCGATGTATTGGTGGACGAATATTGCCGTTAAAGAAACGGAGAAATCGCGAGTTTTTTCATCGACAAGTGAAGTGATCTACATTGATCATAAGCTGCCTGGTTTTGGTGTCGATCACCTGCCTTACCTGCCATCTGTGCCTAATACGGATGTTTCCTATCCGATGCAATTTCCTTTTGCGAATGAGTATTTTTTCCAAACTTCCGAATTGACCAAATCGCCTTGGGAAGCAGTAGCTTATGAGAATGGAAACTTATTTTTTGAGCGATCTACCTCCGGGCTTCGGTATCGCAAAATGTTCTGCTGGGGTAACCATCCTGGTGGGCGACGTTGGTGCGACTTCCTGGCCAAGCCTGGCGAAGGCAATTATATCGAAGTGCAGGGCGGAATGGCGCCAACTCAGCTTCACGGCCTCGATATGCCTGCCCATACGACATGGGATTTTACACAAATGATAGGCCAAACAAAGGTGGATACCGAGATAGCTAATCAGACGAGCTGGGATGCGGCATGCACCTATATTCAAGACGTCGTGGACGATAACTTGAGTGAGGATGACGTAACCAATATTCATCATAAGCTGAAATCATTTGCCGATAAAATGCCTGAAGAGCTCCTTCACGCAGGTTCAGGTTGGGGCACATTAGAGAAACTGCGCAGAATAAAGATGGAAGATAGGGAAATCCCGCAAGGCTTTTATTTTTCTGAAACAGTTTTGTCAGATCAATACGACTGGCATGTTCTATTACAAGAAGGACGACTCCCAGAACATGACGTACAAGAAGTTCCAGCTTCATGGATGATCCAAGACGAGTGGTTGGAGATGCTCCAAGATAGTCTCCAAACTAAAGCGAATCAAACGTGGAATGCCTATATGCATCTTGGCGTTATGTATTATGAGAGAGGGATGGATAAGGAAGCTATAGCAGCGTGGGAAAAGTCGGTGGAAATGAAACCTTCCGCTTGGGTGTATAGGAACCTTGCAGAAGTGATGAAACGTCGAGAGAACTATGATTTGGCGCAGCATTATATGGAGAATGCATATAATATTAACAATAAATTCCCAGATAGAGCTTTTGTAGAAGAGTACCTGAATCTATTGATTCAAAGTGAAAATTATGAAAAAGCATGGGGAATATACGAATCGTTGAGTGAAAATGATGCAAATAGTGATCGTATACAAATCATAGTCGGTGCAGCCGCTCTTGAACTAGGTAAGGATGAATTCGTGAACCAATTGTTCACAAAGGAATTTGCCGTAATTCGTGAAGGGGAAGTATTGATTATCGAGCTGTGGTATAAGTATCAGGCCAAAAAACTTGCTCACGCTAGAAATGAAGCACTGACGGATCAACTGCTTGAAGAGGCAAAGGCGAAGTTTCCTCCTCCAACGAATATCGATTTTAGGATTATTGGCTCATAATTTTCGCTAGAAGGATGGATGCAATTTGATTTCACGAAATATAACAGAATTCGGGGTTATGCCTGATTCAGGTGTAGATGTTGTACAAGCTGTGCAGTGTGCGATTGAAGCCATTTCCCGCATGGATGAGCGCGTTATCCTTGAATTCCCAAAAGGACGCTATGATTTCTACCCGGAACATGCAGCCAGAATTCCTTATTACATCTCTAACACAGCCACTGAGGAAGAAAATGAAGATGTAACGAAAACAATTGGCATTTTATTTAAAAATATGAAAAATGTCATTGTCGAGGGCAACGGATCCCTCTTTGTGTTTCATGGCAAACAAACAATGATCGTAGTAGATCATTGTGTGAATATGGAAATTCGCAACGTAAATACCGATTTTGCGTATCCGACTATGGCGGAAATGACCGTTGAGGCGACCGGCAGCGACTATATCGATGTTAAGGTTCATCCCACATCACGTTACGAGATTCAGGATGGAAAACTGTTCTGGATAGGCGAAGGCTGGCGGTTTCATCGTGGTCCCATGCAAGAATATGATCCGCTCACACATACGACTTGGCGCTGCGAGAATTGGATTGCGAATGCCATTCGTGTTGAAGAACAAGAGCCTTGCAGACTGAGGTTGTATGTCGACGTTCCTCCGGCAACGGTTGTCGGTCGTGTACTGCAAGTTAGAGACGGCATACGTGATCAAGTCGGGGTGTTTATTCTGGGGAGCAGTCAAATAACCTGGCATCATGTCGGCATGCATTATATGCATGGATTAGGCATGGTCGGCCAGTTTAGTGAAAATCTAACTTTCCATGAAATGAAGTTGGCGCCTCGTCCTGAAAGCGGACGCAGCGCGGCTGCTTTTGCAGATTTTATGCATTTTTCGGGATGTCGCGGGACGATTGCCGTTACGAATAGTCATTTGGCAGGGGCACATGACGATGCGATTAACGTCCATGGCACTCATTTGCGCATCGTAGAAAAACGGACTCCCCATCAACTCGTCGTCAAGTTTATGCATGGGCAAAGTTATGGGTTTGAAGCTTTTTTTCCAGGGGATACGATCGAATTTGTTCGTGCAAGTTCGCTAACCGCATATGCGAGCAGCATAGTGGAAGCGGCACAATTCATTAGCCCGCGGGAAATATTGCTTACACTGGAACAGACGTTGCCAGATAGGATTGAAGCGGGTGATGTCATTGAGAACGTGACTTGGACACCGGAAGTGGAGATCAGAAACAATCATATTGCGGTCATACCAACACGAGGCATCTTAATCTCTACGCGGCGTAAGGTTACGATTGAAAGCAATGTATTCGAACGTACGGCAATGAGCGCAATTCTCATCGCCAATGATGCGGAAAGCTGGTATGAATCCGGCATGGTCAAGGATGTCACCATCCGTAACAATCGGTTTATCGAGTGCGGAAATAGCGAAAATCCTGTCTTTTTGATCGCGCCAGAGAATAGGGACATCCACGCCGATCTTCCCGTGCACACTCATATTCGTATCGAAAATAATGTGATCCAAACGAAGGATGCGCCAGTACTCGCAGCTAAAAGTACGCGTGATTTACGTTTTATCAATAATGAAATTTGTGCGTCGAGCCTTGGGCGGATGATCGAACCATCGATGATACGACTGACAGCATGCAGTGAAGTAATGATCACAGGAAATACCGTTAATGGAGAACATATGAAGGTGAACGCTGATATGAAATTGCCTGATGAACAACACGATTTACTGTTTCTTGGACCGATTCAGCGATGGGATGAGGCGCTTCCCCTAGGAAACGGTTTAACCGGGTGCCTGGTATGGGGGGGGGGTTCCCCTGGTTCTCCACTCAAATTCAGCTTGGATCGCGGAGATTTATGGGATACGAGGCTGGCTCCAGAAGTTCTAGATCCTAACTTTACGTACAGTCATCTGGTTGAACTTGTCCGAAGTCAGAATCAGAGTGAGATTTCACGTCGATTTAGTGATTTCTTTTCCGCGCATCCGAATCCGACGAAACTGCCAGCAGGACGCCTTGAGCTTTATGGCATACAGGCGACAGACAAGTTAGCATTCAAGCTGAATGTTCGTGAAGCGAAGGCGGAAGTAAGCTGGCTTACGGAGGGTGCGACTGCGCCATGTAAACTGGAAAGCTATTTACATGCGGAATCAGGACTGGGATACATTCGGTTGCAGGGAGATACGGTGAACCAGCTAAGCCTGCATCTTGTTTCTCCCGACTACGCGGGTAAGCTGAATGAGCGAGAGGACATGCGATCCTCTTTTGAAATATCATTAGCTTCGCTCGGCTATCCGGCGGCTGAGTTCGGCAGCGAAGAAGGCATGGAATGGTTCTTGCAACGAACGAGCCATGGCTTAGCGTACGCGATTGTGGTTGCGATGCATCAGCAGACAGATCAGGACATTCATTGGGTATATACGGTTGCTTCCAATTTGGACGGCGATGACTGGTTCGAGGAAGCCATTAGAAATGTGCGGAAAGCTGCTCTTATTGGATTCGAGGAAGCGCTGCATGACCACAAGGGCTGGTGGGAACATTATTGGCAACAAAGCGCATTGACGTTATCTGATTTTGAAATGGAAAAAATGTGGTATTTGACCAACTATTTGTTTGGCTCCTGTTCCCGCAAAGGAGCTCCTCCTATGCCGCTGCAAGGCGTGTGGACGGCAGATGAAGGCTTGCTGCCGCCATGGAAGGGCGATTATCATCACGATTTAAACACGGAATTAAGTTATTGGCATTACTTGAAGGCGAATCATTTGCAAGAAGGGGAAAGCTTTATTGATTTTCTATGGGACTTACGCCCAGCTGCTCGCGAGTTTGCAACGACATTCTTCGGGACGGCAGGCATCAACTTGCCTTCGGTCATGACCATTGACGGCAAACCGCTTGGCGGGTGGCCGATGTATTCCCTCAGCCCGACGAATCAAATTTGGGTATGCCAAGCTTTTGACCATTATTGGCAATATACCGGTGACCGTGATTTCCTTGAAGCCAAAGCGTATGTCTACCTCAAGGAGACAGCTGCTTGTATGCTTGACTTGCTGCAGCCGAATGAGGAGGGCAAGCTGTATTTGCCGCTCTCGAGCTCACCAGAAATACACGATGACAGCTTGCGTTCTTGGTTGACGCCAAACAGCAATTACGATTTATCGCTGCTGAGATACCTGTTTGCCACTTTGGAGCAAATGGCTAATGTGCTAGGCAAGGATGTGGAGCGTGAGCAATGGGCAAACGTACTTGCAAGTCTGCCTGAACTCGCTGTCGATGCATCGGGGCTCATGCTCAGTCCAGATGAGCGGTTGCCAGAAAGCCATCGGCATTTCTCGCATGCGATGGCGATTTATCCGCTGCAAACCTTGGACTATCGAGGCTCTGAAAAAGATAAGCGAATCATTGACGATTCGATTGCCCATCTGGAAAAGCTCGGCAAAGGGTTGTGGGTTGGTTATTCATTTGCATGGATGGCCGCCCTATACACGCGACAAGGAAATGGTGGAGCAGCACGCTACCATCTAGGCCAATTCTGGGCATACATGTGCTCGCCTAACGGTTTCCATCTGAATGGCGACTATAAAAAGGCAGGAATCACGCAATGGCATTACCGTCCATTCACGCTGGAAGGAAATATGGCGGCGGCCGATGCGCTTCAGGAGATGCTGTTGCAGACAAACAACGGCGTCATTCGACCTTTTCCAGCTGTGCCGAAGGAATGGCGGGAACAAGGCGCTGAATTTCACCGATTTCGCGGCGAGATGGGCGTGCTTGTATCTGCCAGAATAGCTGAGGGACAACTAGATTACGTCGAGTTGTTTGCCGAGAAGTGTGACGGCATTTACAAGGTGGAAAATCGGTTTAATTCTGTCAAACTAGTAATAGAACATAACGGAACAATTGATGAAATAACTTGCGCGATCGGTAGTGAATTGACGGTTCAATTGTGCAAAGGAGAAACGTGCACCATTTCGCCAGTCAATAAGAAGTAGCACATCCTTGGACTGGGCATTCATTACGAAACAAGCAACTACATATACAATTCGAGGTGTTTAACATGATAAAACATGATGCCGTAAGAAACATTTGGGTACTTGAAGGAAATCATATTTCCTATGCGCTAGGATTAAGTGATCTGGGCACGATCAATCATATTTATTTTGGTGAAAAGCTTCCGCACCTATCGGATTATCCGAGTGCGAGTAGTATTGCACATTTCCCCTATACACTTGGCAGTGAACTGAGCGAAGAGGAATATATGGGATGGGGAAAAGCGAAATTTACAGAGCCAAGCTTGAAAGTCACCTTTCATGATCATGTGAGGGATGTCATTTTGACATTTGTTGATTTTGAAATCAGTGAGAACGTACTTGTTCTGAACCTGAAAGATACCTACTATGCTTTACATGTGAAGCTAACTTACAAGATGATCGCGGATTGTGATCTCATTGAAAGGTATTGTGAGATTAGTAATCGCAGCGAGAACAATATGACGTTGGAACAAGCCTTAACTGGCTCCATTTACTTACCGCGAGAGAAGGATTACAGACTTACGTATCTTACGGGACGTTGGTCTGGAGAAACGCAATTAAATAGGGTTACGCTTCCAGATACGAAGCTTGTTCTTGAAAGCAGACGAGGTACGACCAGTCACTTTGCCAATCCCTTTTTCATGTTGGATCGGGGAGGTAAAGCAGATGAGACGCAGGGAGAAGTATACTTCGGTGCATTAGCATTTAGCGGCAACTGGAAAATCGCCATTGAAAAAGACAAATTTAACATGGTGAAAATAAGTGCAGGGGTGAATGATTTTGATTTTTCCTGGCATTTGAAGCCTGGAGAGACCTTTCGTACGCCAACCTACATCGTTGGATATGTAAATAAAGGGTTTGGCGAAGCCAGCAGAAATCTACATACCTATCAACGGAACTACGTGCTGCCGATTGAGAATCGAACAAAGCTGAGGAAAACGCTCTATAATTCATGGGATGCTACCGCTTTCGATATCAATGAAGATCAACAGATCAAGCTTGCAGAGATTGCATCTTCCGTCGGAGTTGAGCTGTTTGTCATGGATGATGGATGGTTTGGCGCACGCAATTCTGATCGAGCAGGTCTTGGAGATTGGGTGGTTAATCCCACTAAATTTCCGAACGGATTACACGGCCAGATTCGTAAAATAAACGATTTAGGCATGGATTTTGGACTATGGGTGGAGCCGGAAATGGTGAATCCCGATAGCGATTTGTATCGAGCGCATCCGGATTGGGTCTACCATTTTGAGACACGAGAGCGAACGCTTATTAGAAATCAGCTTATTTTAAATCTGGCTAGAGCTGATGTAAGAGCATACATTTATGAGTCCATAGACAGACTGCTTTCCGAGCATGCCATTGCTTTTATCAAGTGGGACATGAATCGCAACTTCAGTGAACCTGGCTATCCTTCCATGCCCCCAGAGGAGCAGAGGGGAATTTGGGTAAGGCATGCAAGGGGCGTTTATGAAATCATGGACAAGTTAAAGAAAAAACATCCTAACGTTATCTTCCAATCCTGCTCGGGTGGAGGCGGCCGGGTGGATATGGGCATTTTACAGTATTTTGATCAGGTCTGGACCAGCGATAATAATGATGCATTTGACCGGTTGCGCATTCAAGAAGGGTTCTCGTATGCCTATTGTGCCAAAATCATGGAAGCGTGGGTTTCCGACGAAGTAAACTGGGTTAATGGCAGAAAGCTTTCATTAGCCTATCGGTTTCATTCCGCGATGATGGGAGATTTGGGCATTGGAGAAGACCTGTTGAAATGGAGTGACGAAGAAAAGCAAGAAGCGAAAGAGCTTATTCATCTATATAAAGAGATTAGGCCGATTATTCAGCATGGGAATCTTTATCGATTGCTTTCCGTAAGGGAAAATCAGTTGGCTTCGGCTATGTATGTGAGTGAAAATCAAGAAGAGGCGGTCGTTTTTGCCTTCCTACACTCGAATAACTTTGCAGATGAGTTGCCACGCATTCGTTTGCAGGGCTTAGATGAGCAGACGCTGTATCAAGTTGATGGCGCGGAGCAACCCCTCAGCGGAAAAGCTTTAATGAAAATGGGGATTAAAGTTGATTTAAGAGGAGATTTTCAAAGTACGGTTATTAGAATTCATAAAATGTATTAATGTACGTTTTCCGCAAAATAGTGCAGGTTTATTTCAAGATTATACATGTTAAACTAGGGGCTCCAAAATGTATACTAACTCATAGGAAGTCAGTAGATAAATAGTTTGCCAATCACATGCTATATTCCATTAGGAATATAGCATGTTGACTAATAGAAGGATAAGGAGTTGTCGATTGATGGCTGAATATGATCTGAAACAACGGATGGAAAGATATAAGGGCATTTTTATAAAACCACCTGAACATATACCTTCTACCAAAGTGGTCGATGCTCCTTTAATTGGAAATGGTGATGTCGGCGTTGCAATAAGTGGTTCACCTGAACAACAACGTCTATGGATATCGAAAGCAGATTTTTGGAAATCAAAGCGAATATTTATGAATGGAACCCCATGTCTACTAGGTGGAGTAGATATTCACATTCCAGCGCTTAAAGAAGCTACCTATTATTGTGAACAACGCTTGCTTGAAGCAGAGGTAGTATCAACTTTTCAAAGTAGGCATACAACAGTTACGATGAAATGCTGGGTTTCGGCAACTGACAATGTGGTAGTAGCTGAATTAACTGCTGAAGGCCAAGCTGTATCCGTTAAGGTTGACTTGTGGGTCCAATCGGGAAACGAATCTTCAACGGAATATGGTCAGAATCGTGATGTCTCATGGGGGACTCGCAAATTTACAGGTGACGACTTGGATTGGACGACTGAAGGTGTCCTTGCCTTACGAAGTCTAAATCAGGAGAGCAATGAATTTACACTGCTGCCTGGGGAAACATCCTACATGATTATCAACGCGATGACGAATCATGAGCAAACCAACTACTTTCAAGAGTCCATTGAAGCCGTAGCACGATTAGATGAAGCAGCTATTCAAAAAATTCATTCCAAGCATAACAATTGGTGGAGGCAGTTCTGGGAGAAGTCCATGATTGAAATCGGTGATGAGGTACTGGAGAAATTCTGGTATGGCTCCCACTATATTATGGCTTCTTGTAGTCGAAATAAGCAGTTTCCTCCTGGTTTATTTGGGAATTGGATAACAACAGATCAACCTGAATGGGCTGGAGACTATCATTTAAACTACAACTATCAAGCACCTTGGTGGGGAGTGTATTCGTCCAATCATGTAGAGTTAAGTGAGCCGTATGACCAGCCATTGCTCGACTATATGACGAATGGGCGTCAATATGCTGCACAATATCTAGGTTGCAGAGGAATTTATTATGATGTTGGTGTAGGACCCAAAGGACTGCCAACCGGATTATGCCATACCGTGTATGAGGATGGACATATGTTTATGGGGCAGAAAAGCAATGCAGCGCTATGTACAGTAAACATGCTAATGCGTTATTATCACACGTATGATTTACAATATATGGATCAAGTTGCCTATCCATTTCTGATTGAAGTGGCCGATTTCTGGGAGGATTATTTGACGTTTGAGGATAATCGCTATGTCATTTATCGTGATGCCATTCATGAAGTTCCTACGTATACAGACTCACATGAAGATGATGATGATTGGGCAAAAGGTTTCGATGATATGAACCCGATTGTTTCATTAGGGCTAATCCGTATGTTGTTCAAAGGCTTGCTCGATATTTCAGAAGACCTTGGCGTCAATGCAGAAAGACGTGAAAAGTGGACACATATTGTACAGCATATCAGCAATTTCCCAACATATACCCACAATGAAAAAACGATATTCCGTTTAACTGAAGAGGGAATGGCGTGGAGTGATGGTAATACGCTTGCCATTCAACATATTTGGCCAGTTGGCGCAATTGGCCTTGACTCAGAGCCACTGTTGCTCGAAATTGCCAAAGATACAATAACTTCGTTAAATCGCTGGACAGATTATAACGGTTTTCCAACGATATTTACAGCTGCAGCACGGGTGGGATACGACCCAGATATCATCTTGCGAGAACTTCGCCGCCAGTGTACGGATCATAGCTATCCGAACTTATTTATCTTCTTTGGTGGAGGTGGCATCGAATGCTGCAGCGGTGTGCCTTCTGCAATTAATGAAATGCTGATGCAAAGCCATGAGCATAAAATTAGGTTGTTTCCCGTTTGGCCACGCGAAAAAAATGCGCGTTTTTCATGTTTAAGGGCAGTTGGAGCATTTCTTGTTTCGAGTGAGTTGTCAAATGGAAGCGTATCAGCTATTGAAATTAAAAGCGAGAAAGGGAAGCGTTGCTACATTGTAAATCCATGGTTAAACAATGATGTCCACATAGTAGAACAAGGCGAACCGATGCAGGAAATAGCGTGGCAGTTGTCTGGAAATGTGATTTCTTTTGATACGAAGATAGGGAAAACCTATTCGCTCCGGAATGGTCTGTGATTAAAGGAATAACCTCCAGTTCATTATAAGATTAGGAAGGAAGATTACAATGTCAAAAATCAAAGAAGTGCTTGTGCTGCATCACAGCCATATGGATGTTGGATATACACATGCGCAGCCTATTTTACTGGAAATGCAAAGGCATTATATCGATCAAGCTTTGGATCTGTGCGAACTCACTGAGGATTGGGCGGAGGTCAATCGATTCCGATGGACGTGCGAGTCAAGCTATCCGGTTATGCGCTGGTTGGAAAAGGCGAAGCCAGATCAAGTCGATCGCTTTAAACATTTCTTGCACAACGGTCAAATGAGTATCTCTGGCTCCTACATGCATACGACGCCGCTCTGCACGGCGGAGGAACTCGCGAAGATGCTGTACCCGATCCGTCACTTGCGAAGCCAATTCGATATTGAAATAAAGACAGCCATTCATCATGACATTAACGGTCAGCCATGGACCTATAACCAGTTGCTGCTTGATGCCGGCATCGAGTTTCTCATTATGGGCATCAACATCCACTTTGGCGGCGTTCCTTTCAATAGGCCGAACGCGTTTCACTGGCAAGCGCCAGATCGCAGAAAATTGCTAACCTTCAATGGCGAACATTATTCGCTTTTCAGCCAGATTTGCGACGTCAATGCGATGAATACGGACATCATGGCTCAAGGTCTATCGAAATATTTACGTAAAATTGAATCAAACTCGGAATATCCATTTGATTTTGCTTATTTAACCGCAACGAATTTGCCGCTGTACGATAACAATCCGCCAGACCGCGATTTGGCACAATTGCTGAAAACTTGGAATGGTGAAGACAGAGGCATTCAGATCTCGTTCGTAACGCCCGAACAATTATATGCAAGAGTTAACGAGCATGCGGCGAGATTGCCTGTTCATGCAGGAGATTGGACGGACTATTGGAATTTTGGTTCAGCTAGTTCCGCCAAAGAAACCAAACTGAATCGCAGAACCAAGCAAGGGATGAAAGCGGTTGAGCTGCTGGATGCCTTTGGGCAAGTAGAAGATCCATCTTTTACCGAAACGAAACAGGAAGCTTGGAATCAAATCCAGTTGTATGATGAGCACACCTGGGGGGCATCTGATTCGGTTTGGAAGCCTGATCATCTGGGTGTTGACATCCAATGGATGCATAAAGCCCATTATGCCTATATGGCAAATAGTTTAACAGGCTACCTGCTGAATACGCATTTGGAGAAGCTTGCGAACAATCCTTTGCAATCGCTAACGCCAGAAGGCATCATGCTCATCAATCCATCTTCGGTGGCTGTGACGCACGACTTACAGATTCCTTCCAGTTTTCGATTGCCAGGGAGACATTTAAGTGCGGACCGCATGCGACAAGTGTTGATGAATATCGAACATAATCATATGGGGGCAAGCTATGGCACGGTTACGCTACCTCCATTTAGCTGGCGCAAGATTCCATTTCAAGGGCTTAGGGAAGTTGAATTGTCACAGGAGATACAGGCGAGCAAGGGTGTTATTGGCACGGATGGCGAAGGACCTTGGTTTAGAGAGATTACAGTGGAGCAGGGTGCAATTGAAACCCCATTCCATTCCTGCAGCTTCGATCCTTTAACAGGTCGAATTACGAGTTTATTTGATAAGCAGCAAAGTTGGGAAGTGCTCGATCCATCCAGCCCGTGGACCTTGTTCCAATACGTTCAGGAGACGGTTGATACGGTTTATCATCAGAATAACCGAAGCGCCATCCACCCTAGAGATATTGAAGATGGCAACAACAGCATTAGCCAATGGAACCATAACTGGAAGGCTAAAAGACTTACCTATACAAAATTCAATTACTGCCGTGTAGAGCGAAGCGCGCATAGCGCAACATTGATTATTAGTTGGGACGCACCAGGCGTGGAGCAGCTGGAGCAGAGATTCACCTTCTTTAGCTACAAGCCAGATATTGAAATGAAGGCCTCCTTCTTCAAACAAGACATCACGACACCTGAAGGGACTTATTTCGCATTACCGTTAAATTTGCAGGCGTGGCGCTGCCATTATGATACGGCCGGTCAATTGGTTGAATTGGATGCACAGCAATTGCCAGGTGTGTCCAGGGATTTTATTACGATAGATAAGAGCGTTTCTGTGTACGATGGACTGCATGGTGTTACCATGAGCTGTCCAGATGCACCGCTTGTTCAGGTTGGTGACTTCAATTTCGGCAAAGAACAGAAGGCGATTGAGAAGAAAGAAAAGCCTATTCTGCTGGCTTGGCCAATGAATAATTACTGGGATACGAACTTTCGAGCTCGTCAACCAGGTCTTGTTTCGTTCACGTATATCCTATCTACCTTTCATGCCTTCGATCCGGTGGATACGATGATCTCGGCTACTCGAGCCGTTTCATCCGTACTTGCAACGCCTGTCGTCGATTGTGAAGAGGAAAGTGCAGGCCAATTTGTTGAAGTAAGCGAAGATTGCGTTCAACTATTCGATTTGAAGCCGGTGGAGGAAGGTAAGGGAATGCTAGTACGCCTTATCAACCACTCTGATCAAGAAGTCAATACAACATTGCGCTTTCCAAACCGCATGATCGAAACGGTATACAGAACGAATGTATTAGAAGAGATTCAATCGGAGATATCCGGTATTGATGAGGGTTCTTTTACCATTAAAATAGAAGCTAAACAAATGCAGTATATTCTTGTTAATCTGAAAGATAATCATGAATAGTAGGAAATAAGCCTGCAGGTGACGGTGCTTAAGCTTGAATGGAAGATTCGTCTTTCATTCAAGCTTTTTTTTGTGGAAATCCAGTGTAGAAATGTGCAGTTTTTGTTCATTTTTGTGCATGTTAAATAAAGTTCAAGAGTGTTATTAATATTATAAGGAAAAACCTGGAACAAACAATAAAGGGAAAGGATAACACACATGAGCCTTATAAAAGCTACTGGCGTCAAACGCGTATTCGGACGTGGCACGGGGGCTGTAACCGTGCTGAAAGGTGTTGATTTAGCCGTTCCACCCGGAAGCCTAATTGCTTTAAAAGGTCGTTCGGGTTCAGGGAAAACGACACTTATTAATCTGCTTGGCGCGTTAGATAGGCCAACAGAAGGATCCATACATTTTGCAGGTCGAGAACTAACCGAATGTACAGATCGCGAGCGTGATAAACTCCGGAGAACTGAAATTGGACTTATCTTTCAATCTTTTGCGCTGTTACCGTTAATGTCTGCCTATGAGAATGTGGATTTCGCACTTCGAATTGCTGGTGTCGATAAGAAGCAACGGCATATAGCCGCACTTCAGGCACTTGAACTTGTAGGTCTGAAGGCTCGTATGCACCACCGACCGTACGAGATGTCCGGCGGTGAGCAGCAGCGGACAACGATTGCTCGTGCAATTGCACATAAGCCGAAGCTGCTACTAGCAGACGAACCAACGGCGGAGCTCGACAGTAGAACAGGACTGCAAGTGATGAAAGTGCTTATGGAGCTAGTCCGGCACGAGGGAATGACCGTTATTATGACGACACACGATCCAGCCATCATGGAAATTGTCGATCAAGTATATGAATTGGAGGATGGGAAATTTGTTGCAACCCGCTAATCGATATATGTCAATCAAGCTCGCTATTGTGCTGGCTTGCTCACTGCTCTCCGGCTGTTCGCTTCTACCGAAGGAAGAGCAGGCGCTAGAGCCGCCGTTAGTGAAACCAACGCAGGAAAATTATAATACGGTAAAAGTGGAATTGGGCTCAGTTGCCAAGGAAGTGAAAGGAACAGGTATCTTCGAATCGACGAAAATGGATACCGCTCAGTTCACGAGTAACGGAGGGCGATTGGAGAAAATCAACGTGAAGTCCGGAGATCAGGTGAAAAAAGGAGATGTCCTCATACAGCTTACCTTCGATGGATTAGATCTTCAACTGAAAGAACAACAGCTTGCAATGGAGAAGGCAAAGTATGCGTTAAGAATTACCGAGCAAAATAAGGATAAAGATCCAGAAAGCGTCAAAATCGCAGGCCTACAGCTGGAAATCGAGCAAATCAAATACGATCGTCTTCAGCAATCTGTCAATGGTAAACAATTGAAGGCTAATATCGACGGTCGCGTGGTTTTTGTAACAGAACTGAAGCCAGGCAGCTTAATAGAGCCTTATCAGACGCTTGTACTTGTTGCCGATCCAAGTCAGCTTCGAATTGCATGGAGCCCTAACAATTCACAGAATACCCAAGAAGTCGGGCTGGGGATGAGCGCAGAGGTGGCACTGGAAAAAGGTGATCCCATCGTAGGAAAAGTTGTACAGATACCATCATCTGCTCCATTGACACAGAACAAAGATCTTGCTGAAAAATATGCAAAAACGTTGTACGTCGAAGTCGGGAAAATACCAGATGGTGTAGATATCGGTACTTCTGCGTCGATGACCATCTATTTGCAAAAACATGACAATGTCCTCAAAATTCCCATTAGTGGACTGCGTTCATATCTAAACCGAAATTATGTACAGGTGCTGGAGAATAAAGGACTAAGGGAATATGATGTGGAAACGGGTATCCAATCATCAACGGAAGTCGAAATAATTAAAGGTGTTAAAGAAGGACAAAACATCATTCTGCAAAATTAATCTTACCCCGACCTATGGAGCTGGAGGCTTTAGCCATGGCATTATTTAACATGATATTTCGCAAAATGATCCAAAATAAGTGGTTGGAAATTAGTCTCTTGCTAGGGCTTACAATAACTGTGGCACTTGTCAGCTCCATGCCAATCTATACGGAAGCAATATTATCACGTATGCTCGTCAAAGACTTAGATCGACAACAGCAGGATTCCAATACATATTCGGGTTCCTATTGGACTTCTATTTGGCTTGCTGGCAAGAAGGCCGATGAAATGAAAGATACATTGATCCAAGCTGAACGTTTTATGAGAACGGAAGCAGCTTCGGGATTTCATTTGCCGATCCAACAATTTGTTACGACACTAAGTACGTCTACGTTCGGAATTGAGCCAGATGCATCGAGCACAGCTGATCGCAACATCTCACGAACTGTCAACTTGACTTCCTCCTCAGGACTCAAGGACCACATCAAGCTTGTCGATGGTCGTATGCCGTCAGCGAAGCCGGTAAATGGCGTTTATGAAGTGCTCGTGACAGAGAAAACGTTCAATCAGCTTAAAACGGTTTTAGACAATGTGTTTATCGTAAATGAAAATAGTTCCTCCGAAAAGATACAGCTAAAGCCAGTCGGTATTTTCGAGAAAAAAACAGATCATGACTTGTATTTTTATAGTCCAGATTTGGACAGGTTTACATCTACAATGGTCATAGATGAAGAATTGTTTGATCAAGAGTTCGTGCAGAAAGCGAAACTGAAGCTGTTTAGCGCCGAATACTTTATAGCCATGGACTACACCAAAATGCGTGTGCATGATATAAAGGGTTTCTTGCAGACAAATGAAAATATTAAAAATTGGGTAAGTGGTTATGGCGCTGGTTCTTCCAATTATTCAAAGGTTCCTGGGCTAAGCACCATCCAAAGTTATGAGACCCGTGCCTCAAATTTACGTCTTCTCATTTGGTCGTTGAACGTACCTGTACTCATCATGCTCGCATTCTATATGTTTATGGTCTCGAATATGATTGTGGATCGGCAAAAGAACGAGATTGCCGTATTGCGAAGCAGAGGTGCCGCCAGATGGCAAATTATGCTGACCTTTGTCATGGAGGGCCTGATACTTAGCATCATCGCCTATCCTTGCGGAATTCTGTTAGGACTGCTCTTGACAAAAATTACGGGCGCCTCGAACGGATTTTTGGAGTTTGTCCAGCGTACAGCCTTGCCCGTGCAATTGAATAGTGAGGCGATTCAATACGGCTTGAAAGCACTGTTTTGTTCGCTCCTAACGATGCTAATTCCGGCATTTTTGGCAACGCGCGTAACGATTGTCGAACGCAAGCAGCAGTTGGCACGTGTGAAAAAGATGCCGATTTGGCATAAACTGTTTCTTGATGTGATCTTTCTTAGCATTGCAGCATATGGACTGCACTTGTTTAGAACACGAATGAAGACGTTGCTTAATCTTGGACTGAGCACAGGTGATTTGAAAATCGACCCTCTGCAGTTTTTATTGCCAACTCTGTTTATTTTCGGCTTTGGATTGTTGCTGCTGCGTCTTTATCCGTTCTTGATGAGGACTATATACTGGTTGGGTCGCAGTTGGTGGCCGCCTTCGATGTATGCGACATTGATTCAAGTTGGCCGATCGAGTAGCCAGTATCAGTTTCTAATGTTATTTCTTATCCTGACAATTGCGACCGGCGTATTCAGTGCGAGCGCTGCAAGAACGATCAACGATAATATGGAAGACCGAATCCGATACGGGATCGGTGCAGATGTCGTGATGCAGACGTGGTGGTCCAATGATGCTCCTCCCAAATCGGAAGGAAAGGCGCCTCCTAAGCGGATTCATTATGAAGAACCGCCTTTCGACCCAATAAAGAACTTTCCGAGTGTGGAAGAGGCAGCTAAAGTTTTCGTAAAGCCGAAAGCAAGTGTCACCGCCAGCCACTCAAACAACATCGCGACCTTAATGGCTGTCGATACGGACATTTTCGGCCGCACAGCATGGTTTCGTAATGGTTTGCTTTCCCATAGTTTCAATGAGTATTTGAATTTATTAGCTGACAATCCGAAAGCAGTACTTATCTCCAAAACGATGGCAGATAAAATGAAAATAAAGGTTGGCGATTCGATAAATTTAGGTTGGGATGGTGTTGATGCAAGATCGTTTATTGTATACGATGTCCTTGATTTTTTTCCAACCTTTAATCCAAATCCAGCAGAATCCAAAGAGAAAGCTCAGACACCCATGCTCGTCGTTGCCAATCTGAAGCAAGTGCAATCCGTGCTTGCGATTGAACCTTATCAGGTTTGGCTGAAATTGAAGTCAGGTGCTTCGATGAACGCTTTGTATCAAGAAATGCAAGATAACAAACTTTCGGTCGTTTCAATGAGCGATACCAAATCCGAAATACTGAGAGCCAAGAACGATCCGTTCCTACTATCGATTAACGGCGTATTATCGCTTGGCTTCATCATCTCACTTGGTGTAAGTTTCATCGGTTTCCTTCTCTACTGGATGCTTGCGCTGCGTGGCAGAACTCTGCAGAACGGCGTTTTGCGGGCAATCGGAATTTCGTTTCGTTCACTCATCGGTATGCTCATTGCCGAGCAGGTGTTTACTTCCGGTTCTGCGATTCTAATTGGTATGTTGACCGGAAATGTGACAAGCAGGTTGTATGTGCCTGTTTTTCAAACTGCATTTGATGCGAAAAAGCTAGTTCCGCCTTTTGAGGTTATGTTCAATCCCATTGATACCCTACGCCTCTATATCGTTATAATCATGATGCTAGTGACGGGACTTTGCATACTCGGATTTATGCTAACCCGTATCAACATGCATCAGGCTCTGAAGCTAGGGGAGGATTAAATCATGATTCAATGCGAAGGATTAGTGAAAATATACAAAGTAGATGAACTCGAGGTGTTTGCGCTGCAAGGATTGGATTTGCAGGTAGAGACCGGAGAACTGATGGCGATCATCGGCAACAGCGGAAGCGGCAAATCAACACTGTTGAATATGCTTGGCGGGCTTGACCGGCCATCGGCAGGAAGCTTGATGGTTGATGGGAAAGATTTATTGAAATTCACAGAACGCGATTTTGTTACCTATAAACGAGAATCTGTAGGTTTTGTTTGGCAAAACAATGCGCGTAATCTGATTCCGTACTTAACCGCACTGGAAAACATTGAGATGCCGATGATGTTGATGGGCAAACCGAAACGTCTAAGGGCGCTCGAACTCCTGGATTCGGTTGGATTAAGCCACCGGGCGAATAACAAGCTGCACCAATTGTCGGGAGGGGAGCAACAACGTGTCGCAATCGCAATTGCGCTTGCCAATCATCCCAAACTGCTGTTAGCTGATGAGCCTACTGGCTCGGTTGATTCGCGTATGGCATCACAAATTCTCAACCTGTTTCGCAGGCTGAATCGGGAACTCGGCATCACGATCGTCATCGTGACGCACGATCCTGAGTTAGCGAAGAATGTAGATAGAGTTGTAGCCATTAGAGACGGTAAAATCTCATCGGAAATGTTACGCAAACGCGCTTACAGTGAAGAACTAACTGAGCTTGAGCAGGGCTGCGCTATAGATGAACAGGAAACACATGTTGAATATGTGGTGCTGGATAAAGCAGGTCGCCTGCAGTTGCCAAATGGCTATCTTGAAACATTGGGGTTAAAGAAGGCGAATAAGGTGAAAGTCGAATTTGCTCAGGGCAGCATTGTGTTGTCGCCACCTGAGTAGGTGTTAAAATAGGAATTCCCGCTGCTTTTTTCTCCTCGAGAAAGGCAGTTTTTTTTATGCTTAAATAAGTGGAAAAATTCTATTAACAATTGAGAACATTGAGGTTAAACTATTCATAGATTACAGATGTGCGAATCAAGCCCAATAATTCACCAAGGAGATAGTCATGAAAAATATCATAAAAAAGATGAACTCCTCATTGTTCGCAAAGGTTTTTATTGCCGTTATTTTTATTCAAACGATCATTATTTTGATGGGTGGTCAACTGAACATTATCCGTGTAGATCGATTTATTCAAGACCGGGAGTATGAGTATGCTCGCACAGATTTACGTAATATCCAGGATGTTTATAATCATAAATTACAGCAAATCCGCTCAAACGTATTCTCCTTGTTTTTTGAAACCAATCAAAGCGAATCTGTGTTAGAGAAAATCAAAAGATATAAAGGAACCACACAAGCTGATGAATTAAAGGTGAAAGCGGAAATTGAACAAATGCTGCAGTCCATGGCTTATGCAGACATGAACATACATTCGATATCGTTTATAAGAAATACGGATGAGACAAATTTCGCATTCGTCAGGTATTTTGATCCAAGACGATTGCCTAATTTCAAAACAATGACTTCACTTTTGAATGATGAATACGTGAGAGTGTACCCAGTAGCAGAAGCAGGAATGAACGAAAGCCTCGGTAACAACGCGTTAGTTTTTATATTAAAGTTGAACGATCCAGGTGATCTTGTGAGAAGTAAGCCTGTTGGTAACCTGATTGTAAGCATGAATACTTCGTTTTTGCAACAAGAGGGAGGTCATCTCAGGTCAGATTCCATGGTCGAATTAAAGAATGCTAACGGAAGGATCCGGATGTGGGGCAACGCCATTCCGATGGAGGATCGTCAGTCAAATATCGATACGGAACAGCTTTCCTCGACCAATTATTTCGTTACGCAAGTCAGCAACTCGACGGATGACATGACTTTTACGATGATGATTTCCAAAGAAAAACTGATCGATAACATACGTGCTATGAAGAAAAATGAATGGATTACACTCGCGGCTATCATTGTCTTAAATATATTCGTGGCTTATTATATCACTAGGGTGTTGTCTAAGCGGGTCAACACCTTGACTCGAAATATGCGAAAATATAAACCTGGAGAATTCATCCAGCCGATCCAAATACAAAAAAAAGATGAATTCACCGTTTTGGAAGATACATATAACCAATTGATTCAAAAGTTAACTGAATTCATCCAAAAGGAATATGTCCTCGAGATCAAGTCGAAAGAGGCGGAGCTGCAGTTGCTTCACTCACAGGTCAACCCGCACTTTTTATCCAATATGTTGGAAATCGTTCGTATGCAGGCCATCAAAGAAAATAACTTAAGTCTGTCTGACACGATCTATCGGTTAAGCGAAATTTTCAGATGGAATATCAGAAATAAAGAAACGGACGTGACGCTTTACGAGGAGCTATACTATGTTGAATATTACTTGAAGCTCCAAGAATTCCGTTATCCCAAATTGCAATTTCACATTGACTTCCCGGCTCATCTTCAAAATCAACGAATCGTCAAGTTTTCAGTGCAACCGATCATTGAGAATATTTTCAAGCATGCTATGAATAAAGGAAAAGAAATTGAAATTCAAATTAAAGTGTCAGAAGATCAAAATATGATCAAAATAACCGTCATGGATAATGGGAAAGGAATTGCGCTGGATGAGCTGGTTCGACTAAGAGCTAGTCTCCAAATGCCCATTTTGGATTCGAAAGATATGCCATCCATTGGAATCATGAATGTGCATGCAAGACTGCGGTTAATCTTCGGGGAGCAATTCGGATTGGACATCGATAGTCGGATCGGCGAAGGTACTGAAATTACACTTAATATTCCGAGAATCGAGGTGAATCCATGAGTCAATTTATGCGAAAAGTAATCATTGTCGACGATGAGCCGATGATCCGAGAAGGTTTGAATGCGATGATCGATTGGGAGAGCTTAGGTTTCGAAGTAGTTGGATTGTTTGAAGATGGGGAGGATGCGTGGGAGTTTCTTCAAACTAATAAGCAAATTGACTTGGTTATTACGGATATTCAAATGGATGTTTGCACAGGACTGGAATTGCTAAGTAGGATCCGAAAGGCCGATTATCGCTTCAGAGTTCTGATCATTAGCGGATACGACGAGTTTCGTTATCTTCGCGAAGCAATGACGATGGGCATAGACAACTATTTGTTAAAGCCGATCAATAAAGATGAGCTGATAAGTTCACTGGGGCAAATTCAGGAATCACTTCTCATAGAGTACCGTAAATCCCAAGAGTTGTTCGAAGGAACGCTGCTCATGAAAAATAATATGTTGAATCAGATCGTGATGAACAACTACTCTATACGAGACGTCAACGAGAAGTGCGAAATGTTGAATATCAACCTTCAAGAGGGCGCTTTTCAAGTCGTTGTCATGGATACGATCACAAGACAAAAGAATGTTCCGTTGTTAGAAGAGAGGCAACTCTGCGAATTTGCGATTCGTAATGTGGCTCAAGAAGCGATCGGGGGAAATGGCAGCGTATACATCTTTGGGAATCAAAGTAGCCAAACGATTTTCTTATTTGCTGGAATTAAACAATCCAGCCAAGCTGCAATAAGTAACCGAATGAAAGATATTACGGATTTAATACTGAATGTACTAAAAATTCAAGTCGTTGCGTTCATCGGTAGGCCCTGTGCGTTCTGGAGAGATATTCATCTATCTTATCAAAGCGCGATGGAGTTGTATGACTATCGCTATTTCGTCGAATCCGCATCGGTCATCGATTATACGAAGAAGGATCGGGAAACGAAGATAGAAGCTTTATCCAAGGAACTGGGCATCAGTCATTTAAATCAATTATTGGAAAATCAAGCATTTGAGGAAATTCTCGTTGAGTTGGAATGTGTTGGAAAACGATTACAAGAGATCCAGGTACCAGATATTCATTTAATCCGAACTGCTCTAATCGACTTTGCATTAAGATGTTTGAGTAATCTGCGCGAAATGGAATTTGAGATCCATGAGCACACAAGCGACTTTCAGAAGTTAGTAGATGAGCTTTTCTATGCCGACAGCAAGGAGAAGTTGTACGAGCATTTTTGGCAAATAGCCAGTAAGCTGCTTCAAACTTTGCAGAAACTTAAGATGAACAGAAATACGAATATCGTGGAGAGAGTGATTAAATTCATCGATGCTCACTATATGGATGGCTTGACCCTGCAGCAATTATCGCAGCAGTTTCATATCTCGGCGCCTTATCTTGGAAAGCGTCTTAAGATCGAATTAGGGCAGCAATTCAACGAGTATTTGCATCATGTGCGAATTAACAAGGCGAAAAATCTTTTATTGATTTCCGATGAAAATGCCAAGGATATCGCCGGAAAAGTTGGCTATACCGAGACGAATTACTTTTTCAGTCAGTTCAAAAGAATTACTGGCAAATCCCCCATGGAATTTAAAAAAGGAATATAAACCATGTATGATAAATGCCTCGGGATCATTTCCATATCCTGGGGCATTTTTTAATTGGAACAGTTTAGAAATTAAAACTGCATTAATATATAGAGTCAAACTTTAATTTCTGCACTTTTTGTCGACAAAAGTAGATTATATAATAAAAATGTAAAACAAATCACTCAATAGGGGGCACTAAAATGAAAAAATTCTTGACCTTGAGCATGGCGATGCTCGTTACGACATCCCTTGCTGCATGCGGTACATCCAATTCGTCTACTAGTTCACCGAGTTCATCCGCAACTGCTTCGGCAGCTCCTGCGAAAGCTGCCGAAGCAACGCCAGCTGAACTAAGTGTACTTGTGTTTGAAACACCTAACTTGACAGCACAGTTTTGGGATGCCGCGATTAAGAGATTTACGGACAAACATCCTAACATTAAGATTAACAAAATCGTATCCCCAGATACAGATCGTACAAAATACGCAAAACAATTGCTTGCGACAGGTCAGTTCCCAGACGTGTTAATGTCTATATCCGCTCAAGATTTCCTAGCTTCCAAATCGATTATGGCATTCGAAGATCAATATGTTAAAAGAGTTCCAGGTGCAGACGGGCTTGCAATTGACGGAAAGGTTTATCAGCTTCCTTGGGGTGCGCAAACGATCCCTTACATTTACTATAACAAAAAAATGTTCGCAACCGCTGGCGTGACTGAACCGAAAACTTGGAAAGAATTCGTGGATGTCACTGCAAAGCTTAAAGCTTCCGGCGTAACGCCATTGCTGTATGGTGGCGCTAAAGATCCTTGGTCAACGACGTTCCTGTTGGACGGCATTATCAGTGCAGATGTCTATGGCAAAACACCAGACTGGGTCAGCAAACGTAAAAAAGGTGAAGTGAAGTTCTCCGATCCGTTGTTTAAAAATGCTGTGCTGAAATGGAAGAGCCTATATGATTCCAAATCCTTCAACGAAGACGGATTAAGTATCGGCTACTCTCAATTGCAAGAAGCATTCCTCAAAGGCAAAGGCGCGATGTATCCGATGGGGTCTTGGTTCGTAGCTGCTGCTGATGGTCAGAAAGATATCGAAGTTGGCGTATTCCCGGTACCTACCGATGATGGATCCGTCCTCAGCGCATATTCAGTTGGCGGTCCTGCTTTTGTTAGCGCTTCGAGTAAATTCCCTGCAGCGGCGCAAGAGTTCGCAACAGCATTCGTAACTGATCCACAGAATGTCGTTGAAATTGTTAAATCTGATGCTTTAATTCCGTTAGAAGGCCAGAAAGTGGATTTCAAATATTCACCATTGTTCCAAAAAGTTATTGATATCAATACGCAAGGCAAGAAAATTAATGCATTCGGATGGGAAAACGGCGACGCAGCCATGATTACCGGCATGACGGATGAAATTAACAAATCTGCTCAAAATATTATTCTTGGCAAGTCCGTAGATTCAGAATTGGCGGCACTGGATAAAAAATGGGATGAAATTGCTGCGCGCACGAAGTAAAGCTATAACAATAAATAAATAGATGTTTGAATAGGGGGAAGGGAAGTAGTTATCTTCTCCCTATTCTTAAAATCTGAAGGGTGTGGAGGCATTGAACAATAGGATTTCCAACTTCTTTCTCTTTGTATCACATGGACTGATTATTTATTTAGTTTTTGTCATACTACCGATCATCCTTTGTATATATTACAGCTTTACAAATTTTAACCCGCTGTACACGGATTTTAAATGGGTAGGAATAGCTAACTATACGGATCTTATGAAAGATAGCGCTTTCGGACATGCCATCATCGTTACTTGCATAATCGCTTTTATTGTGACATTGGCGTCGAATGCGCTGGGATTGCTCTCAGCTCTATTAGTAAACTTTAAAGGATGGATTTATAACACAGCAAGAACCGTTTTTTTTACCCCGCAAATATTGAGTCCCGTCATTGTTGGGTTTATATGGTCCATTATTCTTACTAATGATGGCGTGTTGAACAAACTTCTGGGCTACATTGGTCTTAGTGGAACGAGCTGGCTTGCAAATACGCACATTGTTGTATATTCCATTATCGCCGTTATTGTTTGGCAATCGATGGGTTTTTGTACGGTCATCTTCCTCGCTATGCTACAAAGCATTCCGAGCGACTTATACGAAGCCTCTACTATAGATGGGTGTAATCGTTGGAAGAAGTTCAAGCATATCACGTTTCCGCTGCTTGCTCCGGGAATTACGATAAACACCGTTATGCTTTTAATAGCCAGCTTTAAAGTGTTCGACCAAGTTGTTGTATTGACGAATGGCGGGCCAGGCACAACTACTGAAACCATCTCTTTGAAAATTATCAATATGGGCTTCGTAGAGAATCAAATGGGGTACGCTTCAAGTATGGCTGTTGTTTTGTTTTTGTTAATTGGTAGTATTTCTGTTTTTGTGGTCAGCATTTTGAAACGCCGGGAGGTTGAATACTAATGCTATCCGGATGGTTTGCAAGAGCACATGCTTTGTTTACGCTTTGTATCACATTCATATTTTTTCTACCCTTATACATGGTTCTTGTCAATATTTTCAAAGATAACAAGAGCGTTATGGACAATCCTTTGAGTTTTCCAACACAATTCACTTTGGATAATCTAAAAGGCGTACTATTAAGGCCGGATCACCTAATATTGACCAGTATGTGGAATAGCACTGTGATTACCGTCATTTCTATAGTCGTCGTAATCGTTTCTTCGTCCATGGTAGCTTATTATCTGGTTCGAAACGATAACAAGAAGACAAGATTACTTCTTATCTTTTTCCTGTTTGGCCTCATGGTGCCAACGACCATTATTCTTATTCCAATTGTTAAAGTCTTGGTTTTAGTTCATTTAATGAGCACGAAGACTGGCCTCATTCTCTTTTATATGGGGTACTATGTTCCATTTGGCATTTTTATGTATTCAGGATTTATTCGGACATTACCGAGAGAGTTGGATGAAGCAGCTTCCATTGATGGGGCAAGTCCACTGCGAACCTTTTGGACAATCATCTTTCCTTTGCTTGGTCCGTGTACTTCGAGCGTGATCATTTTCATCAGTTTGTGGGTTTGGAACGATTTTCTAAATCCGTTAATTATTATCGGACCCATCAAGGGAACTACGATAACGGCAGGAATTTATCGAGTCATCGGACAGTTTTCGGTGAATTGGGGGCAGATGTTCTCTTTGATGTTCATAGCTTCGCTTCCAATTATTGTGTTGTACCTTGCACTTCAGAAACAATTCGTAGAAGGAATAACCTCAGGTTCATTAAAAGGTTAGGAAGGATGAATACAATGTCAAAAATCAAAGAAGTGCTCGTGCTGCACCACAGCCATATGGATGTTGGATATACACATGCTCAGCCTATATTATTGGAAATGCAAAGGCATTATATCGATCAAGCTTTGGATCTGTGCGAACTCACCGAGGATTGGGCGGAGGTCAATCGATTCCGTTGGACCTGTGAGTCAAGCTATCCTGTTCTGCGCTGGTTGGAAAAGGCGAAGCCAGCTCAAGTTGATCGTTTTAAGCATTTCTTGCATAACGGACAAATGAGTATCTCTGGCTCTTACATGCATTCGACGCCGCTCTGCTCTGCAGAGGAAATTGCGAAGATGCTGTACCCGATTCGTCATTTGCGAAGCCAATTCGGTATCGAAATAAAGACGGCTGTTCATCATGATATCAATGGTCAGCCATGGTCGTATAATCAGCTGCTGCTCGATGCCGGCATCGAGTTTTTCATTATGGGCATCAACATCCACTTTGGCGGCGTTCCATTCAATAGACCGAACGCGTTTCATTGGCAAGCACCAGATCACAGAAAACTGCTAACCTTCAATGGTGAACATTATTCGCTTTTCAGCCAAATCGGCGACGTCAATGCGATGAATACGGACATCATGGCTCAGGGTCTGTCGAAATATTTGCGGAAGATTGAATCAAATCCGGAATATCCATTTGATTTTGCTTATTTAACCGCAACGAATTTGCCGCTGTACGATAACAATCCGCCAGACCGCGATTTGGCACAATTACTTAAAACATGGAACAGCGAAGACAGAGGTATTCAGATCTCGTTCGTAACGCCCGAACAATTATATGCAAGAGTTAACGAGCATGCGGCGAGATTGCCTGTTCATGCAGGAGATTGGACGGACTATTGGAATTTTGGTTCAGCTAGTTCCGCCAAAGAAACCAAACTGAATCGCAGAACCAAGCAAGGGATGAAAGCGGTTGAGCTGCTGGATGCCTTTGGGCAAGTAGAAGATCCATCTTTTACCGAAACGAAACAGGAAGCTTGGAATCAAATCCAGTTGTATGATGAGCACACCTGGGGGGCATCTGATTCGGTTTGGAAGCCTGATCATATCAATGTTGACATCCAATGGATGCATAAAGCCCATTATGCCTATATGGCAAATAGTTTAACAGGCTACCTGCTGAATACGCATTTGGAGAAGCTTGCGAACAATCCTTTGCAATCATTAACGCCAGAAGGCATCATGCTCATCAATCCATCTTCGGTGGCTGTGACGCATGACTTACAGATTCCTTCCAGTTTTCGATTGCCAGGGAGACATTTAAGTGCGGACCGCATGCGACAAGTGTTGATGAATATCGAACATAATCATATGGGGACAAGCTATGGCACGGTTACGCTACCTCCATTTAGCTGGCGCAAGATTCCATTTCAAGGGCTTAGGGAAGTTGAATTGTCACAGGAGATACAGGCGAGCAAGGGTGTTATTGGCACGGATGGCGAAGGACCTTGGTTTAGAGAGATTACAGTGGAGCAGGGTGCAATTGAAACCCCATTCCATTCCTGCAGCTTCGATCCTTTAACAGGTCGAATTACGAGTTTATTTGATAAGCAGCAAAGTTGGGAAGTGCTCGATCCATCCAGCCCGTGGACCTTGTTCCAATACGTTCAGGAGACGGTTGATACGGTTTATCATCAGAATAACCGAAGCGCCATCCATCCTAGAGATATTGAAGATGGCAACAACAGCATTAGCCAATGGAACCATAACTGGAAGGCTAAAAGACTTACGTATACACGATTTAATTACTGCCGTGTAGAGCGAAGCGCGCATAGCGCAACATTGATTATTAGTTGGGACGCACCAGGCGTGGAACAGCTGGAGCAGAGATTCACCTTCTTTAGCTACAAGTCAGATATTGAAATGAAAGCCTCATTCTTCAAACAAGACATCACGACACCTGAAGGGACTTATTTCGCATTACCGTTAAATTTGCAGGCGTGGCGCTGCCATTATGATACGGCTGGTCAATTGGTTGAATTGGATACGCAGCAATTGCCAGGTGTGTCTAGGGATTATATCACGGTAGATAAAAGCGTATCGGTTTATGATGGAGGGCATGGTGTGACATTGAGCTGTCCTGATGCACCGCTCGTTCAGGTCGGTGACTTCAATTTCGGCAAAGAGCAGATGACGATAGACAAGAAAGAAAAGCCTTTACTGCTGGCTTGGCCGATGAATAATTACTGGGATACGAACTTCAGAGGACGTCAACCGGGTTTTGTTTCATTCACGTATATCCTGTCTACCTTCACCTCCTTCGATCCAGTGGATACAATGATCTCGGCTACTCGAGCCGTTTCATCCATACTTGCAACGCCTGTCGTCGATTGTAAAGAGGAAAGTGCAGGCCAATTTATAGAAGTAAGCGAAGATTGCGTTCAATTATTCGATTTGAAGCCGGTGGAGGAAGGTAAGGGAATGCTAGTACGCCTTATCAACCATGCTGATCAAGAGGTTAATACGACGTTGCGCTTTCCTAACCGAATAATCGAAACGGCATTCAGAACGAATGTATTGGAAGAGATTCAATCGGAGATATCCGGCATTCATGAGGGAACTTTCACGGTTACAATGGAAGCCAAGCAAATGCAGTATATGCTCGTCAATCTGAAAGAAAAACTTGGATCGTAGGAAATAAGCCTGCCAGGTGACTGGTGTTTAAGCTTTAATGGAAGATGCTTCTTTCATTAAAGCTTTTTTTAGAAAATGTGGAGTGTATTAGCGCAAACAGGCTTTAACCTTTATTAGTCAGTAAACCTAAAAGCATGAAGTTTTTAGGGGGGGGATGGGGTATGTAGTTCAGATTTTGTCTGTAGAGCCGATTGCGAAGAGGGGTTAAACAAATCGATGCACATGTATTTCGCGCCTTATTGATTTAATTGAAAGATAAACTCGATTATACAAGGAGGATTACTATGAAAATTTCAAGGGCACTGAAACGCATTGGTTCTCAGGCGCTGATTCTTAGTCTTTGTTTAAGTGCAACGGCTTGGAGTTTGCCATCCGCGCTGGCGGCTGACGACATCGACGCGGTTGAATCAGGCGATGTCGTCTCAGGAACGCAATTCGCAGAAACAGCGGGTATAGATGACTGGGGAACCATCAGTGAGATCGTAGGCAAGAATTACGGAGAATGGAACGGCGACGGATACAGTGGTGCCATTTCCGACAAAATACCCAACACAGCTCTGCTTGGGAACGGTGATGTGGGGATAACATCGGCAGGCGCGAAAGAGCAAAAGACATTCCTGATCTCAAAGTCTGACTTCATTTCAGCAGGAGATCTGAAAGGCGTGTTTAACAGCGGAAACAATAATACTAAACCTCTGCCCATCGGCGGCATCACGATCCAACAGAAATCCATTCAGGTTAGCAATACAAATTTAGCCCCGACTTACAAAGCTGTAACGGCGAGTTCAACCCATGACACTTTCTATCCGGCCACGGCGGTAAACGGCAATTTCCAGACGTCCCCTAGCGGCTATGGCTGGGTGACTTCGGTCGGTAGGACCCACTGGCTGGAGCTCCAGTATAACGCGCCGATCACCGTGCAACGGTGGGTAGTTAAGAACGATGGCGCAGTACGCAGTGGCGTCAGCATGAACAACACGAGTGCGTTCCGCCTGCAAGTCAGTGAAACGGGAGGCCCGGGTGCTGTCTGGACGGACGTATCCGTCGTCGACAACAACACAAATGATGTGTACGACGCGAACTTGCCCGCTTCTGTCACCTCCGCGCATTTCCGGCTGTACATCACCAATCCGCTGCAGCAGAGCAACACCGATCCCAATCCACGCGCCAGAATCGGACAGTTTGAACTCTATGAGGGTCCGAAGCAAACTGCGCCCGTCCTGGGGAATCCGAACCTTGCGCTGAATCGGCTGGTGATGGTTTCCGATTTCCAGTCCGGCTTCGGTTCGGGACTGTTGGTTGACGGCATATCCAACGATACCAATAAGAAATGGGTCTCCGACACAACCCTTCCGAACCCGCACTGGGCGATCATCGATTTGGGAGAGCCTAAGACGATTGCCAGCTACAGTTTGTATAACGCAAGCTTGGTGGGCGAGCCTGTCACGCGCAACACCAAGGATTTTGCGCTGCAATACCTGTCTGACGAGAGTGGCGTTAGCTGGAACAATGTCACAGCGCAGAGTGGTTGGGTCAATATGGACTCTGTGACAGGCAACG
Source organism: Paenibacillus sp. J22P143 (assembly GCF_059692035.1). Classification (NCBI taxonomy): domain Bacteria; kingdom Bacillati; phylum Bacillota; class Bacilli; order Caryophanales; family Paenibacillaceae; genus Paenibacillus; species Paenibacillus sp. J22P143. The sequence continues at coordinate 478,979 of NZ_JCAUAQ010000002.1, forward strand.
ACGCGGCTACTGTGAACAGGAATCTTGCTGCTCCGGTCACTGCGCGCTATGTGCGGCTGTGGGTTACGAAAGCATCTGCTGAGGCGGGCAAGGAGAATGTGCTGCGTATCCATGAGCTGGAACTCTACAGCAAATCTCTAAATATGCCGACGTATGAGAAGCAGGATATCTTGAACGCGCAGATCCAGACCAAGCTAACTATCAATGGTGTGAATCTGTCAATGAACACATGGCTATCGTCCTCGAAAAACATGCTGGTTACAGAACTCACGTCTTTGGGAACCCAGCCAGTCGATCTGGAGGTAAACACATGGGGTAAAGCGGACAACCCACAATATCCGGCTACTGCTGCCAAAGTTGACGGAAACGTGGTAACCACAAGGGCGACATTCAACAACGCGCCGCTAAACCCGAACTCATGGACGTCGAAGGCGGCTTTGGCAACCAAGTTGCTGGGTGCTATAAGCACGGTCTCTGTCAACAGCTTGAAAGGTATGGGCACCACGGCGTTTACGCTGGATGCCGGTCAGACGGTGCAGATTGTCACAGCAATCGGCGGCGGCGGAAAGACCTACAACGCAACGAACAATCTGCTTACGACCGATCCGGTCTCCGAGGCGAGTGCTCTGCTATCGCCGATCACCGGCGCTCAAGAGGTTCAGACCCTGCTGGCCGATCATCAAAGCTGGTGGAAAAATTTCTGGTCTGCCTCCTACATCAACATCCCGGACTACGCGGACGTTCAGAAATACTATTACGGTGCACAGTATCTCCTTGGCAGCACCGCCAAATCCGGCAAAGTTGCCCCGGGTCTTTATGGGATATGGCATACCACCGACAATCCCACCTGGTCGTCCGATTACCATCTCAACTACAACTTCATCGCGACGTTTTTCGGAGCCAACTCCAGCAACCGCTCCGACTTGTCGCTGCCGGCAGGAGAGGCGATCTTGAGCTTCGTGCCCGAGGGTATGAGACGCGCTGCGGACCCGAATCAGCTCAAAAGCATCAACTCAAGCTACGTTAACAGCCGTCCGGAACTGCAAAATGGAATCGCTGACGCGGTTTTATATCCGGTGGGTATTGGACCGTGGGGCACCGTCACTGATGATCATTATCTGTCCGAGGCGCTCAACGCCGCTTTCAGCAGTTATCCTTTGATTCAATATTACCACTATACGCAGGATAAAACGTATCTGGAAACCTACGTCTATGACTATCTTAAGAAATGCGTGAACTTCTATGACGCTTGGCTCGACAAGACCGGCAGCACGTATACATTGTACGCGGGTTACAACGAGGGCTCGTGGGCCAAAAACCCAGCGGTGGAACTTGCGGCACTAAAGAATGTATTGTCTGAATTGATTGCCGCTAGCGTCACGCTGGACAGAGACACGGATCGGAGGGCGCACTGGCAGGATCTATTCGATCACCTCGCTCCGCAGCCGACCAGTGTATGGAATGGCAAGCAGGTCTATTCCCTCGCGGAGAAGGAAATGAAAAGTGGGCAGTGGGTAGATCTGGCCAATCCTGTCCCGGCAGATGGAAACATCATACCGCTGGACACCGTTGTCCCCGGCGGTCAGTTGGGTTACTACTCCTCGAATAGCGCTCAGCAGATCGCTAGAAACACAATCGACGTGTTCGGCACAAGCGCGTGGAGCCAGATCAACAATTTCCCCAGAATCTTCAACGATGCGGTTCATGCCAGATACCCCGCTGATGTTGTCTTAGGAAAAATGACCAACACGATCAGATCCCAGATTCAACCCAATCTGCGCATCAGTGATGGTGTGCACGGCGTGGAGAAGATCGGCGCGACCGAGGCGATCAACAGCATGCTGCTCATGAGTGATCTGGGCGTTATGAAGGTGTTCCCGAACTGGGTGAGCGGAAAGAACGCAACTTTTGCCAGACTGCGCGCGCCGGGAGCCTTCGTTGTGTCCGCTGCTTACGACGGAGCGTCAAACGAGGTGCAAAGCGTGACTATCAAGAGTGAGGCGGGCAAAGCGTTGACCATTGCCTCTCCCTGGGCTGTTGGCGTCGATGTCTTTGACTCATCCGGCCATGAGATTGAAACCACCACCGGAACCGCCCCAAACTGGGCAAGCGAAGTCACTGTTACCTTCAATACTGTTGCAGGAGAGACATATATTTTGCGCAGGAACACAGACCAGATGGACGTCGCATTGGATAAAGCGAATCTTGCTATCGGCTACGCGGAGGGTGACAGCGAAGCAGGTGTAACGGAAAACGTTTATTTGATAAAGAACGGTGCGAACGGGGCAATAATTACATGGAGCAGTGATGCTCCATCTATCATCGACGCGAACGGTAAGGTAACCCGCCCGTTATCTTCCGAATCTGAAGCGACTGTAAGGCTATCAGCAACGATCACCAAAGGTACTGTTTCGGACACAAAGACGTTCGTACTTAACGTATTAAAGGAAACAATTCCAGTAGCACCAAAAGCTGTTCAAATAACAGCACCGGCTTCCATCACAGGAGTGGCAAACGGAACGGCGAAGACGGCAGTAGCTCTTGGATTGCCAACAACAGTCCAGTTGGTAACTGATACGGCGGGTAGCCTAGATGCCAATGTGACATGGGATGTGTATGCTTCATCCTATAACCCGTCCTCACCAGCAGGCCAGACGTTCACTATGAACGGAACAGTAACTTTGCCTGACGGAGTTGCAAATCCGGACAACGTAGCACTGACAACAAGCATCGGCGTGACGGTTTTACCAGCGCCAGTATCCGTATCGCCTCAGGCTACCCTCACCAGTGGGCAGCAGGTAATAGCTGGGGAAGCATTGGATGTGACTATGGGACTGAGCAACGTTACACAAAGTGAATTCAAGCTTATCAATGCGCAAGGGCTGACGCTTCATTATGATGCGGTGAATATGCAGTTGGGTACAGTGACCTCACTTGTTTACGGATTGCAAGTCATCGTTCAACAAGAGACAGTGCCTGGACATGTTCAGATTATTCTTGCAAGCACGAACCCTGATGGCTTTGTTCCGCAAGGTGATTTACTGAAATTTAGCTTCATCGCTAAAGCTGTAACTCAAGTTACGAATACATCCTTTGGCGTAAGCAGTTTTACCATTGCCAACGGTCAAGGACACGAACTGCAAATTAACGGAGCCTCTTCCAGCACACAAATTATTTTACCTGCAGTGCCAGTGGATAAGACATCACTGAACGCTTTAATCTCAAGCGCTCAGGCGAAGTATCATGCTGCAGTAGAAGGAAATATGGATGGGAAGTATTTGACGGGTTCAAAGGCAATTCTTCAGTCGGCCATAAGTGCAGCGAGTGTGTCAGCTAATGATCCGAATGCAACTCAGGTTGAGGTGAATAATGCCAAAGCTGCGCTTGCAGCGGCAGTTCTGGCATTTGACAACAAAAAAATAACAGCAGATGTCAGTGGAAATGGTATTATTTCTATTGGGGACTTGGCTATGGTTTCGGCAAGCTATGGCAAACAACCTGGTCAAGACGATTGGAACGCCAGAGCGGATGTCAATAAAGACGGTCAGGTTGATATTAGCGACTTGGCCATCGTGGCCAGAGCTATGCTGCAGTAAACCGATCAATGATGATGTGGGGGGGACGCAAGTTCCTCCTTTTTTCTAATTATGTTCTGTACGGCAAAGGAATGAAGAAAGGGTGACTTATCCAATGAAGAAAACACTGCTCGCCTATGTGCTGGCATTCCTTTTGATTGTGACTACATTTCCCCAAAATGTCATTCATGCAGAAGCTGGTCCGCAGGTTCTATTGTCCCTATCTAACGCAAGCCCTACGGCAGGTGCCAGCTTTCAAGTAACGGTGAATGGCAAACAGTTAAGCGACATGTACGCGTATGAGGTTAATGTAATGTATGATTCGAGCAAGATTACGTTTGTGAGCGGTGTCAGCCAAAGCGGTGGCTATGCTATAAAACCGATTGTGAATGGGAACAACATTCAAATCGCACATACGCGAACTGGAAATACGCCTGGTCAAAGCGGAGACGCAAAATTGGCGGAATTAACCTTTGAGGCCAAAGGTGAAGGAACGGCCGATATTGTGCTGGACAGCGTGAAATTGGTGAATTCGGAGTTAGATGCTACTCATATTTCAGTTAAGGGGAAAGTATCTGTCCATATACAGCCTGCAACCTCTACTGGAGGCGGCAAAGGCGGAACGAAATCAGGGCCGATCATACTCTCACCTGAAGTGAAGGTCGACTCTGCAACAAATATAGCAACGTCTACCGTTGACGCAGCTGCATGGGAACAAGCTCAAAAGCAAGCCGAATCTGATCCAAGTGGAAAAGGAACAATCAGCCTTGAAATTCCGCAAACAGCCGATGCAACGACCTATATGCAACAGATACCTTCTTATTTAATGTCAAGCGATAAGAACCAATATCAAATTGAAATCAAAACACCTATCGCTTCTATCGTTATTCCAAGCAATATGTTCCGAGAAGGCGATTTGACTGATAGCACGACTGAGCTTCTTATCGCTCAAGCTGATACCAGCAAACTAGACACAAGCGTACAGAATAAAGTCGGATCTCATCCGGTCATTGAGCTCACCGTTCAATCCGGCGGCCAAACCATTGCCTTCAATAACCCGAAAGCCCCTGTCATCGTGAGCATACCTTATTCTCCTACTATGGAGGAACAGAAACATCCAGAGCATATCGTCGTCTGGTATATCGATGGAGAAGGCAACATTCATTCTGTACAGAATGGAAAGTATAATGCTGCCACAGGTCTAGTGACGTTCTCGACGACACACTTCAGCACGTATGCGATTTCGTTCGTTCAAAAATCATTTACTGATATCGCATCCGTGGACTGGGCCAAGCATGCTATTGAAGTTTTGGCATCCAAAGGAATTATTAATGGTACGACAGACAGCGAATTTAGTCCGTTGCAACAAGTAACCCGAGCTGATTTTCTATTGCTGTTAATGCGAACGCTAAATTTGCAAGGACCTCTAGGCGATCGATTTGCAGATGTTAACGAGGGCGTATATTATGACGAAGCCGTAAGGATGGCCAGAGGCTCAGGCATTGCGGGTGGAAGCGGAAATAACCAATTCCAACCCGAGGCTTCCATTACAAGAGAGGATATGATGGTGCTGACGGAAAAAGCGCTTAGAATTAGCGGGCAGCTGACAGTCGACGCTTCGGAATCCGATCTTGGCTCATTTACAGATACGCCGGAAATTTCAAATTACGCTACAAACAGTATTGCTGCTCTTGTCCAGTCAGGTTTAATCAACGGCTACGATAACAAACTTTATCCGAAAGGTACAACGACTCGGGCGGAAGCGGCGCAATTAATCTATAACATTTATAACTATTAAACGAAAATAATGAAATAGCAATTTGGCAAAGCAAATGAAACGAAAGAAGCAAGAGGGATGAAACGATCCGATTCATCCCAGATATTGAAATGAAAGCCTCCTTCTTCAAACAAGACATCACGAAACCTGAAGGGACTTATTTCACATTACCGTTAAATTTGAAGGCGTGGCGCCGCTCGTTCAGGTTGGTGACTTCAATTTCGGCAATGATTGCGTTCAAGTGTTCGATTTGAAGCCAGTGGAGAAAAGTAAGGGACTGTTAGTACGCCTTATCAATCATTCTGAGCAAGAAGTCAATACGACGTTGCTCTTGCCAAACCGTATGATCGAAACGCATACAGAACGAATGTGTTGGAAGAAATACAATCTGAAATATCCGGCATTGCTGAGGGAACTTTCACCGTTACAATGGAAGCCAAGCAAATGCAGTATATGCTCGTCAATCTGAAAGAAAAACTTGTATAGTAGGAATACGCCTGATGCGCTGGGGGTTTAGCTTGAAACTGCTTTTTCTCTTCGGAGAAGGCAGTTTTTTTGTTTAAAACAAGTGAAACTCGTTCCCAAAATACAAATGCAGGATTAGTGAGAAGTTTGTTGAAATATATGTCTCTAATGATAAAGAACAGATCAACAAACATAGAGGTGATCTAATGCTCAAAACCCTTATCGTCGATGATGAAAAGCTTGTTCGAAAAGGAATCATTTCTATTTTTCCATGGAAGCAATATGAAATTGAAATTGTAGGCGAAGCGGCGAATGGAGAACTCGCTCTTGAAATATTGCATGAACATGCTGTAGATCTTATTTTTGTTGATTTGACAATGCCTATTATGGGTGGTCTTGAATTGATGAAAGAGATTGGAGAACGCTTTCCCAATACTTGGATGGTTGTGCTTACTTGCCATCAGGATTTCACCTATATTCAAGAAGCCCTGCGACTTGGTGCCATTGACTATATCATAAAGACACAACTTGACCAAGAAACGATAGAACATGCTCTAGAACGAATTACCTGCCGAATCTTCAAGGAAAAGCATAAGCGAATTCCCGCGCAAAGCAGCATACGTCATGAATCTGAAATTTGCGGTCATGTGCTTGTTAGCGAGAACAAATCCGAACAATTCCCTTTAGAATTTATAGAGCCAGAATTGGTAATCCAAATAGATAACGGTGTGTGGTTTATCTCTTCTATGAAACAAAGCGATTCATACGTTCAAGCGCAATCCTGTATATCCTGGCAAACGAATTCGATCTGGCTGGATGTGGAGGGAAGGAATCCGCAATCGACGCCGTTTTTTTATGATCGACTTCGAGTGATCGTGCCATTCATTTCATATTATCACTTCGAGGCCGGTCAAAAGATAGGAAGGCTTTCTGTGAACACGATATCTGAGTTTCAGTTGAGTACAGATGAAGAGTGGCGGTTGGTGGAAGATCAGTGGCTCGATATGCGTTGGATCTATGATGATAATCATTTTGACGGATTACTCAAAAAAATGGTACATGCCATGCACGAGCCGAATAAAGTACATAACTTGATGAATGGATTATGGACCCCTTGGCTTGAAATCGTAAAGAGCGAACTTATTCGAAACCGCTTACAAGACAACAATCCATTTCTACGTTGGACGGTTTGGGTAGATTGGTTGAAAGAGACTAGAACAGCCATACGGAATGAACTGAAGCGACATTCGTATGGCGTGGAAATGATTGTAAATCTGGTGAAAGCGATTCGCTATATCCAACAAACAAACGACTACTCCTTTGGCCGGGATGAATTGGCAGCCAAGTATTTAATGAGCGGGAGTTACTTCAGCCAAATCTTTAAAGAAATGGTGAGGGAGCCCTATGGCGAATATTTAAAAGAAATACGTCTGCGCAAAGCTGTCGATTATTTACACGAAACGAATCTCCCTATTTATCAAATCGCCGAACAAACTGGTTTTCAGGATGAAAAATATTTCAGCAAAGTATTTCGCCATCTCTATGGAATCAACCCGAACGATTATCGCAAACAACGGATTTCAATAAGCGAGGAAAAAGTATGAATCGTCCATTTAGCCTTCTTCCACCTACCTATACCTTAAAATCACGAATGATCATCATCTTAATGTTAAGTACATTGATTCCCTTATTATTATTAGGTGCCGTTTCCATTGTCTCTTTTAAAAAAAGTACCAACAATAAAATCGAATCGGGTTTGTTTAATGTGTTGAAGCTGACAAGTGCTAGCCTCCAAAGCACGCTCAACAATATGGATTACGCTTCGTTACAGCTTACGAATGAAGGCAGTGTGGGGCAGAAGTTATTAAGTTATTTATCGATGGACAGCAGTTATCAAAAATTAGAGCTTAGTCAGGCCATACAAAGTAATCTGAACCTGGTAAACTTTACGAACCCTGATCTCGGTGTAATTTTGTACCGCTTGTCCAAAAAAAACGAAATTCCGTTTCAAAATTTGGTGATTCGCCCTGACGCTGATTTCTCTAATCTACCTTTACTTGCGAAGTGGAAGGGCGGCGTTTTTTCAGGCCCGCATCGCACACTTTATCGTTATGGGGAGAACCAAGTTTTTTCGTTGCTGAGGCCAGTCTATAATCCGAACAATTTTGATGAAACGAATCAAGCCTACATTTATATTGAGACGAATCTGAAATTGCTTGAAAATATTTTGAACAAGCAGCAGTATGGCATGCCCGCATCCAATGTGTTGATCAATGATGAAGGCATAATTGTTTACAGCGATGCTGTGGAGTCCTATAAGCCCGGCATGCGTTTTGAAGTTGAATCCTCTACAGGTACATTTAAGACTGTCAAAGCTAATACCTATATTTTCGGACAGCGTAATGAGCAAGGCTGGAGTCTGCTCGCGGTCATCAATAAAAAGGATTATGAGAATGAGTTCTATGCATGGCTTGTGAGATTCACATTAATCGTATGCACAAGTTTGTTGTTCAGCTTGATATTTGCTTACGTATTATGGGGAATGGTGTATCGTCCATTAAAGAGAGTGGGCAAGCAAATCGACCTGCTGGCGGATGAGCGATTCGATTCGACCGTTGCGTATACGAACATAGCTGAATTTGATGCGCTGACGCACAAATCATTTCAAATGAGAAATCGAATCCAAGAATTGATCACCGACGTGGAACAGCGTGAAGCGAATAAGCGTAAGCTGGAGGTTGAGAAACTGCTCTACCAGATTAATCCCCATTTCATTCACAATACATTGAATACGATTCAATGGCTGGCCAAAATGAACGGACAAACCGAAATCGACCGGCTTGTTTCTGTTTTCACCCGTGTACTCAATTACAACCTTGGGAAAAAGGGGGAAATCGTACCGTTCCAGGTTGAACTTGAGGCCTTACAAGATTATGTAACTTTACAGAGGATTCGATATGATTATGATTTTCAAGTTTTGTGCGAAATTGATGAAGGATTGAAGGGGATCGAAATTCCACGATTTATTCTTCAGCCCATTGTGGAGAATGCGATTTATCATGGACTCCATGATGATTACGGCAAGATCACAGTCAGCATCCGAAGGAGTAACGAGCATACCGTGCTCGTTGAGGTTAAGGATAATGGGCGAGGAATGACCCCGGAAGAAATTTCAAGAGTGATGATGGAAGAAAAAAATCCATTAAAGGAATCAGGATTAGGCATCGGTCTCGATTATGTCAAACGAATGATGGAAACGTATTACGGTGATCATAGCAGATTTACTATTGAAAGCTTGAAAGGACAGGGTACTGTTGTCACATTAACCATGCCACTACGAAGGCCAAGGTATGAAAATGGTCAGAACGAGTAAGAAAACGGTCTAAACGATCCCGCTGTTTATTGAAAAGACGAAATTCCTCCTGAGAACACCACAATTCTCTCACGGATCATTTCCGCTTACTGCTATGCTTAAGCAGTAGTTCACATTCATTCAGATATATCCAGGGGAGGCAAAGGAAATGTCAAAGAAAAGGTCCGTGTTAGTCTTGGCTTCGTTAATGTTAATTGTTAGCGCTTGCAGCGAGACGAAGACTGAGGTTGCGCCTTCTAGTTCAGCAGCTTCTAGCAAAGCTTCGACCGCGCCTAGTGCAGCTTCAGTAGGTCCATACGTCAAATATGATCAGCCTGTTACCCTCAACCTCGCTAAAGCATACGTCACCAAAGATTTAAAGCTTCCGAATGGCGATACAGTAGGAAACAATGAGTATTTTCGTTACGTGGAGAAAAAACTAAATGTAAAGGTTAACTTATCTTGGCAAGTAGAGACCCCTGAAGCCTATGATCAGAAGATTGGCGTGTCAATCGCAGGCCGTGATTTACCGGATGCCTTTCTTGTAAACGAGTCGCAATTGAAGCAGCTTGTAGCAGCCAACCTTATAGAAGATCTTACAAATGTTTATAAAGATAATGCGAATGATTATATCAAAGGGTTATATAAATCCTATGATAATCGTGTTCTGGGACGGGCAACGTTTAATGGAAAGCTAATGGCTCTTCCTAATACTCAGATCGGTCAGCAATTTAACATTACCTGGATCCGCCAGGATTGGCTAGACAAATATGGTTTGAAGGCGCCTCAATCGCTCGATGATTTGGTGAACATCGCCAAAACATTTGTTGATAAGAATGCTAGCGGTAAAGGTACGATTGGCTTTACAGGTATTCCAACACTTGCGGGCTGGAATGCCACACACGGCTTCGACCCGATTTTCGGGGCGATGAATGCCTACAAGGGTCAATGGCTCAAAGATGCTTCTGGCAAGGTCACATACAGCTCAACATTGCCTGAGATGAAAACAGCGTTAGGCAAGCTGCACGACCTTTATGCTCAGGGCATTATCGACAAAGAATTTGCACTGCGTAAAGATCCGAACGAAGTAGTGGCCAACAACAAGGTAGGCATTGTTTTTGGTCCATGGTGGAGCCCTTATTGGCCGCTGCCAGATTCCTTGAAGAATGATCCTTCGGCGGAATGGAAGCCGTTCCTTGCGCCAATTGATACGAAAGGTAAATTTAATACCGCAGATCAAGATCCGACGAGTAGTTTCCTTGTTGTACGTAAGGGGTATGCGCATCCGGAAGCTGTTGTCAGGACGCTGAACGTGGAGTACGACGGAATTAGACAATTTGATCCAGGGGCGAAGGACATTTACAAGGATGTGCAGGGAGTCGGCGCTATGTGGGGACTGTGGCCATTTACGCTGCAAGTCGGTCCTGAAGATACGGTGTACCAATACGCTGCGGATATTACAAAGGCTGTAGATTCCAAAAATCCGTCTTCTTTAAATGCGGAATTGAAATCCATGTATGACGATGTGATGAAAAATAAGGAAAACCCTAAAAAGGACCTAAATGTATGGAGCAATGCAATCGCAAGGACAGATGGTTCCATTTTGATGGGCTCTGATAAAATCAATATGGTCAGAAATGTATTTTTCGGAAAAACGAAAACCATGGATCAGAAGTGGGCGACTTTGCAAAAGCTTGAAAATGAAACCTTCTTAAAGATCATTATGGGTGAAACACCGCTGGATAGCTTTGATTCTTTCGTCTCTCAATGGAACAGCCTTGGCGGTAAGGATATCATTAATGAAATTACGCAAGAAATGAACCACTAGAAATTGAAGGTCAGGGGAGCGCCAGCCTTTCGCATGGCGCTTCTCCTATATTCAGAATCGATTGGAGGTTTGGGTATGAGGTCGAGCAAATGGCTCATCACCTATCACTTAATGCTGCTGCCGGGAATGGTCTTCCTCATCCTGTTCAGCTTGATCCCGATGTTTGGGGCCGTCATTGCGTTCCAAAATTTTATTCCAGGCATTCCGATATTCAAGCAAGAGTGGATCGGCCTCGATAATTTCAAATTCATGCTTCAGATCCCGGACAGCCGAATTGTATTTCAAAACACCATTATTATAGCTTCCATGAAAATAATAGCTGGTCTCATTGTACCTGTTGCCTTCGCGCTGATCTTAAATGAGGTGCGAACGCGATGGTTTAAGCGATGGGTGCAAACGGTGGTATATTTGCCGCATTTTATATCTTGGGTCATTTTGTCGGGGATTTTGACAACCATGCTTTCCTTGGACGGGATTTTTAACCGAATATTAAGCCAGTTTGGAATTGATCCTATTCTTTTTTTGGCTAGTAACAGTTGGTTTCGCTACATTATCGTCGGAAGTGACGTTTGGAAGGAATTTGGCTTCAGCGCTATTGTGTACTTGGCGGCACTTGCGGGAATTAACCCCGCCTTGTATGAAGCGGCGGAAATCGATGGTGCCGGCAGATTAAGCAAACTGAGACATATAACGCTTCCCGGTATTTTGCCAACGATCATTTTGTTATCTACGCTAAGCTTAGGAAATATCTTAAATGCTGGTTTCGACCAAGTGTTTAACTTATATAACCCGCTTGTTTACAGCTCCGGTGACATTATCGATACCTACGTTTACCGGGTGGGGCTCGTTAATTTTCAGTATGGCTTGGCGACTTCCGTCGGATTATTGAAATCAGTAGTTGCTATCCTGTTGATCGCACTATCCTATAAGCTGGCGAGCAAATTTGCTAATTATCGAATCTTTTAGGGGGGAGGGATTATATGGTTCAGTCTAAGACATGGCTTAGCCGAAGCGCTGATTTTGGTAATTATTTAATATTGACACTCATTTTTTGTATGTCACTATTTCCACTTTGGTATACATTGGCTCTCTCTTTTAGCGATAAAGCCGCTGCGAATGCGGGAATCGTGTCTGTATGGCCGGTAGGATTCAATTTGTCCTCTTATCAGATCATCTTACAAGATCATAAATTTTTTCAAGCTTTCCTTGTGTCAGTGAAGCGAGTTGCGATCGGCGGAGCGATCAACTTTGTATTAACGGTTCTGATGGCGTATCCATTGTCAAAAGAATCGAAACTGTTTCCTGGGAGAAACATGTATATGTGGTTCTTGGTGTTTTGTATGCTTTTTTCAGGCGGGCTCATCCCTCTTTATATAACCGTAGCTGAGCTGCATCTGCTAAATTCCGTTTGGGCGCTAGTATTACCCGGGGCCGTACCGATTTTTAACGTCATTCTGATCATGAATTTTTTCAGAAATTTGCCTAAAGAGCTCTCTGAGGCAGCGGTTGTAGATGGAGCAGGACCTATTAACACGCTCTTGCGAATCTTTATTCCGATATCGCTTCCTGCCTTGGCAACAGTGACACTTTTCAGTATTGTCGGACATTGGAACTCCTTTTTTGACGGATTGATTTTTATGAATAAGCCGGAAAACTATCCGCTTCAGACGTATATTCAGCAGCTGGTGGTACGGATCGATCCGCAATTACTTAGCACTTTAACTACCGAAGAATTAATAAAATTATTTAAAGCTTCGGATAAAACGCTCAATTCCGCCAAGCTTATTGTGACGATGCTCCCACTATTGATCATTTATCCATTTTTGCAAAGATTTTTTATTCACGGAATCGTACTCGGATCTGTTAAAGAATAAATGAAGGATGGTTAAATTGATGACGACAGTTAAAAAAGTACACGTTATTTTCAAAACGCATCTGGATATCGGGTTTACCGATCTTGCGGCTAATGTGGTTGACAAGTACATGACGATGTTTATTCCGCAAGCCTTATCATTGTCTGAACGTATGGCAAGAGAAGAAGGACGGTCGAACTTTATTTGGACAGTCGGGTCTTGGTTGATCGAGGAATATTTGCAATCCGCGTCGGAAGAGCAGCGGATCCAAATGGAACAATCCATTCGTAGAGGGCATATTGCGTGGCACGGTCTCCCTTTTACAACACATACGGAATTGATGGATAAAACACTACTTGAATATGGCTTGTCGATCTCCATGAAGTTGGATCAACGATTTGGGAAGAAAACGATTGCCGCAAAAATGACAGATGTTCCAGGGCATTCAATTGCTATGGTGCCCATCTTGGCGAGAAATGGCATCCGTTATTTGCATGTGGGCGTAAATCCTTCAAGTAAGCCTCCGTCAGTTCCACAAGTGTTTATATGGCGTGCAAGCGATGGTTCGGAATTGATTGTGAATTACGCTGCGGATTACGGCCAACGGCTGGAAGTAGAAGGTCTTGAGGATGTGCTCTATTTTGCGCACACGGGAGATAATTGCGGTCCTTCATCAATAGAAGAAATAGAGAGGCTGTACAGCCGATTGCAAACTGATTATCCGAGTGCGGAAATTTCCGCGTCAACACTGGACGCCTTCGCTGAAAAGCTGCTGGCATGTAAGCATATGCTTCCGGTCGTCAGTGAGGAAATCGGTGATTCGTGGATCCATGGCATGGCTTCCGATCCGGTCAAAGTGGCACGCTACCGGGAACTGCTTCGATTAAGGGATAAATGGGTTGATATGGGTTCTCTAGATCCAAAAGGTGAAAGCTACGGCAAGTTTTGCAATCGTCTCATGTTGATCCCAGAGCATACTTGGGGGTTGGATGAGAAAACCTATTTGGCGGATTACGTCAATTACTCTGCTACGGATTTTACGGCGGCGAGATCGAAGGATCTAATTAGGAATGAAGAGCTTCAAGGCGCTTATGATGCGTTTAATCAACTTGGGCGTAAAGAGCGCAGCTATCGGCACTTTGAAAGCTCGTGGGAGGAGCAACGAGCATATCTGGATCAGGCGGTGTCAGCGCTTAGTTCGGAGTTGCAAATCGAAGCGAAGAAAGTGTTAGACAGCCTGAACCCTGTCAGTTCATATCATTCAAATGACATCGCAAGCATTGAAAATCTTGAAATGAACCGATGCTATACGTTTGGAAAATTTCACGTAAGCTTCGCTTCCGACGGTTCTATCGATCAACTGGTCGACACGAATGGGAAAGTATGGGCAAATGATGAAAATAGGTTAGCTGTCTACCGATACGAAACATTCGGCAAAGAAAACTACGACAACTATTTTAAAGAATATACAATTAACATGAAACAGCATTATTCTTGGGCGATTCCCGATCACGGCAAGCCCGGTATTGAATATGCAGAGCCAACTCCAGAACATAAGCAGTACCGTCCGATTTTAAGAAGCCTCCAAATGGAAAGAGGGGTTGATACTGACAAAGTATGGGCTCAATTAGAGATGCCGTCCGATGCTTGCATTCACTTTGGCGCACCTCATCAGCTCGCGATCGTATATACGTTCCATCATAACGATTGTAACATCGATGTGGAGTTGAACTGGATGGATAAACTGGCATGCCGTTTGCCGGAAGCAAGCTGGTTCTCGTTTGTCCCTTGCGTTGACAATCCGAATTTGTGGACCATGGATAAACTGGGCACACGTGTTTCACCATTATCCGTAGTTAAGAACGGCAATCGGAATATGCACGCTGTGAATACAGGACTTTATTATGAAGGATCGGATGGGGGCCTCATAATCGAGACGTTGGATGCTCCCATCGTATGTCCCGGTGAAAGAAGATTGTTGCAATTCAACAATACGTTCGCACCTCTGGAAGGTGGATTTCATTTTAATTTGCATAACAACGTATGGGGAACGAATTTTCGCATGTGGTTCGAGGAGAATATGAAATACCGCTTCCGATTATGGTTCAGATCTAACAGATAAGTGAGTTGCTAGCAGCAGGTGATAAAGAATAAATAAAGCGGCTCCGCTTGGCGGAGCCGCTTTATTTATCTACGGATTAAGTCGAAAAAATATCTATTTATTTTATATCCTAAATCGTGTATGATTTGTAATATAAAGATTTTGAAAACATATTACTATAAATCCCATTCAGATATTGAGGTGATTATTATGAAAAAGAGCCTAAGTCGCTATGTATTAACCGATGAAATTTATACGTTAATCAAAGAACGAATCCTTAACCATGAAATTGCTTCGGGTGGGAAGATCAATATTGATCAATTAGCCCGAGATCTAGAAGTCAGTAACATTCCTATTCGAGAAGCGCTCACGAGATTAACGGCAGAAGGCTTGGTCAATACGGTGCCTTTCAAAGGAATGTATGTGGCCGAAATGTCGCTGCAAGAGCTGGATGAAATGTTTGAAATTCGGATGGAGCTAGAAGGCTTGGCTATAAAGAAGGCCGCCCCTAGAATACCGCGGGATGCCATAGTGGAACTGGAGCGGGCCATGCAAAGCTGGTCTGACAGGAAACCGACGGAAAGCGACGAACAAATTCTTTTCATTGCCGAAATGAACGAAAGCTTGCATGGTTTAATTCTGGCATACAGTGACAACCAATCGTTAAATCAACTTATCCATTTATATATAGAAAAAATTCAGAGATATTTATCATTCATCCATAAAGGAATCGATCAGAAAGTGATTGAAGATGAATGGCAGGAGCATATGCTGGTTGTAAAAGAGTTGACGTCTGGCAATTTTGAAGCTGCAGAAGAAGCTTTACTTCAGCATTTAAAACATTCGCATATTCGGACTAGAAACTTTTTTCTATAATTTTTTTTTGAAATAAATCATACACGATATATGATAATCGAGAGGGGGCAACGTAAATGAATTTAGAAGGAAAAACAGCGATCGTAACGGGCGGCGGATCGGGTATCGGCGAAGCGATTGTCCGATTGTTCACAGCCCAAGGTGCAGCGGTTATCATAGCGGACTGGAATGAAAAGGAATCAGCGCGGTTGGCGGATGAGTTAACCTCTTCCGGACTTCAAGCCGTGGCGGTGAAAGTCGATGTTTCTAAAGATGCGGATGTCCAATCACTTATCCAAGAAACCGTAGAACGATTTGGAAAGCTGGATATTCTCGTCAATAATGCAGCTGTCATTTTGCCTAAGTTCTTAGAGGACGTGGAGGAAGGAGAGTGGGATCGTCTCCTCAACATAAATTTGAAGAGTGTGTACCTAACGGTCAAACATTCGCTGCCTTATTTAAGAAAAACGAGAGGATCGATCGTCAACATGGCCTCCCTCAACGGCTTGGTTGGACAAAAGATGAATCCCGTTTATGCCGCAACGAAAGGCGGAGTCGTCGCCATGACGAAGGCATTAGCACTCGACTATGCACCGGATGGCATCAGAGTGAATTGTATCTGTCCAGCCGGGGTCTCGACTCCCCTACTACAGCAATGGATTCAAGACCAAGATGATCCGACCGCAACAGTTCAGCTTTTGAATGATATGCATCCCATTGGCCGACCAGCAACCTCGGAAGAAATTGCTCAAGCTGCGTTGTTCCTAGCTACCGCTCAATCCGGTTTCATTACAGGCGTTGCTCTCCCCGTAGATGGCGGAGCTTCACTTGGTTATTAATACATGGTAAATACACATACAATAGGGAGATGTTTCAGATGAAAATTACAAAAGTCGAAAGTTTTGTTTTGCACGTGCCGATTACACCACCAATTACAGATGCAATCAATATCGCAACTCACTGGGGATTAGCTGGTGTTCGCATCTTTACGGATGAGGGCTTTGTTGGATACGGTTATACAGGCACTTGTGCCCATGGTGATGATATGATCGTCGATACGATCGATAAATACTACGCGCCACTTCTAATTGGCAAAGATCCGTTTATGGTCAGAGAGCTATGGAATGACATGCGTTTTGGTAAAATGCACTGGATTGGCCGTTCCGGCGTTACACACATGGCGCTTGCAGCAGTGGATATCGCGATCTGGGATATCATGGCGAAATCTTGTAATAAGCCGCTATGGCAGTTCCTTGGCGGTGCTAAATCGGAACCGATTAAAGCCTATAATACGAATGGCGGCTGGTTGAACTGGTCGGAAGAGCGTTTGGTTAAAGATTGTGCTGAAATTGTAGAGTCAGGCTTCACGGGTGTTAAAATCAAAGTCGGTAAACCGGATTCACGTGAGGATTATGCTCGTTGTAAGGCAGTACGTAAGGCGATCGGCGACGATGTGATTTTCATGATTGACGTCAATCAACAGTGGAATATCAATACCGCAATGACATGGGGCAAAAAGCTTGAAGAGTTCGATTTATTCTGGTTGGAAGAGCCACTGAATCCAGATGACATTATGGGTCACAAAAAGCTGGCGGACGAGTTAAATGTTCCGATTGCTTTAGGCGAGCACGTGTATAACAAATACGCGTTCAGAGACTATATTCACCAAGGTGCCATCGAATATTGTCAAGTTGACGTAACGCGTGTCGGTGGTATTACGGAATGGCTGCAAGTGGCAGGCCTCGCTGCTTCCTATGATGTGCCAATTTGCCCGCATGTAGGCGATATGGGTCAAATTCATTTACACCTTGTCGCATCTACGCCAGGCGCTATTATGCTGGAGTACATCCCATGGATTCGTCATATTTTTGAGGAGCCGGCTACAGTGGTTAATGGGCACTATGTACTACCTCAAATGCCAGGTGCTTCGACGACGATTCTCCCTAAGTATTTCCAGGAATATCGGGTTAGATAGGCTAACGATATCCATATAGGAGGCTAGCATGGTAAAAATAGATGCGCATCAACATGTTTGGAATCTGGAAAAGGTTGCTTACCCCTGGATGGATCCGGCTTTCGGGCCAATTTGCCGCAATTTTGAAGCAGATGAATTAGAACCTTTGGTAAAGCTGGCAGGCATCCATAAAACGGTTATTGTGCAAGCCATGAACTCTTATGAAGATACAGCCTATATGTTGAATGTAGCTGCAGAAAGGGAATGGGTGGGTGCCGTCGTTGGATGGGTGCCCCTCAACATTCCTCAAGTAGCAGATATCAAACTTAGTGAATACGCGAAGAATCCGTATTTCAAAGGGGTTCGCCATCTGATTCACGAGGAGAAGGATTCGGATTGGGTCATTCGTGATTCGGTGATCGAAGGGCTCAAGGTTCTAGCCTCATATGGCATGACATTCGATGTGGTAGGGGTGTTTCCGAATCATCTGAAGCATATCCCGTATTTGGCTAAGAAAGTACCTAATCTAAAGATCGTGATTGATCATTTCGCCAAGCCGCCAATCAAGGAAAAGCAAATGGGAGCTTGGGCGGATGAGTTCGCTGCGGCAGCACAGTGCCCCAATGTTTATGCGAAAGTCTCAGGATTAAATACGGCGGCCGATGCGGACACATGGAGTGCGGATGATTTGAAGCCTTATATTGATTACGCATTGCGGCATTTTGGTGCTGAAAGGCTGATGTTCGGCAGCGATTGGCCAGTGGCCAACCTAGCGGGTAATTATGAGAAAGTCTGGGCCGAAACCAATCTAGCAATTGCCGACTATACGGAGCAAGAAAGATTAGCCATTCTAGGTGGAACGGCGGCACGTTTCTATAATATTCAAGAATAATTGACGCGAGGTGATTCATTGTGCAGCGCTATGGAAGTGTGATCAAAGTGAGGCCAGACAAGCTGGAAGAGTACAAAGAGCTTCATGCTAATGTATGGCCGGACGTACTGAAGATGATCACGGCATGCAACATCCGCAATTATTCGATTTATTATAAAGACGGTTATCTATTTAGTTATTTCGAATATGTCGGCGAAGATTTCGAGCAGGATATGGCGTTAATGGCAGCAGATGCTATCACGCAGAAATGGTGGGAGCTATGCAACCCATGCCAGGAACCGCTGGAAACGCGGCGTGATGGCGAGTGGTGGGCGTCTATGGAGGAAGTGTTTCACAATGATTAGTAGAAGGATAGCCCCAATGAAAGTATTGGGGCTATCCTTTGTTTCGCTTAGGGCAAATAGTTGAATAACCATTAAAGGAATTTGTTATTGGTTCGCGAATAATTGAATATCTTTTATTATCAAACCTGAAATTAGGGAGGGAACATGAGAGTTTATAAAATTATTTTTATCCTATTATGTATCTCCCTTGTTATTTCTGGATGTAAAAGCAAGACAATTGAGGAAGAGTTTTATAAAACACATCATAAAGAAGGACAGGAAATCATTTACCAAGGCTCCGTAATGAAAAGAACATTCATTTTATATAAAGCCCCTTTTGATAGTGGAAATATGGGTATTGGCTTGGCAGTATTTGAAGGTGATGAAGATAAAGGATGGAAGCTGAGTTCATCAAATGCTATGTATAATGACACTAACTTGTTAATCGATCAATCAGGAGTTACCTTTAATGATAATGTTAGAAGGCATATCCTATATGGTTTTATTAATGATCCTGAAATAAATAAAATTGAAATCATCGATAAAAACAATCAAGTTATTGAGGCTACTATTATTCAGACGAATTGGAAGCGAGTGTATTTCGGATTAGTTGAAATGAATGAATTGCGAATGAAGGCTTATGACAAGAACAATAAAATCCTGTTGGAAGTACCGTACAAGAACTAACTGGATTCAGCAAACATAGCAAAAACCAAGAGGGTATCCCAAAAGCCATGCAAATGGCGTATCTCGCTAACGGACACAGTGGACATTATTTGCTTCAAATCAGTGGTTTTGAAATTCTAACGGACATAGACGCCTCTATTCTCCCGTATTCAGCCATCCATCGAGAAATAAGGCCCAATTAGCGGCTGTAGCGTCCGTTAGATTCTGAAAAGCTCTAATTCGACCAAAATAACGGCATCCATGTCCGTTAGATTTTCAAATACCGTCTTTTTCGGGGATTAACGTCGCTCCAGTCCGGTAGCTGGGAAATATCCTTGTATGTATATTTATTTGACCACAACACGAACACGGCATATATTCAACACTTGCGTATACAAGTATTTACTACTGTCTTCCCTATTTGACACCGCACGCAATACGGGATAGTATGTGCTGGGAGTTCGACCTCGGCCTTGAAGCTGATCGATTCGCCAATAGAAACTTCTGCACGGTCACCGTCTCCCACTTTCAATGTTAGTGGGAAAAGGAAAAGCCGATGTGACCTGCTTCTTGGTCTTACCGGCTATTTTCGTCTCGAAATGGTTGAGATATGGCCAAGCAAGGAATGCTGACGACAATTAATACTTCATAACACCAATCAATTCCATCTTGTCATTATAAGCCAATACGTACCAAGGTTCTGACGCGGATTCAGGATTTACATGAATGTCTATTTCCCAAGGAGCCTCATAACTAGCGCCTAGAAACTGATTGCCTTGGTAAATGGCGATGGCAAATGGGGCCTTACCCTGTTCATTTTCAAGCTTAGGATAGACAATTACGGTTTGTTTCCCCGTAGGTAGTGAATGGCCTAAGACTGGCGTATAGCGGTATTGAATGGGATCCACTCCTGGCTCGACTTTGCTTAAAAACCAATCCGATGCGATCAGTCTTTGATAAAACCCGTCCATGAATGGATTCTCCCCGATATCGTAAACATAATTCCCGTTCGTACGAACCGCTTGAGCTCGGCTGAAGTTAAAGTATGTGATCGCTTTGACCTGAGGAAACAATCGCGGCAGCAGTCCGTACATGTACCCCAACTGGTCTTCTGCCCAGCTCCAGTAAGCATTGTTAGTGGGCAAATACGTGTGAGCAACTGCGCCCTCTGAAATCATAATAGGTTTATGACTATAATGGTCGTAGAGCGGAGCGAAGGTATCGATCACGGTACCCTGTAGCTGTTCTTTACCTGATGAGAAGGGGGTGCTATACAGTGAGAAACCAACCCAGTCCACGTAGGAGTCCCCTGGATAGTAGTCATCTATCGTATCTGGAGGCCAGAAATTAGGTGACCACACCATAGCTACATTAGGCGCTTCTTCGGCCATGATGTCGTGTATAAGGCGGAATTTCTCTATATATTTCTGAGGCTCTCCATGCCATGGCACCCATTCTCCGTTCATCTCCGAAGCATAGCGTAGGAAGATTGGAATGCCGGAGGCTTTGGCTTCTCTTGCGAAACGGCGGACGTATTCGTCATCTTTCACGTCGTCTAAGCCAAAGCGCGGTTCCCAACCGATCTGGAGTGCACCGCCAAGCTCCTTCACTCTTTCGGCTGTCCGTGCGGGGAAATAAGTGTTCGTGTCGGTTTGCAGCTTACGCCACCCGACATAAGACAAGTATAGAGCGTGCTTGCGTCCGTAAACGTCTTCGATTTTATTAACATCATAACCGACTCTGCGATCTGCCCCGAGCATACCGATATAAACCCCCGATGCCGGCTCATGTTTGGCTAGAGAGGATGACGCAGAAATATCAGTTGCAGAAGTTTCTACCGATTCGGCCGTCAAGGGAGCACGGAAATAAAGCTCCATATTTACTGAAGAAGTTTGATTGCTAGTGGAAGTAGGTGTAGATATCGAAGGAAGTCCAGCTGCGTGTACAGCGATCCGGTCTCGATATGCAGCTGCGGCCTCCAGATGTCCTGCTTGCGCGGATTTCTTCTCTTGGTTGTTCCAAAAAGTTAGGATATCCGGCTGTTTAGGCCGTTCAGGAGACGAAGTAACAGTAGGCTGAGTCAGTACGGCAACCGTATCAGACTGATTGTGCTCGAGCTGATCTCCTTCACCACTCATGAATAGTGTAGTAATCACGAGGCAACTCGCCAAGCCGAGAAGGGCTCCCAATGTCCAAATAGCCTTTTTTAGCATGATCCAAGTTCCTCTCACAGGGGATTAACATTCATTGTATTCCCAAGCCTACAAGATGGTCAATGGAGGACAAGAGGCTGTCTCATACATGAGACAACCTGTTTTTGTTGACCTTTTTTAAGTATAACGCTTCTCTTTTTGACGGAACCGACCTGGTGGAACCTTTTTCTCCATTTGAAAAGTACGAGAAAAATAATGCACCGAAGAGAAGCCGGTCATTTCGGCGATTTCTTTAATAGGCAGTTCACTGCTAAGCAAGAGATGGGCAGCTTGGCGGATACGTTCGCTGCGGATGAAATTGGTGAAATTTTCATGGATCCCCTCTGCAAATAAGCGAGAGAGATGACGTTCCGATACGTTCAGATAGGTGGCAACGTCTTTAAGCTGGAGTGCTTGAGAGAGGTTATCGCGAATATAGAGCTTGGCACGTTTCATCAAGACATGCGTGTTTGTATGGCGGCTCATGGTATTCTTCGGCAACAATCCGAATACGGCTGGAAGCGAAACTAGCAAGGCGTAAGCAACGGAATGAATCGCGATGTAGGGTAGACTCCCATGTCCTTCTCGTAATAGAAGGGATCGCCACAACTGCACAATGGGCTGATCCTCAGACACGTATAGGCAAATATCGCCATGTTCAGCAAGTTCATTGAAGGCGATCTTCATCGAATCCTCACTCAAAGTTTCATCTAGCTCGAAGCCGATATAGACAATGTGCAGCCCTTTGTCAGTACGGATTTGGTGTATAATGCCAGGCTTTGAACAAAAAATAGTACCAGCGCGGAGCGGATAGATGCGATCATCCTCTGCATATTCTCCTTCTCCATCCAAAATGTAACAAATCTCGAAGAAAGAATGCTTATGGGGCTGATTCTCACCCATACAGGGCTCCCCCCCCCAATAATGAACTTGAAAACAAGCATCAGCTCCTTGGATAACGCTTACATCTCCATTGAGCATGGCTTTGGTTTCTTTGTGAAGATACATGGGCTTCACCTTCTTAAGAGAAATGTTGGCGTTAAAGTACAAAAAAATGTCCTCTGTTGAAAAAGAAAATAATGACGATACTTCCTATAATTATAGATAGAAAGTGGCTTCATGATCAACTGCCAAACGGAGGGATAAACAATGATTCAATCAAAGGATGTCGATTTTTACAAAGAGAACGGGTATTTACTTGTAAAGGGTGTTTTCAATGAAGTGGAAGTTGCCCAAATGAGACAGGCTGTTGAACACATTATTACACGCGCAGCTCAAGCGAAAGCAGATCGTAACGATGTTTGGCAAGGGGATTATCTTCCGGCAGAGGAGTTGAAGAAGCTCGTTCTCAAAGGCTTTCATGATGTGCACTATCATGATGCGGCCTTCATGAGAGCCGTCATTCATCCTAATATGGTTGCTGTGCTAACACAAATTATAGGACCTAATGTTCAACTGCATCATACCAAGATGCTCGTCAAGCCACCTGAGAACGGCGCTGCATTCCCCATGCATCAGGACTATCCCTATTTCCCGCATGAAAAGCATACAATGCTCGCTGCAAGTATTCATCTTGACAATGCGGATATAGAAAATGGGTGTTTGCGAGTCATTCCAGGCTCTCATCTCGAGGGGAGCTTGCCGCATGTCGGCACCCACTATCTGAATCATAAGGAATATCCAATTCAGCTAGGAACACCGTGTGAGGCTGAGGCTGGCGATGTCTTGTTCTTTAATTATTTAACGATTCATGGCTCTTCCGCGAATAAGAGCGCTAGAACGAGAAGAAATGTATTGTTTCAATATCGGGAGGCAAGCGACTTTCCTTGCAATCAGGATCATTTTGATTGGGGCATGGGACTGATGGTAAGCGGTGAGAATCCTAATTTCAAGAAAGTGAAACCTAACTTCCAAATTATTAAGGAAACCTAAAGTTTTCTTTGGTAAAAACAGGTGTTGTTCTATGACTATCTACGTTAAAATAGGATGGTATATAGGCATTACCTGAGGAGGGATTTCGTGAATTGGTCGCGTAAAGAGTTAAAGAGCAGAGCGAAACAAGTATTACGAACGACGTACTGGAAAGCATTTCTTGTAAGTTTGATACTGGCATTTATAAGTGGCGGGTTTCCAAGTTGTTCGGGGAATTGGAATTTGAATGCGAATTCGAATCCAAACATGAACTTGTCCGATACGCATCTAGGATTCGGTGATGTGACGGATGGTGTAGGTGCGATCATTCTGATCGTGATCATTATTGTAGCGATATTGGCAGGCTTGGCAGCAATCGCTTTCAGCATTTTTGTAATTAATCCATTTAAGGTGAATATGCAGCAATATTTTAAACAAGCTTCACAGGGCGAAGCTGACTTAAATCACCTTTTATATGCGTTCAAAAAAGGGAGATATGTAAGTGTCGTCGCATCTATGTTCTGGAGTGCTTTACTTAATTTCTTGTGGTTCTTATTGTTCATCATCCCAGGATTTGTGAAGACATATGCGTACAGTATGGTTCCGTATATTCTGGGTGATAATCCTACAATCGGTAGGAAAAGAGCCGTTCAGCTCAGCAATCAGATGACTCGCGGATATAAATGGCGGATGTTTGTCCTGGATCTCTCCTTTATTGGTTGGTTTCTACTCGGTGCCTTAGCACTTGGCGTTGGCGTGTTGTTCGTATTACCGTATTATAATACGACGAAAGCAGAATTATATTTGGTTTTGCGACAGCAAGCCTTGCATGAGGGTCTGAGTGACCCGAAAGAATTAAATCTACCCATTTTATAAGGAGCTGATTGTTTTGTCTGTCCCAGTGATGGTAAGTAATGCGCAAGTAACCACAGCTAATTCGAAGCATTCGATTACGATGATCATGGGGATGTGGCTAATCATTGGCTTGTTTATTGATGGGTTCGCCCATAACCATGGTGCGGTCGAAACCTTTTTTACGCCGTGGCACGCGATTCTTTACTCCGGGTACTTGGCTTGTGCGGTGTGGATTTTTATGATGATTCGCTCAAACAAAATCAGCAGCCAATCACCCACTTGGATCGCGGCGATCCCCGTAGGCTACAAGCTTGGGGTAGCAGGGGTTGTCCTCTTCTTTATAGGTGGGCTAGGCGATATGTACTGGCATACCGTCTTCGGCATTGAGGTTAATATTGAAGCCCTGCTAAGCCCGACACATCTCCTTTTGCTTGCGGGTGCCCTCTTAATTCTGACAAGTCCCTATCGTGCCATCAGCGCTGTTGAAAAGGGTGCTGCTCCGACGTTTCGCCAATTGTTACCGGCGTTAACTTCGATTGGATTAACCTTTACAGTGTTCGCTTTCTTCCTGATGTACGCATGGTCTTTTCGTCAGCACTTATGGATGGCTAGGGATTATGATGCGATCGCAAGAGCCGTCGTAGATTTCATGCTGACAACGATGATTCTTGTGATTCCGTTGATGTTTGTACTGCGGAGATGGAAACTCCCATTCGGCACGGTTACATTCTTCTTTCTGTTTGAATCGATTTTCTTAGCGGTCTTGGATGGATTTAGAGATTATGGATCGATTATCATTCTGCTCATAAGCGGCGTGATCGGTGATGTGTTGTTTCGCGGGATCAAAGAGAGGGAAGTGACAGACTGGCGATATAAGGCTGTGTTCTTTGTTCTACCTATCTTGATTTGGGGGCTGTATTTCGCCAATTTGAAATTATTCCATACCTTGGACTGGTCTCCTGAGCTGTGGGGCGGCTCGATTTTCCTGTGTGCGCTGTCCTCGCTTGGATTAAGTATTCTTGCAGCACCGGTTACTTCCAGTCCAAGCGAATGAAAGTGAAGTCGCTGCCCATTCTCTGCTTCATTGTCTTGCTATCGGCTTGCGGCTCGTCAACCACTACG
Organism: Paenibacillus sp. J22P143; assembly: GCF_059692035.1. NCBI lineage: Bacteria > Bacillati > Bacillota > Bacilli > Caryophanales > Paenibacillaceae > Paenibacillus > Paenibacillus sp. J22P143. The sequence continues at coordinate 504,700 of NZ_JCAUAQ010000002.1, forward strand.
ACGATTGATATGTCCGATATGTCGAGCATGACGATGACGCCGTCATCCGTCACCCATCCACACACCAGTGATGCTCTTGCCCATTTCTCGGTGGATTCACCGAATTACTTACCGAATGAGCTATCGAACGTCACGATTCTGGTTCAAAATAAATGGAATCGGCCCATCGAGAAATTCGATGTGATGCACGAGAAGCTCATGCACCTCATCGTGGTCAGTAAGGATTTGTCCTACTTCGAACATTTACATCCAACCTATGCGGGTGCCGGGCGATTCGACGTCCAAACGTCGTTTCCGGCAGGCGGGTATTATCAGCTATTTGCTGATTTCACGCCAACCGACTTAGGGGAAACGGTTCAGTCCCATTGGGTGACCATTCATGGGAAGGCATCGAAGGCAACTAAGCTGCAACCCGACAAAAGCTTAACCAAACAGGTAGGTGACAAGGAAGTCACCTTGGCTTTCGATCATCTCATGGCTGGTATGACGCTGGACATGGTATTCACGTTTAAGCAGGGAGTTGCGAAAACACCTGTTACGGACCTGCAGCCGTATTTGGGAAGCGTAGGGCATGTCGTTGCGATCAGTGAGGATGGAAAAGAATATGTCCACGTGCATCCGACTGATCCTGCAGCTACATCCGGCCCTACCGCGGCGTTCAAAATTCTGTTCCCCAAAAAAGGGATCTACAAAATTTGGGGCCAGTTTCAGCAAAACAACGAAGTCTTCATCGTTCCATATGTGATTCATGTGAATTTGTAATATAAAAGAAATATAGTAGACATCTGTCATACATGTTAATCGATTATAATAAAAGACGACCCCCTTTTAAAATATAAACCTTAAGACCCGCAGCCCGTTGCTGTGGGTCTCTTTTTGGTCATTTATGGTACAATAGGCGATATAACCAGATTAGGAGTGAGAAGAATGACTGCACCCATGAATGAGCAGGAGCTTTTACAATTCATCATCAGTAAGTCGAAGGCAGATCCAAAGCAAATTGAGCTAGTTTTGAAGCATGAGAAAGCTTATATCGCCAAAGCCGGTGACGTAGATATCGACAGTGATGATTTGATCGATCATATCCTGAGCCGTCCTGACGTGAAGCTAAGCGAGCTTGCGGTGGATACGATCCTGGAAGCTGAAATGGAGTATTTAATGAAAAATGGCATGGCGGGCTATATCGACTAAGTCATCATAGGCATGGTAAGGACTGCCCTCACGTAGAGATCTCTATGTGGGGGTTGTTTTGTTTTAAATGGTAACTTAAAAGTTAATTAAATAACGCATATTGACTTTATTTTCGGGCGATTGCATAATGGAATCAGGGATTATTACCTTATTTAGTTAACTTTCGAATTATCTAATTGGAGGTTTTCCAACACAATGAACAATCAACCGAGAGCTGAATACCCAAGACCGCAATTTGTGCGAGACAGCTGGATGAATTTGAATGGTGAGTGGCAGTTCGAATTCGATGATGCGTGTGTGGGGACGAAACAGAAGTGGCATAGGGGAGAGAAGGATTTCTCGGAGACGATTCAAGTGCCGTTTGCTTTTCAAAGTCAATTGAGTGGAATTGGTACCAACGAATTTCACGATGTCGTCTGGTATCGCCGCGAGCTGGAGATTCCACAGGCGTTTGAGAATAAGCGTATTCTGCTTCACTTTGGTGCGGTGGATTACCAAGCATCGGTTTGGGTGAATGGGACGCTTGTAGCAACGCACGAAGGTGGCCATACACCTTTCCATGCGGACATTACAGATGCACTTCAGGAAGCCAACAATCAGCTCGTTGTAAAGGCTGTAGATTTTAGCCAAGACGTTACTCTGCCTAGAGGAAAGCAGTATTGGAAAGCGGATTCCGCAAGTATTTTCTATACAAGAACGACGGGGATTTGGCAAACGGTGTGGATGGAGGCCGTTTCTGCGAACGCTTACTTAGATAAGGTGAAGATGACGCCGGATATCGATGCGAAGCAGATCGAAATTAGCTACGAAATCGCGGGTATCGATGCACATTCGGCGTCCAAGCATCAGCTGAAGGTTGATATTTCTTTTAAAGGCGAGCTAGTTTCCGAAGATGTATATGGCATTCGCAGCGGGACGGGCACGCGGAAGATCCGTCTCCATGATTTCAATGATCATGGACTTGGTGGTTGGTGGACGCCGGAGAATCCGAACCTCTATGATGTTACATTTACACTCCTGACGGATAACGAGGTTGAGGACGTCGTGTCGAGTTACTTCGGGATGCGCAAGGTATCGATCGAAGATGGCAAATTGTGCTTGAATAACCGTCCTTATTTTCTGAAAATGGTGCTGGACCAAGGCTATTTCCCGGATGGGAACTTGACGCCGCCGAGTGATGATGCGATTAAACAAGATATCGAGCTTACGAAGGCGATGGGCTTCAATGGGGCTCGCAAACATCAGAAACTGGAGGATCCAAGATTCTTATATTGGTGTGATGTGTTGGGGCTCGTTGTATGGAGCGAAGCGGCAAATGCCTATGAGTACACGGACAAATATGTGGGTCAATTCACGAAGGAATGGATCGCATCGATGGAGCGGGATTATAACCACCCGTCGATTATTGCTTGGGTACCGCTCAATGAAAGCTGGGGTGTCCCGAACATTCAAATCGATAAACGGCAGCAACAGCATGCTTTAACGATGTATCATTTGAGCAAATCGCTGGATCCTATGCGTCCTGTCATCTCCAATGATGGTTGGGAGATGGTGACAACGGACCTCTATGCGATTCATGACTATGAGTGGCGCGAAGAGGTGCTGGCTGAGCGTTACAGCTCGAAGGAAAAGGCGGTTCATGCAATGCCTGCGAATCGACGTATTTTTGTGGAAGGCTTCCCGTACCAAAATCAACCGATCCTAGTAACCGAATTCGGCGGAATTGCCTACAAGAAGAGTGAATGGGAGGGCTGGGGTTACTCCGGGGCAGATAATGATGAGGATTATGAGCAAAAGCTGCGCGCCGTCATTCGTCCACTCCTGAACTCTGGTGTTGTTCAAGGCTATTGCTATACGCAATTGACGGATGTCGAACAAGAGATCAATGGCTTACTGACCTACGATCGCAAGCCGAAAATTCCTGTGGAAATGATCAAAGCGATTAATGATCGTAATTAATAGCAAGCGTAGAAACGCCGTCTGCTCCCAGTGGAGTCGACGGCGTTTTTATTACCCTTTGACAGCGCCGATCATGACGCCTTTTACGAAATACTTTTGAACGAAAGGATAGAGGATGAGAATCGGGACAGAGGCAACCATGATGGTGGCATACTTGATCGTTTCCCCGAGCTGGAATTGATCGGCCGCATGGGGAAAAGAGGTATTTCATGTTCAATTATTCAAGGGTTTTGAAGCGTTGCTTGCCAAAGAAGAAATAAAATAGATAGGAAATGACAGAATATACGACTGCGGTAATGCAGAAGGCGTACGCATAGCCGAAATAACTGCCGTATCGGAAAACAAGGCCTGTACTAATCGGAGAGGCAATAAACCACCCTAGGTTAAAAACAGCTTCTCCCGAGCTTGACGCAAGACCGCGAAGCGAACGATGTACATAGCTCATTTTGATGGAATTGTAGAAAGGATTCGCCGCGTTCATCAGGGCTTGACGGAATAAATACCCGCCCGAAGATAAGTAGAAGTTAGCTGAAAAGGCAGTTAACAGCAGAAAGGGAATGGAGCTTAACTGCAAATACACAACAGATTTGACTTCACCATAGCGTTTAGCAATCATAGGCCCGATCAGGAAGGCTACGCCTGTCGCTGCTTGTCCCAAGGCTACGACGATCCCAATGGCGGATTTGGAAGCTTCAAAGCGATCCTCGAAATACACATTGAGATAAGGAACGATCATTCCGCCGCCGAGTGAAGACAGTAAACCAAGTAAACAGAAAATACCAATCACTTGGATTGACGTTTTATGTTCACGCCAAGTAAGCTTCCAGTTCAATGTTTCGCGTTGGGGTGCTGCTTCCTCCTGGTCACTCTTCTCGAATAAAGACATAGGAAGGACGCCAAGTGCTGCAATCGCCACACCAATTAATAACGTGTACCGCAAGCTATGTATCTCGTCAACACCAATTACGAATTGAAAGAAATCGCACAGCAAGCCACCTAGGGAAATGCCAATGACATTTGCAAGCATAACCAGCGCCATATTAAGGCTGAATAGATGCACCCTCTGCTGTGGAGAAGAGTTATTCGCCATGAAGGGCAGAATCGTGGCCGAAACTACGGCTAACGCCATGCCGCCTAGGAACGCAGAAATCATCATGCCTTCTTTGGCTTCGATGAGTGATCGTGCGGTGAGCGCGGCAATCGTGAAAATAAGGCCAAATGAGATGACGCGCTTCGGTCCCAAGCGATCATTCATGATTCCTGCTGGGATCAGAATGATGGCCGCGGCGAGCGCGGTCATGCCAACCAAGCTGCCGACCATCGTTTGATGGTACCCCAGACTTCTTACATAAAGGTTGTACACCAGACCAAACATGCTGATGCCTAAGTTCCAAACGAAATTAAACCAGAAAAACAGCTTAATATTTCGGCTATAACCACCGAGTTGCTGCTTCCATTCATGTAGTAGATTGGTCATGCGATATTCCTGCCTTTGTATTTTGTGTCTAAATTGCAATCGCTTTGTCTATTCTACCACTGGTAAATACTTTTGAACACGGGAAAGACTTGATATTCGATCCAATCTGTATAATAATAAGTAGTCTAATCTACGAAGCAGGGAGCACATAATTGAAATGTCTACAACAACGAGTATTGTAACGGAAGAACAGAAACCAGAAGTTGAACAGATTGAGATTTGGAAATGTAAAGGAACTGATTGTAAAGCTTGGGTTCGCAAAGAATTCGTAACAGAAGCATTACCAACATGCCCGCTTTGTAAAACGCAAATGGTACGCAGCTACAAGCATGTACCTGTAACTTCTAAAAAAGGAAACAAAAAGTTTCTTGTAGGAAAGAAACGCTTCTAATTCGAAATTATTGAAGTTATTTCTTCTTCTAATAATAGGTCAAGATCAAGAGCATCTTCAGCGAGGCGTGAAGAGTGATGCTCTTGATCTTTTTTTTTATGTAATATTAGATTTGAGTACAAAAATGTAAAAATACATCATTCCCACTAGTAGAGTCACGATTTATAAAAATTGATGCGAATATGCAACCTTTTCAATCAAATTTAACCTTTTTTAAGGCTTTCGATCAAAAAAGATGTATTTTTGCATTTATTCTTCGAGAAACGCCCCGTTTCGCTGAATAAAGATGTACTTTTTGCAATTTTGGATCCTCGGAGGGACAAGGCGTGAAGAGTGATGAAAAAGAGGAGACAAGCATAGCATGGTTATGAGGGGGAGATGCTGTGTTTGGACCTACTATTAATGTGAGTGATGATACCGAAGCCATATTGAAAGAGCTGCAAGAGAGAAAAGTGAAATGGGACAAACTTAAGAAAATGCAACCCATTCTTTCCATTCTTACGGGAGGCATCCTCCTTTTCGTCATCTTCTTATTGTATCGTCATGTGATCGTACGTTCAGGTGGTAATGCCCTGCTGATCTTGGAGCTATTGATAGCCAGTAAATTATTATGCGGCTTATTGCTTGCATGTATAACCTTGTTTCTCTACACCTCCAATCGTGCGGGAGAAACGGCAAAGGCGAAGAGTAAGTATGAGGCCTTGCGTATAGAAGTGATAGAGCGTTTCGATGCCTCTTGGCTCAAAGATGTGAAGTCAGAGTCTCGCGATCAAATTTCGCGCTTCCTATCTAAGGAATTTGATATTAATATTGTTTATAAGAGTTAAAGTATGCAAGGTAGAGGTGAGGAATTGGCAACTGGGATGAAATACGAGTGTAGTTACATCGATGACGTTCGTCATTGGAATTGGTCAGAGGCCCAAATTGGTTACTTGCGTGATGTGGTGACGGAGGAAGCTCCAAGGTTAGAAACTCGGTTTCGTGCCTGCTGGACGAAGATGCATTTACATATCCGATACGAGTGTAAAGATGATCATGTCGTAGCGACAATGACGGAGCGAGATGATCCTCTTTATGAGGAGGACGTCGTAGAGGTGTTCCTTGATCCATTCGGCGGAGGCACGACCTACTATGAGTTTGAAGTAAGTCCGCGCGGCGTCTTATTCGATGCGTTGATTCACAATACGTTGGATGGGAATAAAGAGGTGGATACCTCATGGATTGCGAAAGGATTTCAAGCTGAGGTCAAGCAAGGTACGGATGACGGATGGCTCATCTATGATGTGCGGATACCATTTGCGGATTTGGATGTTGCTGGCGCGCCACTGCCGGGAACGGTGTGGTATTGGAATGTCTTCCGGATCGATGATGATCGCGACGGCACCCGGCATTATTCAGCTTGGTCGCCTACGGGGAAGGTCAATTTTCATATTCCTCAGCAATTTGGGGAGCTTTTGTTTGTGAAAGAATGAGAAGAGGAACGAAGCAAAGCCGCAACATGAATAGGCTCGTTATCCGAGCCTAATCCAAAAACAGCCCACCTTAACAGATCAATCTGTGAAGGAAGGCTGTTTTCTATCTGTATTCATTTGCCAACGGATTAGATATCACTAAGCACATCGTATAGATGCTGCCAAGCCCAATCCAGCTCATCCTTCGTTATGATAAGTGGAGGCGCTAAGCGAATGATATGATCATGCGTTTCCTTACACAGCAAGCCTTTCTCTTTCAATGCTTCGCAGAAAGGGCGTGCGGCAACGGTCAGATCAATGCCGATAAACAAACCGCGGCCGCGAATCTCGTTGATCCGCGACGACTTGATTTCCTGAAGCCGCTTCAGGAAATAAGCCCCAAGCGCATCCGAACGCTCTGCGAGCTGTTCGGCTTCGAGCACCTCAAGAGCGGCGATCCCCACGGCGCAGCCGAGTGGATTCCCGCCGAATGTCGAGCCGTGAGAGCCTGGCTCGAACACCTCAAGAATCTCGCGATCTCCGGCCAATGCCGAGATCGGGAACACACCGCCGCCTAGGGCTTTGCCCAAGACATACAGGTTCGGCGTGACGCCTTCCCAGTCGCAGGCAAAGCGGCGGCCGGTGCGGCCGAATCCTGTCTGGATTTCGTCCGCAACGAACAATACCTGATTCGCCTCACACAGCTCATAACATTCTCGCAAGTAGCCCTCAGGTGGAATAACGATGCCAGCCTCGCCCTGAATGGGCTCCACCATAAATCCAGCCGTATTCGGCCCAATGGCCTCACGCAGCGCCGCTGCATCCCCATATGGAATGATGCGGAAGCCCGGCGTGAAAGGCCCGAAGCCTCGCTGATATTCCGGCGAGGAGGAGAACGATGTGATGGTCACGGTACGACCGTGGAAATTCCCCTCACAGACGATAATTTCTGCCTGATCTTCAGGAATTCCTTTTACATCGTAACCCCATCGACGAACAGCCTTGATAGCTGTTTCAACCGCTTCTGCGCCGGTATTCATCGGCAAGATCATTGGTTTTCCTGTATACTGCGCCAATTTCTCATAGAACAGTCCAAGCGTTTCGCTATGAAAGGCTCTCGAGGTCAAGGTGACCTTTCCTGCTTGTTTAACTAATGCTTTTATGATGTGTGGATGGCGATGCCCTTGATTCAGTGCGGAGTAAGCACTCAACATATCCATATATCGATGACCTTCGGGATTTTCAACCCAAACACCCTCAGCCTTGGAAATAACAAGCGGCAGTGGATGGTAATTACGAGCACCATATTTCTCTGTCAGTTCAATAAGATAGGAGCTTTGCGTAGTCATGTGAATTCCTCCCCTAAATTAGGTCATAGCATCTTCAGTTGTACTACATTGTATTCTAGTATTAGCGTACGATGTCTTCCTAAGTATATAATTGAAAAATAGGCGAAGCTATTCAAATTTTAGCCAACCTGTGCATATCCCTGACTTTTAAGCTAAAAATAACCACGATAGTGGACTTGATGCCGCGCCGGGTTCCATGTAAGTTAAGGGAATGAAAATGAAGTGATAAAGGATGGTTCCGATGACTTTTCGCATTGAGAAAGACTTTTTAGGTGAAAAGCAAGTCCCTTCTCATGCCTATTATGGCATTCAAACGATGAGAGCAATTGAGAATTTTCCCATTACGGGTGTCACCATTCATGTAGAGCTGATTACAGCACTAGCCGAAGTGAAGCGTGCTGCTGCACTAGCGAATATGGATACCCACATGCTGCCTAAGAAGATAGGTGAAGCTTTAGTCAAAGCAGCTGAAGAAGTGAGTGAGGGAAGGCTTGTGGAGGAATTTATCGTCGATTCCATTCAAGGCGGAGCAGGTACCTCCATCAATATGAATATGAACGAAGTGTTGGCTAATCGGGCCTTAGAGCTGCTAGGTGAGGAAAAGGGCAGTTACTTCCACTGCAACCCGAACAACCATGTGAATATGTCGCAATCGACGAATGACGTCATTCCTACAGCGATTAAAATAGCTGCCTACCGCTTGTCAGAGCAATTAATAGAAGCATTAAGCTCGTTACAAAGTGCGTTTGCACGGAAGGAAATTGAGTTTGATGATGTGATTAAAATGGGCCGAACGCACCTTCAAGATGCCGTGCCCATACGTATGGGGCAAGAATTTGGCGCTTACGCGCGCGTGTTGATGCGTGATATCAATCGAATCAAGCAGGCGATGCGGGGGCTTTTGATCGTGAATATGGGAGCAACTGCCGTAGGAACGGGGTTAAACGCGAAGCCTGAATACGTGGAACGTGTCATGTTTCATCTGAAAGGTGCAGCTGGGATTCCAGTCGAGATCTCGGAGCACCTCGTAGACGGAACTCAAAACATGGATGCCTACACGGAATTGTCTGCGTCCTTAAAAGTATGCGCCGTGAACCTATCGAAAATATGCAATGATATTCGGATGATGGCCTCTGGGCCTCGCGCAGGGTTAGGTGAGCTGAAGCTTCCTCCGAGACAGCCAGGGTCCTCGATTATGCCAGGAAAAGTAAATCCGGTGATGCCAGAAGTTGTGAATCAGGTGGCGTTCCAAGTCATTGGCAATGACCATACGATTTGTCTGGCCTGTGAAGCGGGTCAATTTGAGCTTAACGTTATGGGGCCTGTCTTAGCCTTTAATCTCTTGCAATCACTTAAAATATTGCGAAACGCAGCTGACGTATTTGAGCGCTTCGCGATTGAGGGCCTGGAGGCTGATCGTGAGCGCTGTAAGAATTACGTGGAGCAAAGCTTTGGCATCGTTACAGCCTTAAATCCTCATCTTGGCTACGAGGTTGCCGCACAGCTTGTCAAAGAGGCGGTTCGTACGGGACTCACATTGAAGGAACTCATCTTAGAACGAGGACTTCTCACACAGGAAGAGATTGAAGAAATTCTGAATCCGATTCAAATGACTACGCCAGGTATCGCAGGCGACAGATTGCTTCGACCAGCAGAATAAATGTTATGACAATACCCCCGTCTCCATAAGAAGCGGGGGTTATTTGTACGTTATTATAATATTTGCTCACCGAATAAAGAACTAATAAGGCTTACGGCCAATTGTGAGGTTTTATTGCTGTCATCCAGCAGCGGGTTTACCTCAACAAATTCGGCAGAAGTTACGATGCCGGCTTCATGCAGCATTTCAACAGCGAGATGAGCTTCGCGGAAATGAAGTCCGCCTTTGACGGCCGTCCCAGTTCCTGGCGCCTCAATGGGATCCACGGAATCCACATCATAACTGAGGTGAATGCCATCTGTTTTTATTTTAATATAATCAATGGCTTCCTCCATCACATGTGCCATGCCTTTACGATCAATATCGTACATGGTAAAGCATTTGATACCTAGTGATCGAATTAGCTTCTTCTCACCCTCATCTAGTGAGCGAGCCCCGATGAGTACGATATTTTCCGGCTTCACTTTAGGATTAATTCCATGTAAATCAGTTAATAAGGGGTGCCCGATACCCAAGCTGACCGCAAGCGACATCCCGTGTATATTGCCTGAAGGGCTTGTATCCGGTGTATTTAGATCTGAATGGGCATCAATCCAGATGACTCCCAGGTTCGAATAATGCGCGGATAATCCTGCAATGGTGCCAATCGCTATGCTATGATCGCCACCGATAATGAGTGGGAAATGACCTTGGCCGACAACCTGAGATACCTGCTCGGCAAGCTGGGTGTTAATCGCGATAACCTCAGCGAAGTAATTGAGATTGTGTGAATCCACTTGCGCATCTAAGTGAGTTGCTGTGTCGTTCACAAGATGAAGATCAGCAACATGATCAACGGTATAAGCTAATTGCTGCAGCTCGTGAAGTAATCCTGCTTCCATAATAGTCTTAGGTCCATGGCTTGCACCTCGGCGACCTGCCCCAAGATCAAAGTTGACACTGATTGCAGCGATGTTCGGTTTGATACTCATCGGATCAACTCCTTTTGATTGGATGACTAGACAAATAAATCCTCGGGCCAACGCTCCTTTGACTAACATTCCCAATCTACATGTAACCATCCTTCTACATGATATGAAGCTATATTTTCTTTGTTCGCTCGTGAAATCCTTTTCGTGATAAACAAAAAGAGCTCGGATTGTAGATAACTACAATTCCAAGCCCTTTAACCATTAAAATGCCCAATTGCCTTTGCGGAAAATGGGTTCAATTGTGCCGTCTGCGTGTTCGCCGTCAATATCCATGTCAGCGGAGCCGATCATAAAGTCGACGTGAATGAGGCTGTCATTCAATCCAGCTTCCAGCTGCTCCTCTTTGGTCATCTTCGTGCCGCCTTCAATACAAGTAGGGAAGGCTCTGCCGAGGGCCAAATGGTTTGAAGCATTTTCATCATAGAGTGTGTTGAAAAAGATTAGATTCGTGTTCGAAATGGGGGACACATGCGGCACAAGCGCGATTTCGCCCAAGAAGTGCGCACCTTCATCCATTTCGATCATGGCTTGCAACGATTCAAAGCCTTGTTTCGCAGTATAGTGCGTGACGCGGCCTTGCTCGAAGCTGATCGAGAAGTTATCGATCAAGCTTCCTTGATAGCTGAGCGGCTTTGTACTTCGGACCGTTCCATGCGTTCCTATGCGATTAGGGGAAATGAACACTTCCTCTGTCGGGATGTTCGGGTTAAAATCGAAGCCACCCGTTTCGTTCGTCGCAGAACCGCCGCGCCAAATGTGCTGTGGTGGAAGTTCTACGGTAAGCTCAGTGCCAGGAGCGCGGTAATGAATTTTATGAAATTGCTTCGCATTCAATTGTTCCCGTTTGCTGCGGAGAGTGGCGTTGTGATCGTGCCACGTTTGCACCGGATCTTCTTGATCTACGCGAGTAGCTTCGAAGATCGCAGCCCATAAGGCACTTACTGCTGCCTGATCTTCGAGATCAGGGAATACCTTCTGTGCCCAAGCGAGCGAAGGTGCAGCGATGATGGACCATGTCATTTTGTAGGAGGACATATATTCTCGCCATTTGACCAGCTTAGGACCAGCGGCTTTGCCATTCGCAGCAATACGAGCGGGATCCACGTCCTTGAGCAGCTCTGGATTATCAGCATCAATCCATAAATAAGCGCCATTGTTTTCAGCTAATTCCGTTAGCGCTTGCGCACGCCAAGTTGGATACTCGTTGAACGATTCATCAGGTGCGTGTGTATAGCGGATTTGCGTGCAGATTTCATCCACCCATTCAATATGTACATGCTTGGCGCCGGCTTCATACGCTTTGCGGGAGATGAGTCGCACGAATTCGGGGTGCCCAATTGGCGCATTAATCCAAAGCGATTGACCGGACTGAATGTTGAGGGCTACTCGTACCGTCAGCTCCGCATATTTCTCGAGATTTTGTTCAAACGTCATTAGAAAAATCCTCCTTTTTACTCCGTCTTGTTTGAAGTTTATCGCTCTGCTCGCCGACTGTCAAATAAATTTTACCGTTTGGAAAATTGCTCAATTCTGGTTGTCATTGCATGGAATTTTGACATTTGTTTACACTAGTGGCAGGAGGTGAGTTGCGTTCATGCGCTATGAATGGCTATTGGGCCTACTGCTGCTAGCTCAGCCCAAAGAAGTACCTTTTCAACTATCTGAAAATCCAGATGGTCATCAGTGGATGGCCCAGATTCAGCGAGAGCCTTACACGATACAACTTCTCGATGTGCCGATGGTTGATACTCAGAAATTAGACAAGCTTGCGGAGCGAATTGATAAGTCGATTTACCGCAAACCGGTCAACGCCACGATTCATGACAACGGGGCCATTGTCAAAGAGATCGCAGGTGCTAGGCTGAATCGTCGTGCATTTATCGATCAGTTTTATGGACAGTTCTATGCAGAAGGACCCATGAAAGTGGCGTTGCCGCTTCAAATTTTGTATCCCAAAGTAGACAGCGAGCTGCTTGCCAGCATACGAGTCCGTCCTATCGGCTATTATGTTACCTATTTTAATTCGCGCAATAGTCACCGTGTTAATAATCTCAAATTAGCTGCACAGGCCATTAACAACTATGTTGTGCAACCGAATGAGACGTTTTCCTTTAATAAAGTTGTTGGTGTTCGAACCCCGAACAGGGGGTATATGTCAGCTAAGGTTATTGTGAGGGGGGAATTCTCGGAGGGGATAGGCGGTGGGATTTGTCAAATATCCTCAACGCTTTTTAATGCGGTAGACCGCGCAGGTCTTACGATTATTGAGAGATACTCCCACAGTAGGTCGGTGCCGTATGTGCCGCATGGAAGAGATGCGACCGTCAATTGGGGTGGGCCGGATTTTAGCTTTAGAAACGATTATAATCAGCCTGTCTTAATTCGAGCACACACATTGCCTGGACGAGTCCAAATCAGTATATCATCTTCTGACCTCATCAATTTCAAAGCACGACATGTGCCAGGTGCTACTGAAGCGATTCCAGAAGAAGTAGAAACGAATTCGAATGTAGGAAAAATGCTTCCTTAACTCCTTAGAGCCTATTTGGATGTCAAGATATGCATATTTTATGAAATAAAAGCACGAAATCGCAAGATTTCTGAGCTGATTTTTTGCTAAAATAGGGGGCAGATCATTCAGCTTAAGAAGGGTGGAAGTGCTTTATGAAAACATTTTTAGATGAGAATTTCTTACTTACGAATGAAACCGCCGTACATCTTTTTCATGAATATGCCAAAGAATTGCCGATTATTGACTATCACTGTCATTTAAGTCCTAAAGAAATTTATGAAAATAAGCAGTTCAACAACATAACGGAAGCTTGGTTGTATGGTGACCATTACAAATGGCGGATGATGCGTGCCAATGGTGTAGATGAGTCTAAGGTTACTGGTGAAGCTAGTGATTATGATCGCTTTGTAGCTTGGGCCGCGACGCTTCCGATGGCGATTGGGAATCCGTTGTACCACTGGTCCCACATGGAGCTTCAAACGTATTTCGGTGTGTACGATATTATTAATGAGGCGAATGCACCCGCGATTTGGGAAAAAGTGAATGCGAAGCTGGCTGCAGGTGGATCACGCGCTAGAGACCTGATTACCAACTCCAAAGTAACGGTCATTTGTACGACAGACGATCCTGTGGATTCCTTGGAATATCATATCCAGATTAAACACATTGAAGGCTTTGACACGCAAGTGCTGCCATCCTACCGTCCGGATAAGGCGCTCGAAATCAATCGTGCGACGTTCCTTCCTTGGATCGCACAACTTGAAAAAGCGGTTGGCACGCCAATTCGCACCTATGATGACTTGCTAGCAGGTCTAGAAAGCCGCGCTGTCTTCTTCGACTCTGTAGGGTGTAAGGTATCTGACCACGCGCTTGATTATGTACCTTACGCAGTAGCGACCAAAGAAGAAGTCGATGCGATCTTCGCGGCAGGACTTGCTGGGCAGCATGTTACCTTAGAAGATGAAAAGAAATACAAAGCGTTCACGCTATTATTCTTAGGCGGCATCTACAAGAAGCTGGATTGGGCGATGCAGTACCACATTAACGCTTCAAGAAACAACAATGGACATGCTTTCGCTACGCTAGGTCCAGATACAGGTTTTGACTCCATCGGAGACAGCCCAGTGGCTGGTGCGTTAACAGGATTGTTGTCCTCCTTGGCTGTGGCAGGCTCGTTGCCGAGAACGATTCTCTACTCCTTGAATGCGCGGGATAATGAAATTCTAGCTTCCTTGATGGGCAGCTTCCAAGGCGAAGGCATCGCTGGTAAAATCCAACTTGGCGCCGCATGGTGGTTCAATGATACACGGGATGGCATGGTATCCCAAATGAAATCGCTAGGCAATTTCGGATTGCTTGGCCGTTTTGTAGGGATGCTAACGGACTCGCGCAGCTTCTTGTCTTACACGCGTCATGAGTACTTCCGCCGCATTCTATGTAATATGTTCGGTGAGTGGGTCGAAGCGGGCGAGTTCCCGAATGACGAGCAGCTGTTGAAGCAATTGGTTCAAGGTATTTCCTATAACAATGCGAAACAATATTTCGGATTTTAAATAAAAACCTTCGTGCGAGCGTTAGCTTGCACGAAGGTTTTTTTCATGAATCATAATCAATTATTTCGTATATGTTTCCGTTAAGAAACCTCTAGGAAACCTTATCTTGTTATGGATGAAATAATTATCTTTTATGATAGAGCAATATCATCGAAGAATACATATTTAAATCCGATTTTTCTATAAGGCTATAAGAAGAGGGGCATAGCATGGTCAAGACAATTGTCACCAAAGGTAAAACAGTAGAGCATGCGGTTCATCATGCACTTGGACTGTTAAAAGCTAATGAAAATGAAGTAGACATAGAGATATTAGAGTACGAGACAAAAGGCATTTTCGGGATCGGCGCCAAGCCGGCTGTAGTTCGAATACGTGCTGAAAAACAAGAACAAGGAATCCAAAAGGAGGGGCGGATTTTTGTCAAAGATGGACCCAATAAATATCCATTGGTTTCGCCTGCAAAAGATATCAACCTGTATATGAACGATAAAGCTGTTGAAAAAACGGAAGTAGTTACCGAAAAAGATATTCTTATCGTTGATTTAAAGGATGAGGTTCACGAAGCTATCTGGGAATTAAACATATCCGACAACAACATGCAGGCCGTTATGAAGATCATCGCTCCGGCCTATCGAATTATAAGACGTTTAAAGGATTGTTCCCCAACTTCCCTAGTGGTACTGGAAGTGAAGGAAAGTAAACTGCCTATAATGATTCAGACCGGTCTGATTGTAGAAAAGCTCAATGCAATGGGCATTATCCATGGTATCAATTATTCGGAAATTGCAAATGCTTGTGTTAGTGAAGTAGCGGGGTCGTTTGTCATAGCTCAAGGGACTCTGCCAAAGCAAGGAGCACATGGGTATTTTCGGCCCGTCCAGGAAATTGATATTAAAAAACAATTGAAAGTAAGGCCGGACGGGACTGTGGATTATCGAGAAATCCGGCAGTTTCCTTCGGTGGAGCCAGGAGAATTGATCGGTGAAATTATTCCGCCGGTAGCTGGGCTTCCAGGGAGAACGGTTACCAACGAAACTATATTTTCTTCCGAAGTTTACCCGCTTGTAATCAAAGAAGGTATGGGAGTTATCCTAGTCGAGGAGGGGACAAAGATCCTTGCGACCCATGCTGGACATCCTAAATTGAAATATCAGGGGCAACTCGTATCTATATCGGTCTTGCCAACACTTCAGATTAACCAAGATGTTGATCTGAAGTCGGGGAATGTTCACTATGATGGGAATGTTGAAATTCAAAAGCGAGCTTCGTACATAACAGTCACTTATGTTCTAGCGGAGATATATCTCTAACAGGTTCAGGTTGTTATAACTCCAAGATTCATGCCAGCGGGAACATTCATATAGCTGGTTTTGTGCGCGGCGGCGAAGTTTATGCCGGTGAAAGTATGATTGTCGGTGAAGCAGGCGCTGTAGGCGGAGGGTTCACGAAGTTAAGTGTTTCGAAAAATGGAACGATAAAAATGAAACATGCTCTGGAAGATACAATCATTCAGATTGGCAGCAAAGCTTACAGATTTAATCATCCTAAATCCCATGTATTTGCAAGACTCGATGAAAAGGGAGAACTCATACTTACTTGCAAGACCATTGGAATTAACGATTTTATATCAGGAAGAATAACTTAGAAAAAGGAAGGGGGGTGAAATTATTCGATGAATGATCTTTTGGTTTCTAAACATTATTCGGATATTGAACTAACAAACTCGCTTAATGAATTGGAAGATATTAAATTTGCTTTGGATGTATCCTCAATCGTAGCAGTTACCGATCATCGAGGAATCATTACTTATATCAACGATAAATTTTGTGAGATCTCCAAATACAGAAAAGAAGAGTTAATTGGTAAAACCCATCGAATCATCAATTCGAATTATCACCCACCTGAATTTTTTAAGGATATGTGGAAAACAATTTCATCGGGACAAGTATGGACAGGTGAAGTGAAGAATAAAGCAAAGGATGGATCCTTCTATTGGGTAAAAACATTTATTGTTCCATTCTTAGATGGAACAAAACCATACCAATATATTGCGATCCGTACTGATATTACCGAACAAAAAAATATGGAAGAAACGATTCAACATCTTGCCTATTATGATACGTTGACTGGATTGCCCAACCGCTGGAGCATCCAAGAAACACTTAAGAACGCAATTAGAGTCGCAAAGCACAATAATCAGGAATTCTCTGTTTTTTTTATTGATCTGGACAGGTTTAAATTCATCAATGATTCATTAGGGCATGACAAAGGGGACCTTCTCCTGAAACAAGTTGCTCAAAGATTAAGTAAATGTGTAGGAGTAGCAGATATTGTTTCAAGGCAAAGCGGTGATGAGTTTATTATTTATTTCCCGGGGTTAAGCAAAGATCGATCTTCTAAGGTAGCGGAAACGATCATCGATCATTTATCTAGATCCTATATGTTAGGCAATAACGAATCGACGATTACACTCAGTATTGGTATAAGCTCATATCCAATGGATGGAGACAATATAGAGGGACTATTGAAACATGCAGATGTGGCCATGTATAAAGCCAAAGAGGAAGGCAGAAATACATATAAATGGTTTTCTGCTGAAATACAAGACGAATTTATTCAAAAGGTAAATATTGAAACTGGACTGCGGAAAGCGCTTGAGAATAATGAATTTGAGCTGCACTATCAACCACAGTTTAATATGCTTACCGGAAAAGTGATCGGATTTGAAGCTTTATTACGTTGGAACCATTCCAAAATGGGAAGTGTTTCTCCTGTTTCATTTATATCTGTAGCGGAAGAAATAGGAGAAATTGTTCCGATTGGTAAATGGGTCTTGGAAGAAGCATGCAGGCAAAATAAAGCATGGCAAGATGCCGGTCTCAAGACTTCAAAAGTATCCGTAAATATTTCTGCCAGACAGTTTCAGAGTCCAAGCTTCATTGATGATATCAAGGCTATTTTGGAAAAAACAGATTTTAATGCCAACTGTTTAGAGTTGGAAATCACTGAGAGCATTGCGATTCAGGATATACAAAGCACATATGAAAAACTGAATACATTGAACAATTTAGGGATTAATATCGCGATGGATGATTTCGGCACAGGCTTCTCATCGCTAAGTTACTTGACTCAATTTCCGTTAAATACGATTAAGATTGACCGCTCATTCATCAATGGAATCACGAAATCCAAAGAAAACTTAGCTGTTGTAAAAGCGATTATTACTATGGCCAAAATTTTGGATGTTAGTGTAATTGCCGAGGGGGTAGAAACGGAAGAGCAATTAGACTTGCTGCGCAAACAAGAATGTTACGATGTACAAGGATACTATTATAGCCACCCTTTGCCGGCGAAGGATTTAGAGAGTCTGCTACAACAAAAGGGTTAAGTGAACGAGAATAAGGAAGAATAATGGATGTATCACCTTGGTGGTACATCCATTTTTATGGAATTAAAAAAGTTTACAATTATTGCTTCTCAAAAGAACTAAACTGGAGGTTATCTATGATAAATCATGATTGGGCTCGGTCATTACATATATTGTTGGCGGAAGCTAATAAGATTAATCAGATTGTTATTATTGAGAAGCTAAAAGCAAAGGGGATTTCAGTGACTTTAGCTAACAACGGTAAAGAAGTTTTAGAACAATTACCGCTAAAGAACTGGGATCTGCTTTTACTGGACATTTATATGCCTGAGCTCGATGGGATCGAGACAACTAAAATAATTAGAGCTAATCCTATGTATGTTAAGCTTCCAATCATTGCATTGACTGCTGGAGACAGTAAACAAAGTCATGAAATGTTTAATCATGTAGGCATGAATGATGTATTAATGATGCCACTCGACATGGAAGATTTTTTTCGGAAAATAAAGCAGCATGTCAAACCGGTAACCACGAATTCAGATTTAGATGGAATTCAAATAGAAGGAATCAATGTGGAAGCATTATTATCAAGTATCAACGGAAAACACACGATTCTTATTCATATTTTGAGAACTTTTCGCCAAGAATATTTAGACTTTATGATCAAAATGAAGGAAATGCTATTGCAGTTACAAACAAAGAAGGCACAAGAAATGCTGCATGCCTTTAGAGGGGCAGCTTCATCTCTTCATGCTTTAAAGTTATATGAAGCAGCAAGCGAATTAGAAGCCGTATTAAAGAACGATGAAGATTATTCCCCAAGTATTGAAAAGCTCGAAAAGGAATTACAGACGATCCTTCACTCGCTGCGTAACCTTTAGTAGAAAGGAGTCAACTTAATGAAAATAATGCTGTTCGAAGATGAAAGAGTGCTGGGTGATATGCTTGCCATGTATTTGAACGATGAAGGATACGTTGTTAAAAGAGCCGAAAGTGGTATCAAAGGGCTTGCTGATTTTGCGGAATTCAATCCTGATATTGTCATCGTTGATTTTTTATTGCCAGATATCAATGGGATTGAAGTTTGTAAAAAGATACGCAAACATTCGTCTTTACCAATTATTATGATATCCATGATAACAGAAGTTTCTAACCGAATAGATGCCTTAATGTCAGGGGCGGACGATTATATGTGTAAACCTTTTAGCATGAAAGAACTAACAGCCCGATTGGTTGCTCTGATACGAAGATCTAATCATCGCTTGGATCAGATAGAAAATGAAAAAGGAGAAGAGCCCAATCAAGAACTACTAATTGATACGGAGTTCCGCGTCGTCGAAGTTGGTGGGAATCGGATCGATTGTACGTATTCAGAATTCGAAGTCTTAAAGTATTTAAGTAATTCACCAG
The DNA here is from genome assembly GCF_059692035.1 of Paenibacillus sp. J22P143. Taxonomy (NCBI): domain Bacteria; kingdom Bacillati; phylum Bacillota; class Bacilli; order Caryophanales; family Paenibacillaceae; genus Paenibacillus; species Paenibacillus sp. J22P143. Next base: position 523,991 of record NZ_JCAUAQ010000002.1, read on the forward strand.
GCCGAGTGTTTACGAGAGAAGAACTGCTAATTTATTTACGAGGCAATGACACGCAGGTTAATGAGCGTGCCGTTGATGTTATTATTACGAAATTAAGAAATAAAATTGAGAAAGACCCCAAGAAACCGAGTTTCATAAAGACTGTTTGGGGATTTGGCTACAAATTTGAAAGATGAATCAGGAGGTCACATAGGGGATGATATTATGAACGACCATGATTACGATACTAACCATTCGACAACGCTCTTTAACCGTAGTTCAACAGAACTCCAGCGGAGAGCTTTTTTCATCATATCTGCACTTCTTATTATAGTGGCCAGTATTACGTTTCCTTTTGGCCGAATGATACTTCCGGCTATTCCTTCTTTTTTGTCTACAATGTATTCGACGGTCTTTTGTTTCGATCTCATTACCGCGTTTATCCTATTCAATCAATTTCGCATCAACTACAGACTTTCTGTATTAATGCTGTCTGCGGCTTACTTATATGCTTCACTCATCATGATTCCGGGTATACTTTCATTTCCCGGTGTTATCTCTGAACAAAGTTTGTTGCATTCAAATTCGCAAACGTCCGCTTGGATTTATACATTTTGGAATGGTGGGTTTGCGCTGCTTATTTGCGTTTATTTGTTCATTCACTCCCGTAAAGATACGAAATTAAGCCGTCGACAAGCTAGGTTATATTTGACGTTGGTCGTTCTAACTGTCCTGCTGGCAGTCATCACATTAACAATACTATCCATATTCTTCAGCGATATAATGCCTTCATTATTCGCAAATAATCATAGAACCAAGTTTAATAATTTCACTGTCGCTCCAGTTAATCTGATGTTGAATTTTGTTGCTTTCTCGGGAGTCATATTTATTCTTCGCGGTAAAAATGTTGCGAGCCTGTTTCTGTCTCTCTCTGTACTGTCTTCGTTCCTTAATGTGTTTCTAAACACAATCTCCGGTGGACGCTTTAGTTTGGCCTGGTATATGGCCTTAGGAAGCAGTTTCATGAGCTCCAACATTTTGCTGATTTTTCTAATTTATGAAATCAATCAATTGTATTTAGTAGTGAGGCAATGGATGGTAGAGCTTGCAGCAGCCAAGAGAACTGCCGAATCTGCCAGCCTTACCAAGAGCGCATTTTTAGCCAATATGAGCCATGAAATTCGGACCCCGATCAACGCAATCTTGGGACTAAACTATTTACTCCAGCAAACGAGCTTGACTGAGTTACAAGTGGATTATGTGAGTAAATCAAATATGTCAGCCAAAGGCCTGTTGAATCTGGTAAACGATATTTTGGATTTTTCCAAAATCGAAGCTGGCAAAGTCGTTTTGGAGCAAATCGATTTTGACTTGTATGAGGTTATGAACGATATCTCCAGTATGATTAACTTGATGGCATACGAGAAAGGGTTAAAGCTTCATTTCTCCATCGACCATCGCATTCCACAAATGCTCAAGGGAGATCCATATCGGCTAAAGCAAATTTTGCTCAATCTGACGAACAACGCGGTGAAATTTACGAATGAGGGAGAGGTTTCAATATCTGCAGCCCTTCAATTACAAGACGAGATTGGGTATTGCCTATTATTTAGTGTAGAGGATACGGGCATTGGCATGACGAACGAGCAGATGAGCTCACTATTCCAAGAATTCACCCAACTTGATATGTCAACGACTCGAAAATATGGGGGCACTGGACTTGGGCTGGCCATTAGCGATAATCTTGTGGAGCTCATGGGCGGCAAAATGGAGGTTAACAGTCGTGTCGGCGTTGGAAGTTGTTTTGCATTTACCGCGCGTTTCAATCTTAGTCTGGTGTCACTAAGTGAGCATAAAAATTTGAAGCTCAGGCGCGTGCTGCTCATTTGTGATAATACGGAGATGCAGCAGGTTCTAAGGAAGCAACTCGAGCAACTCCAATTCACGATATCCATAGCCGATTCCCCGCAAGAAGCGATCCACCAAATTGCTCGGAATGGACAATGCGATCTCATCATGATCGATTGGAATCTGCAGAACTCGGATGTCATCCATTTGGCTGAGTCGATCCAAAGTGAATCTACAACGAAAATGTCGCAGGTCATTGTGTTGATTAGCGCTCAACATGATTTCGAGTTTCACGAAAAAGCGCGATCGGAAGCCGTAAAAAAAGTGATACTGTATCCGATTAGTCAATCTCAGCTTTTAAACGAAGTGATCACTTTACTTGAGCCGAACGTAGAAAGCCAAATACTTCTATCAGGCACGCAGCCCAAGCAAGAAGAAATGAATACATTGCTGCGGAACACGTCCATACTGCTCGTTGAAGATAACAAAATTAACCAACTGGTAGCTAAGGAAGTGTTAATAGGAATGGGAATGAAGGTCGAGGTTGCGGACAATGGAGAGGAGGCGCTCAAACGGATTGAAAAGGGACGCTTCGATGCTATTATCATGGATTTACATATGCCAGTCATGGATGGCCTCGAGACAACAAAACATATTCGAAAGCACGATGAATTTAAGGATATTCCGATTCTTGCGATGACAGCGGATGTAGTGGAAGGCGTGAAAGAGAAGGTGCGGGAAGCAGGCATGAACGGCTATCTTTCAAAACCTTTTGACCCGGTTCAGCTATACAATGTGTTGCAAAGCTATTTGAAAGCTTCTCGTACGAAAGATGTTCTTGTGGACGATTCTACTAAGGCAGCAGCGAAATTGGTTCCGTTAACGGGCCTGCATGTAAAAGAAGCTTTGCATCAGTTAGAACAAAATATTGGATTGTATCGGCAATTACTGCAAATGTTTGCTGCGGACCATTGCCAGGACGCAGAGCATATTCGTCGAGCTATAGAATTGGGTGATATGGCACAGGCTGTTTTGTTGACCCATATACTAAGGGGGGTTGCTTTGCATATTGGTGCTTTGGAACTATTAGAATCGGCCGCGAATTTGCAGCATGAGCTTGAGGAGCTTGAGAGTGGTAAAAAAGATCTTGAGCAATCACTTCTTCTATTGTCGAAAGTAAAAGAGGAACTAGCTGTCGTTTTGGAATCAATCTCTAATTTCCTAGTGCAATGTGGCAGGGAAAGGCATCCGAATTAGATCGGATGCCTTATTCTCTTAAATAGATAAGAAATACATAAGCAACAGAAAAGAAATGATTCCCTAATGTTATCGCAATATGTATTGATTAACATTATCCATAGGGTGTCCTAATCCTAGAAGTGAAGATCACTATTAAAAATAACGATTCAAGAATTGAAATAGAATAAGGCAAAATTCTCGAAAGGGAATGACGCAAAGCCATGGGTCTAAAATCCTTATAGATAGGGATCATGATTGCCAGGTTGCAGCCTATATCACCGGTGATAGTTCCGGTGGATAATTCGTGCAACCATTTGGTTCGCGGTTATTTTGCCCTAGCGAGTATGTGAAATAAGGCATATATAGGAGGTTTATAATATGTTTAAATTTTTAAACTCAAAAATGATATGGTGGATATTAATAGCAGTGATAATCCCTATTCCTGGACTTTCAATCTATTTTTTCCAATCAAGAGAACATATATATTTTTTTATGTGGAGTGTCCTGTTATTTCCATCATTTATTTTAATAACACACTATCCATTTTGGAAAACGTATTGGTTTACAATTTTATCTTTTTTAATATATATAAATCTTTAGTGATGTATTATTTTGATCTACCCACAAATAGCGCATCCATATTTTCTTCGATAATTAATGTTTCTATTTTCAGTTTAGTTACACATTACAAACTTCACAATGTGAAACTAGTTAAAGAATTAAATGAATTATCTTTTACAGATCCTTTAACGGGTTTATATAATAGAAGATATTTTAATGAATTTCTTGAAAATCGAATATCATCATGGAAAAGAAGTAACTTTCATCTCGGATTCATTGCTTTTGATATTGATAACTTTAAGCGCATTAATGATAACTACGGTCATCCTGTTGGAGATGAAATATTAAAAAATATCAGTAGTTTAATAAGCTCAAGAATTAGAAAAGAAGATGTATTTGTTAGAATGGGAGGAGAAGAGTTCATTATAGTTGTATGTAATGAAACCAAAGAAAGCCTCTTACTTATAGCTGAAAAATTAAGAAGTTTGATTGAAACAGGTGTATTCGTAAGTGAAGAAAATAAGAAAGGTGTTACGATCAGTATTGGAGTAGCTATGTACAATAATGAACCAATTGATGAAATATTAGAAAAAGCAGATAAAGCTTTATATCTTTCTAAAACAACTGGAAAAAACAAAATTACATTTTATTAAACTCGTATTTAAGAGATTTTTTTGTTGAAAAAAGAAGGGAAGAGTATACTTCATGTATGACTACATCCAGAAAATACGCCTACAAGTTGCGATTAAAGTCTTGTGTTCGTAAGGAATTTACTTTTTTGATTAAGATTATTATTGCTCTCTTCGTAGTCTTTTTATGTAATGATCTTTTTGCTACTGTTCGTCCATTTGAATCATTCGGTAATGATTTAACACTATCAGAATCGAATGCAATAGATTTTCTTCCACACAGTTTCCTTTACTATTTGGAAGGGGCATTATTTTCAGGGTGTTTGTTTGTGTGGATTTCTACTCGTGTTAGCAAAAAGGTTGTACTTGATCTCGTGTTTATTTATATGTCGATACTATTTTCTATTCTTTTATTCGCTGTTGGGATTATTGATGTTATTTTAGAGAAAATGTATGAGATGAACATTTCCCTTTATCATATAGAAATTCTTTTTCCTGTGATAGGAATTGCGGCCATTTTGACATATGTACTCTATTCTTCTTTGCACATTGTGGTGTTATACCGAAAAAAGCTTTTATATCATACCTGATTGCTTATTCTATCTATGTATTTTGGGATATCACGACAGTGATAAATTTTCTTATAAAGGATTTTTGGATTCCTTTGACGTTATTAAATTATTTCCATGTGTTGGCATTTAGTGTTTTCCTTTTGGCAGTTGTTGAGCAGATTGCTAGCTCAGATGCAGAAGAAGGTTTATATTTAGCTGAACCCAAACCAGTCCATCATTATGAGGCGTATTTTGCTGGATCCTTGTGAAGGCAGGGGCACGACTGATGAAGGCCACTGCAATTGAGGAACAACGAACTGAATTAGAAAAAGCGTTACAGCCGATGGGCTGTAACGCATGTATATAAATATACTCTTATACATTGTGTTTTAAATGTTATGTATAATTATTATGGCAATAAATAAATCACTACAAGTTAAGGTTTATCTTCCTGTACTTTTGTCGTTGCTTTTCCATTAGCTACCAACCAAGGTTCGACTACGGTCTTATGATAATGCTTAATTGCAATCTCAATAGCCTGTGTCATATTAAATTCAAGCCCAAATAACTGTTCGGAATGATAGTAGACGATCTGTTCAATCTTATTTCTAAGTTCTGGTGTAGCCTTGAAGGTCATAGTTGGGCTAATACCTTTTGTCTTTAAGTCTTTCTTAGTTTCTTGATTGGATGTCATACCTGTTACCAACTCCATTCATAAGTTAACTCTAGTATAACACCCGTGTAACCACATCGCAATGAATATATAAATTAATACACTGTATTTTGTAGGGGGGAGAAAGGCTACAGAAACCTTTCCCCTCAGATTTACGAAGTAGGGTCGTAGCCTTACAAAAATAATTAAAATCGTTTAAACCCACTTGCTACGGATAATTTCCCAGTCGGTTTCGCCTCCTAAACACTTGATATATCACATAGTTTCTATAACTTTCCCGTACCGCCGCTCTCTACCACTTGACTGTGAACACGTCTGATACAGTACTCGATAACTTTCGTCGGCTGGACTCCGAAATTCTCTTGACCAAAAGCGTCCCCAATCTCTTGTAACATTTGATTGACTTCATCTGGTGCAGTGAAACAGGTTTCTCCACCATTCGTACCAATAGAATCCACTTTGACAAATACCACCTTTCGACCTTTAAGAGTATCCTTAGAGTACCATTATAGAATAACCAATTTGCCTGAATACAAATACCTAAAAAATAAAGAACAGAAGTCCATTTTTGTATGAATCATATAATGATAATGAATGGACTCCTGCATGTAGCGTGGGTGTCTTTTTTGTCGTTGTCACAAACTGGTCGGTGTATTTACATCTGAAATCGAAATGGAATAAGCTAGTTATTTAAATACATCACAATACAGTGTATTATGAATACATCGAGTGAGAGCGACTAACAGATATAAGGGGGAATAAAAATGGCCTTATATGTAAATGAACCAGTGGTAATCAATCAATCAGATTCGGCGTATTACGCAGAGGTTGGTACAGTTATTTCAACTGATGGCAATGGAAACGCAGATGTTAATGTTATCTATCTCGGAAACAACATCAAGGTTACTCTTCCAGTAGCCAAGCTAGTTGAATTACCAAACGGTAATGTAGCAACAAACAATGATGCAAAAAATATATTCATCAATGCAATTCAATCGGGTGCAAAAGATGGTTGGACAAGATTTGGTGTACTTCCATCAATAACCATTGCACAGTCGATGCTTGAAAGCTATTGGGGACAAAGTAGTTTGGTCAATAACGCAAATAACCTGTTTGGAATCAAACAAGGTGTCAACTGGACAGGTAATACTGTCACAGTAAATGCAGATGAATTTGACGGAACGAACTGGTATAAAGAAATATCTAATTTCCGTATGTATCCAACATGGAAGGATTCGATTGTAGACCATGGTGTTTTCTTAACGGCAAAGCGTTATAGCAACATCATCAATAACGGTGATTATAAATCGGTAGCAAACAACCTGTACTCCGATGGGTACAGCACAGACCCAGTATATGCACAAAAGTTAATCTCACTGATTGAACAGTATGATTTAACTAGATTTGACCCAGTGCATGTTACGCCGCCTAATCCGCCTACGCCGATGCCTGAAGATCCTAGTCCACTAGATAACCCACAGAATGTTATCAATGCGACACAGCCTAGAATAACAGGCTTAGATATTCAGAATGCACAAACAAACAAAGCAATCAGCATAAGTGCTTCTACAGCCAATACAACAGCCTACAGAATGTCTGCCAAATATACTTTCAATGGCGTTGATACATGGTTGCCGACACAATACACAAAAGATTATGTGACATCTTTAACACCAACAAAAGCAGGAACATATACAATCACCGTATATTCCAGAAACTTGCCAGAATCTGACCCTAAATCTACTGCAATCAGTACAACAAAAACAATTACAGTACAGCCAAGTGTAGTTACTATTAAATCAGTCTTGAATATGAGGGATTACAATGGCAACATTATTGGACAAGTTCAAGCAGGGAGCTCATGGAAAATCATTGATATGACTAGCAAAGCAGGATGGTGCAGAATCGGTAATAATGCGTATGTATCAGCATCGCCAACTAATGTTACCTTTGACACTTCTTTTGTACCAACACCTGTAAAACCTGTTGTAACTCCACCTGTAACACCTGCTATAACTACGTCTTTCGAAGATCAGGTTGCTAGCCTTGTAAACGCAGAACGTGCCAAAGCAGGACTAAAGCCAGTAACATTCCGTTCAGACCTATCTGTTGTTGCAGAGGATAAGGCTATAGACATGAGTCAGAACAATTACTTTGACCACACTTCACCGTCATACGGTACTCCATTTAGTATGATGACCAACTACGGGATTAAGTATTCCTATGCAGGTGAGAACATTGCTAAGGGACAACCTACTCCACAGGAAGTTATGACAGCTTGGATGAACAGTGCAGGACACAAGGCAAACATTCTTAGCCCTAATTTCACAGGTATTGGAATTGGATACTACCAAGGAGCTTGGGTACAAATGTTTGTAGGTTAAGGTATACTAAAAATACTTCTTAGAGGGATGGATAATGAAAAAACTACTAACAATCTTAGCACTCATAATGTCAATTACCTTTGCCTCAAACACCTTTGTACGGCCGGCCGAAGCCGCGGATGCCAGAAAAGTTCAAGCTGTGTCCTATGCCAATGTTCGTTCTGAAGCATCAACTTCTGCTCCAGTTATTGGTCAATTGAAACCTAACCAGACAGTTGCATATCTTGGTGGTGACAAGTATTGGTCAACGATTACGTACAACGGTAAGACAGCATACGTCTCGGCCAGTCCCAATTACACAAAAATCATCGGTACTGCTCCAAAGATCACAGCAGATAATATCATTTCATTTGGTAAGCAATGGATGGGAGTTCCTTATGCGTTCTCCAACACGAAGATCGTTGACGGTAAGCTAATTCAAGCGGATTGCTCTGGTTATACTAGATTCGTGTACGGCCACTTTGGAATCCAGTTGTCAGGCAGTTCTAAGACTCAAGCTACGGACGGGAAACCAGTGTCCCGTAATCTACTACAAGCAGGAGACTTGATCTTTTCAGACACGAACAACGACGGTGTCGTGAACCATGTCTCGATCTACATGGGGAATGACCAGTTGCTTCACACGTATAAAGTTGGTATTGGTGTTACAATTACGAAGTTCAGTGGATCCATCTATGATCGCACATTTGTTAACGCAAGACGAGTTCTTTAAAGTAGAGTCCCACACTTAACAAGGCCAGTTTACGGACAGTTGAAAAAGACCCCTATGCTGTCAAAAGGTGACTTCTGAATTGATCATTGATCATGAGTCATCTTTTTTTTGTCCATTGATGTAGCTCTGAATTGTACTTAGGATTTGAAAATTTGCTTTAAATGTTTCATCAATTGTAGCGATTACGGATCATTAAGTAATCATTTCTATAAAAACACATTTTAGAAATAGAAGTGAAATTTTTATTTAATATCTGTGCAATATAATTTGTATAACTTGTATTCCTGTTTCCGCAATAGAGGTGTCTTTTTTCATTCTAAATAAAGGCGGGTGATGTCATGGCTCCTCGTAAAAGAATCGGAGATCTTTTGGTCGAATCTGGCCTGATCTCGGAAGAGCAGTTGCAAAACGCACTCAGAGAGCAAAGAGAGTTAAATATCAGGCTTGGCGATGTGCTCATCACCCGAAACTATATTACGGAGCAGCAACTGATTGAAATGCTTGAACATCAACTTGGAATACCTCATATACAAATCTATCGCCAGAAAATCGAAACGAAGATAATTAATATTATCCCCCAACGGCTTGCCGAAAAGCACCAGGTTTTGCCGATTCGCACGGAGGGTAATAAGCTGATTTTGGCGATGGCCGATCCTCTGGACTATTTTGCTATCGATGAGCTCCGCATGACGACAGGCTTTCGTATTGAGCCGACAATCGCATCAAAAGACGAACTAGGGCGGGCGATTAAGCGTTATTACGGGCTTCAAGAATCCGTTGATCAAATCATGCAGAATTTGAGTGCGCGTGAACTGGAAGAAGCAAGACCGCTGGCAGAAGATGAAGATTCCCCTGTAGTCAAAACGGTGAATCAAATTATTATACAAGCGATCCAAATCGGCGCAAGCGACATTCACATCGAGCCGCAGGAAGATAGTCTGCGAATCAGGTATCGAGTTGATGGGATCATGCGAACTGAAAGAACGCTTCCTCCGCATATGCAAAGTGTCATCGTTGCCAGGATCAAAATTATGGCGAACATGAACGTCGCGGAAAGAAGAATGCCGCAGGATGGGCGCGTAGAAATGGATGTTGAGTTCCGCAAGGTGGATATTCGGATTTCTTCTCTGCCAACGATTCATGGCGAGAAGGTCGTGATGCGGGTTTTGGATTTGGGAAGTTCGCTAACGGATGTCGAAAAGCTGGGCTTTTCCGAGCACAACCTCCGACTTTTCCAAGATGGAATTAGTAGCGCAGATGGCGTCATTCTGATTACTGGACCTACGGGTAGCGGTAAAACAACGACGCTGTATTCCGCTCTTGCCAGACTGAATAATGATGAAGTCAACATTATTACTGTTGAAGATCCAGTAGAGTATCAGTTGAAAGGTGTTAATCAGATGCAGGTTAATACAACCACTGGATTAACATTTGCCAAAGGGCTGCGCACGATTTTGCGGCAGGATCCCAACATCGTCATGGTCGGAGAAATTCGAGATGCGGAAACGGCAGAGATTGCCATTCGTGCAGCGATGACGGGGCATCTTGTTCTCAGTACCTTGCATACGAACAGCGCTGTGAGCTCCATTACGCGGCTAATCGATATGGGCGTAGAGCCGTTCCTCCTTTCATCCGCGGTAAATTGTATCGTTGCCCAGCGGCTTGTACGCAAAATTTGTCCAAGCTGTGCGGAGAACTACGAGCCGACTTCAGAAGAAATCAAGATTCTTGAGAGGTTTGGCTACTCAGTGGGAACACTACGAAGAGGAAAAGGCTGCGGAGATTGCGGCCGAACCGGATACAAGGGGCGGCTGGCTATTCATGAGGTTTTGCAAGTGGATGATACCCTCCGTTCGATGATTTTGCAAAAATGTTCTGATAGCGACTATCGCAATTATGCCATGGAACATGGATTAATTCCTATGCTGCATGATGGTATAGATAAAGTGGTCGCAGGAGTAACAACATTGGTTGAAGTATTCCGCGTTACGGGCAAAGATTGAGCATGCGACGAATTGGAGGCAGAGTCGTTTGGGAATTATAGAACTGATGAAGCTTGCTCATGAGCACAATGCTTCGGATATTCATATTACAGTCAATTCGCCGCCAATGTTTCGTATTCATGGTGACCTGAAGCCGATCGGCGATGTGCTTCTTACGCCAACTGCAACATTGGAAATGGCTAGGGAGTTAATGACGCGCGAGCAATTTGAAACATTTTTGGACAAAGGCGACTATGACCTTTCATTTGGTATACCGGAACTTTGCAGGTTCAGGGTCAATGTATATCGACAAAGAGGACAAGCGAGTTTAACCATCCGACTCATTCCGAATAAAATCCCTGAGATGGAAATGCTCGGATTACCGCCGACTGCTGAAGATTTTGCTAAAAAGCCGCAAGGTCTCCTGCTCGTGACGGGGCCGACAGGCAGCGGTAAATCGACAACATTAGCTGCAATTCTGGATTACATCAATCGAACAAGAAGCGATCACATTATTACGCTTGAAGATCCTATCGAGTTTGTCCATCCTCACAAATCTTGTATCGTGAATCAACGGGAAATTGGCACGGATACAGATTCGTTCACAAGTGGATTGAGAGCCGCGCTGCGTCAAGATCCTGACGTCATTCTGGTCGGTGAGATGCGCGATCTGGAAACGATAAGCATCGCGATTACAGCGGCGGAAACGGGGCATTTAGTATTTGGTACTTTGCATACTGCCGATGCCCCACAAACAATCGATAGGATCATTGATGTATTTCCTCCGGAAGCGCAACAGCAAGTGCGCGTTCAGCTTGCATCCGTCATGCTCGGAGTCATGGCGCAGCGGCTTTTGCCGACGAGTGATGGAAGTGGCCGAGTAGCGGCAATCGAAGTGCTGGTTAACACACCGGCTGTCGCCAACCTGATCCGGTCAGAGAAAGTACACCAGATCCGCTCTGTTATGCAAACCGGCAAAGCTCAAGGGATGCAAACGATGGAAATGTCGCTTCGCGAGCTGCTTCAACAGCGAAGGATTTCCGTAGATACAGCAAAAGAAGCGCTATTTGGCTTCGCAGAGCTTCATTAATCGTATGGAAGGCAAGGGGGATTCGAGTGCCAAAGTTCAGATATCAGGCAGTTGATGATAGCGGCAACTATTATAAAGGGGTGCTTGAAGCGTCTACCCAACAAACGGCTACGGAAGAACTGCGCGGCAAGGGACTTTGGATTCTGAAGTTGTTAGATCAACAAAATAGTGTTCTTAACAGGGACATTTCGTTCGGCGGACCGAAGGTTAAGATGGTGCATTTCACTATATTTTGTCGGCAGCTATCAACCTTGTATAAGTCAGGCGTCAATATGGTGGAATCGGTTCGTATTTTGAGCGAGCAATCAGAAAGTAAAGCGTTTAAGAAAGTGCTAATGGAAGTTGCTGAGGAGATGCAGCGAGGCACGCAGCTTTCCGTCGCAGCCGCACAATTTCCAACTATTTTCTCTACTGTATTTATTTATATGATTCAAGCGGGGGAAGCAAGCGGTAATTTGGATGAAATGTTCGATCGGTTGGCCGTATTTTATGAGAAAGAACATAGTACGAAAGAAAAAGTCAAATCGGCCATGATTTATCCAATTATTATGGGTATTGTTACCGTAGCAGTTGTGACGTTGATGATGACCTTCGTCATACCTAAATATGTTGAGAGCTTTCAAACTATGGATCTGGAGTTACCGCTTCCTACAATAATTGTTATGAAAATAAGCAACATAATACGAGTATACTGGTATTTTATTCCGGTTGTCGCTGTTATTCCTAATTTGATCATCAATATGATGAAGAAATCGAAGAAAGGGATTTACTACTTGGATTATATCAAGTTGAAGATCCCGGTCTTTGGGAAGTTGGCACATAAACAGTCTATTGCCAGATTCAGCCGTACGTTTAGCTCCTTATTTGCCGCGGCGGTTCCGATGCTTCAGACGATGACCATTGTGTCTAACGTAGTTGGCAATGAAGTCATTGGCAAACTAATTTTGGAATCAAGAGAAAGTTTGCGCGACGGTCGATCCATTGCCGATCCGTTTCAAAACTCATGGCTGTTTCCGCCAATGGTCGTTCAAATGCTCGCGATCGGAGAGAAATCAGGCGCTTTGGACAGCATGATGGAGAAGGTTGCTGATTTCTATGAAGCTGATGTCGATACGATGTCTGATCGACTTAAATCCTTGCTAGAACCGCTAATGATCTTACTGCTCGCTGGAATTGTTGGAGGAATCGTGCTAGCTGTTATGCTTCCGACGTTTAAAATGTTGGGCGGTATTCATTAATATATGTAAACAATTATAAAAGGAGAGATATTATCATGTTGAAAAAGTTAATAAACACGAAAATGAAGTTGGTCAAAAATCAAAAAGGGTTAACGCTCGTTGAGTTGCTTGCTGTAATTGTCATTTTGGGAGTTATTGCTGCGGTTGCTATTCCGGCGATTGGCGGGGTCATTAACAACTCGAAGAAAAATTCTGATGTTCAATCTCAAACGCTAGTCATAGATTCTGCACTTCGTTATATGACAGATGTAGATCCTGACGGTAATGGTTTAAATGATGCAGGTACTGCAGTTCCTGGTTATACAGCTACTGGAGGAACAGTTAGTGTAGATACACTTGTTACTGCAGCATATTTAAAATCAAAACCCAAAATGCAAGCAACGACTCAAGGCTTCATGAATACAGTAGCTGTTACTTTTACAAATGGACAATGGAATATGAATCCGACATCAACCATTACTTATTCAGCATCATAAAAGTACACGGTAACTGCCCAAATAGAGGTAACTCATTCGAGTTACCTCTATTGATATAATTTGAGCGTACGGAATTAATATGGACATATGAAGAGGTAATATTATGATGAACAAGGTAATGAACACGAAAATGAAGTTGGTCAAAAATCAAAAAGGGTTAACGCTAGTTGAGTTGCTTGCTGTTATTGTCATTTTGGGAGTGATTGCGGCAATTGCTATTCCGGCGATTGGCGGCGTCATTAAGAACTCGAAAATCAAATCGGATATTCAATCTGCAGCTCTAGTACGAGATGCAGCCACTCGTTATATGACAGATTTGGATCCTAATGGTAATGCTAATTCAACAGATGCACTAACAACAAACGATGTACCTGGGTTTAGTGGAACAGCTACTTCAGGAACAGCAACAGTTTCTGTATCTACCCTTCAAACTGCAGCATATTTAAAAAATGTACCTAGAGCACAATCAACGCAGCTCTTTAATTCGACTGTAGGGTATTCCTTTGACCAAGTATTTGTTACTTTTAGAGATGGACAATGGGGTGCGACACAGATTTCGTTTGTAAAACCGTAACTAAGTATCTATTGATATCATTTGTACCGAACGGAGCTACTATGGATATTATAACTCTTCTCTATGTGATAACCGCTGCGATCTTCGGACTTGTTTTGGGTAGTTTTTTCAATGTAGTAGCGCTTCGAGTTGTTAAGAAACAATCGATTGCCTACCCGCCATCGCATTGCGTGCATTGTCATCATCCGCTTAAATCGCTCGATCTTGTACCTGTTTTTAGCTACTTGGCCTTACGCGGGTCATGTCGATATTGCAAGAGCCGTATTTCGCCCATTTATCCGTTCGGAGAATTGACGACAGCAGTTGCATTTGCCACAGTTACATGGAAGTTAGCGCCTTCTGCAGAATTATCAGTCGGATTGGTTTTTATTTCCGTTTTAATCATTTGCTCATTGGCAGATATTAAGTATAGGATCATTCCTGATGTTGTAGTGTTTACGGGTATTGCACTCGCTATACTACTGCGGATTTGGACACATCCACTTCCGTTGTGGAATTATGCGGTTGGATTTTTTATTGGCAGCGGAATTCTCTATGTCGTTGCATATGCTTCCTTGTTGTTTTTGAAGAAGGAAGGTATGGGCGGCGGCGATATTAAGCTGTTTGCTTTTATCGGACTTGTACTCGGTATTAAACTAACGTTGTTCACTCTATTTGCAGCAAGTTTATTAGGCGTGGTATTTGGTGTAGTTCAATTGATCATGAATGAGGCACGTCAAGATCGGTCAATACCATTTGGTCCATTTATAGCAGCAGGCGCATTCATTTCTTACATGTGGGGGGAACCATGGATAACCTGGTATCTGAGCGTCATTCGGTTCAATTAGACAACCGCACTCAATCAAAAAAAACATTATTTCCAGGAAAAACATCCTTAGGAATTGAAATTTCTGATTCATTCATAAAAATGAGTACGCTGCGTTTGCGTGGAAAAAAAGAACCATTCGTTCAGACTAGTTTAACAGAGGAGTTGCCTGCACTAGTCGTCGAGGAAGGCAAGATCAAGGATCAGCAAGTTGTCGTCCAAACATTGAAAAAGATGATCGCGCAGCTCGCTTCAAAACCGAAATACGTTCATTTGGCGTTTCCGAGTCAACTTGTGATGGTTCGATTTTTGAAATTTCCAGATATTCCGGAAAAAGATCTTGCGAAACTGGTTGATTTTGAGATCGAGCACAATCTTCATCTTCCTTTTGAAAATCCTACTTTTGACTTTATAAAGTTAAATGGTTCTGTCAATAAACGCACGAAGTTGATGAAAAAAATAAAGAATAATGCGGAAAATCAAAAGCTTCCTGACACCATGCTTGAGGCTGCTGCCGCTAATGAAGAGTCGTTTGCGAGAAAAGGCCTGTTCGATGACTTCGAGCAGGAAAAGCCAAAGGATGAAACGATTCAATGCGATGTGATGCTAGTAGCAGCACCCAAAACGATCATCGAACAATATATGGGTATAATGAAGGCTGCCGACATCAAACTGACAAGCATCGAGATCAAGGCATTGTCATTGCTGCGGCTCTTGCAGCGCACCTCTGCCATCGACCAAACGGGAACCTACATGATCGTCGATCTGAACGAGCATGCTGGGGATCTCAGTATTTTTCAAGGGGATCAGCTTAAAATTACTCGAAGCATCCCGCTGAGCTTTACGGATTCAACAAGTGATGAGTCGGAAACTGATTTTCTCAATCAATGTAATGATTTGGCGCATGAACTAGAGCGACTCATGAATTTTTACCGGTATACGTTAAACAATCGAAATCAGGACTTTGTTGATATTGTGATTTCCGGTGGTACGCGTAGAATGGCCGAGATTATTGCATTTTTGGATAACAGACTGTCGATTCCTGTTCATCTCTTTCAAGCAAGCGCACCCTTTGGGCAAAATAATAGCATTTCCAATGGATTTTCAGTCTTTGCAGTACCTATAGGACTCGCTTATAGGGGGGCTGATGCATGAGGAATATCAATCTGATTCCTAAAGTACCTACATTTCAAGGAGTGCTGTCATCGATACTGCTCAGTACTGCGTTAGTTTTTGTCATCTCAGCTTCTGCATTATTGTTCGTTAGTTCTAGTTATAGTAACAGTGCTAAGCAATTGGACAACGAGATTGCTTTATCAAATGCGGAGATCCAAACGTTAACGAAACAACGCGAACTGGATGAGAGAACCAAAATGTTGCAAGTTCTGCGAGACGAAATAACTAAATTAAATTTAGAACGCGCGAGTTGGATTCAGCTCCTTACTACTTTGGTTGACAATCTTCCAAGTGACAGTGGAATCGGATCTATGAACGCCGTCCCGGGTATGATTGAACTCAAAATGAGTTTTTCCGATCTTGCTTCGGTATCTAAATATGCGACCGCACTTCAAAGCTCAACTTTGATCGAGTCCGTAGCTATACAATCTGCTTTGAAAACGCAAAAATCTGATGAATACTCTGTTTATGACGTCTCTATATCCATTAAACTCAAGATACCCGGTCAAGGGAAGTAGGTGGGAAATTTGAGTAGTAAAGTCCAGTTGATTGCACTTGTAGTTCGGTTGAAAATACCGATGAAAATACTCGTGATTGCAATAACGATAGGTTTGCTGTTCAATGTATGGATTTTCAGCAGCTATTTGCTTCCATCCGTCAATTTGAATCATGCTTTGCAAAATAATTTAGATCAAATCGTGCTCACTAAAAATAGACTCTTGCAGCAACCGATACCTAAAAAGTTTTCTGATGATGAGGCTCATCGCATTACTGCGCAGATTCCTGCCAATGAAGAAATACCCAGATTGATTCTGGAGCTTAAGGAATTGGAACAGCAGGTTGGCGTATCGATAAACTCGTTATCATTTAAAAGTGATGCCAACAAGGCAAAGGTAGAGAATGCGAACGCAACCAATGTGTCGAATGCAATTACAGAAATTCCTTTTACGATTCAGGTATCTGGAACTTTTGAGCAATACGCGCAGTTCTTTTCAAGCATGCACGCACTTCCACGGTTTCTTTCAATCAAATCGTGGATCTGGCAAAGTACAAACGCCACACAAGCACAGAATTTATCGGTAACGACTGACAAAAGTATGACAGTAACAGCTACATTTACTTGCGTTGCTTACTATTCACCTGAGTTAAAGTCGATGTCCGCGAAGTAAAGTGGAGTCGTGGAATCGGATGGAAGAGAGGGAGAGAACATGATCAGCAATCAGAAGGGACTTACTCTGATTGAAGTTCTTGCAGCCACCATGATCCTTATTCTTATGGTTATGGTTTTTCTTAATGTTTCCAGCTTTTATCGAATTTCGTCTCAAAAGGACGATCTTAGAGCCAATGCCATTCGTTTGGCAGAGAAAATGTTAAATGAGCAAAGAAATGCTTTATCAGCGAACATACCCGATCGTCAGAGTTGGAACAATGTGGTGAAAAATATACCTGCGCCAACGCCGTATCGCATCGATATTCAGCAATCTGACTTAACAGCAAGTTCGGGTTATATCAGAACAAACTTTAGAAGCCACGTGGTTTCGTTGCAGGGCGTCGTGTTATTCAGGGATACGGTCGATACGAACGTGGCATTAGTGCCGCGGCTTTTGACGGTTACCGTTTCGTGGGAGGGATAACTTGATGAGAAATGAAAAAGGTTTTTCTTTAACGGAAGTTCTTGCTGTATTAACCGTCAGCACTGTGTTACTGGGCGTAGTTATTATGTTGCTATCATCAACTAATCTTTTATCCAGAACCAACACGATCGATTTTGCGAATGATGCAGAAATCAGAAAAACGATAGACACGATTTCCCGAAATCTTTCCGATGCAAATGAAGCATATTTGGTTGCGGGTGCCAATGAATTAAGATTTATTACATATGTCGGTGGAAGTGAACAAAAGAAATCGCTTGTTTTCAAAAATGGAACCCTGACTCTGTATCAATTCAATTCCACGAATCTGAATGATAGTGTGACTTTCAATTCGACAAACTATACAAACGGACAACTGCTAACGAATCAGCTTAAATCTAACACTTATTCCACGTTGTCAGCCACAAATTCCGCTAACCCACTTGGATCATCGAACATTTTATTAAATAGCGGAGATGCATTCCGCGCTGCCTTTACATTTGAAATGAAAAGAGCCACCTCAAACGGCGGATCGAAAAAGTACGAAGTCACTCAAGAACTTTCATGTAAATTGCTTCGCTATTAAAGGCGTGTCGGCGTCCAATCCACCTACATAAATGCCCATGTCTGCATTCATAGGAGGAAAAACAATGAAATTCATCTGCAACGAACGAGGGAACACTCTTATTTATGTCCTTATTGTCCTGCTGGTTTTAACTATTTCTACACCAGTTATTCTGAACTCACTATCAACTAATCAATTGGCCAATCAACAGTCCGAGCATGATAAGAAAGCGACAGACCTTGCGGTAAGCGGAATGGAATCATTTCTAAGTTATTTAGACGTCTATGACCAATTCGGACAAGGAGCGTCACGCAAAGATTACTTTAATAAGTATGGCGGAGGAACTGCACTCATCGGAGGTGTTTGGGGGAAGAAAACGATACTGTCACCCGAAGGGACAAAAATTACCTTCGAACAAAACATCGAGGAACAAGACATCGTGAAAAAGCCCGTTGACACGGATGGTGAATATACCGTTTACTTCAAAGCCACAGTTGGTTCGCATAGCAAACAGCTAACCTATCGGGTTTCCGTCTATGAATCGAAAGCTGGAGGCTCACAAGTACCGATTCCCGCTGAAGGCAGTGTCTATTACGGCATATCGAGTGACATTAAGCCATCTGTTCAAAGATCAACCATTCAAGCTATCGCTTCAACCTATCTAAGTACGATCCAGAATAACGTCAACACTGAAATTAACAGCTATTTATCGTCGCCTGCACTGATGAAATGCGGAGTTGAACCCGGGCTCGATTCTAATTGTGCAATGAGCGACATTAAAACGAAAAGCGACTCGAGTTCGAATAATCCTGTTATTATATATATACCTGGAACATTAACATTTACCAAAGTAATCACTTTAGGTTCGAAGGAAAAGCCTGTCATACTCATTGCCGACAACTATGATTTTTCGGGCAATGCTACTGTGAACATTTACGGAAGTTTAATCTCGAAAGGAAATATAACCGCTGATTCCATCAATCTAAATGCCTATAAGTCAAGAAGTGGGCAATATGGCGATATTTTCGCACAAGACGATATTACATTTTCTGGCGGTAACCTCATTGCTACTGATATTTACGCTAGAAGTTACGATGATTCCAAAGATGCCAAAATTACTGCTGATTCATTGACAATAGATGGCGCTTTCGTAAGTAAAAATAATTCCGCAATCACCGTTAAGAATGGAACTGTTGCTGTTGGGTCTTTCGATGTGAAGAGTAGTCCAGATATTATTGCAGGTGATCTTCTTGTAGAAGGTGATTTTACAGCTAATAACAACTTTTTATATCAAATCGATGGCGTTATTGCGGTAGGTGGCGTTATCGATACAAAGAAAATTTACAAAGATTCGTTTGTTGGTAAATCAGGTGAAACCTCATTAGATCTAACCGGTTCGGGTGGAGGTCTAGGTACGCCACCACCAGTAGATTGGAACCTAGAACGGAAGAGTTAAATCCCATATTCCTTATAATGACGTCTCTAACTTTGAGTTAGAGGCGTTTTTTTTTGTTCTTTTGCTTGAACGCCCATCATGTAAAATCATGATTTAAGGATATCAGGGAATAGTAAAACTACATGTAACGAAACGGAAAGGATTTTCATAAATGAAAAGAACTCTATTGCTTGGGATAGGGGCATTACTCTTGCTCAGTGGATGCGAGAATACACCTAAACCAATAGCGGAAAAAACCGAAAAAGATGAAAACATGCTAAGTATGAAACGATTTGAATATAAACAAAATCGCTTGCATATCTTGCAATCTTCTACACCAAAACCTATCCATACTGAGGATTTCCGAAATCTGTGGAATTCTATTAATGAAGAAATGAATCGCAACCTGTTTCTACCACCTTTGAAATTCCAGAATGGACAGGAAGGAACGCGTTATTTCACCGCCAATTTCTCGCCTCAATTAGAAATGATCGTGTATGTTTCTGAGGACAATGTCGTTCAATCTATCCATGTGAGCGGAAAACCTAAGAATAAATTTGATCGATTTATGATGCTTGATTGCTGGGCTCAAGTTATAGCTGTCACTCGCAACATAACCGATTCAGGTGAAGTATCTCACTTGTTCAATGAATGGGGAGCATCCGCAAATGCCGATTTATCCGCAATTCACAATCAAACCGTGTATAAGGATCATGCCATTTTCCAAGTCTCAACTACTAATGGGGATGCATTTGATTTCGTGTTTAAAGAGGAGAATTTGCAATGAAACGATTAGTCATAATTCTTTTCTCGCTCCTATGTTTGACGACAGTTGGTAACAACAGCTCCGCACTCTCTCCAAAAATGAATATGTCTTATTTGTATTTCGGCAGTCCGACCAACTATGTAGGCCAGATTGATAAAACAAAAAACACCATAACGATGGTCTCACCTAACTATTTGGATATAGTTGAGCAAGGAAAGCTAGAGGTAACTTGGAAATTGGATACTGCTTTTATCACTGAGATGCATCGGAGAGGCATCCGCGTTGTTCCTTTCTTAAGCAATCATTGGCAACGCGATAATGGGATTGCGGCTTTGAATCCCCAAAATGTTCAAGCTTTGGTCAGCGATATCATACTTGCTATCAACAAATACAATATGGACGGAGTCAACGTGGATATCGAAGGCGTCGGTGTAGATGACAGAGATGCTTTTACCCATTTCATCAAATTATTGCGTGAGCAGATCCCCTCCAACAAAGAAGTTTCCGTTGCGGTAGCCGCCAACCCCTATGCATGGAATACGGGCTGGCAAGGATTTTATGATTATAAATTACTAGCTGCTAACGCTGATTATTTGATGATCATGGCTTATGATGAATCATGGGAAGGTAGCGATGCCGGCCCTGTATCCTCCATTTCCTTTTTTGAAAAATCCTTGAAATATGCACTCAATAAAGGAGTGCCCAAAGATAAGATTGTAATGGGTCTTCCGTTCTATGGCCGATTGTGGAAACAAGACGGACCTACGTCCGAAGGTGTGAATATCGAAGGTTTGGGGGTTTCGAATACGCGAGTCGGACCAATTCTTACTCAGTTTAACGGAACAACATTCTACGATAAGGACAAACAATCGCCGTATGCAACCTTTACAATTCCACAGGGGCAAAATGGATTTGTAGTAGATAAAAAATTGACCGAAGGTAAATATTTATTATGGTACGAAAACGAACAATCCATCAAACAAAAATTGCGTATAATCAATCAATACGGGATCAAAGGGGCTGGCTCTTGGAGCTTATATCAAGAGGTTGCCGAAACATGGGATTATTTCACTCGGTGGTTGAATGGAAGTTTCTTTGCGGATGTTCCCGCCGGTTACTGGGCTGAAAGTGATATTATGAGGGTCTCTGAACTGGGCTGGATAACGGGTATGAGTTCTACAACATTCGCACCGGAAAAACCCTTAACCAGAGCTCAAGGGGCTGTTATTTTGTCCCGTGCTATGAACCTCAACCTAGATAGCGCTAGTCCAGCGCCCTTCGTGGATACACGCGGGCATTGGGCGGCGCCCCATATCAATGCAGCGTTCCAGAACGGAATGGTAGAGGGGCTTGATCGAAGCCATTTCCGACCAGATCAAGCGTTGACGCGTGAACAATTAAGCGCGATGCTGGCTCGCATTTTCAAACTTACAGCAGAAGCAGGAGAGCTTCCGTTTCAGGACATTCAATCGACTAGATGGTCCTATAAATATATATTAGCCTTGCAGCAACAAGGAATTGTCAGCGGTTTGGAACCGAATCGATTCGGAATCGAAGAATCGTCCACAAGATCGCAAATGGCGGCGCTTATGACAAGGTTGATTCACAAAATTCCTGCATCTTGAAGTCCGCCTCCCATCGTTTTCATATTGAGCGAAGCACTTGCTGGCATATACAATGAACAAGTGAATTCAATCGATTCGAAGGGGAGTCAACAACATGATCAAACAGAAACTGATTCTTGCTGCCACTTTGCTGTTCACTGTCGCTGCTAGCTCCCTGATTCCAGAGGCTCCTGCCATTGCGGCAACTGCAACGAGCAGTGCTGCTTTAGCGCAAGGCATGTCGAGTACTTCTGTTTCCTCATTGCAAACGAATTTAAAAACACTCGGTTTCTTTACCTATCCTACGATAACCGGGTACTTTGGTTCCGTTACGGCGCAAGCAGTGAAAGATTTTCAAAAAACATATATGCTGCCTCAAACGGGTATTGCAGATTTACCTACTCAAACAAGCATCAATCACGCACTCACCAAGCAAACGATGATGCGCGACGCGATGAGCTATCTCAATGTCCCCTATCTCTGGGGGGGCATCACTCCGCAAGGTTTTGATTGCTCTGGATTCGTGTATTACATGTTCCAATCACACAACGTACCGATGGTACGCTCTTCGTCCAAAACTTTATACACGATGGGTAACCCCATCGCGGCTGCACAATTGCAAAAGGGCGATCTTGTATTTTTCGCCATTGCCGCACCAGGCGTTGTTGATCATGTTGGGTTCTACATGGGCAACGGACAATTCCTATCTGCGACTCGTTCGGCCGGCATTTACCCGCAAAGCATGACAAACTCGTATTGGGGACCGAAATACATCGGCGCGAAACGCATCTATTAATACGTACAGACCGCACCCTGAAGCCATTCAGGAATGCGGTCTTTTTTACCACATAAGAATTTATATGTTTCCGGTACCCGGAAAAACAAATTCTTATTGGCGATAAAAACAACATTAAAAACGCGGTCGCTCATCCTCGAAGGACTTCGATAGAAGTTTTTCTCATAGCAACCATGTATCTAAGGTATCTACGTATGAGGAACATTCGTTCTGGAATTCAATACTCCTTCACTCAGAGCACCCCTATAGGGTGTTTTTTTCTTTATACGCATAGCACTAACGATTCAAACAACCCGTGTCTTTTCCTTTCCAGAGGTCATGCGTTTCATTCGCACGGAATAAAATGGTGGAGAGAAGAGGTGAAGTGATGAGCAAAATGCCCCTTATCGGAATAACGGGATATCATGTGTCTGGAGAGGAAGGGGTCGGCGGTACCTTTCGAGGAGTGAAGGGCCAAGGCTTCAGCGTCATAGGCCACGATTATATACATGCGGTAAAGCAGGTTGGTGCCATTCCAATCGGCATCCCTGTTGGAGATCGTTCAACTTGCTATGAGATTCTGCAGGCGCTCGATGGATTGATTTTGGCTGGCGGGGAGGATATTGATCCGCAGCTGTACGGCTCGAGTCCGGATCTTCGCTGCTGGACGATCACCCCGGAGAGGGATCGTTTTGAGCTGCAGTTGATCGAAGAGGCGCTGCGGCTTCATAAGCCGCTACTCGCTATTTGCAGAGGGATGCAACTTTTGAATGTGAGCTTCGGAGGCACGTTATATGTAGACATATCCGATCACGCTGAGAACGTACTGGCTCATCAATTTTCACGTGCTCCCCGCTGGTATTTGGCGCATCGGGTCAAGCTGCTAGCTCCGTCCATAGTAAAGCTATACCAGGCTGATGAAATCCGAACGAACAGCTACCATCATCAAGCGGTAAATCAGATCGGAGCGGGGCTTCAAGCGGCGGCGGTTGCAGATGATGGGATTATTGAAGCGCTCATTCATCCTAATCATCCGAACTTATTGGCGGTGCAGTGGCATCCGGAGATGATGGCTGTGAAGCATGAGGAAGGACTGATTCCTTTCCGATGGCTCATCGATCAAGTGAACGGAGGGGGATCATCGTGACATCCGATCAGGAAAAATGGAACTTTCTATGGATCAACGGAGAACAAATTGTGCTGACGGAAAGTATGACGGTCTACAATCCAGCTACAGGAGAGGTGGTTGGAAAAGTTCCCAAGGGAGCTGGGGAGGCCGCGAAAAAAGCGGTCGACGCCGCAGCGCGGGCCTTGTCCGCTTGGAGGCAGCTAACGGCAAAAGAACGAGGCCGCTATCTTTGCGATTGGGCGGACCGGATTGTGCATAACCGAGATGAGCTGTCCATCTTGATGTCCAAGGAGCAGGGGAAGCCTGTAGCAGAAGCAAATGGGGAGCTGGAGAGTTCGGCTGAGTTTATTAGGTGGTACGCTGAAGAAGGAAAGCGGATCTACGGGGAAACAATCCCGGGCTCCGGCAAAAATCAGCGTATCATGGTGTGGCGTCAGCCCGTCGGAGTCGTCGGCATGATTACACCATGGAATTATCCTGCTGCCATGGTGGTCCGAAAGGTCGCACCCGCTCTGGCTGCGGGCTGCACGGTAGTTGTAAAGCCGGCTCGTCAGACGCCGTTAATCGCTGTAGCGTTGTTTCAGCTGTTGATCGACACCGGGATTCCGAATGGGGTGGCTAATCTCGTAACGGGAGATGCGGCTGAGATTGGCAATGTCCTCTTATCCGACTCCCGGGTGCGAAAAATTTCATTCACAGGTTCAACTGAAGTGGGAAAACACATCATGCAAAGCGCCTCCAACCAATTGAAACGGCTTTCTTTAGAGCTTGGAGGCATTGCGCCAGTTATTGTTTTTCCCGATGCTGATCTGGACCTAGCGGCAGCTTGCATTGTCAGCAATAAATTCGAGAACTGCGGCCAAGTGTGTAATGGCATTAATTTAATTTACGCACATGAAGATATTCGGGCAGCCTTGAGCGAGAAGATCGTTTCGAAAGTCCGCCAACTCCGAGTGGGGGTTGGAACGGTACCGGGAATGGACGTAGGTCCCTTGATTGATCGGGCGGCTCTGGAAAGAGTCGAACGATTGGTAGGAGACGCCGCAGCGAAAGGGGCAAAGATTTTAACAGGCGGGCATCGATTAGAGGAAGGTGATTATGCGAAGGGTTATTTTTACGCCCCAACCGTGTTAGACGATGTTCATGATGAAATGGCGCTCGCGAAAGAGGAGATTTTCGGCCCTGTCGCTCCTATACTCGCTTTTCAATCAGAAGAAGAAGTGATCACCCGCTGTAATGGAACGCCTTATGGATTATCCGCCTATTTTTTTACGCGTGATTTGAACCGAGTATACCGGGTATGTGAATGGCTGGAGTTCGGCATGGTCGCGGTCAACGGAACTTCTCTTAGCGTTCCTCAAGCGCCGTTTGGCGGAATCAAGGAAAGCGGAATTGGACGCGAAGGCGGCCATCATGGCTTGGATGAATTTTTAGAACTGAAGTATATCAATTTGAAATTGGACGATTAGCGGCTGACGCTTACGAAGCGAGTTTTTTGGCTGCGTCTTGGTCAGACGCTCTGCATCAAAAAGCTTTTAGGAGGGGATAACCATGGATGAGAACCGGCTTTCAGGGCTGATTTCTCAAGCGGAGCTGGAAGAGGCGATTCAATCAGGCCTTATTGATACGGTGATGATTGCATTTTGCGATATGCAGGGCCGATTGATGGGTAAACGCCTTACAGGCGAGTTTTGTTTGCGTGGCGGTCTGTCCAAAGGGACTCACTTCTGTGTGTATTTGCTCGGAACCGACATGGAAATGAACACTCCCGGCGGGTACGAGCAGATGAATTGGGAAACCGGCTATGGAGATTGGTTAGCGAGGCCGGATTGGTCCACTTTACGCGTCATCCCTTGGCTGGAAAAGACAGTGATGGTCCTCAGCGATGTCGTAGATGAAAAAACAGGATCCCCCATCGGTATTGCTCCGCGCAATATTCTCAAACAGCAATTGCAAAGAGCGGAGCAGAAGGGATTTCGCATGATGATGGCAAGCGAGCTTGAATTTTATTTATTTAAAGAATCGTATGAGAACATTCATGATAAAGGCTACCGGGATCTGCAAGCAGCGGGGCACTATAACGAGGATTATAATTTGCTGCAGGGAACCCGCAATGAACCTCTTTATCGGAAAATCAGAAACGATATGACCGCGGCGGGAATCCCGATTGAATCGACTAAAGGCGAAGCGGCAGTCGGGCAGCACGAGATTAATATACTTTATGCGGATGCCCTCACTTCTGCCGATCGGCATGTATTGCTGAAGCATGGGATCAAAGAGATTTGCATGCAGTATGAAAATTCAGTGACCTTCATGGCCAAACCCCATCATGGGTGGACAGGATCGAGCGGTCATATCCACATCAGCTTATGGGACCTTCAGGGGGAACGAAATCTTTTTTACGACTCTGCTGAGCAACTGTACGCGATGTCGGAGACTATGAGGCATTTTTTAGGTGGTATTTTAGCGTGTACACGCGACTTTTCTCTTTTTTTCGCTCCTAATGTGAATTCTTACAAGCGGTTTGCGCCAGAAAGCTGGGCACCGGTGCATATTGTCTGGAGCCATGATAATCGAACCTCCGGCTTGCGAATTGTAGGGGATCAGCAAAGCTTGCGTATTGAGAACCGAATTCCTGGAGCGGATATGAACCCGTATCTTGCCTACTCGGCGATGATCGCGGCCGGCTTATATGGAATCGAGAACCGGATCGAGCCTGCACCAGAGTGGAAGGGGAACGCCTACGCGATGAAAGGACTTCCTCGTGTTCCAGCGTCGTTGTACGAAGCAATGGAGCTTTGGAAAGAAAGTCCGATCGTGCGCAGTGCACTCGGAGATCAAGTGACAGACCATTATTATAACATGGCCAAAGTGGAGCAACTGTCCATGAACGCATTTGTCACCGATTGGGAGAGGGCCAGATATTTTGAGCAAATCTGATAATGGAGGGCAGATAGATGGGGCGTTTACAGGATAAAGTATGCATTATTACCGGAGCGGGCAGCGGTATGGGGCAGGCGGCTTCTCAAATGTTTGCGCGGGAAGGGGCAAAGGTTGCTCTTTTTGAGATAAACGAGCAGTCAGGGCTTAAAACTACTTTGGAGATAAAAGAGAAAGGAGGAGACGCTGCTTTATTTACTTGCAACGTGTCCAATGAAGAGAGTGTGCAGGCAGCGGTGACCCAGGTAATAAAACACTACGGTAAAGTCGATGTCCTCTATAATAATGCAGGAATTATGCCTTCGGAGGATGGCTCTGTCATTGATACGACCGTCGAAGTATGGGATCGGGTGATGGATGTGAATGTGAAAGGAACTTTTCTTGCGTGTAAGCATGTCATCCCGCATATGGTAAAGCAGCAGAAGGGTTCGATTATCAACATCGCTTCATTTGTTGCGTTCATGGGATGCAGTGTGCCTCAAGACGCTTATACGGCATCCAAAGGAGCCATCGTTTCCTTAACCCGGTCACTGGCTATTCAATTCCGACCCCAAGGCATTCGTAGCAATGCGATTTGTCCAGGGCCGATTGAAACTCCATTATTAACCGAATGGCTGCTGAAAGATGAGGAGGCGAAGCGGATTCGACTGGGCCGTCAGCCAAGTGGGCGTTTTGGAAGACCTGAAGACATCGTGAACAGCGCGATTTACCTGGCATCGGATGAATCGGATTGGACCAACGGCGCGATTCTCCATATCGATGGGGGGATTACTTGCAATTATTTTTGAAACAACATGAAAACCCCCCCCCTCTAATTTAGAATCCGATCTTCCAGTGATTCACTGTCATTCTCCTTTCTTTCAAGGTTAAAAAAGGATGAAACTTCCCCCTCACAACGATGAAGAAGTGAAGGGGAAGTCTTAAGTCTGCGGTGTTAAGGCACTCAAACAGATGACCCCGACGGCGTATCGGAAAATGGTTACAGCCCGAGATGCATCATCTTCCGACATTCCAAAGGTGTTTGCGAAGTCACTTGCTTGAAAACCCGCCCGAAGTGAGCGACGCTATCGAACCCGGATTGCTCGGCGATGTGAATGACCTTCAGCTTTGTTTCTCTCAGAAGCCTCTGGGATTCCCGAATGCGGATATTATTCAAGTATTCAATGAAGGAGAATCCGGTCGTTTCCTTGAAAGAACGGCAGAAATAACTGGGACTAATGTGGAATTTTTCCGAAATTGTCGCCAAGCTAAGCCGTTCGTGGAAATTTTCATGGATATAGGTGGCGATCTCGAAAATTTTGGGATTATGCGCCTGCGGCTGCTCTTCATATGTGTCGAGCTGATTCATCAGTCGACTGCAACAAATTAACAATTGCGTAAGCAGCGCCTTACTATTGAGTTCCCAACCTTTTTGCTCCAGCTGCTTTTCACGCAATAAACTAAATAGTAGATTCTCGACGATCGTGCGATTTGCTCCGGATAGCGAGAAGATACGCTGCTTTAGCTGAAATGGTGCTAGCGCAATGGCGTGGGAGTCATGCCCCATCGTGCTCACCCAAGCGGTATCAAAGCTTAACAAAATACGCTCGTGCGGCTGAGCGTTGGCATCCAGCGTTTTGTGAAGTGTGTTTTTATCAATAAACACAAGATCACCTTCTTGCATTAGATAAGTGCGATCCTGTATGAAATAGTAGCGTTTGCCGCTGAGTAAGTAATAAATTTCGTAATGGTCGTGGTAATGATTCACGGGCATATTGAAGGAATGCTCTCTTCGTAGTCTTTCAATCAGGTAATGAATCAACGTCGGTCCCCCTAATGTCTCGTCTTATCACTCTAGTTTACAGCAATATGTGCAAAGAAATAAAGTCATTAGACAATATTCGATTAGAAACCATACAAATATTGTATTAATCTTAATGCAAGACTTGGTCGAGGTTCTAATTCGAGAGGGGATTAAGGTAGATGAAAACACGTTATGCGATTGTAGGTACCGGAGGACGGGCAGAATTTTTCTATGGATCAATGGTAAAAGACTTTCAAGATACATCAGAGCTTGTTGCGATTTGTGATATTAATCAAACACGTATGAATTTTACGAACGATTTACTGTCGTCCAAATATGAATATCATGCTGTTCCTACGTATAAAGCTGACCAATTCGAGGAAATGATTCATCAAGAAAAGCCGGATGTAATCATTGTTACAACGGTAGACCGTACGCATCATACGTATATTATTAGAGCGATGGAGCTCGGTTGCGATGTTATTTCAGAGAAACCGATGACGGTTGATGAAGAGAAATGCCAAGAAATTCTGGATGCCATCAAACGCACAGGAAAGCAGCTTCGCGTGACCTTTAACTACCGTTATGCACCGCATAATACGAAAATCCGCGAGTTGATCATGGACGGCACCATCGGCGATGTGCATTCCGTGCATTTCGAGTGGTTACTCAACACAGAGCATGGCGCAGACTATTTCCGCAGATGGCACCGCGATAAGCGCAATGGCGGCGGCTTGCTTGTCCACAAGTCAACACACCATTTCGATCTTGTTAACTTCTGGTTAGGAACGCAACCGGAGACGGTTTTTGCCATGGGAGATCTGATGTTCTACGGAAAAGCCAATGCAGAGAAACGTGGAGAAACGAAGTTCTACCAACGTGCTACGGGAAATGCGTACGCGAAAGAGGATCCATTCGCTCTTCATTTGGATAGCAATCCACAATTAAAAGGGCTTTATTTGGATGCCGAGCATGAGGATGGTTATCAGCGTGATCAAAGCGTTTTTGGTGACGGGATCTCCATTGAAGATACGATGGGGGTGATGGTTCGCTATAAAAATAAAGCGATTCTGACTTATTCCTTGAATGCGTATTTGCCTTGGGAAGGCTTTAATGTGAACATTAACGGCAGCAAAGGCCGAATTGAAATGAAAGTTGTCGAGAAGTCCTACGTGAACGCTGGAGGCGAAAAAGCGGACGAGGGTGCGTTGAAATCGAAGACGATTACGGTATTCCCAATGTTCGCAGCACCTTATCAAGTAGAACTTGAAGAAGGGGTTGGCGGCCACGGTGGTGGAGATCCTGTGTTGTTGAAGGATATCTTCGATAAGCCATCCGATGACCGTTTCAAACGCGCGGCTTCCCATGTGGATGGAGCGATGTCCATTCTGACTGGTATTGCTGGAAATATTTCATTACGGACGGGGCAGCCGGTTGCTGTAGATAAATTGGTGAAATTTTAACCTGTGACGGAGGGGTGTCATATGTGGAGTCCGGACGCAAGCATGGCTAATCTGTATCGTTCCTTCGAGTTGAAACGTGAGCAGCAGGAACTGACGAAGGATCATATGAAAAAGCGTTTGGCGAGCTCCTTAGCAGTACCGATGGAGGAACAGGACGAGCTTCGTCCTGTTCTTCTTGAACGTGTGGTGTGCGAGGATCATATCCGTGAACGCATCGAAATCGGTACGTTGTGGGGCTTTCGGGTTCCGGTTTATGTGCTGTTGCCCAAAGGTGTGACAGGTAAGTCTGCTGCTGTGTTGGCGCTTCATGGGCATGGCTTCGGCAGTAGGCAGATCGTTGGTTTGAACGCGGATGGAACTGAGCATACGGGCGAGTCGGATATTCATGGTAACTATGCCTTGGAAATGGTAAGGCGCGGCTTCATAGTTGTCGCTCCCGAAATCCTTGGCTTCGGTGATCGGCGCTTAGAAGCTGACCAATTTGACGGGCAAGTTGGCAATTCTTCGTGCCAAATGCTCGCTGCACATCTTATGCTATATGGGATCTCGTTAGCTGGTGTACGTGTACAGGAAGCTATGCGAGCATTAGATTACATGGTGTCACGTGAGGATATAGACGCTAGCCGCATCGGTAGTTTCGGATTTTCTGGTGGCGGACTACTCGCTGCCTATACGGCGGTATTAGATGAACGCATTCAGGCTACGGTCCTATGTGCGTTCGCCAATACATTTAAGCGCAGCATCATGGGTGTTCGGCATTGTATTGATAACTATGTACCTGGTGTGCTCGATTTCGCGGAACTTCCTGAGCTGATCGGGTTGCTATCCCCACGACCACTGTTCATCGCATCGGGCAGACAGGATTCGATTTTTCCCATTGAAGGTGTGGAAGAGGCTGTCTCGTATTTGGAGCAGGTGTATGAGATGGCGGGCGTTCCTGAGCGATTCGGCGTTCATCTCTATGAAGGTGTTCATGAAGTGAATGGGAGCCAGGCTTACTCTTGGTTGGTGGAGATTTTAATGAGGGAAGGCGAAGTTTGAAGGCTTTAAAGCTCGAAGAGACTACTGAAATCAATTCAGTAGTCTCTTGCTTTTTCGTGGCGAAGGTGTGGTTGATGATAGGATATAAGAACTTACTTCACGCTCTGACGAACGATGCTTTCAATAATCAATTTGTGACCAACTACGACACCAATTCGAATGACACCTGTTGTTCTGCCGGAAATGACGTGGCGATGCCCATCTGCGATATTTGTTAAAATTTGAAAACGATGAAAATGGTTTATGCCTACACCGATGTTGAGGCCCGTGCGACCGGAATACGAATGACGATGTCCGTCAGCTGTTGTCGTGATACCTTGGAACGTGTGACGATGTCTGCCATCCTCGGGGATCACAATATCACTTAAATTACCGAAGGAATGCCGATGATTTTGTACGAGAGATGTCAACCCCTGCATGCGATGTCTGAATTGTACCGGCCCGCCTGATCCTTGTTTGATTCTTGCCATTATTCTATCATCCTTTCGAGAAGAGATGATATTATCATATGCAATTCAGAGTGAACTGGCTTGGTCGAAAGACTAGCACAATGCGGAATTCAGCGCATCTATGTGTTCTCCGTACCATTTAATCGCGGTGAATCATATTTACGAATTTCTTCACGCCAAGAGAGGAAGCCGCTTTCTATGGCCCGGATCAACATTTCTGCGGTACCTACATTCGTAGCGAGTGGGATTTGTTGAACATCACAGAGGCGAAGGAGGGCGGTAATATCGGGTTCATGCCCTAACGCAGAGATCGGATCGCGGAAAAAGATAAGCAAATCAATATCATCCATCGCAATCATCGCGCCGATCTGCTGATCTCCGCCAAATGGTCCTGAACGAAGTCGAATCACATCCAGTTTTGCGGCTTCACTGATTCTTCTTCCTGTAGTTCCAGTAGCATAAAGCTGGTGCTTTTGAAAAATATGCTTATAAGCAATAACGAAGTCCACGAGCAAGTTTTTGTACACATCATGCGCAACTAGTGCAATATTCATTTCCTCTTCGCCCCTTTATATGTCATGTTAGTTGACGTTAATTCGTGTGTTGAGAACAGAATAACTCAAAAATTTAAATAATTCAATCATTATTTTGAATAATTCAGTCAATAATACGTCTTTAATTCGCTATATTTCATTTTAATGTCATATATCATTACATTAAAAGAGGCGGATGCATGCGCTTCTTCCTAATTCGAACTAACTATGCTAACCTGTATGGATAATCAACAAGGGGGTGAGTTCGTTGAAAAGAGTACTCATTACAGGGTACAAAGCGAATGAGTTAGGGATTTTCTCGCTGAAGCATCCTGGCATTCCGATTATTAAAAAAGCGATTCAAAAACGACTCATCGCCTTGTTGGATGACGGACTTGAGTGGGTTGTTGTAAGTGGTCAATGGGGCGTTGAACTCTGGGCCGCAGAGGCCGTGCTTGATCTGAGAGAGAGCACCCATCCAGAACTGAAACTCGCTGTGATCACGCCATTTCTGGAGCAGGAAGAGAAGTGGAGCGATGATAAGAAAGGCTGCTACGCGAACGTCATGCAACGCGCCAATTATGTGAACAGCATAACGAAGACCAAATACGAGGGGCCCTGGCAGTTCAAGGAACGGGACAAGTTCCTGCTCCGTAACTCGGATGGCATCCTGCTTGTCTATGATGAAGAGACTGAAGGTTCACCGAAGTTTATGAAACTGCAGGCTGCTCAAATCGCGGCGCATCATGCGTATCCGATTATGACGATCAATGCCTTTGATTTGCAAAATGTGGCGGAGGACGATGTGAGCGATTATATGGGCGATTTGCAGGATGAAATGTCTGGCGAGTCCAGCAACGATGGCGGAGATAAATGGCATTTCGATGATGATATTTAACGCGAATAGGACGTTCGTCAGATCAATTGATCTGACGAACGTCCTTTATTTTTAGAGTTAGTCGATAAAATCGACAAACTCATGTGCAAGCGAGGCAGTATGAGCCGAGTTAGTCCGTTTTCAATTTCAAAAAAGAAAAGGCAGAAAAACAAAACGAAATACAACCAAAACAATAACCGAAGAGATCCGACTCATCAACAGATAAGCATCGCTTGGTTCTGACTCGCTTTTGATCATCCAGCCATATCGCATGTATCACCCGAACTTGGGAAAGAAAATGTTCAGAATACGAGCGAAGCGAACTGTTTCTGTTTCTTTGGAAAACAAACATAAAAATAATTATTCAAAAACAAACAAAGATATGTTAAGATGAAACCATCAAAAACAAACACATACTCATGGGATGTAAAACTTAGGAGGGTACTTAAAATGGTTGCGAATTTATGGGATGCATCAAAAGCGAATGCAGTATCGAAAGGCGTAGAGGAAATTGTTTATCGTTCTAATTTGCTAGGAACAGATCGTGCTGTTTGTAACTGGGGCGGCGGCAACACTTCTTACAAAACGATTGAAAAGGATTTCCGTGGTCGCGATGTTGAAGTGATGTGGGTGAAAGGCAGCGGTTCTGACCTTGGCACGATGAAAGCAAAGAATTTCACAGGTCTTCGCATGGAAGATATTCGTCCATTAATCGAGCGTGACGAAATGTCCGACGAGGAAATGGTTGCTTACCTTGTGAACTGTATGATCGACAGCAAACATCCGCGTGCTTCCATTGAGACGCTTTTACATGCATTCTTGCCATTCAAAAACGTTGACCATACGCATCCAGATGCGATTATCTCGCTCTGCTGTGCACATAATGGACGTGAGCTTGCCAAAGAAATCTATGGCGATCGTTTCGTATGGGTACCTTATGTACGTCCTGGTTTTACACTTTCCAAAATGATCGCAGATGGCGTTCGCAACAATCCGAAGGCTGAGCTTGTTCTTATGGAGAAGCATGGTCTTGTGACTTGGGGCGAAACGTCCGAAGAGAGTTACCTCAAGACTATTGCCATCATCAATGAAGCAGAAAGCTTCATCGAAGCTTGTGTGAACGAAGCGAATTTGTATGGCGGTTCCAAATATGAATCCCTTACAGAAGAAGCTCGCAAGGAACTATTGGCTCAAGTTCTTCCAATCGTTCGCGGTGCTGTAAGCAATGAGAAGAAAATGATCCTTACCATTGACACGGAGGCTGACGTGATTCAATTCGTAAACAGCCGTGATGCAGCAGTGCTTTCACAAGTGGGAGCAGCTTGCCCGGATCACCTTGTTCATACGAAAATGAAGCCCTTATATATCGATTGGAACCCGACAACGGGTGATGCAGCTTCCTTAACAGAAGCTTTGAAATCCGGAATCGAAGCTTATAAAGAAGAGTACAAGGCCTATTTTGACCGTAACAAAAATGAAGGCGACGTTATCAATGAAGCGGCTCCGCGTGTTATCCTTATTCCAGGAATCGGGATGATCAACACAGGCAAAAGCTGGGCAATGGCTCAAATAAGCGGCGCGCTTTACCACCGTGCAATCTCCGTTATGAGAGGCGCTACAGCTCTTGGAACGTTCGTATCCCTAAGCGAAAATGAATCTTACAATGTCGAGTACTGGCCTCTTGAACTTTATAAATTAACATTGGCTCCTGCAGAAGCTGAATTTTCCCGTCAAGTTGCTTTCATCACTGGTGGCGCGGGCGGAATCGGAAGCGTAACGGCTCGTCAATTCCTCAAAGATGGCGCACACGTTGTGCTTGCTGACCTGAACCTTGAAGGTGCACAGAAGCTAGCGACAGAACTTAATGAACAATATGGCGAAAACAGAGCGATTGCTGTTCGCATGGACGTAACGAAAGAAGAAGAAGTAGAAGCAGCGTTCCGCGAATCTATTCTTAGCTACGGCGGCATCGATATTATCGTGAATAATGCGGGTCTTGCGACTTCCAGTCCTTTTGACGAAACATCGTTGAAAGAGTGGAACTTGAACATGAACGTGCTTAGCACAGGGTACTTCCTTGTTGCGAGAGAAGCGTTTAAAATTATGAAAAAGCAAACAATCGGCGGGAGCATGGTATTCGTAGGCTCCAAAAACTCCGTATTTGCTGGGAAAAATGCATCCGCATACTCCACGGCCAAAGCGGCAGAGATTCACTTGGCTCGTTGTATCGCGGCAGAAGGCGGCGAATTCGGTATTCGCGTGAACTCCGTATTGCCTGATGCGATTCTACAAGGCTCCGCAATTTGGAACTCCGGCTGGCGCAATGAGCGTGCTGCTGCTTACGGAATTGAACCGGATCAGTTGGAAGAGCACTACCGCAAAAGAACGACGCTGCTTGTTAACATTTTCCCGAAAGATGTGGCAGAAGCTATCGTGTATTTCGCATCATCCAAAGCAGCTAAAACAACAGGTTGCATGATCACTGTTGATGGTGGCGTACCTGCTGCCTTCACACGCTAATCACAAATATTAGGAGGCAACAAACCGATGAGCGACAAAGCCTACGCATTATTCGAAGAGCAACAAGCCCTGAGAGGCATTGATATAGCAGCTGTTAAAGCGAAACTGAAAGCCCTGAAAGTTGAGACGCCTTCATGGGGTTACGGAGATTCCGGAACACGCTTCAAAGTCTATCAACAAACAGGTGTACCGCGTAATCCCTTCGAGAAATTCGAAGATGCGGCGCAAGTGCACAAACTGACGGGTGTTTGCCCGTCGGTTGCCATCCACATCCCGTGGGACAAAGTAGACGATTACGCGAAGCTGAAGCAGCACGCGTCTGATCTAGGCGTTTCCATCGGTGCTGTGAACCCGAACCTGTTCCAAGAAGATGATTATATCTTCGGAAGTGTAACGAACTCGAACGCTGCGATTCGTCGTAAAGCGACGGATCACTTACTAGAGTGTGTGGATATCGCCAAAACAGTTGGTTCTGACGTACTGAGCCTATGGTTCGCAGACGGCTCCAACTATCCAGGTCAAGTGGATATCCGTGCTCGCAAAGCGTGGATGTACGAGTCACTCAAAGAAATGTACAATGCGATGTCACCAAGCATGCGCATGTTGATCGAATACAAGTTCTACGAGCCAGCGTTCTATCACACGGATCTAGCTGACTGGGGCATGGCGTTCAATTTGGCGAACAAATTGGGACCGCAAGCTGAAGTGCTTGTTGATACGGGGCATCACCCACAAGGAACGAACATCGAGCACATCGTGACGTACTTGTTGGATGAAAATAAACTAGGCGGTTTCCATTTTAACTCCCGTAAATATGGGGATGATGATCTGATCGTTGGATCTGTGAATCCGTATGAATTGTTCTTGATTTTCTACCAAATCATTGATGCAGCGAACGATAAGAATCCACAGATTCGCCAAGCTGCTGATAATATCGCTTATATGATCGACCAAAGTCATAACATTGAGCGTAAAATCCCAGCGATGCTGCGTTCCGTACTAAACGTGCAAACGCAATATGCGAAAGCTCTTCTGATCAACCTTGAAGAAGTTCGTTCTGCACAAGCGAATCAAGATGTTCTTGGCGCTGAGGATGCGGTTCGTAAAGCTTTTGAATTCGATGTAACGCCGCTTCTACAGGCTGTTCGTGAGGAAATTGGCGTGCCAGTTGATCCGATGAAAGCTTACTTGGCAAGTGGCTACGACGAGAAAATTAATGCACGCGGCAAAGGCGGTGCAAGCTGGTGAGTACCTCGCAGGCAGTTCTAGCCTTTGATTTGGGAGCAAGCAGCGGCAGAGCGATCGTCGGACGTCTTGATTCTGAAGCGGGCCGGATCACGATCGAGGAAATTCACCGCTTTTCGAATGATCCAGTGCGGGTGGGCAACCACCTTCACTGGGACATTTTGCGGTTGCTTCATGAGCTGAAGCAAGGCATTTTACAAACCAAACATCATGGATATACCGAGATTGAAAGCTTAGCGATTGATTCGTGGGCTGTCGATTTTGGATTGCTTGCTGCAAATGGTGAACTGCTAGGGAACCCGTATCACTATCGGGATCATCATACGGACGGCATCATGGGCGAAGTGATGGATATCGTGGGTCGTGAGAAGCTGTATGCCGCAACGGGGCTGCAGTTTTTGCAATTCAATTCCATTTTCCAGCTGTACGCACTCCAAAAAAATAACCCGGAATTACTTGGTCGAGCAGCAACCTTTCTGATGATTCCAGACCTGTTGCGCTACTTCTTAACCGGCGAGAAGCATAGCGAATTCACCAATGCCACGACGACGCAGTTGTTTAATGCGACTAGCTTGACGTGGGACACCGAGTTGATCAACCAGCTTGGCCTGCCGGAACAGATCTTCTTGCCGCCAGTAGCCTCGGGTTCACGTGCAGGGGCGCTTAGCCCAGCCGTCTGTGAGGAACTGGATGTTCCTTCCATTCCTGTCATCGCCGTTGGCGAGCATGATACAGCGTCCGCGGTTGTAGCCGTTCCTGCGCTTGATGATGACTTCGCGTTCCTAAGCTGTGGAACATGGTCATTGCTTGGAACGGAAACGTGCGCTCCTGTCCTCACGGAACAAGCGTTAGCCTGGAATTTCACGAATGAAGGCGGCGTGTACGGCACGAATCGCTTATTGAAGAACATTATGGGCTTATGGCTCATTCAAGAATGTAAACGGAAGTGGGAAAAGGAAGGCAAAACCGCTAGCTTCGCTGAACTTGTGAAGCAAGCAGAAGCAGTAAAGCCGTTCCAATTCTTCATCGATCCGGATGATAATATGTTCCTTAACCCAGCTCATATGCCTAAGCAAATCCAACAATATTGCCGTGACACCCAGCAAGCTGTGCCTCAAACGGACGGCGAGATCGTGCGCTGCATTTTGGAAAGCTTAGCGCTGAAATATCGCTTTATTCTGGAGCGTACGGAGCAGCTTTCAGGCAAAACGTATCGTGGACTTCACATCGTCGGCGGCGGCATTCAGAACGAGTTGCTCTGCCAATTCACATCCAATGCAACGCAGCGTGAAGTGTGGGCTGGTCCTGTTGAGGGTAGTGCCTTAGGTAACCTTGTAGTACAATGGATAGCACTAGGGTATATCGCGAATTTGCGCGAAGCCAGGAAACTGATTCGGAATTCGTTCCCAGTCCAAACGTATCAGCCAGAGAATGGCGCGGGTTGGCAGGCGGCGTATGCAAGTTTTTGTCAGGTGGCCTCCCGATCGACGGTGAAATGAGGGGTTTACAATGCTGGTAGCAGAAAGATGGCAGAGAATCGTTCAATTGGTAAATGAAAGAGGAAGCATTCGCGTAACCGAGTTGAGTGAACTGTGTCAGGTCACGGAAGAGACGATTCGACGTGACTTGGATCGGTTAGAAGCCGACGGCAAGCTTATGCGCAGCCACGGTGGTGCGGTGAGTGTGAAGGAAGCGCAGACCGAAGTTCCGTTCATGGAGCGGGAGACGGCGCACGCGGACTTCAAGAACAGCATTGCGAAGGAAGCTGTTTCCCATATTCAGGAGGGGGACCGCATCATTCTTGATGCGAGTACCACGGCTTGGTATATGGCGAAAATGATTCCCGATATGGCGATTACGATCATCACCAATTCGATGAAAGTTGCCTTGGAGGTCAGCGGCAAAGAGAAGATTCAAGTCATCTCTACAGGAGGCTTGCTTTCTCCGAAGTCCTTGTCCTACGTGGGGCCCTTGTCCGAGAGATCCTTGGACATGTACCATGCACATAAGCTTTTTCTATCGTGCAAAGGGGTGCATATTCAGCGCGGCATCAGCGAGTCGAATGAGCTTCAAGCGCTCATTAAGCGCAAAATGATCAGCATCGCAGACGAAACCTATCTGCTGGCTGACCATAGTAAATTCGGGATGCAAGACTTAACACAGGTTGCAGACTGGTCTGATATTCAACACGTGATCACCGATCGGCTAACAAGTAAGGATGCCCTTGCGCGTATCCGTGAAAAAGGCGTTAACGTCCGCCAATTGGATTAGCACATACGTAAATCCCCGTGCCGCAAGTTGTTTGTTACTGAGATGTTTTGGTTATTCAGCTATTGAAAATGTTTGTTTTATAAGAGACCAGGACGAGGCTGCCGGAGTGAATCGGCTGCCTCGTTGACGATTGTTGAGATTAGTATATCCTTAATGACTAGTCAATCTTGGAAGGAGTAAAAGGCGATGCGAATAGGTGTTATAGCGGATACGCATTTATCTTACAATGCACAGAAGCTGCCCGATGCTCTTATAGCTGGCTTACAAGGTGTTGATCTTATCATTCATGCAGGCGATTGGGTGAGTGAGCATGTCATCGAGCTTGTGGAGCAGATAGCGCCATGTGAGTCGGTGGCTGGTAACAATGACGGTGTAGAAATCGTGGAGAGGTTTGGGAAGAAGAAACTATTAACCTTCGGTAATTTTCGCATAGGACTCATCCATGGGGATGGCTTCCGGAAAACGACGGAGGAAAGAGCTCGTGAGGCTTTCGAAGCTGAGCGGCTTAATATGGTGATTTTTGGACACTCGCATATCCCGTATCTTCAAAATGTTCAAGGGACGATCATGTTCAACCCAGGTTCACCTACGGATAAAAGAAGACAGCCTCGCTACTCGTATGGCATTCTCCAATTAGGGGAGCAATGGAAGGCTGAGCATTTCTTTTATGACCACATAAGAATTTAGAAGTTTCCGAGATTCGGAAAAACAAATTCATATTGGCGATAAAAACAACCTTTAAAACGCGGTCGCTCATCCTTGTATGACTTCGATAGAAGTTATTCTCATTCAAAGCAATAGTACCTACTGTTGTTGCGCACTTGGTTACCCAGTAGAACAAAAGCCCGATAGGCTCAATCTGAGCTATCGGGCTTTTCGCAGTTTCTACTTAAACTCTACCGCACATACCACTCACCGGACACCCAGTCCGTCGATTTCCATTTAAGCACATCGGGATTCGCCAGATGCATAATCTCCTTGAGGAAATCAAGCTGCTCGAGATCGGTCATTGGGGTGAAGTTTTTGGCAATTGCGAGATTCTGCTCTAACTGTTCCATGGACTCCATGCCGACGATGGCTGTAGAAATCGGCAGTGACAGCGTGTATCGCAAGGCTTTCTCATACCAAGGCGCCAATTTACCGAGTGCCATGACCTTCATCCCGATGATCGCGATGCCTTTTTCATTTGCCTTGGGTAGAAACTCATGTGCAAAGCTATATACCAAGTGATCTGCGGCGGACAGCGCAACAAGCGCACTATCGAAAGGATAGCGGTCAATGGCTTCCAATTGGACATTTGGATTCGTATGACCACTTATGGATATATGCTTGATTATGCCTTGTTCTTTCGCTTCAATGAGAGCCTCCAAAGCGCCGCCTTTGGCGAAGCACTGATCCAGTTCTTCCATTTTCATGATATTATGTAAGCGCCATTCCTCCACATGATCGGTCTGTAGACGCTTCAGACTAGCTTCAAGTAGTCGCAGAGAGCCGTCCCGCGTACGATCATGGGTCTTCGTAGCAATCCAGACCTCATCCCTTCGGTTATGCAGCGCTAACGCTTTGCCGAGACGATCCTCCGATTGGCCCGCAGAATAGCTAGGCGCCGTGTCGTAATAAGTAATTCCCTCATCAATGGCACGGTTTACAATCTGAATCGCTTGTTCCTCTGTGCAGTTATGTTCATCCACAATACGCTGAGCGCCAAAGCTTAATAGTGGGAAATGTGCTCCCGCCCGCCCAAAAGGTCTTTTCTCCAATCCAATCATTCCTCCTACGATGGCATGCTAATACTATTCTGTCCTATCGTTCCCAAAATGAATACCAAGACATACCAATTTTACCACAGATGAAAGATGAAGTTTTCTTCGTTGGAAATAGTTAGTAGAGCGAAACAAGCAGGAATCATCACGTGCAACATGTAACTTAATAAGGTAGAGATAATCGTCAAGATTCGACCTAATTAGATCGAATTTATAAACCAGTGGGACTTTAGTCCTAATATTTTTGTGGAAAAGGATTGTGGTAATGGCTAAATAAACTTATTATGGAAGTATGGACTCATTTACTGTCGAGAACCTTGCTGGAACAAGATGATATAAATCAATCGAATACGTAAAGAGGTGCATAAGGATGGAGAAATCATCAATCATTGGTATTGTGTTGGCGGGAATATCAATTGGCTTAGGTATGGTATTAAAGGGGGCAAATCTAGCTGCCTTATTAAATCCTGCTGCGGCCTTAATCATTTTCGGTGGAACAGCTTCGAGTTTGCTCATTGCTTTCTCACTCGAAGAAATCAAGAAAATTCCAGCCTTGTTAAAAATTATTTTTACAGAGCAGAAGTTAATGCCCAAAAAAGAGTTGATCGAGACGTTCATTAACTGGGTGAGCATTACACGTCGTGAAGGGCTATTGTCATTGGAGAAGCAAGCAGAGGAACTCTCGGATCCTTTCATGAAAAGTGGTATGCGTCTGATCATTGATGGGAACGACCCTGATTTCGTTCGTGATGTTCTTCTTGAGGATATTGCTGAAATGGAAACAAGACATAAGAAATTTGCGAGCATTTTTACACAAGCAGGAACGTACGCGCCAACACTAGGAGTACTAGGTGCTGTAGTCGGACTTATTGCGGCTCTTGGTAATTTGAGTGAAATTGAAAAGCTGGGACACTTGATCTCAGCGGCATTCGTTGCCACCATGTTTGGTATTTTCTTGGGGTATGTCGTGTTCCATCCCTTTGCCAATAAGCTTAAGCAGAAGTCCAAGAAAGAGGTTGAGATCAAGCTAATGGTCGTTGAGGGCTTGCTTTCCATTCAATCTGGCGTTTCTGCGAATTCCGTGAAGCAAAAAATGATGATTTTCGTTCCTAATAAAGAACGTGAATATTATGAAGAAGGAGCGGAGGGGGCGCAGTGAGTAAAAAAAAGAGGCATGAGGATCATGAAGAACATATTGATGAAACCTGGCTCATTCCCTACGCGGATTTATTAACTTTACTCCTTGCTCTTTTTATTATTCTGTTTGCGTCGAACCAAGTTGATGAGAAGAAATATGACGTGATCATGCGCTCGTTAAACAGTGCTTTCTCTGGTGGTGAAGCACCCTTCGCGATGTCGAATTTAATTCCCATTAACGATACGGCGAATACGTCGAAAAATACGGAAAAGAGCCAGAGTCCACCTACCAAAGAAGAGCGTAAGACCGAAAGCGGGTTAGCTGCCAAGCTTCAGAAGGAAGAGAAGGATCTCAAAGAATTAAAGGAAAGCATGGATGCTTTTATTAAGGAAAATAAGATGAGTGAGCAGTTGACAACTAAGCTTGATAATGAGAAGTTAACCATTACGATAAGTGATCGTGCGTTATTCGATTCCGGTTCAGCTACGATTAAACAGGAATCTCAAAAGCTTGCCACATCAATGTCCAATTTACTGGGGCAATATCCGGGCTATCAGGTTGAGGTGGCTGGACACACGGATAATATTCCGATTCACCGAGCGGATTTTGAAACGAATTGGGATTTGAGCGCCAAGCGTGCTGTGAATTTTATGAAAATATTACTCATCAACACCAAGATTCAGCCTGCGTTTTATTCCTCAGTCGGGTATGGAGAGTATCGTCCAATTGCTGAGAATGCGACGACGGAGGGCAGAGCGCAAAACCGTCGAGTTGAAGTGAGCGTCCTTCGCAGCATCAAGGCAACCGATGAGATCGCCCAATAAAGTGATCGTCACTCTAATATGAGAAAAGAGCCGAAATCCCAGATGCGGGACATCGGCTCTTTTTTCTCATCGTTATTTGACCCCAACCAGCTCTTTCTTTTCTTGAAGCTGATCCTCCTCTTTGATTTCCTTCTGTTTAGACTGATCATGGTGTTCGAACGCCGGCTCCAAGCTCATTTCCACTTCAATGGCAGCGATTTGTTCCATAATTTGTTCCACGACGTTTTCTTCACTTGCATTGATATGTATAATTTCATCCTCACTTGCGGCTTCACTAATTTGAAACTTGCTAATCTCTGCAAAAAGCTGCTGAGCGAGTTCAAGAATATCATCCGATTCTTCCGCAATACGTCGGATCGAAACGTCCTGTTGGATGCTAGTCGAGTTGACCTCTTCAACACCAGCAGCTGTTTCCTGTGCAATTGCGGCAACAAACTGAACGGAATCGATAAGGTGATTGTTTTTCGATTGGGCTTGCTCGATTTTCTGATGAATTTGCACAATTTGCTCTCGGATGACCAACGTTGATTGCTCAATTCTACTGAAGGAGCCAAATGTTTCCTCCACATGGCTGCTTTGCGTCAACGCAGATTCACGCGCATCGACGAGTGAGAGCTGTAGCTCTTGGATCTGCCCTTGCAGCGTCCCAATGATTCCGCTGATCGTCTTCGACGATCCGTTCGTTTGCAGAGACAGCTCGCGTACTTCGTCCGCGATCACAGAGAAGCCGCGTCCGTGCGCGCCGGCCCT
Source organism: Paenibacillus sp. J22P143 (assembly GCF_059692035.1). Taxonomy (NCBI): domain Bacteria; kingdom Bacillati; phylum Bacillota; class Bacilli; order Caryophanales; family Paenibacillaceae; genus Paenibacillus; species Paenibacillus sp. J22P143. The sequence continues at coordinate 567,410 of NZ_JCAUAQ010000002.1, forward strand.
CGCCGCTTCGATCGCGGCATTCAACGCAAGCACATTCGTTTGCGTTGAAATATCCATGATCGAGCGCACGATGGCGCCGATCTGCTTCGAGCTGGCGCTGAGCGTCTGCATCGCCGCGTCCACCTTCTGCAGCAGGTGCTGCGACTGCGCAGTTGATGTTTTCAGTGCCTGCACGGACGCAGTCCCTTGCAGTGTCCCGACAGCAGCCTCGTCGCTGCTGCGTTTCATTTCATAGGTGTACGCGCTAATGTCGCGGATCTCCGTTTCCAGTTCGGCAATGAGCATGGAGCTGCTCTCTGTTTTCATCGCTTGCTCATCCGCACCTGATGAAATCTCATGGATCGCCTTGAGGATATCTGTGTTCGCCGAAGCTGTCAGCTGTGAAAAGCGATGAAATTCATGGGAGTGGGCGGATAAGGAAGAAGCGATGCCCTTCGTCGCGCCGAGCATGAGTCGAACCTGCTGAATCATCTGGTCAAAGCTGTTGCTTAATTGACCTAGCTCATCTGTAGCCGTCGAGTTAATGGTTTGCGTTAAATCACCGGCAGCAATGCGTGTGACCGCTCTTTGCAGAATAGAGATCGGACGTGTGAACGACGTAATAATGAGAAACGCGATGACCAAGGTAAGGAAGAAGACGAAAGCGGAAGCAACTAACATGATCGTGCGGCTATCACCCAGTGCCTTGGAGGAGCTAGCAATCGCCTGGGCAGCACCGTCCGCATAGGTGACATAAAATTTATCGACTAATCCAAAAATGCTATCCTTCAGCTCTTGCGATTCACTATATAAGTACAACAGATTAATTTGAAGATCAGTGGGTTTGATGTTCGGATCCTGAACCATTTTGGCCGCTGTATCGAAATTATTGATGTAATCGACAGAGGCTTGGATTAAGAGGCTGCGCCATTTTTGCTGTTCAGGGGTGCTGGCTGTATTGCCGATCTTCTCTATGAAATCATTGTAGGGCTTTCGTTTACTATTGTACTTCTCGATAAATTCCGGTTTCTTGGAAATCTCAAGTCCAGAAGCAATGATGTTCATCTCCTGAACCATATTCTTAAGCTCTAAGGCCATCACTTTAAGATCTACTTTATCGTTCTGATTGATCATTTGCTGCTTAATCTTCGTCACCTGATGAAGATTGAACAGCGCCACAGCAAAGAAAATGAGCAGCACACCGCTGAAGCTTACGATTAATTTTGCACGCATAGAGAAGTTGGACAACATCATTTTACCCATATGTATACCTCCTATAAATAGATAAGCTTAGACATTTTGCACCTTATTACTTATTAATATAGGGGGCTTCTATTAACTAAAGCGTCGAAATATGTAAGCGATTTGTAAATTAAAAGTTTTACATTACGTTTACGTTTCGTGGGTTTGTATTTTACATTCGCTTGTTACCATATGGAAGTAAGGTCGTTCGACACACAAGTAGATGGGGATCGAACTTAACCAAATCCAGCACATACATTCAAAGGAGGACATGTTAACAATGTTTAACTTCATGTCGAGAAAAGGAATTACATTCACACTATCCGCGGTATTAATGATGGGGACTTTGGTTGGTTGCGGCGCCAAAACAGAAACAACAAAAGATGCAACATCCGCTTCACCAGCAGCAACTGTAGCAGCTTCTACGAAACCTACTGAAGCTCCGAAAACTGATTTAAGCGGTACGGTAACAGCTTCTGGATCCAGCGCACTTCTACCATTAGTGAAACAAGCAGCAACGGAGTTTATGGAAAAGAACCCAAAGGTTACAGTTAACGTAACAGCAGGGGGTTCAGGTACGGGAATTAAAAACGTAGCAGACGGTACATCAGACATCGGTAACTCCGACGTAGAACCTGCAGCTGAATATAAAGATAAAGGTCTTGTTGACCACCAAGTCGCTATCGCGCCTTTCGCTTTGATCGTTAACAAAGATGTGAAAGTGGATAACGTAACGAAACAACAAGCAGCAGACATTTACACAGGTAAAATCACGAACTGGAAAGAAGTTGGCGGCAATGACGCGAAAATCGTTCTTGTTCACCGTCCAGACAGCTCAGGCTCCCGTACACTTGTGAAAAAAATCATTTTGGATGGCAAAGAATTCACAAAAGACGGTATCACACAAGAGAACAGCGGTGCAATGAAAACGGCGGTTGCAGGTCCATCTGGTTCTGGTGCCATTGGTTATGTAGATACTCCTTATATTGATGACACAGTTAAAGCGTTGAAACTTGATGGTGTTGCTTTCTCTGAAGAAAATATCAAAAACGGCACATACAAATTGTTCGGTGTTGAGCATATGTACACAAAAGGTGAAGCGAAAGGTGCTGCTAAAGCATTCATCGACTACATCTCCAGCAAAGAATTCCAAGGTAAGCAAGTTCGTGAGTTGAAGTTTTTACCAGCTGATTTGTTGAAAAAATAAATGGTTACAGCAAGAGCGTCTGCATATTTATGCAGCGCTCTTTTTTTAGTTAGTCGAATTTTTCGACTAACGCCCCCCGCGAAGCCACGCAAGTGCCCGAGATAGTCGAATTTTTCGACTATCTCCTCCCGCGAGGCCACGCCGTTGCCCGAGTTAGTCGAATTTTTCGACTAACGCCCCCCGCGAAGCCACGCAAGTGCCCGAGATAGTCGAATTTTTCGACTATCTCCTCCCACGAGGCCACGCCGTTGCCCGAGATAGTCGAATTTTTCGACTAACGCCCCCCGCGAAGCCGCGCAAGTGCCCGAGATAGTCGAATTTATCGACTAACGCCCCCCGCGAAGCCGCGCAAGTGCCCGAGATAGTCGAATTTATCGACTAACGCCTCCCGCGAGGCCGCGCTGATGCCCGAGATAGTCGAATTTTTCGACTAACGCCCCCCGCGAAGCCACGCAAGTGCCCGAGATAGTCGAATTTTTCGACTAACGCCCCCCGCGAAGCCGCGCAAGTGCCCGAGATAGTCGAATTTTTCGACTAACGCCTCCCGCGAGGCCGCGCTGTTGCCCGAGATAGTCGAATTTTTCGACTAACGCCTCCCGCGAAGCCACGCAAGTGCCCGAGATAGTCGAATTTTTCGACTAACGTCGCGTAGGGGTTTGACCGCCACCATGCGTCGGCGTCACAATGCGCGCACAGGATCCCTGCGAGGCCGCGCCCGCGCCCGATTTTATCGCTCTCCTAACCAAAACTTTTACATTCCCTTAACAATTCATTTACGATCCAATGACATTTATATTCTATGATAATAGTAAGTCATGTGTTACTTGCAGAGAAAGGGGAATCACGAAGTGAATTCCATAGTAGATCAACTAACCAGCGCGAAATCGGACGCAAAGAATCGTCCAGTCATCACTAAATGGACCCAAGGACAGCATAGACAAGATAAAATAATGAGGTGGTTGTTTGTAGGTAGTGCTGCTTTAGTTTCTGCCATCATATTCTCTATCATCATTTTCGTAGGCATGCAGGGTATCAAGACATTTCAGGGTGTAAGCCCTTTGGATTTTTTCTTTTCAACCGATTGGACGCCTGGTCAAAATAAATTCGGAGCGTTTCCTTTCCTATACAGCACGCTGCTGATGACGCTTGTTGCGGTTGTCATTTCCGTTCCGCTTGCGCTATCAGGTGCCTTGTTTATGGCCAAAATAGCACCGAAATGGATGCGCGAGATCATGCGTCCTGCTACGGATTTATTCGTGGGGATTCCTTCTGTTGTGTACGGATTGATTGGTATGACCGTCATCGTGCCTGCTTTAGGTAAAATAACAGGTGGCATCGGTTACGGCATCTTACCAGCGGCGATTATCTTAGCAATTATGATTCTTCCTACTATTCTGTCCATTTCGGAAGATGCGATTCGCTCGCTTCCTGGTCGTTTGGAAGAAGCCTCACTGGCGCTCGGAGCAACACGGTGGCAAACGATGTGGCGTGTACTCTTGCCAGCAGCTAGACCAGGTATTTTGACAGCGATCATTCTTGGGATGGGCCGCGCGATTGGTGAAACAATGGCCGTGTTCATGGTAATCGGGAACTCACCGCAAATGCCGAAATCGCTGCTCGACTCCACGACAGTGTTAACAACAGCGATCGTTAAAGACATGGGGAATACGAATTACGGGTCAACATGGAATAACGCGTTGTACTTGATGGCCTTGTTACTACTTGTCATCTCCTTATTTCTCATTCTCATCATCCGTATCGTAGCTAAGAGGAGTGAACTCAAATGACAAGTAAAACGACGGACCGCATTGCAACGATCTATTTTTGGTCATCAGGCATTATCATTATCGGGATTCTAGCATGGTTTCTCGTTCGTATATTAGGCGATGGTATCCCGCACTTATCCTGGCATTTCATCTTCGGAAAACAGGAAGAAATCAAAGCCGGCGGCGGGGTAGGACCTCAGCTTTTCAACTCTTTCTATGTTCTGTTCTTGTCACTTGTGATCTCGATTCCAATCGGATTATTCTCAGGTATTTACTTAGCTATTTATGCGCAAAAAAATTGGTTCACTGACCTCGTCAGAATTTCTGTTGAGGCCCTTTCTTCTGTACCGTCGATCGTGTTTGGTCTCTTCGGATTTCTTTTATTCGCTAATTTGCTAGGGCTCAAATTTTCAATCATCGGTGGCGCGGCTACCGTAGCTCTATTGAATCTACCTGTCATGGTAAGGGTTACGGAGGAAGCTATTCGTACAGTGCCTGATTCCTATTGGGAAGCTAGCTTGGCGCTTGGTTCAACGAAATGGCAGGCGATCCGTAAGGTACTCATTCCTGCTGCTTTACCAAACTTGATTACAGGGATCACATTGATTGCCGGCCGTGCGCTTGGCGAATCAGCAATTCTTATTTACACGGCTGGTTTATCCGTTTCTCGTTATTTTCCTGATTTCAATCCGCTCAAAATGGGGGAGACACTATCCGTTCATCTCTGGTATATCGGTGCGGAGTCACTCGTTCCGGATGCGAAAGAGATTGCCAAAGGCAGTGCTGCGCTACTCCTAATTGTTGTCCTGATCTTCAATCTGCTGGTTTCGATACCAAGTCGAATCTTACAAAAAAGACTTTCCGGGGGGAAATAACACATGGCTATTGCGACGAAGTATAAGATTAAAGCAGAAAAGCTGAATTTATTTTATGGCGAAAATCAGGCACTTCACGACGTAGATTTAAGTATCGAAACAGGAACCATTGCGGCGTTGATTGGTCCTTCTGGTTGTGGGAAATCTACCTTCCTTCGTACCTTAAACCGTATGAACGATCTGATTGATAGCGTCCGGATCACAGGGAATGTAGCTGTGGATGGACAAAATATTTATGGTTCTGATTCGGATGTCGTTTCCCTACGTAAGCGTGTAGGCATGGTGTTTCAACGTCCGAATCCATTCCCAATGAGTATCTATGATAACATCGCCTATGGTCCGCGGATTCATGGTACGAAGAAAAAGGCAGTTCTAGATGAAATTGTAGAACGTAGTCTCAAACAAGCTGCCCTTTGGGACGAAGTAAAGGATCGATTGAATAAGTCTGCCATGGGATTATCCGGGGGGCAACAGCAACGGTTATGTATAGCTCGTCTACTAGCTGTTGAGCCTGATGTGCTGCTTATGGATGAGCCGACATCGGCCTTAGATCCGATTTCAACATTGAAAGTAGAAGAACTAACACAAACCTTAAAAGAGAAATATACGATTATCATCGTGACACACAACATGCAGCAAGCAGCACGAATATCAGATATGACCTCCTTCTTCCTTAACGGTTATTTAGTAGAAACAGACCAAACCGATAAGATCTTCACTAATCCGAATGATCAACGTACGGAAGATTACATCACGGGCCGATTCGGCTAAAACACATCGAAGGAGAGATATACATGGACGCAAGACCGGGTTTTCATCAATCATTAGCACTGTTACAAAAAGAATTGCAGCAAATGGGTGAAAGTGTAGAAGAACTCATCTACAAATCAGTAGAGTCGCTTGCGAAGCTAGACGAGAAGGCTGCACAGCAAGTCATCCAAAAGGATGATCTCATCGATGATTATTTAACGACCATTGATGAGCTGTGTCTGCGATTAATTGCTTTACAACAACCGATGGCGAGTGATCTGCGAATCATCGGAACGGCGCTCAAAATTGCGACAGACCTGGAACGTATCGCGGATCATGCTGTCGATATTGCCAAGATTACGATTCGGTTTTCAGGTGAGGAGCTTGTAAAGCCGCTAGAAATCATTCCGCAAATGGCTGAAATTGCGATCGAAATGCTTCACGAGAGCCTTCTATCCTATACGGAACGTGATGTACATAGGGCAGCATCACTTGCCGAGAAGGATGACCGCGTAGATAAACTGTATAGTACGGTGATGCAGGAGCTGATGGGGATGATGGGCACGGATTATCATCGGAATCGTCAATTAACCCATCTGTTGTTTGTTGCACACTTCTTGGAGCGTGTGGCAGATCATACTACAAATATCGGCGAAGGCGTCATCTATATGGTTACAGGGAAACGCAAGGATTTGAACGTGTAAGTTAAAAAGCAAATGAGAAGGGCCGCCTCCAAAAGTAGATCCATCTACTTAGGAGGCGGCCCTTTCATTAATTTTGAGGTAACGGGAAGCGAATCAAGAAGGTTGTCCCATTCGTGCTTGAACTGACTTCAATAGTCGCTTGATGCCTTGCCGCAATGCTGTAGCAGATGGCTAAGCCTAGTCCGGTTCCTTCATCCTTCGTGGTAAAGAATGGCCGTCCTAGCTTCTCCAAGTGCTCCGTCTTAATGCCGCTGCCTTGATCTGCAATCATGAGTACAACATGCTCAATGTCCTGGTAGGTTTGAATCGTCAGTGTCCCGCCAATATTCATGGCTTCAAGTCCATTCATACACATGTTCAGGATGAGCTGTCTCATTTCTTTATCATCGAGCTGTATCACTGGGCAATTGCCGAATCGTCCATCGACGTGCTTGCCAGACATCACAGCCTCTGCTTGAATCAGGGGCAGCAAGCTCTCAATAATGCGGTTAATATGCTCGGGCCGCTGATGCGATTGTTTATTTTTGGCAAGCGAGAGGTATTCCGTAATGATCTCATTCGCTCTATCCAATTCTTCTAACATAATGGGGATATATTCTTTCTGCATATGGCGATCATTCTCTTGGAAAAGCTGAAGGAAACCGCGAATAGTCGTCATGGGATTGCGAATCTCATGGGCAATACCTGCGGCCATTTCCCCAACAAGATTCAATTGAGCTAAGCGGGCCATCTCGGCTTCAAATCGCAGACTTTCCGTAATATCAACAGATACGTGAAGCAAGCAGCTTTCATCCTCAATATCGATGATCTCTGTGGAAAGGAGAGCGGTTCGGATTTCGCCCGATTTGGTTTCATACCGTACTTTCTCATTCCGTACGATATCTCCATACTTCGTTACATTGTTGAATTCGTCACGCAACAGATTTAATGGTGTGCCAATAACTTCGTCGCCGTAGCCGGTGTGCTGCTTCCAGCTTTCATTAACATCGAGATAGGTAAGATCAGGAAGACGACGGATGGCCATTAAGGAAGGTGAAAGGATGAACATTTTTTTGAAATGCTCTTGGGAATTCATAAGCTTCTCATGAGCATCCACTAGCTCAGAGGTTCTCTCTTCGACCCAATTTTCAAGAAGCACATTCTGCTCGATTAATTTTGCTTCGGCTTCAGCGAGTTTGCGATTCGTTTCTTCTAGATCCAGGGTGCGTTTATGTAAAAGCTCACTCTGAGCCTTCAGCTTCTGATGGTTCAGATGCATATTCACGAATCCATCTACTTTCATGCGAAGCATTTTGGGATGGACAGGCTTAAATAAATAATCAATTGATCCCACATGATAGCCTCTCAATACATGTTCAATCGAGGTGCTGAGGGCAGTTAAGAAAATGATGGGGATATCTTGACAAGCTTTCCGTTGCTTAATGAGTTCTACGGTTTCAAAGCCGCTGAGTCCTGGCATCTGCACATCCATCAGAATGACCGCGATATGATCGGCAGGCTCTTTTAATAAATATCGAAGCGCTTCCTCCCCTGATTGTAAAGAAATAACGTCATAGGAAGAAGACGCCAGAATGCTATTCAGCGCCAGTAAGTTTTCATAGCGATCATCTACCGCCAAGATTTTTACTTGTTGTTCCATCAATTGTCCTTTCCGCACGAGATCTGCTGTACGCACCTAACAATCCATCCCTCATCTTTTCGAGGAAAAAGTGCAATTCCCTCTTTTTTATTGAAAGTCTTTACATACATTTTACATAAGTTTAATCAAGCCTATCCTATATCGGTGGGGATGATTTTATCGCGATATCCACGTGCCTTTCGCCGAAGCTGCTATGTCAGGAAATTATTAATCGTTTCGAAGCGGGCGTAAGGCTGTATTACGAGGGAGAAGAGTGGGAACATGTGGTGGATCGGAGCGGTCATCATGTGAAAAGCGAGGGGGTCACGCTTTCGCTGTCGTTAGTCATATGCAGCAGTGAGTCCCCCATTGCACTCGAGCACATTTCGCAAACAGCTGCCCAGCTGAAGAAGCATGCGAAGGCACATCAAGGCAGTATTTATTTTTTTCAAGCGATAGGTTAGTACTTACATAGCCCAATTCAATAATCAGAAGGTATAGATCAACTGCTTGAATGAACGAACAATGATGACTTTCTGCTTTCCGATTCGCCTCTCCGATATTTTCTTAATATTCGCCGGATGTATCCAAACCGCATCCATCCCCGTTGAAGCTGCGCCTACCACATCGTTACGCCACGAGTTTCCCACCATCACACTTTGGCCCGCAGCCGTGTTCATTGATTTAAGGGCTTGCTCAAAAATCGCTGGATGCGGTTTGCGTGGACCATCATTCTCCGTAGTAAACAAACGCTCCTGATCAAACCACGAGGTCAGCTTCATTTTCTCCAAATTGCGCTGTAGACGGTTCCGATTACCGTTACTAATGATGGCCAGCTTATATTGGCGAGACAGCGCTTCTAACGTATCTTCTACCCCCGGAAATAAGGCGACGAAATTGTCCTCTCGTTCTTCTACTTGATTGAAAAAAGTTCGTGTAAAAGCCGTATTAACCTGGATAGGAAACGGGTGAAGCGCTTTGATTAAACAAATATGCCGCAGCTCGTCGGGCGAGATGGGGCAACGAATCGGTGTTTTTCGATGGCGGCTCCACTCGGATTTATAGCTAAGCAGTGCCTCTTGCGCGGTCAGTTTCGTATCCTCTGTTTCCCACCTTGCTGTGAAATCCTGCATAACCTCCAGAAAAGCGGAATCGAAGCATTGTCTGCGATCTAAGATCGTATTATTCATATCAAAAAATATAACCTTTTTACGTGTGGGTGAGAAAAAAGGACTCATACGGAGAACCTCCTTCTGAAGACCGGACCATCCAAACTTACAAATAGTAGAATTTATTATGTTGAATCGGATAAATTGGTTACTATTTCTGATAAACGCTTCTGCCCAAGAAGGGCAGCGTAGTCGTTTATTATGTCTCCTTAGATGTTTATGTAGCGAACCGTTTTTTTATTTTTATTTCGTATGCTATGATGAAGGAAGTATGTCTAAAATTGGGGTGGAACTTATGGATAAGCTTATTATTATTGATGGGAACTCAATTGCGTTTCGTGCCTTCTATGCGTTGCCGCTGCTAAGCAATTCAAGCGGTTTACATACCAATGCGGTATACGGATTTACAACGATGCTGCTGAAATTAATAGAAGAAGAAAAGCCAACCCATTTTCTTGTTGCCTTCGATGCGGGGAAAATTACGTTTCGACATAAAGAATATACCGAATATAAAGGCGGTCGTGCGAAAACGCCGACGGAGCTCTCTGAACAATTTCCTCTGATCAAGGAACTGCTGAAAGCGTTCAAAATTCCGCAATTCGAGCTATCTGGCTATGAAGCGGATGATATTATCGGTACATTGACAAAGGCCGCAGATGTCAAAGGGGAGAAAGTTCTTGTCGTATCGGGAGATAAAGATATGCTCCAGCTCGCCTCTGAGCAGGTTACGGTTGCGATTACCCGCAAGGGAATAAGTGAGATGGATTTATACAGTCCAGCGGCTATAAAAGAAATATACGGTCTTACACCGGATCAGTGGATCGATTTAAAAGGTCTCATGGGCGATACGTCCGATAATATTCCGGGTATCCCCGGCGTAGGTGAGAAGACGGCGCTCAAAATGCTGCATGACTTCGGCTCTGTCGAGGAAGTGTTAGCGAACACAGCAAGTCTGAAGGGCAAGATGAAAGAAAAAGTGGAAGAGCATGCACAGAGTGCAATCATGAGCAAGGAGTTGGCAACCATCTACCGTGAGGTTCCGATGGAAACAGCTTGGGATTCGTTCCGCTATGATGGCTTCGACGGACAAGCTCTGTCCGGTATGTTCAGGAAGCTGGAGTTCAAATCATTACTAGAGAAGATGGACTTCGGATCCGTTACCGTGGAAGCTGAAGATCTCGTGGTCGAGAGTTTATCAGCCGTTGCGGTTACAGAAGAGAACATCGAATCCTTGATTGCCAAATTGGATGATCATGCGGCTATCCATGTGGAAGCTGTCGGCGAAAACCCGCATCAAGCCGTCATGGTTGGGGTTGTGTGGTTTATTGACGATGGTGGGGGAAATACATCGTACTATGTGCCATTTACGCTGCTACAGAGTGAAGCAGGCAAACCGCTGCGCGATTGGCTCAGCGATGCTTCTAAGAAGAAGCAGCTCTTCGACCTGCACCGCGCGCAGCTCGCGTTGGCCTGGCAGGGCATCCACCTCGCAGGGGTGGATTTTGACGTGCTGCTGGCCGCTTATCTCCTCGATCCGACGGAGTCGAATCTCAGCTTGAGCGGCCTGTCTGTGAAGTACGGTCTGCCTAACGTGAAGGCAGACGAGGATGTGTTCGGCAAAGGCGCGAAGTTTCGCCTGCCGGAACTATCTGCGCTTAGCGACCACCTGGGTCGCAAAGCGATGGCGATGGCGCGCATGGTTCCTGTGCTGCGCGATGAATTAGAGAAGGGCGAGATGCATCGCCTCTTCTACGAGCTTGAGCTGCCTCTCGCAGGCGTTCTCGCCGAGATGGAAATGCGCGGCATCAGCGTGGATGCCGAAGGGCTTAAAACGCTCGGCGTGGAGCTTGGCAAGCAGTTGGACGCGATCATGTCCAGCATCTACAAGCTCGCCGGCGTCGAGTTCAACATCAACTCACCGAAGCAGCTCGGTGAGATTCTGTTCGAGAAGCTGGGGCTGCCATCTTCGAAGAAGACCAAGACCGGCTACTCGACGGATGCCGAGGTGCTGGAACGTCTTGCGCCCTACAACGAAGTTGTTGGGCAGATCCTGCACTACCGCTCGCTAGCGAAGCTGCAGTCGACGTACGTCGAGGGGCTGCTCAAAGAGGTGCGGCCTGAGACCGGTAAGGTGCACACCTATTACCGGCAGACGATTGCCGCAACGGGACGTCTCAGCAGCCAGTTCCCGAACCTCCAGAACATTCCGATTCGTCTGGAAGAGGGGCGCAAGATCCGCAAGGTCTTCGTTCCATCCGAGCCTGGATGGTACATCCTTGCTGCGGATTACTCGCAGATCGAGCTGCGCGTGCTAGCGCACATCTCGCAGGATGAGAAGATGACGGAAGCGTTCCTTCAAAATATGGACATTCACACAAAGACGGCAATGGACGTCTTCGGGGTGGAGGAAAGCGCCGTCGACAGTAATATGCGCCGTCAAGCGAAAGCCGTTAACTTCGGTATCGTTTACGGCATCAGCGATTGGGGCTTGTCTCAAAACTTAGATATTACCCGTCGCGAAGCGGCACAGTTCATTGAACAGTATTTTGCCGTCTTCCAAGGGGTTCGCCGTTATATGGATGACATTGTGAAGGATGCGCGCAGGGATGGCTATGTCACGACGTTGTTGCAGCGTCGTCGTTATTTGCCTGAAATTACGGCATCGAACTTTAATATACGTTCATTCGCGGAACGTACCGCGATGAACACGCCAATTCAAGGAACAGCCGCGGATATCATCAAGCTTGCCATGGTTCAAATGGCGGACAGATTGGTTAAAGAAGGGCTGAAGAGCCGCATGCTGCTTCAAGTACACGATGAGCTCGTGTTTGAAGTGCCAGCCGATGAGCTGGAAACGATGCGCCAGCTCGTGCCTGAAGTCATGGCCGCGGCGCTTACGCTGGACGTTCCTTTACGTGCAGACGTGGATTTCGGACTTACTTGGTATGATGCGAAGTAACCGTTGCTCTATCAGCTTGAGCCGCTCCCAACATCAAGAAGGAGGTGAACACCTTGCCTGAGCTACCCGAGGTCGAAACCGTCAAACGAACATTAAACGAGTTAATTACTGGGAAAACGATTGCCCATGTTAAGGTCAGGCTGCCTCGCATCATTCAAAAGCCTGACGATATTCAGCAGTTCGAGACGCTGCTGCAAGGACAAACGGTTGAAACGATAGAACGAAGAGGGAAGTTTCTTCGCTTCGTGCTCACGGACTACGTGATGGTTTCCCATTTGCGCATGGAAGGCCGATACGGCTTGTATGCAGGTGATGATCCGCTTGAACCGCACACGCATGTGTTGTTTCGTTTTACTGATGAGAGTGAGCTGAGATACAAGGATGTGCGGCAATTCGGAACGATGCATCTGTTCCCGAAGGGTGATGAGCTTACGCAGCCTCCGCTGGTAAAGCTCGGTCTTGAGCCATTGGACGAGGCGTTTACCTTGGAAGCTTTCCAAGAGGTGATTGCCCATCGTTCCACGAAGATCAAGCCCCTGCTGCTCAATCAAGCATATATCGTGGGCATTGGGAATATTTATGTAGACGAGTCTCTCTTCTTAGCGGGAATCCATCCCGAACGGGAAGCGTCATCGCTGAGCAAGAAGGAGCTTGAATTGTTGCATGAGTCGATTATTCGTACCCTCCAAGATTCGGTTGAGGTAGGCGGCTCATCGATTAAATCGTATGTGAATGGGCAAGGTGAAATCGGCCTTTTCCAACACCAATTGAACATTTATGGCAGACAATCACAGCCCTGCAAAGCTTGTGCAAATGAAATTGTGAAAACAGTGGTGGGAGGCAGAGGGACGCACATTTGTCTCACTTGTCAACCTTTGAAGCCCAAGCGGTCACGAAAGAAGTCAGAGAAATAGGCACCTGTAACATACCCTCCCCATATGATATGGAGTACTTAGCCTGGATAACTAGCTCGCAGAGCTCGTTGATAGGTAAAACGCTTAGGAGGGTTTGTATGCTCCCTGTCATTTCTATGCTCATTTTGGCATTTGCGGTTTCTCTGGACGGTTTCGGTGTTGGTGTGATGTATGGGTTACGCAAAATCCGAATACCGCTAGTATCTATTGGGATAATATCGCTTTGGTCTGGTATCATCATTTTTACTTCGATGCAGATCGGCGTTCTGATGTCTTCCTTCATGCCCCCCTCGTTTGCGAAACGAATTGGCGCCTTGATTTTAATCGGCATTGGTGTTTGGGCTCTTATTCAAATGAGACAAGGGCAGAAAAACCAAGAGAAACAAGACCAACAAGACCAACAAGACCAACAAGACCAAGCCGCTGCTCCTCTTGATCAAGCTGTCGTCAGCAGTATGCCTTACTCGGATATTCGCAACTCGGGCTATGTGGAGCCAATGACGTTTGACACCTTACAACGAACGAAAGAGATACTTAATATTGAACTGAAACGCTTTGGTCTTGTGATTCAAATTTTACGTACACCCTCCATTGCGGATGTTGATAAGTCGGGAAATATTTCAGCCTCTGAGGCCACTTTGCTCGGCTTAGCCCTGTCTTTGGATGCTTTCGGAGCGGGAATCGGTGCTGCCCTCATCGGCTTCGTGCCGTTATTAACGGCTTCTGTCATTTCTATTTCAAGCGGATCCTTACTTGCTGTTGGCTTGCGGATTGGTTTCCGGTATGCCGAGATGACCTGGATGAAGAAGCTGTCTATCCTTCCAGGATGTGTGCTTATTGTCATGGGACTTTTGAAAATGCTATAGTTCACTATCAATGAACTTTTAGGAGGGAAGAGCTTATGAATATCGGCTTAACAGGCGGTATTGCCTGTGGAAAAAGTACGGTTAGCCGTATGCTCGTTAGCCGTGGCGCCCTTTTAATCGATGCCGATCAGATTGCTCGTGATGTTGTCGAGCCTGGCAGCCCTGTTCTTGAACAGGTTGCTGCGCATTTTGGACAAGCTGTGATTGGAACGGATGGATCACTGCAACGCAAGAAGCTTGGTGAAATCATCTTTGGATCCCCTGAAGCGCGAAAGCAGCTGGAGGGGTTGCTTCATCCCCCTATTCGCGCAAGGATGCGTGAACAAATGGCATCGTGTGAACAGGACTATCCCGCGAAGCTTGTTGTGGTTGATGTTCCTTTACTTATAGAATCGAATTTGGTCTCCATGTTTCAGGAGATTATGGTTGTTTATATTCCGCGCCACTTGCAATTGGAACGACTGATGCAGCGAGATGGCTTGTCAGATGAGACCGCGCAGCTTCGGCTTGATGCCCAGATGCCTATCGAGGAGAAACGTAAGCTAGCGGATATCGTCATTGATAATAGCGGGACTTGGGAAGAAACCAACATGAGGGTAGAGCGGTTTTGGGTAGGGAAGGGATTAGCATGACGTTCTTTCGGAAAAAGCGAATGTTTGCTCTTCTGCTTATTGTTTTTGTCATGATCCTCTTCATGAATAGCGCAAAAATAGGTAGAAAGCTATACCCCATCTACTTTCAGCAGGAGATTAAGCAAAGCGCGGCGAAACACAATATAGATCCGTTTCTGATTGCAGCTATTATTCGGGTGGAAACGAATTATCAATATCATTTAGAATCGAGTAAAGGAGCCTTAGGGCTCATGCAGCTTATGCCTGACACAGCCGATTGGATTGTGGAATCTTCAAATTTAGGGCCTCATACACAAGAAGATTTGCTTCGTGTGGATATTAACATTTATTTAGGGTCATGGTATGTAAATTGGTTGATCAAGCATTATAATGGGAATTTAGTCTACGCGATAGCAGCGTATAATGCAGGCCAAGGTAATGTGAATAAATGGAAAAATAATGGCGTTTGGGATGGAACAGAGTCGAATATCCGTGATATTCCGTTTGGGGAAACCCGTCATTATGTGCAGCGCGTCCTCTATTACTATGAGAAGTATACCAAGCTTTATACAGAGCAATGGCAGGATGCAGCTGCCTAGTCTAATCTAGTCTTGCCGCACAAAACAAAGAAGCATTGGACTAGCTCCTAATGGAGCGTAAAGTCCAATACTTCCTGTGTGCAGAGTCAAAAGCGTGTGTTTTCAAGATTACTTGAATTGACCTGCTAGAGATTGTTCTGCGATTTGTACCAGGCGACGAGTAATGCTACCACCAATAGATCCAGTGTCACGAGAAGTCATGTTGCCATAGTAGCCATCTTGTGGGATAGCAATACCAAGCTCTTGAGCTACTTCGTATTTCAACTGATCCAAGGCTGCATTAGCTTGTGGAACGACTAAAGTATTGTTTGAACTCATGTCTGTTCACCTCCTTGTCGGTTGGTAAATCTATTGTGTGCAGAACACCAAACTTCAAGACATGTAACATCTGGTAAAGATATTTCCAAGAGAGAAAGGAGATGAAAGCGAATGAAATGCCCGTTCTGTGACCATTCTGGTACGAAGGTGCTTGATTCGAGGTCTGCCAATGAGAATAAATCCATTCGTCGGCGCCGTGAATGCGAGAAATGCGCGCGAAGATTCACGACTTTTGAAATGGTAGAAGAAACGCCTTTAATTGTGATTAAAAAAGATGGAAGTCGGGAAGAATTTAGTCGTGAGAAAATTTTACGGGGCTTAATTCGCGCTTGTGAAAAAAGACCGGTTTCCATGGAGCGGCTAGAGATGCTCGTCTCCGAAGTCGAAATGCAGCTTCGTACTACGGCTCATGCCGAAGTCGATAGCCTTGGCATTGGTGAAATTGTGATGGAGCAATTGTACCCCGTCGATGAAGTGGCCTACATTCGCTTCGCCTCTGTATACAGGCAGTTCAAGGACATCAACATGTTTTTGAAGGAGTTAACGCAAATATTGGGAAAGCATGACGTCGGTCTACTCCGCGATAAATAAGTAGCGCATACTCTACGTAAATAGCCGCTTCGCCTTGTGAATGATTTCATAAGGCGAAGCGGCTTTATATGTTTTAACTTTGCTTGGGAATTCAGATGATGACACGAATTGATTTGTTTTTTTTCGAAATGTGACAAAAAATAAAAAAAAGACAGCGGTGATCCCGCTGTCTTTTGCTGCTTCATGACGGAGAAGTCAATAAACACGCCACCTCATGAGCTTTTAAAAAAAATTTAATCTATTGACATCAACCGACTGTATTTTTGAATGCGATAAGGCATAATTCGTTTATTGAGTGCGATTGTCCAATTCACTTCGAAGAAACTGAATGAACCGGATGGCTTCTTCAGTTGTTAATACGTTGTTACCAAATGTAAAGGAGAACATGTCCAAAATATCACTTTCTGGGAGATGTAAATGATCGATTAATTGCTTCACATCTAAGCTCATATTGCCGTCAATCATTATTTTACTCACGATTCAGATTTCCTCCTTTGTCGGACTGCCATAATCGGATGGAGGTGGTAGCTGGCTGACATATCGGACTGTAATAGAAATACCAATGTAGTCCCTTTAGCTTTGCGTCACCACTTTTCAATGGGTTTGCCCTTTTCATACCGATAATCGCTCTTATGAAAACTATATCACAGGTTAGGTTTGACTTGCTATTAATTACATTAATTCGAAGGATGGTTGAAATATATGTCCGTCAATAGCCCAAAATCCAGAAAAATGATTCAAGAATTGGATATTGTTAAGGTTGCGGAGGCGTTAGGCATTGATCAAGATCGCTTAATCGCTTATGTCTATTCTCGTCCAGAAGCTATTAACGCATATGTCGAAATTACGCCTGTATCCCTTCGGGTCCTACCTAACCCAAATGAGAAAGCACCGCAACTATAAGTTGCAGTGCTTAAATGAACAAGATTAAACCATTATTTTACAAATATCATTCGTAAATTCAACTGGATCCTGCAGCGGCAAGCCTTCGATCAGGAGAGCTTGATTGTACAAGAGCGCTGTATAGAGGTTCAACTTCTCTTTATCTTTCTCGAAAGCATCCTTCAAGGAAGCGAAAACATCGTGGTTGACGTTGATTTCCAGTACCTTCTCGGCTTTCACGTTCGGGTTGTTCGGCATTGCGTTCAAGATTTTTTCCATTTCGATGGTGACATCGCCATCTGTGGATAAGCAGACAGGATGCTTTCTCAAGCGCTTGGAAGCTTTAACGCTCGACACTTTGCCAGCTAATAAGCCATTCATGTAGTCGAATAGATCTTGGTTTTCCTTTTTGTCAGACTCGGAATCGTTTTGGTTATCCTCGATATCAATACCCAAATCTCCGCTCGAAACAGATCTAAATTCTTTCTCTTTGTAGGTCATAATCATTTTAATTGCGAACTCATCAATGTCATCCGTGAAGTAAAGGATTTCGTACCCTTTATCCGTCACAAGCTCGGTTTGCGGAAGCTTATCGATTCTTTCCATCGATTCACCGGAAGCATAGTAAATGTACTTCTGGTCTTCTGGCATTCTTGAAACATACTCGTCCAATGTGACGAGCTTTTTCTCCTTGGAGGATGAGAACATCAAAAGATCCTGCAGAAGCTCTTTATGCGTGCCGTAGTCGCTGTATACGCCGAATTTAAGCTGTCTGCCGAAGGATTTGTAGAATTGCTCGTATTTCTCTCTCTCATCCTTCAGGAGGCTTTGTAGTGAGCCTTTAATTTTGCTGGAAATGTTCTTAGCAATAAGCTTCAGTTGGCGATCATGCTGAAGCATCTCTCTGGAAATGTTGAGTGATAAGCTTTCGGAATCGACCATACCTTTGACGAAGCTGAAATAGTCAGGAAGCAGATCCGCACATTTATTCATAATGAGAACGCCGTTCGCGTAAAGCTCCAAGCCTTTCTCGTATTCTTTGGAATAGTAGTCATAAGGCATGTTTTCAGGGATAAAGAGGATTGCTTGGTACACAACCGCGCCATCTGCACTTACATGAATATGCTTCAGCGGCTTGTCGAAGCCGTAGTGCTTCTCATGGTAGAACTTCTCGTAATCCTCAGGTGTAAGCTCGCTTTTGTTCTTTCTCCAGATCGGCACCATGCTGTTCACATGCTGCTCTTCTTGATAGTCCTCGAATTCGCTCTCGCTGCCTTCTTTCAAACGCTTGCCGGTAATGTCCATTTTAATCGGGTAGCGGATGAAATCGGAATATTTCTTGATGATCGCTTTGAGGCGATACTCGTCCAAATATTCGTCGTAGTTATCATCTTCGGTATTCGCTTTGATGGAGAGGACGATCTCTGTACCTACGGAATCCTTCTCTGCAGGAGCAATCGTGTAACCGTCTGCGCCATCGGATTCCCATTTGTATGCTGTGTCACTGCCGAGAGCTCTACTGGTTACAGCAATGTGGTCAGCGACCATGAATGCGGAATAGAAGCCTACCCCGAATTGACCGATAATGTTGTGTCCTTCTTTGCTTTCGTTCTCTTTCTTGAAAGCAAGTGAACCGCTCTTCGCGATAATCCCCAAGTTGTTCTCAAGATCTTCCTTGGTCATCCCGATCCCTGTATCGCGGATCGTTAACATGCGATTATCTTTATCAGCAGTAAGTTTGATGAAATAGCTATCTTTGTCAAAAACGAGCGAGTCGTCTGTTAGCGCTTTGTAATAAATTTTGTCAATCGCATCGCTGGAGTTGGAAATAAGCTCTCTTAGAAAGATCTCGCGTTGTGTGTAAATCGAATTAATCATCATTTCCAAAAGACGCTTGGATTCGGCTTGAAACTGTTTCTTTTCCACGGATAGATCTCCTTTCGAATATGTAACAGGTTTAATAATTAGCACTCGCACACTGTGAGTGCTATACACTAACTTTATAACATCCCTGAAATTTAATGTCAATTGGTAAAGGGGATTTTATCTGATGTGGTAGGCAGTTAACATTGCGATGACGTATATAAATACGATGTAATGATGTCTCCAGGGCAGATAACACTGTCAAAAATGCAAAAGTGCAGTTTTGGAATTGGTTTACCTTCATTAATTAGAAATTGATGCAAATAGGCATCAATTTGTTGCAATTGGAGGAGATAATCTTGAAATTCGTTAAAAAGGTTGCATATTTGCACGCATTCGCTAATTCCGAGGGTGAATGTGGAGAAAAGGTTGCATATTTGCATTTTTCAGAAGTTCAATCCAACATTTCTCAACAGAAGCCTCAAACAACCTCCAATAGGATAACCTCCAAGAGTTCCACCACCATTCCTACACCTCCACAATCCCCACGGATCCAGCATCACCGCCCATCCACCACCAAACCCCACGCCCCACGCCTCCACCAATCTCACGCATCTACCACCACCTACTCACCTAACACACATAAACTCACCACATCATGCGCATAGGATCCCTTTTTACAAGCTCATAACGAAGAATATGCTTTCCTTCAGCTCCTGTTTGCGGGGCAAACCAGCCTTTTTTGCAGAGTGATTGGAGCACTCGAACAGCTGAGCGGTAGTTGATATCAAGATGTGTCCTAACATCAATGGGGCGCAAAGGCTGAGCCAGCGTATAGGCTAGCCGAAGGATCTCTCGTTCCATGACATTGTCGAGAGTTACCGGTGACGAAGTCGCTTGAAATCGACTAATCAACATACGTAGCAGTGTGATACATAAGTCAGGGCGATTTACAACATCATCATAAGAAAATGAAATCACTTGATATCCCATCGCGGCTAAAAATGTTTCCCGGTTCAGCTCGTTACAATATTTTTGCCTGTCCATATCTCTGACATGTGGGCCAAAGCCCTTAATTTCGATGATCAGCTTAACGAACTTCGTCAGCCAAACGAAATCGCAGAAATAAGATAATCCTCTCCAATCGAGGACTTCGAATTCCGGATGCAAATCGTCGAAATTTCCTCGCAGCATCCACCAGACATTGTGACAAAATAGCCTTTCGGCCTCCCGATGTCCGCGCTCCAAGCGGCCTCTGCGTTCTCCTGTCCTATTATCCAGATGGTTTTGAATCCATAAAGCATGCATGTTCTCGGAATCCATAGTGGCAAATTCCTCCCCATAAATAAAGAAAGAACGCCCCTGTGCCATTCATGAACAAATGGACAGGGACGTTCTTCGTCTCTTGGAAATACGTATATGGGAAATTACGTCAATACGCCACCCTATTTCCCAGAAGCATCGCGAATATCGGTGCTCTCCAGTATGGCTTTCGGATATCCGTCTCGTGCGACAGAGATCATGGCACGGCCAATCTGCTCGGAGCTGATGACGGAATTAGGGAACCATTTATGCAAGAGTGGGAAAATCGGGCGCAAGATGACAATAAAGGTCTGGTATAGCTTGGTTTTGGATTTGACGCCATTCTTCGGCAGAATAGCGCCTGGTCGGAACATATAGGCTGACTTGAAAGGCAGCTTAAGGAGGGCATTTTCCGTTTTGCCTTTTACACGCGCCCACATGCTGCTGCCTTGCTCGGTACTGTCGGTACTCGCGCCCGTCACGTAGACGAAGGTCATCTGGGGCTGGACTTTGACTAACGTATTTGCAATGCTCATGGTCAGATCGTAGGTGATCGCGTGATACTTCTCCTCACTCATGCCCACAGAAGAAACGCCGAGGCAGAAGAAGCAAGCATCTATGCTCGAAAGCTCTTCCGTAAGTGCTGATAAGTCGGTGATATCCTTGAGAACATGCTCATGGAACTTCGCTTGGGACTGATGAGTAGCGCTACGACCGATGGATACTACGTTATTAACTTGAGGATCGAGCAGACATTCACGAAGGACGCTTTGTCCGACCATCCCCGTTGCTCCAAAAATTAGAACATTCATAGACAGGGTACCACCTTTCGCAAATCGTTTAGGAGAGCAGTATGAATAAGAGACATAATATCACGCCATTAGCCCTAGATTCAAAGTGATGCATGTGAGCAAAAAGTTTATAAGCGGTGCAGCTTGCGATAGGAGGAAGGCGTCATTTTCATACGTTTCTTGAACACGCGGCTTAAATAAAACTCATTCTCAAAGCCGCACTGTCCAGCAATTTGCTGTAAGGTCATATCGGAGCCTAGCAGCAGCTTCTGCACTTTCTGAATACGCAAAGAGGTTAAGTAATCGATCGGCAGCATGCCTGTCGATTTCTTGAATCTACGGGTAAATTGCACCTGCGTCAAACCCAGTTCCATGGCAATATCTTTCATGATACAAGTGTATGACGCTTGTTCATGTAGACGCCCCGTGGCCTCCTGAATAAGGGCATCCTTGCCGTTCGTGATACCAGGAACCCAAGGAGAAGCCGCGGCTGGGCTAGCCGAATAGGCCTCCTCCACAACCTGCATCCAAATGTCGGTGAGTACATGTTGACGCAGGGATGAGGCGACGGTGCCCTCGTGTTGGAACCATTTTTTCAAGTAGGCAAAGTTAGAAGACAGTCGATTGAGATCTTGAATTGAGCTTTTCCCTGCAGGGATAACGGCGTTGTCTTCGATAGTTAACGGACGTCCTGCCTCATCGACCCATTGCAGCAGCATGACGTGAAACGATAAGGTCTGAACGACTTCTCTTCGAAAAATAACCCCCGGTGGACATAGCACAAAATCTCCGAAAGCGGCTGTCCCCTCGTGACCAGCGATCCGGTAGGTAAAGATCCCCGTTTCCACAGCAAACAGCACCCAAAATTCATTGGAATCCTCTTGGAGTTGAAAGGCTGTCTTCTCCTTCCAGTACATATGGCCGAGCAAATGGGGTCTTACTCGTACAGCATCTAGTGGTTGCATTGCCCTTGCCTTCCTCTCATCTCGAATCAAAAAAGTGAACTGAAATCCTCTCTTTTTATCATAGTAGATACGCATGAAAGAAGGAAGTTCTTTAATGAAATTTTGTATAAGTTCTTGATAATAGCGTGCATGGTTTAAAGCGTTATCAATCCTTTAAAATAAGGGTAATCACAGATTTCATGGAGGTTATCCAATGAGAGAAGAATGGGTAAAAAGGGATATCACGGTCATCGGTGGCGGACTTTCGGGAGTGTGTGCAGCGATTGCTGCCGCGAGACTAGGTCAGACGGTGGCTTTGATTCAAAATAGACCCGTACTCGGGGGAAATTCATCGAGTGAGGTTCGTGTCTGGGTTTGCGGAGCAACCTCGCATGGCATTAATCGGTATGCACGAGAAACAGGTATCATGGGTGAGTTGTTTGTAGAGAATCAGTACCAGAATCCAGATGGAAATCCCTATCTATGGGATGTAATTGTGCTGGAAGCGGTGCGTGCGGAGGCGAATATTCAACTTTTTCTCAATACGGATGTGCATGAGGTGGAAGCGGATGGTGGCGAGGACGCGCGTGTCATTCGCTCTGTAACGGGGTGGATGATGGGCTCCGAACGACGCATTCGTTTCGAAAGTGACGTTTACTTGGATTGTACCGGTGATGGACTTATCGGGTTCCTGGCGGGTGCTAAATTTCGTATCGGCCGTGAGGCTCGAGAAGAGTTTCAGGAGGAATGGGCGCCTGAGATTGCGGATGACATCACACTCGGAAGTACGATATTATTTTATACCAAAGATGTCGGTCATCCCGTCAAATATCACCCGCCAAGCTTCGCCAAGGATATTACAACTACCTCGATTCCGATCAAACGCGTGATCCGAAGCGGCGATTCAGGCTGCCATTATTGGTGGATTGAGTGGGGCGGCGAGCTAGACACGGTTCATGAGAACGAGCGTATTCGGGACGAATTATGGTCGGTTATTTATGGGATTTGGGATTATATCAAAAATTCAGGTCAATTCGACTCGGCGCATATGACGCTTGAATGGGTAGGGGCTTTACCTGGAAAAAGAGAATACCGCCGCTTCATCGGGGATTATATACTCAATCAGAATGATATTCTGGCTCAAACGAGGGTCGAGGATACCATCGCCTTCGGTGGATGGTCCATTGATTTACACCCGCCGCAGGGGATGTATTCAACGGAGAGCGGATCCAAGCATTTGCATGCGGACGGCATTTATCATATTCCGTTTCGGAGTTTGTATTCCGTCAATGTGTCCAACATGCTGATGGCTGGACGGAACATAAGCGCATCGCATGTAGCCTTTGGTACGACAAGGGTCATGGCGACCTGCGCCGTCATAGGGGAGGCTGCCGGAACGGGAGCGGCTCTATGTGTCCAGAAGCAAGTGACACCGCGTGAACTGAATCAGAAGCATTGCAAGGAGCTGCAGCAGGTGCTGCTCCGACAGGATGCCTCGTTGATAGGCGTGCGGAATGAGGATGAGCGAGATCTTGGGCGTGTGGCCAAGGTGAGTGCGTCCTCTACGTTAACGCAGCTGAGTGTGTCACACGCCGTAGAGCCTAGGCGATTGATTGACGATGTAGCTGTATTGTTCCCTGTTGCACCGCAGTTGAATGGCTTCGAGCTGCTTGTCGATGTGAGTGAAGCGACGACCATTCATGTGGAGCTGTGGGATACGGGCAGAGCGGAGAACTACGTGCCGAAAGGGCTGATCATGCAGGCGGAGGCAACTGTAGAGGTTGGCGAACGGCAGTGGATCGGCTTTTCGCTGAGCTGGCAGCCTGACGAGGAGCAGAATGCTTTCGTCATCGTGAGGGCGAATGAACATGTCGTGGTGTATCATTCCGATCAACAGCAGACAGGAGCGATCGCCTTTGTACGTGGCACGAAGCCGATTGTGGATCCAAAACTGGAGAATCATCAGCCTGATCAGCCGGTTGTTCAGTGGAGCATGAAAAATGGTGTAGATCGCAAGCCAATCTGCTTCCGACTCACTTCAGAGACGCGTGCCTTCTCTGCTGAGAAGGTGACGAATGGCTTTCTGCGGCCGTATGGCGGCCCCCATCAGTGGATGTCAGAGTCAATCGTTGATGGACGAGAAGAGTGGCTAGAGCTTCGTTGGGACGAATCACACCTTCTGCGATATATACAAGTAACCTTTAATGATAATGTGCACGAGGATTTAATTAATCTACACGCGTTTAGAACGAGTGATGAAGTAAGACCTGAGTTGGTGAAGGATTATCGTTTGGAGGCTTATGCCGAAGGAGAGTGGGTAGTCCTGCAGCGCGTAGCGAACAATCGGAAACGTACGAATAGATTGCAACTGGAAGCAGCCATTTCCACGGATCGGTTGCGACTTGTTGTGGAATCGACAAATGGTTGCCCATGTGCGGAAGTGATTGAGGTACGGGTTTATGGTTAGAGGTATAAAATAGAGGTATATTTCACTTAGGTACGACAGTAATGAACACAGCTGAAGTCTCATATATCATTTAGAAAAAGTTATTAAAGAGTTTCTTCTAAATGAAAGGAGACTGCCTGATGGACATACCAAGACGGAATCAAGGTGTGTACGGAAATGTGCCTCAGCCTATTCGAAGTGATGGCGCCGGAGGGATGGATACCGGTCCTCGAGATATTATGAGGGATATGGAAAACCCTGATATGATAGTTCCTCCAATTACGGATTCTGGCTTGCTGCCGAATTTGAAGTTTTCATTTTCAGACACCTCGATGAAATTAAATTACGGGGGCTGGTCACGAGAAATTACCGCAAGAGAATTACCCATTGCGACAACCCTAGCAGGTGTAAATATGAGTTTGACGCCTGGGGGTGTTCGAGAATTGCATTGGCATCAACAAGCAGAATGGTCCTATATGATTTTAGGTCGAGCACGAATTACAGCAATAGACCAAAATGGCAGGAATTTTATTGCCGATGTAGGTCCGGGGGATCTTTGGTACTTTCCGCCTGGACTTCCGCACTCCATTCAAGGGTTAGAACATTGCGAATTCTTACTTGTTTTTGATGACGGTAATTTTTCTGATCTGAATACCATATCCATCTCCGACTGGTTTTCACGAACGCCCAAAGATGTATTATCTGCTAATTTTGGAGTACCCGTGAGTGCCTTTACCAATATTCCTACAGAGCAGGTTTATATTTATCAAGACAAGGTCCCGGGTTCACTAGAAAGCGAGAAGGTACAGTCCCCTTACGGAACTATTCCACAGAGCTTCAAGCATCAGCTGCTTTCACAAACACCCATTAAAACGTCAGGCGGCAGCGTCAGAATCGTAGACTCTACTAATTTTCCGATATCCAAAAATATTGCAGCTGCGCTTGTTGAAATTGAACCCGGTGGAATGAGAGAGTTGCATTGGCATCCGAATAACGATGAATGGCAATACTACCTAACCGGACAGGGACGAATGACGGTTTTTACGGGTAATGGTAACGCACGCACATTTGATTATCGAGCTGGCGATGTCGGCTATGTGCCATTTGCTACAGGTCACTATATTCAGAATACGGGTACACAATCGTTATGGTTTTTGGAAATGTTTAAAAGTGATCGGTTCGAGGATGTGTCGTTAAATCAATGGATGGCGCTTACTCCTCGCGATCTGGTTAGTACGAATTTGAATGTGGGTCCAGAGGTATTGAATGCGCTGCGTAAGGAAAAGTGGCCAGTCGTCAAATATCCGGGATTCTCTTATTACCCGAAATGACAAACAAGAAGGCTATCTCATGTAGATTATCTACTTGAGATAGCCTTTTCGCGTTGAACGTAATATCACAGTTAAATTCACCACAACCTCATCAAAGCTCGCCGTTTGCTTATAAGTTCGGAAGCCAATCTTACCACTGGTGAACGTACTGTCCGTCACAGAGACGAGGTGGATTGCTGAAATTGAAAAGCCTCCTTTTTTTGGTAAAGTTAGCCTTTCAATCCTGAGTTTGCAAATCCCTCAACAAACCATTTTTGACATATAATGACGACGATAAGCAGTGGCACAAGACCAGAAACGGAAGCAGCCATCGAAAGTACATAATTGGTTCCAAATTCCTCCACGTAGCTCGTTAATCCTAATGGAATTGTAAACAAGTGCTTCTCGCGAAGCATGATGAGCGGGGTTTCATATTCACTCCAATGCCATGTGAAGGAGAGAATTAATAGCGTAACGATTGCGGGCTTGACTAGCGGCAAACTAATTTGCCAGAACGTTCGCCAGTAACCGGCCCCATCAACTCGACCTGCCTCCAATAGCTCGTTTGGAAGACTGCTGAAAAACTGACGCATTAAGAAAGTACCGAATACGGTGAATAAGCCTGGTAAAATAATGGAGGCATGTGTATTGATTAGCTGCAGCTGATCGAACAAGATGAAGCGGGGAAGAAGTAATACTTGGCCCGGAATCATCATCGTTGATAAATAGAGTAGAAACAGGAAGTTACGTCCTTTGAAACGGATTTTGGCAAAGGCGTAGCCAGCCATGGCACTTGTGAGCAGGTTACCGGCGACAGTGATCCCTGTAATTTTGATTGAATTCCAATAGAATAAATAGAAAGGATCTGTACCGGTCCATACTTTCTTATAATTCTCAAAATGCCATGTATTCGGAATCCAATCGATCGGATATTTGAACACCTCGCCATTAATCTTGAATGAAGTAGAAATCATCCAAAGAAAAGGAAGAATCATGACGATGGAGATACCCGCCATAATGAGTGAAATGAAAATCTTGAGCCAAATGCTACCCATGCTTGCTCTGACAATCGAAGTATTTCGAGTTGTTTCAATAGGTACACTAGTTTCCATGGGGTGTAAGCTCCTTTACAATTAGAAGTGCTGCTGCCAACGTTTCTGGCTCTGCCATTGAATGATGGTGACAACGAAGATGATGGCGAATAGCACCCACGAAACGGTAGCTGCATAGCCCATTTTGTAGAAACGAAAGGCAAGTAAATAGATGTGATAGGATAATACCATCGTTGAATCAATGGGTCCGCCCTGCGTCATAATATTAATCGGTCCGAAAATTTGGAAGGACCCGATAATGAGCGTTATAGCAACGAGAAAAGTGGTTGGTGTGAGCATAGGAACGGTGATTTGGAAAAACTGGCGAATTTTTGAAGCCCCATCTATCTCCGATGCCTCATATAAATCCTTCGAGATCCCTTGTAGACCAGCAAGGTAAATGACCATTGAATACCCAATTGTCACCCATACCTGCATGATAATGATAGCGAATAGAGCAGAATTAGGGCTGGATAACCAACCAGGTGGATGTGCAATGCCGATCACCTTGAGAGCTTGGTTTATCGGTCCATCGGAGGCACGGTACATAATGCTCCATATAACGGATACAGCAACAAGTGAGGAAGCATAGGGGAGGAAAATAAGTGTTCGCAAAGTTTGTTTAAAGAATACATACTTATTAAGAACAATTGCAAACAGGAGTCCTATGATAATGGAAGCGGGAACACTGACCATGGTGAAAATCATATTATTTTTCAGTGCTTTGACGAATTTCGGATCACTGCCCAGCGCTTTGAAATTATCTAAGCCAACCCATTCGATCCCAGCGAACCCTTTGAGATATTCCCAGTCCACGAATACGAGGTAGAGACTGAATAAGATGGGCAGCAATATAAAGATGAAGTACCCAGAGAAGTTGGGCAAAATGAAAAGGTAGCCTGCAAGGTTTTCACTGAATTTCGCGTTATGCCAAAAATGTCGTTTCTTCATAGTAGGACACCCTTTCGAATTCTTGTGTTAGACTAACTTTACCAAGTTCTGGAACGGATGCACATAGCGTAAACGTGATCTTTTCTGTAGTTTGATTGAAAAAACCTCCGACAAGAATCTGCCGGAGGTTACTCTGAAGCCTTTATTTCTTAGCGCCTTTAATCGTCGTATCGGCACGCGATTTCATTGTTTCCACTGCTTTGTCAATCGGTTGAGCACCAAGCAGGTATTTTTCCATTTCATCCTTAAAGATGGCTCTTAATTCTGTCGGTACAGGTACGTTGTAGGAAGTAGGGAATGTGTAATTACCAGCTAAAAGTGCCTTCAAGGAAGCTTCATCGATCAGATCTTTCGCATCGCCAATGAGGATGGAAGCGATTTTAGCAGGATCAGCCTTTTTGCTTGTTGGGATCCGGCCGCCTGGAACCATCGACATATTCCCTTCTTGCAAATACCAGGAGATGAATTTCATAGCTGCTTCTTTGTTTTTACTGTTTTTATTAATGGACATATAGTCACCCATACCGCCGCCTGGATTAATATTGCTGCCAGCAGTGAATTGCGGATAAGGAGCGAAGGCTACTTTGAAATCATGCGGGAAGCTCTTAATGTCCTTAATATAGCGGATGATGTAAATTTGGGAAGCCATCATGGCCGCTTTCCCTGTCAGAAGCTCATTCTGCACAGTAATTTTACCGGCAACAGCCTCGGAATATTTCATCATAATGCCCTTGTCTTCCAAGTTCTTCTGCAACTCCAAGCCTTTCTTCATTGCTGGGCTGTTGAAGTTGGATGTGCCGTCAGCGGCGATTACCCAGTCTTGGGGTTTGGATGTTTGTAGAACGGTATCACCGAACCAGCCAAGAGCAGGATCTAGCATAGTACCCTTCATAGCCCCTTTGTTAAGCTTAGTAGCCATTGCACTGAAATCATCCCACGTCCAAGCGGTTGGCAGTTTCTCGCCAGCTTCGTCGAGAGCTTTCATATTGAAAAGAACAGCACCCAAATTCTTGTTCGCAGGGAGATAATAATATTTACCGTCTGCGAATTTCTTGATGTTAGCTGCTCCAATAATGCCTTCAACATCAAAGCCTGCTTTGGCGATCAGATCGTCTAGGGGTTCAGCCATGCCAGCAGCTTGTCGTTTCGTCATATAGGCATCGCCATAATTCATATAGAGATCAGGAGCGTCCGTATTGGAAAGAAGAGCGGTTTCCAGTTTCAAGTTACCAGGATCGTCATTCACGTAACGCGTATATTCAACCTTAATGTTAGGATTCGCTTTATTCCAGTTGTCGACCGCTTCCTGTGGTCCACTTTCAGGTGGTACACCACCCCAGAATTTAAGTGTAATTGGTTTCTGTGCTTCAGGTGTAGGGGTAGCCGCTGCTACAGTTGCAGCTGGTGCGACGGTTGCAGCTGCAGACGGTGAAGCTTCTGGTGTTTTAGAACAACCGGTTATGAGAACGCTTACAGCAAGAGCGATTGATGCTCCCATGCCTAATACTTTTTTCATTTGTTCATCCCCTTTTCTTTTGGTAGTTAAATCGTAATGCAAATTTTCCCGAAAAGAAACGGAGTATTCTTTACGAAGTAAGCATTATTCTACGATGTTCGATGACCGAAGACGAGCTTGCGAAATTCTGTCGGGTACATGCCTTCCATATGCTTAAAGCTGCGGCTGAAATGATTCGGGTCTGCATATCCGATAAGCTCAGATATTTCAAATATTTTAAAATCAGGATTCTTGAGCAACTCGCGCGCATGTTTCATTCGAACATTTGTCATATAATCGGTGATCGTTTTACCTGTTTCTTTTTTGAACAAAATGCTCAAATAATTTTCTGTGTAGCCAACGGTATTGGCTAAATCAGCCACCTTGAGAGGTAAATTATATTTCTCCATAATTTGACGGATCACCATTTGAATCTCAGGACGAAGCTTCTCTTTCCCATGTTCTCGCTTGTATGCCAAGAAGACGGGAAGCCAGCCGATGAACCACTTAGATAAATCCTGCAGGGTTTCGGCATTTCGAATGACATGGTACGGATACTGCTGTTCGTGTAGCGTGACGGAGTAAATATCGCCGCCTTCGGCCTTCAAGCAACGCGCAAAGATATGAAGCAGTCGGAGCCACTGCTCTCGCAAAATAGCAGGCGGGATATCCTTATGGCGGCAGATTTCCTCCGTCCAAGTGAGAATCTTCTCTTTCAAGCCGACTTCGTCACCTTCCTCGATGCGTTTAATCCATTCTTCTTCTTCCCATGGCTCGGAAAGCGTAGGCAGTGATAAATTTAATTGATCATAGGAAACCATACACGCGCCTCCGTAATAGAACCGGTAACTTACGGCATGATCTGCTTTTTCATAAGCTTGATGAAGGGCTAAAGTGTCCTCGTAGGAGGGGGAAATGCCGATCGCGAGCGAAATTTTCAGGAAAGCTTGTACGGCACTCTGCATTTCTACCAACATATTCGCGTTTAGTTGGCCTGTAAGCACACAAAACTTTCCAACGGAAATCTCCACTAACTCACCATTTCCGTACTTTTTCAGAATTTCATTGAGGACATTTTTCACGGTATAGGTCAAAAGACGATCGCTTTGGAATCGGTTATTCTGCGTTAATTCCTCATAGGCTTCGATTTGGATAACCGCGGCTGATAGGGGGCATGGAAACGGCTCTAATTGAAATTCCCGCCACACCTGTTCAATTTCCCCATGGGAAACATGGGCTAACAGGAGCTCGCGCAGCCGCTTTTCTTTCACCTCGTTGCTATATTGATTAACCTTTTGCTCTAGCTGAGTTCTCGCATTCTTGCCTTGCTTTTCCATATGAATTTGATCACGAATTGCGCGCAGCTTCTCCATCAGCTCGGAGGGATTGATTTCTAATTTCGTGACGTATTCAATTGCGCCTAGGCGGAGTGCTTGCTGCACATAGTTAAAGTCGTGATGATTGGATAATATAAGACATTTGATATTCGGCCAGCGTTCCCGGATCAGTTTCAGTAATTCAAGACCATCCATCTCCGGCATACGAATATCAGTGAGTACGACGTCACAAGGCTGGGATTCTAATATTTTGAGCGCTTCCAACCCATTCGCAGCTTCACCTATGACTTGGAACTCCTCGTTATCTCTCGGAATGATTGTTTTTAAGCCGATGCGCACAAGTATTTCATCATCAACGATCAGAATTTTCAGCATCTGTAGTCCTCCTTTTCAAAGGCAGCACCAGCTGTAGTCGGACGCCTTCGCCCTCCACACTCGAAATTTGCATGCCGTATTGCAGCCCAAAGTGAAGCTTGATTCGTTCGTTCACATTGCGTATACCGATGCCGCTGAACTTGGCGTGCGGCTGATGCAGGGAAGATTCGACCTGCCCAATCATCTCCAAACTCATGCCTACCCCGTTATCCTGCATCACAATATGCAGATTCCCATCCCTTTCTTCAGCTTGAAGATCAATTAGAAGCGGGAACCGATTGCCATGAATAATGCTGTTTTCGACGGCAGGCTGCAGCGTGAATTTCAAGACTTCACAGTCAAGCAGTTGTTCAGGAATGTGATAAGTAAACGTGATTTGATCATGATAGCGAATTTCCTGCAGGGAGAGATACACTTGTAAATAGTCGAGTTCCTCTCGCAATGTGACGAATTCCTGTTCATTGCGCATGGTGAAATTCAGCAGTTTCCCAAGCTTCGTAATCATTTCGCTAATATGATCAGCCCCAGAGAGCAGCGCCATCCATTTGATCGAATTGAGTGTATTGAGTAGAAAATGCGGATTAATCTGTGCTTGCAGCGCTTGGAATTGGGCTTTCTGCTTACGCCGCTGCTCATCGTATAAATCGGAGATGAGATCTTGCAGATGCAGCACCATGCGATTAAAATAATTGCCGAGCATGGCGATTTCGTCTTCACCTTTAATGGTGACCAGTGTATTAAATTCCCCTTTACCAACCTTGGTCATGGACTTCGCGAGTTGTTTGAAGGGACTCGTTACACGAAGCATGAGTACAATGAAGGCTATGGCAAATAGGAGAAACCAGGCAACTACCCAGGTGATCGATTTGTCTTTTTCCCGACTGAGCTGTGTGGCGAAATCCTTCTGATTCATGAATTGAACGAGCCGCCAGCCGAGCTGTGGCACATAGGCGTCATTTATAAAATAGACATTTTCATTGATCTTCACTTCTTGAATGCCATTTACGTTGGTGCGAATGTTTTGGAGCGCATGGTTAGCTAATAAATCTGCAGCAGCGCTATCTCCAATTAAGAGCTTTTGGTCTTGATCGACGAGGACAGAGGTTATGCCGGCTGCTTGTTGTTTGCGAATGTAGGAGTCCGGATAGAAGAATACTTGGATCGGCACGCTTATAAAAAACACACCATAATTACTTGTGTATTCGCCATTAATTTGTCTTGTCATGACAATTAGATCTTGCTTATTGTTCGATGTGGGAAGCGAGTAAGGAACCGTCCAGAAGGGGAAGCCATTTCGCTCGAGCGTAGGTGCGTACCAGCTTTCCTGATAAAACGATTGGACATTCCTCGCTGTTACGGCTGACCAAGTCGTATGTGTATAGCCTCTATTGTCATATAAGCCAAGCTGTGTTGTGCTGTCGAGCAGGAGATCCTTGACGTTGGACATTTTTTTTTGCAGGCTTGTGAGCTTGATGAAGGAACTATAATTATTAGACCAATCGGCAGGCTCTTTCAGAAATTTCTCTGTTTCCGGATCATTAATGATCAGGCTTGAAGCGGTGATCATGCGAACGGCCATATCATTCATGGCTGTTGCTTTCTGGGACACGGTTGTTTGATTAGATTGGTTGAGCTGAATTTGGACAATATTTTCAGAAGACTTATAGAAGCGGTAAAGGATGATAACGACGGGTAAAATGATCAAGAAAAATAAGGAGATCAGAATCTTTCCGCGTAATGTTTTTATTGGACTGCGCAGTAACTTCATGGAGGTCACACCATGCCCTCATCTTCTAGGATTGGGAATCTCTTCTATCATACAACGATGACTCTTATCCTGCTAGAGAGAGTGGGGGGCAGCGTCGTATTTCAAAGAATTTGCCGTATATAACAAAGAATATGCAGGGAAATGATGTGCGTATGTATTCCCTCCTGAGCTTAATGCCCGAGCTGTAATATACATTCTACAAGTTAAAAGCTCACCGCTTATTCCCAATAGAGGATATAAGCGGTGAGCTTCTGTTTGTTGCGTGAGAAATGCAACAATATTTAATTTTTACATGTTTAATTTGTCGGATTGTTTAAATTGGACAGTGTTTTTTCGCGTAAATTCAATCTATGATTCGATTAGGAGGGATTATACATGTCCATTACATTTGAAGAAGTACAAGGCCTATTTCATCTACAAAATAATCATATGAGCTATGTGATTCAATTGATTAACAACGCGTACCCAGCCCATGTCTATTGGGGGCGTCCGATTCGATCGGGTCAACTGGATTCGATTATTCAATATACGTGGCGTGCTTCCTCCTTTAGCCCGAATCCCGTTAAAGGAAATGAAATGTTTTCATTTGATACGCTACCACAGGAGTATCCAGCTTATGGGACTAGCGATTATCGAGAGCCTGCCTATCAAGTGGCACTGCCGAACGGCTCAACGATCACAGAGCTTGTTTATGACAAGCACCGTATGGTACAAGGTAAGCCGTCACTTACTGGCCTGCCGTCGACTTATGTAGAGACAGACAAGGAAGCGGAAACACTAGAGATTGAACTTGTGGATCGTGTAGCAGGTTTGCGAGTGATTCTGTCGTACACGATTTTTGCCGATCACGCTGCTATCACGCGATCTGTACGCTTTGTGAATGAAGGGACAGCTGATCTGAAGCTTCTTCGTGCGTTAAGTATGAGTGTAGACTATTCGCATGCGAACTGGGATTTGCTGCAGCTCTCTGGCAGTTGGGCGCGTGAACGCCATATCGAGCGCAGAACGTTAGCACCAGGTAAGCTGACGGTTGAAAGCCGCCGCGGTGCAAGCTCTCATCAGCATAATCCATTCGTAGCCTTGCTAGCCAAGGATGCCAACGAGGATTATGGTGATGTATTTGGGTTCAACCTCGTATACAGTGGGAATTTTGCTGCTCATGCGGAAGTGGATCCTTTCGCAACGGTCCGAGTTTCCATCGGGATCAATCCGTTTGATTTCAGCTGGCTGCTTGAACCAGGTGCGCAATTCCAAACGCCGGAAGCCGTGATGGTTTATTCAAGCGGCGGGCTGGGCGACATGTCCAGAACGTACCATCGTTTGTATCGGACACGCCTATGCAGCGGCGAGTTCCGTGATCAGGTTCGCCCTGTGTTGGTTAACAACTGGGAAGCGACGTATTTCGATTTTGATGCGGATAAAATTGAGAGCATTGCTCGAACCGGCAAAGAGCTGGGGATTGAACTGTTCGTTCTTGACGACGGATGGTTCGGCAAACGAAATGGTGATAAGTCATCTCTTGGGGATTGGGTCGTTAATGAAGCGAAGCTGCCTGGCGGCCTAGAAGATCTTGTTCAACGCGTGAATAAGTTGGGGCTGACGTTCGGTCTCTGGTTTGAACCCGAGATGGTGTCACCAGATAGCGATTTGTACAGGAAGCATCCGGATTGGTGTTTGCATGTGCCTGATCGCAGACGTACTGAGGGACGCAATCAGCTGATTCTGGATTTCTCTCGAGAAGATGTGCGTGAGTGTGTGTTGGGAATGCTTCGCAACATTCTGAGCAGCGCACCGATCACGTACGTAAAGTGGGATATGAATCGGAACATGAGCGAAATTGGGTCGGCTGCACTTCCGCCAGAACGTCAAAGAGAGACTGCTCATCGGTATATGCTAGGTCTGTATGACTTTCTGGGTAAGATCACGACCGAATTCCCGCATATCTTGTTTGAAAGCTGCTCAGGCGGCGGAGGCAGGTTCGATCCAGGTATACTGCATTATATGCCGCAAACGTGGACGAGCGATAATACAGATGCCGTGTGCCGTTTGAAAATTCAGTATGGTACGAGTCTTGTGTACCCTGTAAGCTCTATGGGATCACATGTGTCTGCCGTGCCTAATCATCAAGTTCACCGTATGACGTCACTCGAGACACGTGGCCATGTCGCGATGTCAGGTAATTTCGGTTATGAGCTCGACCTCACCAAGTTTACTGAAGAAGAGAAAGAATTTGTTAAAGCGCAAGTTGAGACTTATAAGCAGATTCGTCCACTGGTTCAATTCGGCGATCTCTACCGTTTGTTAAGCCCATTCGAGGGTAACGATACCGCGTGGATGATTGTCTCCGAAGACAAGACGCAAGCGATGGTTGTATTCGTTCGTGTGCTTGCAGAACCATATGCACCGCTTACAACTATGCGTCTCAAAGGTCTTAACCCCGCCTTCGACTATCGTATCGAAGGTGTCGAAGGCGTATTCCCTGGTGACCATTTGTTATACGCTGGAATACCTGTCGCAGGACTGCACCGCGACTTCCAAAGCAAAATCTGGCTGCTTGATCGTGAGCTTCAATAGCCCATTTCTAGCTATCCCTCGCCTACTTCTTTCGTGGTAGAGCGGGTTTTTTTACATTCTTAACGAGATGGAATGATTCTTTTTCATCTGTTTTACACTATGATAAATCAACTCGGAAAACTGCTCCGTAATTGTGAATGGTAAAGGATCCAAACAATGATCCTGCTGCTGGAACGAATTGGTCCGCTTCAACAATTGGAGAGTTGAAAATTCCTGCAAAATGCAACATAAATTAAATTTTATATGTATATTTTGTTGGATTATTTAAATATGACAGTGTTTATTTGTAGGAGTTCTATATTATGATAGTATTTTGAAAAGGGACTGCCTATAGCTAACATCTCGTCTTGCGATTAACGAAATCAACGAAGTCAATAGCGCGGATAGACAATCTGTTTGAGTTACAGTACGATGATTGTAAGGAGTGGGAGAGATTTGATACCAGGTTCATAATATGCCCTGCCGAGGTTATCCGATATGCTTGTTAAGCTCATCGGATTCTTTATTGATGTATAGATTGGATAATCCTGTACCACAATGTGATTAAGGTTCAATATCAACCAGAAGGAGTAACATTGACATGATGAGGTTTTTTGGATCAAGCAAATACTTTCATAAGATTTATCTATGGATTGGCTTGGTCTTTTTGAGCCTGCTGATTATTTTTTCAACGATTATTTACATGAGTGTCAAGAAGTCGGTTCTCCAAAATAACTATGAACTAAATAAGCAGCTGCTTTCAGAAGTTGTCTCTAATCTAGATAATTTCGATCAAATGGTGAAAAACTTATGTTACTCCATCTATATGAGCAGTGACACCAAATCCATTTTTAAATTAGACAGTATCAGCAATAATATTGTCAGTGCGAGTGCCGCTCTGGAAAACTTAAGATCAGCATATATGAGCAATAACGGATTTATCCATTCAATCTTTATCCATAATGGAAAGTCAAAAGTCTATTTGTCTACAAACAAAGGGCTTTTTAGCAGCGATCCTCAACTTGAAGAAATGCTTCGCTCTTACCCGGTCCTGCCTGTGCTTAAGCCAATTTACAGAAAGATGGAGAGTCTTTATCCGATTGCGTCCAAGCCAACGGATGATGTTTTCACCTATGCGATGTATGATTGGTTGGGAAAGGAAAATATGCCGGAAGACAGCATTTATGTGAATATTAAAGCGGATTGGATGCTGGAGAATATCAATAGGATCAACACATCGAATCCGAAATCAAAGAGTAGTATTTATATCCTGAACGGCAATGGCGAAAGTATTGGGAATCCGATACAAGATGATACGAAAGCTTCCCTGCAATTGATTTTTAGAGACTTCATCAAGGACAAAATCACGGACGCCGGAGCCCCGTTCGATTCCTTTTCAGTCGACTTTAAGGGAGAAAAAAGCTATGTGTCATTTATTTACTTGCAACGTGTCGATTGGGTACTGGTGAAGGTTCAGCCATATAAAGAGGTATTCCAAAATATAGAAAATATTAAACTCATTATGCTGCTTATTACCTTGCTATTCATTCTCATTGCACTCGTTGCTTCCTTCTTGATATCCAAGAAAATATATATCCCTATAGGCAAGCTTGTAAAACAGATTAATACGATGGATGATGAAGAAAGCGATGTAAATCCGGCAGATGATGAGATCGGCTTTTTAAATCAAATGTACAATAAATACTATGAATACAGAGATCTATACTTGAAAGAAAACCACAAGAAAGATCGGCTCCTCAATAATTATTATCTTACAAATCTTCTGGTGGACAGTAACTCTGTGACTAATGACGATATGGCTAATGTATCAGGGAGTAATATTGCTTTGTTCGACTCCGTTGGGAAATTGGTCGTATGTGTCATTAAAATCGATCAATACAATCATTTTGTTATGAAAAGTAATAAAGATCAAGAGTTGTACAGGTTTGCCATCTACAATATCATGTGCGATTTGGTTGCGTCAGAATTTCATAATGAAGCGGTGGATATGAAAAAAGACCAGATTGTGCTTATTGTGAATACGGGACAAGATCAGGTGGACGATTCTGTCCGCATTCTGTCCGAGCGTATCGCGGAAGCGCAGAGGATGATTATGAATTATTTTAAATTGTCCGTAACTGTGTCCATTGGCGAAATGGTAGAATCCGCTGTTGCTCTGGAAGGGAGCTATCGCGTTGCCTTGTATAATGCCAACTATCGAACCTTGTTAGGGAGAATGTCCATTATTACAAGTGACAAAGTGAAAAAGAATAACGAAAATGAGCAAGTTCATTATTCTCCGCAGTTGAATAAAAAGCTGGTTGAAGCTATGAATTCTGGAAATGTTATGAATGCCGAGAAGATCATTTTAAGTATGTTGGATGAAATCAAAGAGCAAAATTTCAACAATATGATGCTGTCTGTCATGCATATTACAACTTTTATTTTGAATATGCTCAATGAAATGAACAGGTCCAAGCTTCAACCCCAGAATATCGATTACAATGTTTATAATATTAAAATGATGGAATTCGAAACGATGGAAGAGATTCATGGAGAGCTTATCCGATTGCTATCTCTTGGAGTAGGAACGCTCAGACATTCAAATATAGAGAAGCATGCTATTCTTATAGAAACGGTCAAAGGAATCGTTGAGGAAAGTTATTCGGATCCTGGTTTAAACTTGCAGCTGATCGCAGAAAATCTAAAAATGTCATCCGTATACCTGGGGAAAATATTTAAAGATAATATGTCGGTCTCTCTCGCAGAGTATTTGAACGGAGTACGACTGGAGAAGGCAAGAGAGATGCTGGAGCATTCGAATTTCACCATCGTCCAGATCATTGAGAAGATCGGAATGGAAAATGAAAGTTATTTTTATAAACTCTTTAAAAAGAAATATGGGATTACACCGAAGGAATATGTTTTGAAGCAAACGATAATGAAATCTTAAAAGCTCACCGCTTATGTCCTCAATTGGGAATAAGCGGTGTTTTTTTTGTCTGTTGCGCTAGAAATGCATCAATATTTAAATTTTACATGTTTAATTTGTCGGATTGTTTAAATCGGACAGTGTTTTTTCGCGTAAATTCGATCTATGATTCGATTACAGAGAGAGCCTAGCTAGAAGGAAATACGATCATCCAAGGAGTGAGTACATTTGAGGCAATCACATTTTATCAAAACCTTCATGAGAAACAAGCAACTATTTATTTTATCTTTTCCAGGCGTGTTGTTTTTATTTGTTTTTAGTTATATGCCCTTATATGGCATGCTGTTACCTTTTAAGGATTACAAAATCGATTTGGGATTTTGGAAGAGCCCATGGGTCGGATTTGACAATTTTGAATATTTGTTCTCTCAAGATGCGTTCCGCATCACTAGAAATACAGTTGGGTACAATTTGGCTTTTATTGTTGTCTTATTGATCGTGTCTGTCGTGTTTGCATTGATGCTAAATGAAATGAGACGATCTTCCGTTAAGTTTTACCAAACGATTTTGTTCCTGCCTTATTTTCTTTCTTTTACCGTAGTCAGCTACGTTTTCTTGGCTTTGTTCGACATGCAAAACGGATTTGTGAATGCGATACTCCATATGTTTGGGAAGGACGCAGTTCTTTGGTATAACGATGCGAAATATTGGCCTCCATTGCTGATATTAACTTATGTTTGGAAGAACGCTGGATATTTTACAATCATCTATTACACGGGCCTCTTAGGTATTAATGATGAATACTACGAAGCAGCAAGGGTAGATGGCGCAAACAGATGGCAGCAAATAAAAAGCATTTCAATTCCATTATTAAAGCCGCTTATCGTGATCATGGTCATGACGCAGGTTGGGAAAATCTTTGTAGGAAATTTTGATTTGTTTTATCAGATTCCAAGAGATTCATCGTTGCTGTATTCCACAACAGATGTAATCGATACTTATGTGTACAGATCATTGAAATCACTCGGTGATGTTGGAATGGCCTCGGCAGCAGGCGTGTATCAATCGGTTGTCGGTCTTGTTCTGGTTATTTTTGTGAATTGGCTTATTCGAAAATTTGATAAAGAAAATTCAGTATTTTAAGGTGGGTTATTATGCATAGTTCAGTTCAACGAGGATTGCCTATATTCAATGTGATATCACATCTGATTTTGATTGGTTTTGCAGTGCTCTGTATAGTTCCATTAATTCTTGTGATTTCTGTATCTTTATCGAGTGATGCGAACATTCTGCAATATGGGTATAGTCTGCTACCTCATAAAATCGACTTTACTGCTTATCGATTTATTTTTGCAAGTCCGGATCAGCTTCTGACTTCTTATGGAGTGACCATCTTTGTATGTATTGTGGGCACAATAATTAGTACAACCATAACCACAATGCTAGCCTACACCATGTCTCGAAAAGATTATGCCTATGCACAGAAAACGTCATTTTATGTTTTCTTAACCATGTTGGTCAGCGGTGGATTAGTTCCTTGGTATATTATAACATCCAAAGTTTTGCACATGACGGATACGATATTCGTATTATTTGTTCCTTATCTGGTCATACCCATGTTTGTATTGATTATGAAAGGATATATGTCTGACATCTCTCCGGCAATTATCGAATCGTGCAAGTTGGATGGCGCCAGCGAATACCGTATATTTTTCAGCATCGTTGTTCCTATGACGATATCG
This sequence comes from Paenibacillus sp. J22P143, assembly GCF_059692035.1. Classification (NCBI taxonomy): domain Bacteria; kingdom Bacillati; phylum Bacillota; class Bacilli; order Caryophanales; family Paenibacillaceae; genus Paenibacillus; species Paenibacillus sp. J22P143. The sequence continues at coordinate 607,360 of NZ_JCAUAQ010000002.1, forward strand.
GGTATTGTTACAGTGGCGCTATTTATTGTGCTCATGTACTGGAATGATTATTACTTAAGCCTAATGTTTATTCAGAACAGCAAATTCGTTTCGCTTCAGTTCTTGTTATGGAGGATTATGTCCAATGCGGATTACCTTAGAAGCTCTGTAGCAGCCTCAATGGGTTTATTGAAAGGCGTCGTCATGCCGGATCAGTCAGCAAGAATGGCCATTTGCGTGCTAGCTGCTGGTCCCATGATGTTCATCTTCCCATTTATTAATAAATTTTTCATCAGAGGTATTTCCGTCGGTTCCGTGAAGGGATGAGACGCATTGTGATTGTAATACTGGAAACAGTATTCAATATATAAAAGTAAAAATCAGGAGGGTTCAACAATGAAAATCAGAAAATTGTCAAGAACATCAGGTTTGCTTTTGATTACAGTCTTGCTTGCATCAGCTGCTTTATCCGGTTGCGGTTCAAAAACTCCCAAATCGGATTCTGCTTCACCGAACACTTCGACTCAAGCACCAACAACAGAAACCAAAGACCTGGCCCCCGTTAATTTAACGTGGTACGTCGTAGGGACGCCTCAAAAAGATCAGCAAGTTGTTACAGATGCGATCAATAAAATTTTAAAAGAAAAAATCAATACGACCTTAACGATCAATACGATTGATTGGGGTGCGTACGATCAAAAAATGAATGTCATAGTCTCTTCCGGGGAGCCGTACGACCTTGCCTTCACATCGTCCTGGGCAAACAACTATTCTCAAAACGTATCCAAAGGAGCCTTGCTTCCGCTGGATGATTTGCTTTCAAAATACGGTAAACATATTTTGGAGCAAGTGCCAGCAAAATATTGGCCTGCCGCCAAGGTAAACGGAAAAACGTACGGCGTATTAAACTATCAGATTTATGCGATCGGCAGAGGTTTAAACATTAAAAAAGACCTTGCTGACAAGTATGCCATGGATACATCGAAAATTAAGAAGTATGCCGACATGACGCCTTTCCTAGATAAAGTGAAACAAAGCGATCCGAGCGTTACACCTTTTCTGCAAGTTGGCAATATTACGAATATGTATGATTTGTTCGATAATGAAACAGGCATGACGATTGACCAAGTGCAAGGGAACAGTGTAAATCCGCTTGGCATTCATACCGCCGATAAATCGTTAAAGGTATTCGACTTGGTGGAAAGTCCGGAATTTATGGCGCAAGCCAAAATGTTCAGAGATTGGTATCAAAAAGGTTATATTCGCAAGGATGCCGCTTCTTTAAAAGATCAGAAAGCGGAAGCAAAGACTAGTAAATATGCAGTAATGACAGGCGGATATGGTCCCGGAAGCGAAACAGGTCAATCCACTGAACTCGGATATCCGATCGTTCAGGCAAAACCTGTACCTCAATTTGTTAATACAGGCGCCGTCATTGCCGCTATGACGGGTATTAATAAAAACAGTAAAAACCCGGAAAGAGCCATGATGCTGTTGGATCTATTATTCTCGGATAAAGATCTTTATAATCTGTTTGTTTATGGAATTGAAGGCACTCACTATACGAAAGTAGATGCCAACACTGTTGAAGTTGTCAAAGACTCCGCATACAATCCGAACAATGCATGGGAATTCGGCAGCTGGTTCAATGCCTCAGTGCAAAAAGGTCAACCTGCGGATACTTGGGAGCAAATGAAAAAGGCGAATAATGATTCAACAGCTTCACCGCTTCTTGGCTTCCTGTACAACGCAGATGCCATGAAGAAAGAGAATGCACAGATCAATGCTATTATGAATGAATATCTTCCAATTATCTATACAGGTACACTGGATCCCGAAAAAACGATTCCGGAACTGACTAATAAGCTGAAAGCAGCCGGTTTGGACGCGTTGATTACAGATGCTCAAAAACAAATTGACGATTGGAAAGTCGCAAACAGTAAATAACAAGTTAAAATTCTAAAGAAGTTTAATGAATTTGTGCTGATTGAAGGTTCAGGGGGGAACGGCTTGTTATTCGGGTCATTCCCCTTTTTAAAGCCTGTTTCACTTTTAATTGGAGAGAGGAACCAAACATGAGCAACCTGAAAAAGGTTCACGTTATATTTAAAACCCATTTGGACATTGGTTTTACGGATATGGCGGAGAATGTAATCAATAAATATTTTAATTTATTTATTCCTCAAGCGATGCAATTGGCCAAACAGTTAAGGTCTGAAGGAGACTCCGACAAATTTGTCTGGACGACCGGCTCTTGGTTAATTCATGAATTTCTCAAGCATGCTCCCGACGCACAGAGAAAAGAGATGGAAGAGGCCATTGTAAACGGAAGTATCACATGGCATGGATTGCCTTTTACCACCCACACCGAGCTCATGGATCCGGCTTTATTTGAATACGGCTTGTCGATTAGTAAAAAGTTGAATGCCAGATATGGGAAAAACATCGTAGCGGCGAAAATGACGGATGTCCCGGGGCATACGATCGCCATGATTCCTTACTTGGCTAAATACGGAATTCAATATTTGCATCTCGGCGTAAATCCTTCATCCAAAATTCCGAGTGTTCCTACGCTCTTTATTTGGAAGGGGAAAGATGGATCGGAAATCATTGTGAATTATGCAAGCGACTATGGGAATGTTGTGGAAATTGACGGATTCGATGAAGCGATGGTATTTGCCCATACAGGCGACAATTCAGGCCCGCCGTCAGCCGCCGATATTCGAGCGGAATTTGCACAGCTTTCAGAACGATTCCCAGGCGCAACGATCCAAGCATCCACAATGGACGCCTTTGCCGAGAAATTAATCAGCATGAAAGACCGCTTTCCTGTCGTTTACGAGGAGATTGGAGATACCTGGATTCATGGCATCGCTACAGATCCCGTGAAAGTTTCCCAGTACAGGGAATTGTTGAGACTCCGCGACAAGTGGGTACAGGAAGGCCGATTGAATCTGGATAGCAAGGAATATGATGAATTTTGCAGTCAGCTTATTCTGATTCCAGAGCATACATGGGGAATGGATGAAAAGAAATTTTTGACGGATTTCAAAAATTACTCGATTCGCGATTTCCATCATGCTAGACAGGTTGATCATATTTCAGATGGAGCTATTCATGATAAATATCGTTATCTGGGACTTTTTGCCATGAATAATGAGTTTGGCGCTTCACCTGACTTGTTTGCGGCATCTGGCGTAGAGAAGAGTTTCAGTTACTTTGAAAGCTCATGGAAAGAGCAGCGGGATTATGTCCACAAAGCCGTTAGTGCTTTGTCTGACGACAAGCAGCAGGAAGCCGCGGAAGCGTTCCAGGCATTGGCGCCTGAACAAACGCAATTGCACAATGCGAAGGAACTTAACAATTCCAGTACGTATCAGCTCGGCTTGTTTCAGGTTGCGTTTGACAGTCAAGGAGCCATTTGCAAGCTAATCGACAGTAAGGGCAAGATTTGGGCGGATGAGCATCATCGGTTAGGTTGTTATCAGTACGAAACATTCGGTCATGAGAATTACAATGCATGGTTCCAAAACTATACCCAAAATTGGAGTGAAACCTACTTCTGGGCCGATGCGGATTTTAGCAAGCCTGGCATGGAATTTGCAGAGCCTCGGCCTGAACATAAGAGGTTCTCGCCCCATTTGATCAGCTTAAGAAATCAGACTCAAGAACACTACGACCACGTACAAGCGCAGCTTGTTATGCCTTCCGAATGCGTTCAGGCATATGGAGCGCCGCGAGATCTTCAAATTGACTACAAATTTTATAAAAACCGTAAGCAAATCGACGTGGAAATAAGCTGGTTCAACAAGCAGGCTAACCGTTTACCGGAAGCAAGCTGGTTCTCATTTGGGCCCAACGTCGATAATCCGAATTTGTGGAAAATGGATAAGATGGGTCAACTGATTTCTCCGCTTGAGGTTGTAAAAAACGGAAGCCGCAATCTGCATGCTGTCAATTCAGGCGTTTATTACCATGGAAGTGATGGCGAAGTTCGCTTGGAAACGTTGGATGCCCCTTTATTATCACCTGGCGAGAAGAGGGTGCTGCAATTCGACAATAGTTTTGCTCCTTTGGATGGAGGCATGCACTTTAATTTGCACAATAATGTGTGGGGAACGAATTTTCCAATGTGGTTTGAAGACAATGCCAAATTCAGATTCTCCATTCATATAAGCTAAGAAGTACAAGGAGAGAAACCATGACTGACATCAATAGAGTGAAGGGAAATTTTGACAAAGAATGGATGTTCCATCAAGGGGATTTGCCGATCATGCATGCCGTTAAAGGTGGAATGACCGGAGGCTTAACCGATTGCGAGGAGATCGAAGACGGCGAATGGCTAAAGATCGCTTACTTTGATGAAAGGGAAACCTCACAGATTGATCAGGCAGCCTGGAAGGAGGTCGTCCTGCCTCATGATTGGTGTGTAGAGGGCGACTATGTGAATGATGGAGGCAAAGTCAAACACCACAAAAGTCATGGCTATCTGGCTGCGGGAGTCGGGTGTTACAGGAAAGTATTCGACATTCCACAAGAGCTTGAAGGCAAGAAAATTTCTTTGGAGTTTGACGGTGTGTTCCGTAACAGCACGGTCTGGGTTAACGGTCATCTGCTCGGCATCCATGCAAGCGGCTATACAGCCTTTACGTATGATATTTCAGATATCGCGCGTTACGGAAGCGAAGGGAAAAATGTTGTTTTTGTCAAAGTGGATGCGCGTGATTATGAAGGCTGGTGGTATGAGGGCGCCGGGATTTACCGTCATACGTGGTTAACCGTAACGGATCGGCTTCATGTAGATCGGTTCGGGACTTATGTGACGACGCCTGAGGTTAGCGAAGAGCAAGCGGGAATTGCCATCGTCACTACCGTGAGAAATGAATATGATGCCGCGAAAGCTTGCAGGCTCGTAACGAAGGTTTACGATAGTCATGGAAAAATAGTTGGCGAAAGCGCCAGTGCTATGGAAATTTCATTCCAGCAGCAAGGAGTTTTCGAGCACTTTGTACGCATAGCTAAACCTGCGCTCTGGTCGCCGGAGTCGCCTTCCTTATATTATGTCATGTCGGAAGTCTACGATGAAGAGCAGCTTCTGGATACGTACCGGACAAACTTCGGTATTCGAACAATCGAATTCAAAGCGGATGCAGGCTTTTTCCTGAACGGGAAGCATTATCCGATCAAAGGCACCTGCAATCATCAGGACTTTGCCGGCGTCGGTGTGGCGCTGCCTGATCAGCTCATTGCATACAAGCTCAGATTGCTTAAAGAGATGGGCTGCAACGCGTATCGAAGCGCTCATCATCCGGCAACGCCGGAGCTTCTGGATCTATGCGATCAGATGGGCATGCTAGTCGTGGATGAGAACAGGAAGCTGGATGTTTCACCTTCAGGGATTGAAGAATTGAAACATATGCTTTATCGGGGCCGAAATCACCCTTCAATCATCATTTGGAGTATGGAAAATGAGGAAATATTGGAAGGGACCATTATGGGAGCGCGAATGGTCAAAACCTTGGCTTCAATTACACGCAGTATAGATCCGACTAGACCGACGCTAGCAGCTATGAATCATGGATGGAATGACGGCGGATACAGCGATGGCGTGGATATCGTAGGGTATAACTACGGTCAGCGTGAAGATCAGGATATTAGCGACCATGAAAAGTACCCTAACCGAATCATGCTTGGAAGTGAAAGCGCAAGCTGTACGGTAACCCGAGGCATTTATGAAAGAGACGACTTGCAAGGATATTGTCCTGAATATGGCATTCATATTCCTGAGTGGAGCTGCTCCGTGGAGAAAGCGTGGCGCGATGTGGTCGAAAATCCTTTCCTTTCAGGTGTGTTCATTTGGACAGGTTTTGATTACAGGGGCGAGCCAACGCCTTATGAATGGCCCAACATTAACTCTCACTTTGGCGTGATGGATACGTGCGGCTTTCCGAAAGATAACTATTTCTATTTAAAGTCGGCATGGACCGACGAGCCGATCGTGCATATCATGCCGCATTGGAACTGGCAGGGTAAAGAGGGTCAGATCATTGATGTATGGGTATATAGCAACTGCGAACGCGTAGAATTGATTCTGAATGGAAAGAGCTTGGGCGAACAAGAGATGCCGCGCGCTTCACATTTGGAATGGAAAGTGAACTATACGCCGGGCGAACTCAAGGCTATCGGCAGGAACGGTTATACGGAGGCAGCGCGTAAAGTTGTCGCAACAACGGATGAGCCTTATGCGATAACATTGGTGCCTGATCGAACTCAAATTGCAGCCGATGGCAGCGACGTAGCCGTCTTCAGAGCGTTTGTGGTGGATGCTCTTGGAAGAGTGGTGCCTACAGCGGATAACGAAATGCATTTCACAGTCGAAGGGAAAGCGAACATCTTGGGCGTAGGCAACGGAAATCCAAGCAGTCACGAACCTGATAAAGCGAATCGAAGGAAAGCTTTCAACGGCAGTTGTCTGCTGATTATTCAATCCGTAGAAGAAGCCGGCGAAATCGCCGTAAAGGCAGCTTCCGACGGTCTCATGGCGTATAACTGCACAATTGCTTCAGTCTAATGTGTAATTGAAGCACTCTGGTTTCTTGAATTAGATAACGATTTCTCTAATTCAAGAAACTATTAAAATACAATTTATGTAAGCGTTTCAATTTATTTGGAAGACAGACTCAATGGAAGGGGTGATGCTGTATTATAGATCAATTCATGAGCTTCCTACTTCGTTATGAGGAAGATATGAAAGATGTCGAGTGCTGGCACAGTCGCAGAAGGGGTTTACAAACAGACGCAATTAAATGGTATTACAAATGGGAGGTAGAAAGATGAATGACAAAGGTAAGAGTAAATTAAAGGCAGTCTCTCTAACACTTTCACTGGCACTCTTGTTGTCAAGTGCAAGTAGTTTGTTCCCTTTCAGTGGTAATAAAGTAATGGCAGCAAATGTAGATGATTGGCCTGAAGTCTCGGGGTTTCTTCAAAATATGACGGGCGTGTATACGGCTCCTTCCATTATTCCGAATAGTGGTGATTTTACACCAGATGGCCCCATTATGGGGAACGGAGACATGAAAGTCGTACTTGTGGGAGATACGAATCAGCAAAAATTCAGTATCAGTGAAAGTGACATGTGGACAGACGGACCAAGCGGCATTCGGGCTATTACTACAGGGGGAATTACGATTGGGCCTGACAGTAACAAACCTGCCCCTCCCGCTACAGGCACTTTTAGGCAGGAGCAGGATATCCTAAACGCCAAGGTAACGGCTACTTCACAGTCTAATTTCAAAACGGTAACCTATGTTTCAGCAACTGAAAATACAATGGTGACCGAACTGTCGACAGATGGCACCGCTTCCATACCGATGTCTGTCGATATATGGGCAAAGGCGGACAATCAAGCAGCATTCCCCAGCACCGCGGGAATTGACAGTACGACCGGAATATTGTGGGCAACGAGAGCATCTAACGGTGGGTCAGGTGTAAGATGGACGACAAGGAATGCAATCGCTTCGACCATTCAAGGTGCGAGTGTTACGAAAACAACAGATAATCTTGGCAAGAGTACGGCAACCTTTACGCTAGTGCCGGGTACAACCGTCAAAATTTATACGGTACTTAAAGGCGGTAAAAACGCCACAACCCATTTGGCGGATGCAAAAGCAAGAGCAGGACAGTTGAACGATTCCATTGTTGCAGGTCTTAAAACGGCGCACCTGGATTGGTGGAAGCAATTCTGGCTCAAGTCTTATGTAAGAACGTACGATGATCTTCTGGATAAGGCTTACTATGGCGCACTGTACCAATTTGGATCCATCAATAGGGCCGGATTTACTCCTGCAGGTCAATACCCATTCTGCCTAAGTGACTTTCCCGGATGGCAAGGCGATTATCACTTGAATGCGGAATATTTGGGCCAGAACGAAGCTTTCTTCGTAGGTAATAGACCTGAGTTATCCGATGGGGTCTTCCAGCCCTTGCTCGATTTCATGCCTCAAGGAAGGACTAATGCTCAGAGCCAAGGGAAACAAGGGATATTATATCAAGTCGGAATTGCCCCGTGGGGGACATTGTCGGATAATTTTTACGGAGGTCAGGTTTTAAATGCATCCTATACTGGCGCTCTTCTCATTTGGAACTATTATTACAATCAGGATATCAATTGGTTGAGAACGCAAGGTTATCCTTATATTAAAGCTTTGGGCGATTTCTGGGTAAGTCACCTCGGAGCCAAGGTTGACGGTAAATATGTCGATTATGGCTCGACGAATGAACATAGTTATGGTAGAAATCCAATTCTGGATTTAGCGCTGATCAAGTTTGTCATGAAAGCTTTGTTGACCACTAGCCAAGATTTGGGCGTAGATGCGAATATGCGGGCAACCTGGCAAGATATTTATGATAATGTCAGCGATTATCCGACTGCAATTCAAAACGGAAAAAGAGTTTTTGTTGGCAATGAAGCAAAAACTTCTTTTCTCAATTATACGGATTTGGAATTAATTTATCCGGCAGAGCAAATTAGCATTTCATCGCCCCAATATTTAAAAGATATCGCGTTCAATTCATTGGATTTAGCGTACTATGATAGGCCTACTTACGGAATATATGCAAATAGGATTGGCTATCCGATTGATAAAGCAGTATCTCATATCAAATCAGATATTCTTAACGTGCCGCTTGAGAACTGGCACGGATTAAGGCAGAACAACACGATTGGGGGTCTCCATGGCAATGGCGAGTTTATGGAGTTCATCCATTCAGCCATGCTTCAGAGTCAGGAAGATTTTATTCGTATCTTCCCAAATTGGTACACGGATAAAGCGGCGAAATTCAAGAGGTTAAGAGCCAAAGGCGCATTCCTGGTCGATGCGGATATTACTTCATCCGGCGTGATTCAGAATGTAAACATCGTGAGTGAACAAGGTAAAACGGTTTCCGTGATGAATCCATGGCCGAGCCATCCGCTCCAGGTTACCAATAACGGTGTCCCGGTCGCTACCACAAATAACGGAGGTCTGTATACGTTTAATACGAGCGCAGGTAGTTCTTATGCGCTTACTCCGGGGCCGAGTAGTATTACATTGAACCAAAAGCAGGCAACTGTTGAGCAGAACCAAACTTTACAATTAACTGCACAGGTTATGCCTTCAGATGCTAATGAAGTTGTAACCTGGTCTTCCAGTAATCCTGCTGTTGCGACGGTAGATGGTAATGGGCTTGTAACAGGAAAAGCTGGTGGCACAATTATTATTACCGCTGCAACAGCTGACGGAAAAATTGCTACATCTACGATTAAGGTTCCTACGAATCTCATGAGCATACCAGCGCCCGCAGCCGTTACAGCATACGGAGCGGCGAAGACAGCGGCAGCTCTTGGATTGCCCGGTAAAGTATCCCTTGTAACCAATGCGGGAAATTTGGATGCCAGTGTGACATGGGATGTAAGCAGCACGAGTTATGATCCATCAAAGGTAACGGAGCAGACCTTTACAGTAACAGGAACCGTAACCCTGCCACCTGAAGTCTTTAATCCGAGCAATGTACCATTGACATCAAGCATTAGCGTAACTGTAAACTCTGTTCAGGGAATACCTGGAAAAATAGAAGCGGAAAATTACGTTAGTATGTCTGGCATTCAAACAGAGAACAGCTCGGAAGGGACAAAGAATGTAGGCTGGACTGATTCAGGAGACTGGATGGACTACGTTGTAAATGTTCAAAAATCGGGATTGTACAAAGTAGATTACAGGGTAGCAGTAAACTCTGGTACAGGCATCGTCAATTTATTAGTAGATAATGTTTCGAATAAAATAACATCGTTGCCGTCAACCGGTGGCTTCCAAACTTGGAAGACCGTATCCGACAAGGTTTACTTAAATGCCGGCAAGCATACCATAAGGCTGGCCATCAATACAGGCGGCTGGAACATTAACTGGTTTGAGTTATCTGAAGTGCCGCCATCGAATCTCATGAGCATCACAGCGCCGGCAGCCATCACAGGAGCGCCCATCGGAACGGCGAAGACAGCGGCAGCTCTTGGATTGCCGGTAAAAGTAGCTCTTGTAACCGATACGGGAAATGTGGATGCCAGTGTGAATTGGGATTTAAATAGTGCAAGCTACGATCCAACTGCCACGACGGCGCAGACCTTCACCGTAACAGGAGAAGTAACTCTGCCCACTGGAGTCCTAAACCCGAATAGCGTTCCATTGACAACAAGCATCAACGTATCTACAAAGCCTGTCGAACTAGTAGCCCACTGGAAGCTCAATGAAGGCTCCGGTACAACCGCTGGAGATTCTTCAGGCAAAGGCAACAACGGAACTCTGGTTAACAACCCAACTTGGACCAATTCGGGCAAGTTCGGCGGAGCGCTTGCTTTCAGCGGTGGCTCAAGGGCCGAGATCAACCCTTCGGCAACTTTGAATCAAACGGGTGACGAGTCCGTGTCGTTGTGGTTCAAGACTTCTCAGCCTTCAACTGGCTACATGAACCTTTTCCGTCAAGATAAGCGTTTCACGGCCCTACAGTTAAAAGGCGGGGGTCAAGCTCAAGTGGCCTATTGGCCCAATGGTTCATCTAATCTTAAAATGCTATCGTTTCCATGGACCTACAGCGATAACAACTGGCATCATTATGTGGCTTCCTACGATCACGCATTGGGGCTGAAGGTCTATGTCGACGGTAAGGTAGTGGCAAGCGACGCAACGAATCTCGGACCGCTTCCGATTGTAACGAATAAAATCGTGTTGGGAGCCAATGAATCCAGCGGAGAAGCTTACACTGGACAGTTGGACGACGTTCGTGTATTTAACGGTATGTTGAGTCAGGCTCAAGTAACGCAATTGATGAATGAGGGGCAAGGACCGACGTTGCAGAGCATCACAGCACCAGCAGCAATCACAGGATTGCCAAACGGCACGGCAAAAACAGCAGTTGCCCTTGGATTACCTGCAACGACAGAGCTCGTTACCGATACGGGAAGTGTGAATGCTAATGTGGCTTGGAATGTAGACGGTTCGAGTTATGATCCGGCTATGCGAACGCAGCAGACCTTCACCGTAAGTGGAATTGTCACCCTGCCCGCAGGAGTGGCAAATCCGAACAACGTAGCATTGACAACAAGCGTCAGCGTAACCGTATTGCCGGCGCCAACACCAAAGTCTACATTGACAGGTGTACAGCAGGTACTTTCTGGCCAAACCTTCACTCTGACAATGGGACTGACCGAAGTTACGCAAAGCGTATATCAGCAAGTGTACGCCCAAGATTTCACACTAAAGTATGACCCTACAAGTGTGCAATTCGATTCGGTGACATCCCTGAAAGACGGGTTCCAAGTCATCGATAAAAAGGAGACAGCTCCGGGACAACTCAGGATTGTGGTTGCAAGCGCTGGCGCGAACGTGCCTGCTCAAGGCGATATGCTCGCAATCCAATTTAAGGTCAAATCTGTAACCCAGGCAACCAATACGACAATTTCTGTAGATCATGTTGTGATTGCCAATGCACCGGGGAATGAACTGCAGGTTGACGGTGCTTCCCGCGAGATACAGATAACTATACCGAGTATACCTGTAGATAAGGCGCTCTTGAACTTGGCGATCACAAGCGCTCAGGCGAAATATGCTGCAGCAGTAGAAGGCAGTGGGGACGGTCTGTATGCGGTCGACTCCAAAACGCAATTGCAGTCGGCTATCAATGCGGCTAGTGCAACAGCGAATAATTCGAATGCGACTCAGCAGCAGGTGGATAATGCGAAAGCCGCATTGGAAGCAGCAGTTCAATTTTTTGAAAGCAAGCTAATCACCGCAGATATCAATGGAAATGGTATCTCAATTGGAGACTTGGCTTTAGTCGCGGGAGCTTACGGTAAAGAACCAGGTCAAGCGGGCTGGAATGAGAAAGCGGATGTAAATCACGACGGCAAAATTGATATTGAAGACCTTGCCATTGTAGCCAGAGCGATCTTGCAATAAAACTGCTTCGAATGGTGATGGATTAGATGGATTGGTAAAGAAATGCGGGGGGAGATCTAGTGTCTCCCCCTTTCATTTCCACGTGTTGAATATTGCTCAAACGTATAAGCCAACCCACTGAATAAATTCGTGTTTGCATGAATATAAGCGTGACATGTCGTGATCTTTAGATTTTGTAGTCAAAACAGAGTGAAAATACAGTAATAATCAAAAGTTACAGTAACAAAAATGATTTTTAAGGGGTTATACTGAACGAATTACGGCTGACTAGATAGAATGCACGAGGTGGTAGATTGAAAAATGAAAGATGAGTTCATGACTAGATCGAAATTTGCTTTATCGTCATCATCGCTTTTGGTAAACGCTTTCTACAAGAATGAATGTACATGGGGGGATTAAAGTATGCTTCAATTTAAAAAACAATTATCAGGTCTGTTAGCTACATGCCTTGTGGCCGGAAGTATCATCGTTGCGAGTCCGGGGACAATTGCAGCAGCCTCAGCTCCTGGAAACGATGAATGGGCAACGGTATCCAATTTATTGGATCAATACAAAATTGCATATAATGCGCCATCAACGATCAGTAATACAACAGACAAAACCCCAGATGGCCCGCTAATGGGGAATGGGACAGTTATGGCCTTTATGGGAGGCGATAAGAAGAATCAAAAGATTTATATTTCACGAACAGATATGTGGGAAGATAATAATGAGTCGAATAGAGATGTGCATTTTACAACCTTTGGCGGATTAAGCATCAGCAGCAGTACCACGACGTCTGGCACATTCAAATATGAGCAGGATATGAAAACGGCTGAGCTTCTGGCAACATCGGAAAGCGGATTTCAGACAAAAACTTGGTTGTCGGCAAAGGAAAATCTCATTGTAACGGAAATTTTCAATATGACCGATTCTGCCTTGAGTTTAGATGTTTCTGCTTGGACCACTCCGCCGCAAAGTTCGGTTAATACCATTTCAACCGTTAGCGCAGGAAATGATACAGCAAGCGGAATGATTTATGCAGTTAAAAATGCCAAATCCAGCCAGTATAATTGGAGCGTCAATGCGGCGGTGGCAGCGAAGGTGCTGAATAAAACTCCGGAATATGCAAGGGTAGACGACCACACATATAAAATGACATTTTCGTTGTCCGGAAAAGAAACAGTAACCGTTGTATCGGCTGTTGAAGGCGGTAAAGGCTCCTCCACCTATCTGAATGATGCGAAGAACAAAGTGTTATCCAGAAGTGATGCTGCCAGCATTGCAACAGCCGAAGAGGCTCATTTAAACTGGTGGAAGGCATTTTGGTTAAAATCTTATATTGATTTGGCGCCTCAATCCAATACATTGGAAAAGTTATATTATGGCCGATTATATCAATTAGGATGCGGCATTGCAGCGCAGAGTGAAAACAATGCCGGTCTGACTGCTCCACTGTTCCCATGGACAGGCCATGCAAATCCTGCATGGAGCGGCGATTATACCCTGAATACGGATATTCAACGTGCCATGCATGTATCCATTGGGGCAAACCGAACAGATCACATTACCAATTACAGCAATGTAATTAAGGATTTCTGGGAAGAAGGACGGAAACTGGCTTCCAATCCGGTGAAATTAAATCAGCTTATATCAGGTACGGGGCATCCTTCATTTACGACAGGGATTCGAGGCGTACTATATCCTACACATATAGGCCCATGGGGCTCTAGAACAGAAAATTTCAATGGACCAAACGACTATTTCCATTCACCTTCCAATGCTGCATCATCGTTAGTACCGCTGGTGAAATACTGGAAATATACGCAAGATGATCAATATTTAATCAATGTACTCTACCCTGAATTAAAAGATCTCGCGCAATTTTGGGAAGATTATGTAGTGTGGGATGCTCAGACAGGGAAATATGTCGTTTACGGCGCTACTTTCGAAGGTTCGAGCGGGCATAAAAATGCCATTTTAGATTTAAGTGCCGCACATTTCGTGTTTGAAAGCGCTATTGAGGCGAGTGTTGCATTGGGTGTTGATGCCGTAAATCGAGCAACATGGCAAAATATCCTGGACAAGTTAAGCCCATACCCTACAAAGACGATTAGCAGCGGACCGGGGGCGGGAAAGGTTACATTTGTAGAAGATGACGGAGCCGCTCCTAAATCCTATAACAATCCTGAAGTTATTCATGGATCCTATTTCTTCAATACCATCGGAATGTCGGATGTACAGAATAGTGAGTATGTTCGTAACTTTATCCAATATTTACAGACATGGGACAGCGACAAAGCGATGCGGGCAGCCGTGGCAGCTACAACGGTTGGATTTGATATTGAAAAAATAGTCAATAGCATCTCTTCAAATATTATTAATCCTGCTGTCAGCGATTGGACGGGGATGCGCAATAATAATACGTACGGCGATCTCGGCGCCTCGATTTATATGGGGTTTATTCATAATTCTCTATTGCAAAGTGATGAGAATTTTATCCATATTTTCCCGAATTGGTATAAGAATCAGGAAGCATCCTTCACTCGATTGCGTGCGAATGGAGCCTTCCTAGTTGACGGTAAGCAGAATAAATATGGGATTACAACCTATGCTAGCATTTTTAGTGAAAAAGGCAAAAATCTTAAAGTTTTCAATCCGTGGCAGGGTACTGACTTAGAAGTATACGAGAATGGTCATAAAATCGTAACGACAAAATCCACGAATACGTTAGGTGATATCTATAGCTTCAATACACAATCTGGTTCGACTTACGAATTAAAACCGAAAGATCCAATAATTTTTATGGATCAAAGTAACGTTAAATTAGTTGTAGGGTCTATGGTTACTCTGAAAGCAATAAATTCAATTACCAGTGCCCCAGAGGAAGTGAAATGGAACAGCAGTGATAATAGCGTTGCCGTCGTAGGTCAGAACGGGGACGTAACAGGGTTGAAAGAAGGATCTGCTACAATTAAGGCGACACTGAAGACCGGTAAACTGCTTCAAAGTTCAGTAGTTGTTAGTGACATCAATGGCAAAAACGTCGCTCTGAATAGTACAGTTACAGCAGATAGCAGCAACTCTGGCTATCCTCCATCCAAAGCTGTAGATGGTAAATACAACACATCTGGCAGTGATAAGAATATCGATGGTTGGGTTAGCGCAGGTAAGCCGAAAGGCTCTACAAACTGGTTAATGCTTGATCTAGGAGAATCTTATCCGATAAACAAATGGGTAATACGGCATGACGCGTCATCCAATTCGAATGGAAGCAGCATTACGAAGGATTTCGCTTTACAGAGCAGCACAGACGGGACCAACTGGACGAACGTCCAAGTAGTAACTGGAAATAACACGGCGATCAATAATTTTACGCTGACAGCACCGGTTACATCTAGATATTTTAGAATCTATATTACGACTCCAGATAACTACAATGGCTTTTATCCAAATACGAATGCAAGAATTCTTGAAGTAGAGTTATATGCATTTTCAAATACGCAGATCAATTTGCAGAACATTTTACCGGTAGAGGATCAATCTGTTGCATATGGCACTACCGTAGAGCAGTTAAATCTGCCGGAACAAGTTGAAACCGTGTTGGGCAATGGAGCTCACGCTAGTATTCCCGTAGAATGGGATACTTCCGGTTATGTTCCAACACCCGCAGCAACCCAGACTTTAATTGGCACACTCGTTCTTCCTCAAGGGATAAATCCGAACAACGTAGCACTGACAACGAGCGTCAGGGTGATTGTATTACCGGCACCAGCAACACCAAAGTCAACATTGACAGGTGTACAGCAGGTACTTTCTGGCGAGACCTTCACTCTAACGATGGGACTGACCGACGTTACCCAAAGTGTGTACCAACAAGTGTACGCCCAAGATTTTACATTGTCGTATGACCCTGCAAGTGTACAATTCGATTCGGTGACATCCCTGAAAGATGGGATCCAAGTCATCGATAAGAAAGAGACAGCTCCGGGACAACTCCGGATTGTGGCTGCCAGCGTGGGCGCGAATGTACCTGCCCAAGGCGATTTGCTAGCCATCCAATTTAAGGCCAAATCTGTCACACAAGCAACCAGTACGACAATTTCTATTCAGCATGTTCTGATTGCCAATGGACAGGGAAATGAGCTGCAACTCGGCGATGCTTCCCGTGAGATCCAAATCACTGTACCTGCTGTACCTGTAGATAAGTCGCTCTTGAACGCAACGATCACATGCGCTCAGGCGAAATTCGCTGCAGCAGTGGAAGGCAATAAGGACGGTCTTTATACGGTTGGCTCCAAAACGCAATTGCAGTCGGCTATCAATGCGGCTAGTGCAATAGCGAATAATTCGAACGCGACTCAGCAGCAGGTGAATAATGCGAATGCCGCATTGGAAGCAGCAGTTCAGTTGTTCGATAGCAAGCTTATAATCGCAGATATCAATGGAAATGGTATCTCAATTGGTGACTTGGCTTTAGTTGCGGGAGCTTACGGTAAAGAATCAGGTCAAGCGGGCTGGAATGAGAAAGAAGATGTCAACCATGACGGCAAGGTTGACATTGAAGATCTAGCAATCGTAGCTAGAGCGATCTTGCTATAAAACATTTTAGATAGATCGATAAAGAAATGCGGGGGAGAACTAGTGTCTCCCCTTTCATTTCCACGTGTTGCTTATGTCTCAAACGGTTAAATCAACCTAAAGTAGGTTATGCGAAATGGAGAACTTCTTCGATGATAAAAAAAATACACGCATTCAGTCTGATTGTTTTGTTAGCAATGCTTTTGCTGCCATCACTCAGTATAAACGCAACATCCGGCCCAGCATTTTTGCTTTCCATCTCGGCTGACAGCGTATCGGCAGGGGATAATTTTCAAGTGACGGTGAGTGGAAAGCAAGTAAGCGACTTGTACGCATATGAGGTCAATTTATCTTTTGATACCAGCCATTTGAAGTATATCAATGGTTCTAGTGCTAGCAGTGGATTTGCTGTGGGGCCTCTTGTTAAAGGAAACAAAATTCAAATTGCGAATACGCAAACAGGCAATATTCCAGGCAAGAACGGGGATGTGACACTAGCAAAGCTGACATTTCAAGCGGTTAGTCAAGGATCGGCCGAAATTGCACTGGACAGCTTGAAACTATTGAATTCGCAGTTAGAGTCTACTGTTGTTTCTGGCAACAGTAAGGTATTGGTTAATATTAACAAGAAGAACCCGAATGATGTGTTAAACAGCAATGTGTTTAATAGCGACATTGTTCGTATAAAAGATTTGGTTGAAGCTATCCAATCTAAGGTAGCGGAAGCCAAGACATCTAATATGAAAATTGAACTGGCTGACATTCAAGGACACTGGGCCGAAAAGACCATCGGCACGTTCGTGAAACTGGGAGTTATCGATGGGTATGAGGATGGTTCGTTCCAACCAGATGGCCAAATTACGCGTGCCGAGTTTGCGGCAATCATCGCGCGCGTTTTTGATATCAGCAGCGGCGCTAATCATTCGGTTGAACTAAACGATATCGACAATCACTGGGCTAAAGGCGTTATTGAGACACTCGCTAGCGCAGGGGTGATTGCCGGTTACGAAGACGACACCTTTAAGCCGGACCAAACGATCAGCCGTGAGGAAATGGTCGTCATTCTATCCCGTATTGTCAACTTGAGTAAACTGGATAAAGATCCTTCCAAGGGCAACTTGACAGATCTAGCAAGCGCAAGCTCCTACGCAGTGAATCAAATCAAAGAAGCGGCTGAAGCTGGTCTTGTCAGTGGCAAGAATGTTGGATTATTTGATCCGAAGGGCAACTCTACACGCTCGGAGGCACTTACGGTCATTCTAAATGCATTGAACCTTAACCCTCAGTTGAAAACACTATTGGACAGCTTGGACTAGTTTCTTGATGAGGTTTCGGGTGTCTCGGAGTTGATAAGGTATTCGGAATAGATAGAGATGTAGTAGTTGTAGGGGAGGGCATAAATGAAGTTCGATGGCTTCATATCCTATAAAAAGTTATTCCAGGGCATGTAGCTCAGTTTATGAGTTATTCTTCAGACGGCATGGTGATTGTGGATCTAGAATTCAATAATTGTCGAAGTTTATGGTATATTTGGGATGTTGCATGAATTGAGTAGGGCTTCTTGGAAAGATTTTAACGTCATAGCCTTTTGTAAGTGATGGGGATAAGGAAAGTCATTTTTCATAAGGATGTTATCTTTTCACCTATATCCAATGAGCAAGGAAAAGTGATTGCCTTTATGGGGGTTGAAAAAAAGTCAGAGATTAGAAAGATATTGTGGTTTCATATTATCCTTTATTTAATCGAGCGAAAATCCCTACTTGTGGCTCAGCCATGACTAGGGATTTTCATTAATTTACCTGGCTTGTTGTACACAACCTCAAAAAATTCGACAATACAGGAGAAGATTTAGAAGATTTGATCTCCATTGGGACGATCGGTCTGATCAAAGCCATCGAATCCTTCACCCCAAACAAAGGGACAAAGCTGGCAACTTTTGCGGCACGTTGCATTGAGAACGAGATCTTGATGCATCTGCGATCCTTGAAGAAAACACGCAAAGATGTGTCTCTGCATGATCCCATTGGAACGGACAAAGAGGGGAATGAAATTACGCTCATCGACATCCTCGGCAGCGAGGCGGATGATGTGATGGATGCTGTGCAGTTGAAGATCGAGAAGAGTAAGATCTATCGGAATCTTGAGATTTTGGACGACCGGGAGAAGGAAGTTGTAGTTGGTCGGTTTGGGTTGGAGCTTGGTGGCGAAGAACGGACGCAGCGGGAGATTGCGAAGGAGTTGGGAATTAGCCGCTCCTATGTGTCGCGGATTGAGAAGCGGGCGCTCATGAAGCTGTATCATGAATTTTATAAGGCGAAGCGGTAAGTGGAATTGAATCGCAGACTTCATTCGTTTGGCAGCAGATAATGGGGGCGAAGACAATGACAGCCTTAATCCAGATTGAACATGTCAGCAAATTCTACTATATGGGCGGAGAGACGATCAGAGCGCTAGATGACATTTCACTAGACATCGTACAAGGCGAGTTTGTCGCTATTATGGGGCCGTCAGGATCAGGAAAGTCCACGTTGATGAATATTATCGGATGTTTGGATGTGTCGGACGAAGGCCAGTATGTCCTGGATGGGAAGCGGATTCACGCCATGAAGGACTCGCAGCTGTCTGGCGGACAGCAGCAACGCGTTGCTATAGCACGAACATTGGCTGGAGATCCACCGATTATCTTGGCGGATGAGCCTACGGGAGCATTGGACTCGAAGACAGGTATGGAGATTATGGATATATTTAGGCGGTTGAATGAGCAGGGAAAGACGATTATTGTGATTACGCATGACTGGCAGGTTGCGGAGCAGGCGAAGCGGATTGTACGGTTTCGGGATGGTCGGTTAGTTCATTAGATTAGGAGAATTTCGTCTGCCTTTCCCAACTAACGGATAGCAAATCCCTCATTGGCTGTAAATGGCCTGTGGGGGATTTTTTTGTTTTTAGTTCCTGCATAGCGAAAACACATTTGGTACAAAATTAATAATACGAACATGAGTTTGGTTTCTGCTTGCACCCAATCGAATGAATAATTATGCATTCCAAATTAGGAGGTAAGGGGTTATGGCTTTGAAATTAAACTCTGTAGTTCTAAATGAAATGAACAAACAGCTAAGAAGAATTGAAGTTTGAGGAGGAGAAGACTACCGCACCAATGTGATATGAGGCGGCAACAAGTTTCCGCAAAGATGCTACTGCCATTTTGGAGAAAAACAAATATTAAATGAAACAGGTACCCAACGATGGGTACCTATTTAGCGTTGATCATGCATCCTAGTCTCGGAGTAGCCTTTCAAAAATTTGAACATTAAGAATACAAAATGTTGAATTGTAAGAAGTGGGATTGATGATACAATGTGGTATAATCGATCCTATTATAAAATATAGGAATTTTATGTTTCATATAATAATTTGGCTATATTTCTCCATAAACACTGTGATACGTCCTATGAGGACGGCGTAGCCGTTTATTTTGAATGGACTAACAGGGGGAAGTTGGGATGGCATGATCAGGTGGCTATTGATAAATAGGAGCATTCGTACAAAGATTGTCTGGAGCAGTGTCTTGATCTCCTTGATCCCGATGCTGGTACTTTCGATGATCTTTTACCAGTCGAGCGCCCGTTCCTTGGAAAATTCGATGTTCCGAAGTTCGGACCAGAATGCGGAGTATTTATCAGGATATCTGGATCAATATTTTAGCAACATTTCGTCGTCAGCTCTGCAAATATACGGTTTCGAACGCATCCTTAATCTGATGGAGCATGGGGCTAATTATAATGATGCTGACATTATTTTGCTCAGAGAGTCGATTAAAAATTATGATTTGCTGATTCAAAATAAAAACAAAGACATTATTAAGATCATGATCTTCGGCAAGGACAATAAGCTGGAGGATTCGTGGTCCAGAGCAGCTAGCTATGAGTCGGTCAAAGTGGATCAGAGCATTCCTCATTTCAAGGAGATGCTTGATTTGCCATTCCAACAGACACTTATGTTTACATATAAAGATGTCGCTTTACAGCAGGACTTTTTCGTCTATTCCATACCTATTTATGACCCTTTCTATCGAACGAAGTTCGGATCGCTTGTTTTTTATATCCAAAGTAAGGAATTGGCGAAAATGATTGAAGCGAACAATCACCCTCCGAATGTCATTGTGCTGCAGAATTCGAACGGTGAACCATTTTATAAGACGAATGAAAACTATGCCGATATTGTGCCCAAATACGAAAAACCTGAAATCAACTGGCAAAACGATCCGAAGTCTATCCAATTGCACAAAAAGAATGATCTATTTGTTGGTACGTCACGACTTAATTATGGCAATATTGCACTTTCCATCGTGTATCCGAATCCAGAGCTGGCACAGAACCGTAGAAACATTTTGATTACAACGGTTGGGGCGTTCATTTTCGTGATGTTAAGCATAGCACTCCTGTCGATTCTCGCACAGCATTACATTACCCGCCCCATCAAGCTCCTCGGAAAGGCGATGAAAGCTGTTCGCCAAGGCAATTTTCATGTTAGTTTACAACAAAATGCCAATTATCGTGATGATATCTCGGAACTGACACGGAATTTCAATTTCATGACAGATAAAATCCGGGAGTTAATTGAATCCAAGTATGAAATGCAGCTTCGCAATAAAGAAGCACAAATTCTTGCACTGCAAATGCAGATCAATCCTCATTTTCTATACAACACGCTGCAGACGATCGGCGGGAAAGCCGTACTTATTGGGGATTATGAGATTCACGAGATGTGCCGCGCTTTAGGTGACATGTTCCGTTACAGCTTTTATGAGGGAAATGTCGAGTCCACGATTGGTCAGGAGCTCGCACATGTGAATAATTATTTATATATCCAGCAGCTCCGTTTCGAGGAAACGCTGCAGATCGAGTTTGATGTTTCCGCTGAGCTGATGGACTGCGCCATTATCCGTTTCGTCATGCAGCCGATTATTGAGAATGTGATCGTTCACGCGTTCAGTAAGCGAGATGATGAGCAGCATCTTCGTATTGGCGTTAGCGTTCTGCAGGAACATGACTCTGTTGTGCTGACGGTTCAAGATAACGGACCTGGCATCGAAACGGAGAAGCTGATTGCGCTGCAGTCGTCGTTCGAGCACAAGCCGTCCGACGTGTTTTATGGCGTATCTATAGGGCTCAAGAATGTGCATGAACGAGTAAGACTGGTTTATGGATCCCCATTTGGCTTGGATATCGAGAGTGAGATGGGCATTGGAACGACGATTCGCATACGAATTCCTTATAATCATAATGGGGGTGACAGCTTTGTACAAAGTTATGGTCGTGGATGACGAATTGTTAGGGAGAAAGTCCGTTTGTAAAATGATTAGTGAGCTTGCTCTGGATGTAGAAGTCATTGCAGAAGCGCGACATGGCGAAGAAGCACTGGAGCTCATGCGAATTAGCAAGCCTCATATCATTGTGACGGACATGAATATGCCGGTCATGAACGGACAACAATTTCTCGAAGCCTTGTACACCAACTACGCCGAAATTAAAGTTATCGTGATCAGCGGCTACTCCCAATTTGAATATATGAAAGCTGCGGTGACTTATCAGGCTTGCGAGTATGTGTTAAAGCCGATATCCATGTTTGATTTGAAAAGTGCGCTAGTGAAAGCCATGGAAGCAAGCCATAACCATTTGACGCTGCAGCAGCAAAAAAAATTTACCCAAGACATGTGGCAGCTCCGCAGAGAAGTGTTCCTTGGGCATGTAACGAGCCGCAGGATCACGAATGTGGCCGATATTCAGGCGCAAGCGGAAGAACTAACGATTTCCAGCGCCAAAGGAAGTTACCGGTTGACGGTATGCATGTTTCGCCAATTTCATGCCATTTCGACAAAGAAATTTCATGGGAATGCTGATTTGTTGATGTATAGTATTGAAAATATATTGGCTGAAGTGCTCTACTCAGCTAGACATGACGTTGTTCCACTCATCTACAAATCAGATGACAGGATGAGTCTATGTCTTTATTTCCCTGAGTCCGCTTACGATGAGTCACAGATCCGACAACTGCTCGTTTCCTTCCACAACGCGATTCACCAGATGCTGCAGCTAGTCGTAGTAGCTGGGTTAAGCAACGTGTTCAATAGGCTGGAACGACTGCCAGATGCTTTCGATACCGCCTATGAGCAGATGAGAAATAACGAACTTCACACAACGAGTTTCTCGTTGAGTTCTCCGCATCCGTCCACTGGAATGGCAGCAGCTTCGCCAGAGTTGTTAACGGTTTTTGAGTTGAAAACGATACAGCAAGCGTTTGCCGCAGGCAATGGAACCGAGAGTCGCGAGTTGCTGCGAAATTTCTTGCACAAAGCGGAAAAAAAGAGTGGACTCTCCATCCGTGAGGGTCAGCGGGCGCTCAAAAAGCTTACGGAGACAGCCGCCGCTGAGATGAAAGAATTGGCGCTTGCCTATCCGCAGCTATTCGATGTTCGTTCAATTACGGCTGTAGTAGATCACTGCCAGTTCAGACACTTCCTAGCGGAATTCACCGAAGCAATTGAGGAATATCATGCGAGCAAGGGGATGACTCCATCCGTTCACTCTATTCACGAGATTGCTTCTTTTTTGGATGCGCACTATTTTGAAGACATCAGCCTGATTGATATAGCCACACGTTTTCACCTCGACCCGAGTTACTTGAGTAAACAATTTAAGTCAGTGACCTCGGAGAACTTCATCGAGTATGTGACGCGTAAACGGATGGAAAAAGCATGCGAGCTGCTTAACTTGTCCGAGTATAAAATTAATGAGATCTCCGAGCTTGTTGGCTATGAGAATCAACGATATTTTAGCCAAGTGTTTAAAAAATTCACGGGAATGACGCCTTCCGAGTATCGAGATCGGCATGCGTCAAAATCCTAAACACCAAAATTTTGAACATCCAAACAACAATTTATTTTATTACGATTCCTTCTCTCAAAGCGTAAGATAGGATTCAGAACGAGGGATTAATGTTCTAAGCCGAAAACGAGGAAGAGGGGTAAAGATATGAAAAAGTTTACTAGTGTAGGTCTTTCCGCAACGATGGCGGCCCTTTTATTATCTGCTTGTGGCAGCAACAACGATACAGCAAGTACAGCAACGCCCGCTGCGAGCAGCGATAGCAAACCAGCGGCTACTGCAACGGCAAAAGTAGAGAAGCCGGTTACGATTTCCTTCATGCATTTCAAAAGTGATGTCACAGACGGTGTGGCCAAAATCGTCGAGCAGTTTGAAAAGCAAAACCCAAACATCAAGGTCGAGGTACAGCCTGTTAAATATGATGATTACTATACCCTGTTGAAAACAAAAATGGCTAGCGGTGACATCGTGGACGTGTTTACGTTAAATGCGGGCAGCCAAACGAAGCTGTTGCATGATGGCGGTTATCTCGAAGATCTGACGGGTAAAGATTTCATGTTCAACTTCGATCCAGGCGTGTTGAAAGCGCAAGCAACAGACGGTAAAAACTATATCATGCCCGTTAATGCCACGCCGATTGCTGTTTTCTATAACAAAAAAATATTCAGTGATCTAGGGATCCAGGTTCCAAGAACGTATGATGCGATGATCACAGCTGCCAAAAAGATAAAAGATGCGGGCAAAACGCCTTTCGCCCTAGGGTGGAAAGACAACTGGACACTAGGCATGTGGTTGAGCCGAGACCTGCCAAGTAACACAGCGCTTGTGGAGAAACAAGCGGACTTTTTCTCCAAAGTGGAAAAGGGTACTGCGAAGTTTGCTGACAACCCTGCCTCCAAAACAGTTATCGCACATGCGCAAGATTTGTTTGACCTCGGTAACAAGGATCAGCTTGGTGTCGATTACAATGGTATCGTTGACCTCTTCTCCAAAGGCGATGTCGGTATGATGTACATGGGTACTTGGCCACTAGCGGATATTCAAAAGAAAAATCCAGATTTGTATAACACAGGCATGGGTTACTTCCCGTATCCATTCAGCAATGACGAAAGCTTGAATAAGCTTGAATTTAACCCTGATGCCTCACTCGCAGTGAACAGTAAATCAGCGAATAAAGAGGCAGCGTTGAAATTCCTTGCTTTCATGGCCAGCAAAGAGGGCGGAGATGCCTGGGTGAAAAATATTAACTCGCTCAGCTTTGTCAAAGGTGCTTCAACGGACATCGCACCAGCGGTTAATGATCTTAAGCCGTATTTCGATAAAGGACTTACGTACGACTCACAATCCTTTATTACGACGACAATCGATTGGAACTCTCAATTTACGCAATACGTTCAGAAAGTGTTCTTCAAGAAAGCAACACCTGATCAAATCATTAAGGATCTGGATGACTGGGTTGCCAAAAATCACAAATAACGACAGCGTTTATAACGGCATAGGCAACTGCCTATGCCGTTATTCATCAGAAAGGGATAACCTATGGGAAATATAAAAAGAATGATCCGTGGTGAGTTCTGGTATGTGCTGTTCCTTATTCCGGGTATTCTGTTATTTACGTTGGCAGTCCTTATCCCATTTACGATGGGAGCTCGCTATTCTTTCACGAGTTGGGACGGTGTTTCACGCAAGCTGACGTATATTGGATTTGAAAATTACGTGCATGCTTTTCAAGATACGGACGTATGGGCCGCACTTGGAAATACGTTTAAATATGCCATTGTTCTAATGATACTTGTCAATGTTCTATCTCTTCTGCTGGCACTACTTCTGGATTCTTATTTGAAATTTAAAAATTTGTTTCGGACGATTTTTTTTCTACCGAGCATTCTCTCTATCGTCTTATCCGGCTTTATTTGGAAATATAATTTCAGCACAGGCTTTCCCAAGCTGCTGAATATGTTTGGGCTAGATGTGACAAGCCCGCTTGGCAATCCCGATCATGCGTTGTTCGGGTTGATTCTAGTAGCCTTGTGGCAAGGCGTTGGCGCACCCATGATTATCTATATCGCTGGATTGCAGGGCATTCCGAGTGAACTCGTAGAGAGTGCCAAAATGGATGGAGCTGGAGCCGGCCGAGCATTTTGGCATGTGACATTACCATTGCTTGCACCATCGATTACGATTAATCTGCTACTCGTGCTGACGGGTTCGCTCAAAGTGTTTGATCTCGTTTGGGTAACAACCCAAGGAGGACCTGGCTTTGCGACAGAGGTTATTACAACGTTTATCTATAAAACAGCTTTCAGCTCATTTAAAGCAGGCTATGGTACGGCGTTATCGATGATATTCTTTGTCATTCTGGTCATTGTGACCATTATCCAATTATCCATTTTCAGAAGACGGGAAGTGGAGATGTAATGAGAATAACACGTATCAGCACATTCGTTGCAGTTGCAGTTCTAGCTGTCTTATTCGTTTTTCCGATGTATGTCGCATTGCTCATGTCGCTCAAAACAGCCAAGCAAACCTTTGACTCCTTCTATTCGTTGCCGATGAGCTTTAACTTTGACAATTATACGCATGCGTGGAACACATCCAAATATCCCGCTGCGCTGATTAACAGCTTAATTGTAACGGTCATCTCGGTCGCGCTGATTATTTTCGCTTCTGCACTGTCTGGTTATGCGATTGCACGCAGGAATAAACCGTTTTATAACTTCATATTCATCTTGTTCCTCTCGGGCATGATGGTCCCTTTTCAAGTCATTATGCTGCCGTTATACCAAATCGGAAAATCATTTCACCTCGTGAATTCGCATTGGGGACTGGCGTTGATTTACGGTGGTTTCGGTGTACAAATGGGCGTTCTCTTCTACACTGGTTTTGTGAAAGGCATTTCGCGTGAAATCGAAGAGGCGGCAAGGATTGACGGCTGTTCTACACCAGGGATTTTCATTCGTGTTGTGATGCCTTTGTTGAAGCCAGTTACGGCGACAGTGCTCGTACTTAATGCGCTGTACATTTGGAATGACTTCCTACTTCCGCTGCTCTATTTGCAGGACAAAAATTATCGTACAATCCCGCTGCAACAGTACTTCTTCTTCGGTCAATACAGCAGCGACTTGAATCTTGCTTTCGCCTATGCGGTTATGGGTATGATTCCGATCATCATCTTTTTCTTGTTCATGCAGAGATTCATCATTAAAGGAATTGCCGCTGGAGCGATCAAGGGATAGAAAATGGGGGGAGAGCTGTGCCTATAACGTATTTAGAAAAAGAAAAGATCTTCGAAATTCGCACCGACAAATCTTCGTATGTGTTCGGGATCAATGAGAAAGGCACGATTCAGCACTTATATTGGGGATCTCATGTTGAGGCTTCGGAATGTGGGTATTTGCTGACAAGCAGGCTGCATAGCTCCTTCGATGCCGAAATCGACCGGGAGACGGAAGAATATGGAGGCTGGGGTGGCTGCAATTATGCCGAACCGGCGCTGAAAATTTCGTTTTCTGATGGTGTGAGGGACTTGAAGCTGAGGTACGAAGGGTACCAAATCGAAGGTGACAATGAGGTCATTCTTCGGTTGGTGGATGTGTATTACCCAATAAGCGTTGAAGTTCATTATAAAGCGATTCCTCAATACGATCTGATTGAACGTTATGTGCAGATACACAATCGGCTAGCAGAGTCGGTTCGCATGGAGCAGGTCATGGCGGCTGTCTGGACGGTACAGGCTCTGTCTAATTACCGAATGACGCATGTGACAGGTCGCTGGGCTGGTGAGTACCAACTAAGATCCACAGTTTTATCCGAGGGAAAAAAGGTGTTTGAATCGCGCAGAGGCTTCACCGGTCCACATGCCAATCCTTGGTTTGCAATGGACAACGGGAAAGCGGACGAAGTATCCGGTAATGTGTGGTTCGGCGCGCTTGGCTGGAGCGGAAACTGGAAAATCGTTGCGGAGAAGACGACGTTCGGACATGTGCGAATCGTCGGAGGTGTGAATGATTTTGATAGCTCTTTCGTGCTGGCGCCTGGGGATGTATATGCTTCGCCTGTATTCGTCGGCGGATTCACGTCGGGCGGATTCGGTCAGATGAGCCGCAACCTGCATCAATACGAAAAGGATTACGTGCTACCGACAAGCAATCTGCGCAAAGTGCTGTACAATTCCTGGGAGGCAACCGAATTCGCCGTAACTGTGGAAGGGCAGAAGGAACTGGCAGGGCAGGCTGCTCGCCTGGGCGTAGAGCGATTCGTCGTGGACGATGGCTGGTTTGGTCAGCGCCATAGTGACAGAGCAGGTCTAGGCGACTGGTATGTCAATGCGGAGAAGTTCCCCAATGGCCTAGAAGAGCTGATCGAGCACGTAAAGGGACTGGGGATGGAGTTTGGGCTATGGGTAGAGCCTGAGTCGGTCAATCCAGACAGTGACTTGTATCGATCGCATCCGGAATGGGTGTATCACTTTCCAACGCGCGAAGGTACACAGCTGCGCAATCAGTTGCTCTTGAATTTGGGGCTGCCTGAAGTGAAGCAATTTGTCCTTGATTTCATGACGAGCTTACTGACGAAATATGATATTCGTCTTATCAAATGGGATATGAACCGGACCGTGACAGAGCCAGGCGTTTCGGCTTCTGCGCAGGAGTCAGGGGCCTCCATGTGGATCAAGCATGTGGATCACCTTTACGCCATATGGGCTGAGCTTCGCGAACGGTTCCCCCATGTGGAATTCGAGACTTGCGCAGGCGGCGGCGCAAGAATTGATCTTGGCATTTTACGATATGCAGATCAAGCATGGATTAGTGATAACACCGATGCGCGGGATCGGTTAGCGATTCAAGAGGGATTCTCGTACGCCTACAGCCCAGCTGTCATGATGTGTTGGGTGACGGAGTCCCCGCATGGCATTAACGGTAGGAGCCTCCCTTTATCGTACCGATTCCACAGTGCGATGATGGGCGGTTTGGGCATAGGGGCGAATATCAGTAAATGGTCGGTCGAGGAAATAGAAGAAGCGAAGCGCTATGTGGAGCTGTACAAAGAGATCCGGCCGATGATCATGAACGGCAGCCTATATCGGCTATCCTCGTTGAGGGTTGCGAATTTGGCGGCTTATCAGTATCTAAGTGCAGATGAACGTGAGGCTGTTGTGTTTGTGTTTTTGCAATCCCAGCATTTTGGCTCTGTAGTTCGGAATTTGCGGCTGCAGGGGCTTGAGACCCAGGCGTCCTATGAGGTACAGATTGACGATGGAGATGCCCTCGTTCGTCATGGCTCGACCCTTAAGAACCTCGGCGTTCCGTTGACTCTGCGAGGGGATTATCAAAGTATGATGATACGAGTGAAGAGGATGAAAGAGAGAACGGTTGTGTGACTTTTTTCCGTCGGATCGAGTGTGGGAACCTCTCAAACGCAGTGGGCATAAGCTGATAATATATGTCGATTTGAGAGGATGTCTTGTAAATGTTTCCTTATCTCCAAGAAATTCATCAATTCCCCTATCCCGATTATAGGTTTATGCCACGCGGTTATTATAACTCCCCTTATTCTGAAGGATGGTGGCTCTGGAGCAATGTTGCCCTTGAATCGGACGAGAAATACCGTTTACCCGCATCGCAATGTCTTACCTTCGTGCTTGTGCATGGCTCCTGGGCTGACGCTCACTTCTGGGACGGCGTAGCGGCGGTGCTGCGCAGTAAAGGGCATGCCGTCCATACGCCGGAATACGCAGGTCACGGCAATGATCTGAACAAAAATGTCACGCATGCGATGATCACGAAGTCCGTTGTCGACTTTATTACGAAACTGAACCTGCGCAACATCGTACTCGTCGGGCACAGCTTCGGAGGATCAGTCATCCAGAAGGTTGCTGAACAGGTACCGGACCGCATCAAGCGCCTCGTCTTCTGGGACGCGTTCGTACTGAAAGACGGCGAATCTGTTGCCGACGAGTTACCGCATCAAACGAAACAAGGTTTCGAGCAACTCAGAGCCGGCTCGAAGGATGATACGATCATGCTTCCGTTTCCACTGTTTCGGGATTTGTTCGTCAATACGGCTACATTGGAGGAAGCCAGACGGATGTATGCAGGCGTCACTCCGGAACCGGCTAGACCGCTTTTCGAGAAGCTGGATCTTAAAGCGTTCTATGAGTTGCCTATACCGAAAAGTTATGTATATTTTCTCCAAGACAATGCATTGCCACAAGGAGAGGGTTTCGGCTGGAATCCGCACATGTCCACACGGCTCGGCCAGTTCCGCCTTATCGTCGGTGACGGTGACCACTTTACGGATACTCGCACAAGGCCGGACATGGTGGCGCAGAAGTTTTACGAGGCGGGGCGGGACTGATCAGGAACCAAATTCTGAGGATAATTATAGCGCGCAAACGTCATGATATCAGCATTAATAATTGATTATTAGGAGATTGAACTATCGGTGAACGATAGTCGAGGAGTTGCTTATCAGCAGCTCTTTTTTTGGGTTTGCTGGGATATTGAGCAGGAGGTTGTTATAGCGGTGGTTTGGGTACAAGTACGGCAGTTGTCTTAGCTCTTTTCATTCTTTTGGTTATTATCACCAGTGCTTTTGTATGAAAATTCGTAATAAGAGAATGCTTGTCTGAATACACAATGAGCTTCAAGAAGAAGATCGATTCCAAGGGATCGGTCTTCTTCTCTGTTATAGGGCATTTATGCTAATCCTTAATCTATGATTAGGGGAGCACGATTTACGTTGCTTCGTGTACACAACCTCAAAAAATTCGACAATACAGGAGAAGATTTAGAAGATTTGATCTCCATTGGGACGATC
This sequence comes from Paenibacillus sp. J22P143, assembly GCF_059692035.1. Lineage (NCBI taxonomy): Bacteria > Bacillati > Bacillota > Bacilli > Caryophanales > Paenibacillaceae > Paenibacillus > Paenibacillus sp. J22P143. Next base: position 637,595 of record NZ_JCAUAQ010000002.1, read on the forward strand.
GGTCTGATCAAAGCCATCGAATCCTTCTCCCCAAACAAAGGGACAAAGCTGGCAACATTTGCGGCGCGTTGCATTGAGAACGAGATCTTGATGCATCTGCGATCCTTGAAGAAAACACGCAAAGATGTGTCTCTGCATGATCCCATTGGAACGGACAAAGAGGGGAATGAAATTACGCTCATCGATATGCTCGGCAGCGAGGCGGACGATGTGGTGGGTGCGGTGCAGTTGGAAATTTTAGATGACCGCGAGAAGGAAGTTGTTGTCGGTCGGTTTGGTTTGGAGCTTGGCGGCGAAGACAATGACAGCCTTAATCCAGATTGAGCATGTTAGTAAATTTTACTATATGGGCGGCGAAACGATTCGGGCATTGAATGACATAACGTTAGAGATTGTGCAAGGCGAGTTTGTCGCTATTATGGGGCCATCGGGCTCTGGGAAATCCACATTGATGAACATTATCGGATTTTTGGATGTTTTGGATGAAGGGTTATATGTGCTCGATGGGAAGCAGATTCATTCGCTGAAGGATTCACAACTAGCTGAGATTCGGAATCGGAAAATCGGGTTTGTTTTTCAAAACTTTAACCTGCTGCCGAGATTAAGTGCCTAAGAGAATGTGGAGTTACCGCTGATTTATCGAGGCTTGTCGAGGAAACAGCGGGAGCCCGGGAGCCGCTGGTTCTACAAGCGTTGGAAGCGGTTGATTTACTGGATCGCAGGAAGCATTTTCCTTCAGAGCTTTCTGGTGGGCAGCAGCATCGCGTTGCGATTGCTCGGACGTTGGCAGGCGATCCATCGATTATATTGGCGGATGAGCCTACAGGAGCATTGGATTCGAAGACAGGCGTGGAGACTATGGATATTTTCAGAAGGCTTAATGAGCAGGGTAGGACGATTATTGTGATTACGCATGACCGGCAGGTTGCGGAGCAGGCGAAGCGGGTTGTTAGGTTCAGAGATTGAAAAGAGCTTGGGCTGAATTCGACTGCCTTTCCCCAATAAACGTGTTCCACCATGAACGCTGCCACAGATCAATTCCGTCTTTGGAGTTGTTCTGAAATATTAACATTTCTCACTTACTATTCAGAAACCCCAATACTTTTGATGATCACTTTAGGTGAAACATTTACGGTTGCTTCAGATAGCGCTTTTACCCAGTTATCCTCTATCTTCTTCCAGTCTTTATAATGATGTGCGCGTACGTGAACGCCAAACTGAAAGGGATCAACTTGATGCTTTTGAGCTTTCTTGATTAAAGCTTCACATTCTTTTTTTAACTCTTTTTCAATGACTTGTTCTAGCTGTTTTTTCTCCTCCTCTAAGTCTAAGGTAAACGTGCGCTCCGTCAAATCGATCTGAACCTTCATCTCAATATCGATTGTAAGATCGGCACCTTCGAATTTTTCCTTCAACTTAGTCTTTGCCTTGTTAATATTGAAACTAACATAGGACAATTTTTCATTCGTATCGAACATTTCAGGAGGTAAGTGAAATGTTAACGGTATGTTAGTTTTCGTATCGAGCTGCAATAATAGGAGCAGAGAACTTTCTTGATAATTCAAAGAAGTGGCATAGGTGCCGTCTTTGTGTAAAAGAGCAGTGCCTGTAATAACGAGATCATTATTCTCTGGTTTCATCTCAGTTAACGTAGGCGTCATTCCTTTATCCTTCATTTGTTGATGAAAATCCTGCAGTGTCGTTTGCACTGTAATCCGGCCCTTATAGGAGCTTTCTACCAGTTCTTTGATCACAGTGGCGATTCGGCCTTTATCACCCATGTTCGTATACATCACATCTTTCATTGTTCCATTGATCATAATGATTTTCCCACTAATCTCATCTCGGGGATTACGGAAGAAAACATCCAAATAGGGATATGCATTTCTTTGCTGCAACAGTTTTTTCCCTAAAAGCACATTCTGCGATCTTCCGTATGCAAGGCTGCCGCTTGTCTTACTATCAATTAGCCATACTGATTCCTCCACTGTATTAGCTATTGTGGATGTGATTTTATATTTATCAGTGGCTTCTTTGTTGAAGACAGGAGTTGACGTGAACACGACTAACTTATTATTCTCATCAAAATCATAAGCCTCAGTGAGAACGAACTGTTGGTTTTCTAAATAAACGGTATTACCGCACCCCGAAACAAACAACAATGCCAATGTTAAAAAAACATAATTGAATCTCTTCATTGTTTCACTTCCTTTCTAAGATGAAAAATCCATCCGTAGATCCAGAGGAAAATTGGGAACACATAAACACTATAAAAACCTGCCATCGCCCACGAATTGGCCATTTGAGTTATTTGAGAAGAAGTAGGGATAAAAAAGAATGACGATAGGATCCATAGGATTATGAGTATACGCAAACAATTTCGATGATCCTGTTTGCCTAATAATTGACTTGTTCCTAATGCGGCCACGTAGAGGCAAGGAATAATCGTCATAAATATCATAACCAAATAAACGGACAAACATATGATCTCCAGCCGTTCCACAAAAGGCAAATGGATCATCTTCAATAAGTTGAGCACGGGATAAACGTAATCTGTGACCTCAGTTCTAGAGAATTTAACAAAACAGACGATTGTAGTCGTTAAATAGATAATCATCGATAATGAATTTGCAATAACCATTCCCTTGGAGGCTGATTTCTTTTCCTTTAGAAAAGGATAAAGGATGAAAGCCAGTTCAAATCCAATAAAAGAAAATATGGTGTATTTAACGGATGACAGAATGGGAACCAATCCTCCTTTTCCAATCGGTAGAAGGTTCATCCATTGCGTATCCTTTAACGTAAATAACAACAAGAAAGGCATCCACAAAGTGACAATAAAAACAAGCTCAGCAAAGATTCCGATCACTCTGATTCCCTGCTTGGCAATCATATAGATGGGAATGGTAAACAAGATCATTAAAGTGGAGTTCCGTATATCATGAATGACCCATATTTTTATGATATGAATCGCTGATAACATGACTGTACTTGCTGCATATGCATTGAACAGAATCCATACTGCTGCTAAACCTTTACCCACCCACTTGCCAAAGTATTTAGATAAAAGTTCGAATAACGTATACTCAGGATTTTTCTCCATAATTCGGATGATGATTAAGCTTACCAGCATAGACAAAATCCACCCCAAAATAATGGATATCCATCCGTCGGTACCGGCCGTTTCAGCTAAATCGCGGGGAAGGGATAGCATACCGACCCCGACTTGGCATTCAAATATAAGAAGAATGTATTGTTTCAATGAGATTTGATTCATCGCGTATTTGTTCATTCGGAAACTCCGATATTTTTGATGACAACTTTAGGAGAAACATTTACGGTTGCTTCAGATAAAGCATTTCCCCAGTGATCCTCTACCTTCATCCAATTTTTGTAATCGTGTGCCGACACATAAATCCCAAAACCAAAGGGATCGATTTGATGCTTCTGAGCTTTCTTAATTAAAGCCTCGCATTGTTTTTTCAGCTCCTGTTCAATGGCTTGTCCCAACATTTTGCTCTTATTCTCCATGTCTAAGGTAAACATGCGTTCCGTTAAATCGATCATAACCTTCATCTGGATTTCGATTGTAAGCTGGCTTTCATCGAATTTTGCCTTAAAGTTAACCTTTACTTTTTTAACATAGAAACTCACATAAGAGATTTCTTCATCCGTATGAAACATCTCAGGAGGAAGATGAAACGTAAGCGGTATGGGATTGTTTGTAACGCCCTGCAACAATAGCAAGAGAGAACTTTCTGGGATATTTAAAGAAGTAGCGTAGGTACCATCTTTATGTAAAAGAGCGGTCCCTGAAATAACAAGATCATTCTTCTCTACTTTCATTTCAGATATGCTTGGCGTTATTCGACTATCCATCATTTGTTGATGGAATTTCTGCAGTGTAGTTATCACTGAAATCCTTCCCATATATGTGCTTTCTACCAATTGTTTGATCACACTGCCCATTGGCCCTTTATCGCTCATATTTGTATGCATCACATCTATCACGGACCCATCAATCACAATCATATTAGCGTTAATTTCGTTTTTAGGATCGCGAAAGAAGACATCCAAGTAGGGTAATACATTGGTTTGCTGCATCACTTTTTTGCCTATAAGAATACTTTGCAATTTTCCAGCCGCAATATTACCATTTAGTTTCGACTCGAGTTTTTTCTTCGATTCACGCAGCGTATCTGCTGTTGTCGTTGTGATTCTATTTTTATTCTTAGCTTCACTACTGAAGACAGGACTAGATGAATAAACGACCAACTTTTTCTCGTCATTAAAATCTATTCCCTCAGTAAGAAGAAACCGTTGATTCTCTATATAAATTGCCTTACCGCAACCAGTAATAAATAATAAAGCTGCCCCTGTTAAGAAAACGCCATGCCATTTCTTCATAGTTTCTGTTCCTTTCTAACCCGATGAAACAGCCATCCGTAGATCCATAGGAAAATGGGAAACACATAAGCGAAATAAGAACCTGCCATCATCCACAATTTACCCATTTGATTAACTTGTGAAGAAGAAGGGAGGAAAAAGAATGACGATAGGAACCATAGGCACATGAAAATTCGTAATATATTTCGATGATCCTGCTTGCCGCATAATTGACTTACGCCCAGCACAGCTGTATACAGGTAGGGAATGATCGTCATAAATAATATAAACAAATAAATGGAAAGATAGATGATTTCCAACCGTTCTAAGAACGGAAATTGGATGAGCTTCAGTAAGTTAAGGGTGGGATAGGTGTAATCTTTGATCTCATCTGGGGAAAACCTAACAAAGCTGATTACGGTCACTATTAAAAAAACAAACAGGGATAAAGAGTTTGCAATAATAATTCCTTTGGACGCGGATTTCTTGTCCTTTAGAAACGGATATAGAATGAAAGCAAGTTCAAACCCAAGGAAAGAAAGGATGGTTGATTTTACGGTAACCAGAATGGGAAACAAGCCTTCTTTACCGATTGGAAGAAGGAAAAGCCAGTGGGCATCTTTTAATTCATACAACAACAAGAAAGGCATCCAGAAAGAAATAAGATAAACGAACTCAGCAAAGAGTCCGATTCCCCTTATTCCTTGCTTGGTAACCATATAGATGGGAATGATAAACAGAATCATCAAGATAAAGTTCCTCATATTCGGAAAAATCCATAGCTGTATGATATAGATCGTTGAAAACATGACCACGCTTGCTGCAAATGCCGCGTACAGTATCCAAACAACATATAAACTTTTACCTACCCATCTACCAAAGTATTTAGATAGAAGCTCGAATAACGTTTTTTTGGGGTTTTTCTCCATAATTTTTATAATGACTAAGCTAAGAAGAATTGCTACAATCCAACCCAACAAAAGTGATATCCATCCATCGGTACCGCCAGCTTTCGCTATATCGCGGGGAAGGGAAAGTACACCGATCCCCACTTGGGTTGTATAGATAATAAAGATATACTGTTTCAACGAAATTTGATTAAACGAATATTTATTCATGGTTGATCTTCACCTTCTCTGTTTGCACCCTGTCTGATAAGTTGAGTTGGATCGGCCGAGACTGGGCGTTTTTTCATTTTCCACATAGGGAGTCGAACCCATACGTCTTTCCAATCAGACAGTCGGATAGGAGCAATCGGACTTCCATAGGATATGCCAAATGATTCCATCGAAATAAGGTGAGCCCCAATAATCATCAATCCAATCACAATGCCTACCATACCGAACACAGCGGCCAGAAGCATCATTGGAAAGCGAAGCATCCGCAGCGAGGAGGACATATCATAATCAGGGATAATAAAAGAGGAAATAGCCGTGATGGCAACGATAATTACCATTATATTACTTACAATTCCCGCTTGAACCGCCGCCTGACCGATGACAATACCCCCTACAACACCTATCGTTTGTCCAATAGGACCCGGAAGACGTAAACCTGCTTCCCTTAGCATCTCTAGGGATAGCTCCATTAGAAGTGCCTCTATAATCGGAGGGAAAGGTACTTTTGCTCTGGACTCCCCAATCGATACCAATAAATCCAAAGGGAGTACTTCATAATGAAACGAAACAATGGCTATATATACGGCAGATAAAGAGATTGTCGTAATTAAGGCTAAATAGCGTAATAAACGTAGAAAAGAGGCTATGACCCATCGATTGCTATAATCATCAACACTTTGAAAGAACGACGAGAAGGTTACAGGTGCCACGATTACACTGGGGGAGTGGTCGACAACGACTGCTATTCGTCCTTGTAACATGTGGGCTGCGGCAGAATCCGGGCGTTCCGTCATAATTAACTGTGGAAACAGGCTTATCGGATGATCTTCAATAAACTCCGCTAATTCTCCCGTATTCAAAATGGCGTCCACATTTATTTGTAATAGTCGGTCCTCCATTTCTTTCACGAGATTAGGTTGTACAACATCTTCGAGATACATCATAGACACTCTCGTATTTCCCCGAGATCCGACGTTGTATTCTTTTATTTTCAGTTCGCGATTAGGAAGATAGCGTCTGATTAAGGCAATATTTTGCCCCGATGTCTCGACAAACCCTTGATGTGACCCCTTTAGCGTGGATTCGATTTGCGGCTCTTTAATCGCTCTTTGAGGCCAGCCTTGTGTATGTAAAATAAGTGAACGCGTCTGCCCTTCAATAAGTAGGATGCTTTTACCTTGAAAAATCGCGCTTTCAATATCTGACCATAAGGTGGTAATTTCAGTTTTTGCAATTGAAATGGAAGAGTTCCAAATATCATTAATCGAATTGATTTCATACATAAGCGGGTATAAGACGTTATTATTAATCGCTGATTTATCAATGAGCCCTTCCAAATAAACAAGAATGGCCTTGTCCGCTGTTTTTAATTGAAACTGACGTGTAACAAGATCTGGAGCAAACGTAAAAAAAGCTTGCAGGGTAACTAGGTCATTTTCAAGGACTCCTGAAATCGATTGATTAGAAGGAACGGATGATTTCTTTCTGAGATCAGATTTTATTCCTTTTAACCATCTCCGGATCATCACCATCCTTGCACCACCATTCCTATAATCCATGTAGACAAAATTTTCCCACATTTAGGCAAAATTATTCAGGATCAACAATCATTGTTACATACTGACGATTTTTAATGTTGTAGTGATTTCTTTACATCTATCCTGTATTTCTTACAAAAATACACAGGAAATGAAATAAAGAGCCTATTTATTTACGACTATGTGAGGCTACACTTGGAACCAGAAGGGATAATCATTCTTTTGAGTTCGCAAAATTTGGTGGGAAAACAGGCTTGGAAATCCTCATGGAGGAATCAGACCCAGAAGCAATGGATTTCTTACTTGATCTCTTCTGGGTACTATCTGGAGGAGCAGATCCGATAGAATGGATAAATAAATTGAAAGGAAGAATGAAACTCGTTCACTTGAAAGATTTTGCAGTGATGAGTGATGGCGAACAGCGATTTGACTATGGGGAGGAGTTGATTCTGAAAAGTTATTATTGTGTTCAATGTAAAGTGCTGCATTTAAAATCTATTTCTCCAAAAGAAACAATCTTCAGATCTGGTTTTCATTGGATCGAGTCAGTTTTGTATCAAGTCGGTGTATGTTATAAGTAATTTATTATAGGAGCTACGCTTCGAGGATAAAAAAAGGTGCTCATGAAGCTGTATCATGAGTTTTATGAAACCGGATGATCAGGGAGTGTTAAATGCCTTGACACCAGAGAACTTTATAGTATTATAGAAATAATTGAATAATGTTGATTTTTCTTATCAAGAGCAGGTGGAGGGACTAGCCCTATGAAACCCGGCAACCGACAAACCTTTGTTAAAAAAGGAATGCACGGTGCTAATTCTTGCGGAAACGCTGATTTTAAGCGAATCTGGATGATAAGAGTGAGGATATGATTTTGAATTTTTATGACCTTTCTCTAACTCCAGAGAAGGTCATTTTTGTTTTCATTATCAAATACTAGTGTAATAGGAGGGATAGGATGTCGATCACATTACCTGACAATCTGCCAGCTTTGAAAAATTCGGGTATAGGTCTTTCGTATGAAAGTTTGCAGCATTGTAAGATTACTCATATAGAATGTTTTCGATTTGACATTGAGCTTACAGAAAAGATTTTAATGGAACACAGCCCTGATTATGTCTGTGGGCTACTTGCTATCTCTACTAAGACGGGAGCATGTGGGTTAATGGAATTTGCGATCCCATGTATAAACATGAAGTGTGATTGGGTATTGTGGGCTGCTCCTTTTCAGCGAATAAAAGGTCAAAGCTTGATCGAGAGTTTGAACTACGTTCGACAAAAACAAGCGGCATGGGGACATGAGAGATCTGAATTAATTGAGTCTGCATTAATGGACCTAACTGGAAAACTTGGAAGGTCATCAAAAAATAACGGGGATCAAAGATACTTGTGGGATCGAGCATACTTATTTGACCATACGCAATCGTACGTCTTGTTCTAAAAAAATCGACAAACTAGGTGAAGATTTGGAAGTCGTGATTAGCTTCGGAAACATCGGACGGATTTACGACGCACCATTTTTTATAAACAATAGTACAGGAACATTGGAAAAAGATAAAATTGAGCAGGTCATAAACAAGGTATTATACGAAGAAAAATTCAACCCAATTTATTATAACCAATTTAAGGGGTACGAGAGTTAATAATCTGTAGATAAGCAGGTCACTTACATGTGAATTGCTTATTTTTTTACTTCAAAACAGATGTAAGCTAAATATGCATATTAAATGTCATTCAACATTACAATAATACCGTTAAACGACATAATAAATTACAAAATATGCTATTTTTTATTTACAGCAGCACCTTAAACGATATTAATTAAGCGACAAAACAAGTTACAATTCACACCTTACGAAGGGGTGAAAAGGAGAAAAAAATAAGGGGTGAGATTCGCTCTCACCGCCTCATTCGTTTTACTGATTGACTGCATTAGAATCCATCCAAAACAGTTCCCATTGATGCCCGTCTAGATCTTGGAACGTACGCGTATACATGAAGCCGTGATCCATAGGCTCATTGTATGCTGTTCCGCCAGCTGCAAGCGCCTTATCGACGAGTGCGTCCACTTCTTCGCGGCTATCGAAGCTTAAAGCAACGATTACTTCCGTCGTTTTCGTAGCATCGGCAATCTCTTTTTTTGTAAATGTTTGGAAAAACTTCTCAACCAAGAGCATGGCAAAGATTTGTTCACTGATAATCATGCAGGTTGCATTTTCATTCGTAAATTGAGGATTGAAATCAAACCCAATAGCACGGAAGAAAGCGATGGACTTGTCCAAATCTTTTACAGGTAAATTCACAAAAATTTTATCCGCTTGAACTGCCACGATTGGATCACCTCGAAAAGTTATTTGTACTTCTCATATGATAATTGATCGTAAATCTGTGAGTCAAATGTGTGAGAGATTTATCCCTCGTAAGCTCGCTTGAGCGCGGCAATATCAATCTTCTGCATGCTTAGCATCGCCGTCATCACACGCCCTGCTTTCACGGGATCCTTGGTGTAGAGCAATTCTCCCAAAGTGGTGGGAATAATCTGCCACGATAATCCGAATTTATCCTGCACCCAACCGCAGCGCTGAGGTTCTCCGCCTTCAGACAGCTTCTCCCACAAGGAGTCGACCTCTTCCTGTGTCTCACAGTTCACGAATAAAGAGACGGCAGGGGTGAATTTGAAATGAGGGCCGCCATTTAAAACCATGAACCTTTGACCGTGGAGCACTAATGTACCTGAGATGACGGGTCCTTCTGGGCCAGAGCGATTGATACTTTCGATTTTGGAATCGCTGAAGATGGAGGTGTAGAAGTTCATTGCCTCTTCGGCATTGCCGTCGAACCAAAGGAAAGGTGAGATTTTTTGCATGTCAGCAACTCCTTTTTTTAAGATCATCGTATCACAAATTGCGAGCGGCATATACATTCGCGGGAAACATGGCGAGCAGCATAAGCATTAAGCCAATAGAAGCAGTAATAGACGTGATAGGAATCAGTATTCCGATGGCGCCCGCGATTTCTAAATATCCGGTGATCGATAGCCGATGGGTTAAAGCCGTCTTTTGCAGAAATGCGAGCTCAATGGTTGGATAAAGTGAAGCAACTTGGCGCGAAGTTAGCGTAAATAGTTGAAATAAACAAGCAGGCGCCAATGAAATGGCGCCTGCTTGTTTAACTTCAATGTTCGATGAGCTTACAAACCTAACGATGTTCCACCAAATCAATTGCTCCAAGAATCACATGAGCAACTCCAAAGCCTAGCACGCCGATACCAAGAAGTTTATACTTGCTTTTTAGCATGGTAGCACCAGATGCAGAAACGACAGTTCCAAGAACAGCAGGAATCAATCCCTCGCGCATGAACATCACTCCTCCAAGTTTGTTTGGTTTAGCAAGACAACGCTTAGTTTGCTTCAGAGTCATTTTCATATGCAGTATAAATAGCCATTTAATTTTGGGATATTTTGTAATGGGGAATGATATAAGATATAGTTTAGATAGGCTATGTACTCAAAAAGAATGATGGAGAGTAATCGCATGAAGATTTTCCTAGTTATCATTTGGGCGTTAATTCTGATTGTTTGTACCTGCAATTTAAATCTAGGGCTTCTCGTTAGGCAACATACCATGTACTTTGACTTTGACCCCAACCCGGATTTCTCCGAGATGTTGAAGTTTTTCGATTATAATCGGATTCATACCCATTGGGTTCTTGTGAAAATAGGTCACTTCATCGGCTTCGGAATGATGTATTTGCTTCTCTTTAATCTCTTGCAAAAAGTAAAGTCATCCATCATCCTCGCGATTATGTTCGCTGCGGCAACAGAGGTTCTTCAATTATATTTCCACCGCGACGGCAGGCTGTACGATATTGCTATTGATACTGCCGGTATTTTATTTGCGAGCTTTTTTAATTCAAGGATTGATACCTATACAGACCATAGGAATGATCAAATGTCGCTCAAGTGAGCGGCATTTTTTTGTACTGCAACACAATCGCATCATAACTGAGTAGAAACGGATATTGGCAGTCTTTTACAAGTCAGCTACGATGTAAGAAGGGAATATATATTCGTATTTTCAACTCATAAGGAGATGAACAACCATGCAGCATTTTCCTACAAAAGGGCAAAAAGGTGTACGATTCACGTATGACACGGATATTCAAATCGAAAGTGTTGCGGTAGCTGGGACCTTTAACAACTGGAATGGCGATAGAAACTTCATGAATAAGTTGAAGAATGAGAACGGCTGGGCGCTTGAATTAGCCATACCGAAGGGGAGGCATCTCTATAAATTCGTCGTGAATGGGGAAGCGTGGATTGTAGATCCTGCGAATCCAAGTGTTTCGGAAGATGGGCAAAATAATTCGGCGATAACGGTCACTGAGTTGGGCGACGTTTTGATCCGAACAAATGAGATCTCAGCGGATCAGCCTGGTTACATGTATGAAAATTTTACGGCTCTCCAAAGTCCTGAATGGATCCAGAAGGCTGTCATCTATGAACTTCATATTCGCGCATTTACTGAAAATGGCTTCAATGGATTGTCCGCTAAAATAGACTATTTCAAAAAACTCGGCGTGAACACGTTGTGGCTAATGCCTTTCAACGAAGTTGGGCATGTTGGTAGGATTGGTGTCTATGGCGACCCATATGCCGTGAAAGATTTTTATAGTATTGATCCAAGCTTTGGGACAAAAGAGGAACTAGCAGCATTCATTCGATTAGCTCATGAGAACGGGATGAAGGTCATTCTGGATTGGGTTTTGAACAGAACGAGTGTGGATCATATCATGACCAGAAGTCGTCCTGACTATTTTACACGGAATGAACAAAATGAGCTTTACTACGATGTGCCTAATCGTACCTATTTCGCGGGATTACAATTCGATAATCGTGACATGCGAAGCTATGTCATTGAAGCTATGAAGTATTGGGTCATTGAGTTTGATTTTGACGGTATTCGACTGGATGATTCAGACATTACCCCGTATGATTTCCTGACTGAAATCAAGCAGGCGCTGCAAGTGGTGAAAGCGGATCTCATCTTAATTTCACAGTCCTATGATGAATATCATCATCTTGAAGCTTGCGATTTGACCTACGATGGTAAGCTGCGCCTCCTAATTCGCGATTGGATGGATGGCACTATCATGCAAAGTGATTTCATTGCCATTTATAACTCTTTTACGTATAGCTTCCCTAAACATGCGCTCAGAATGAGTTGGCTGGAGGAGAAAGAACAATCACGAATAGCTTCTTATTTGGGCGAAAAGCATGCGGGCCCCGCTGCCACCATTTTGCTTACATTAGAAGGTGTTCCATGTTTGATGATGGGCCAGAGTTTAATGAGCCCACCTTGGAAACGTGGACTTCATTATTCGATGAATACCAACTGAATTGGCAGGAATTTGATGCGAAGATGTTCGAACACTATGCCTTTTTGATTCAGCTCCGAACGAGCAATCCAGCTCTTTGGAAGGGAGAATTGACGTTCATCCGTAATTCAGGTGACAAGGTATTGTCGTACACGAGGCAGTATGAGGGGGTTACTTATTTGATCGTTGTTAATTTATCGCCAGATGCTGTGAGTATTTGTTTTAACAATAGCCCCATAGCCGATGGATGTATCAGGGATAAGAATAATGTGATTTACCAAACGGGGGCGGACAGTCGTCCGATTTCGGATGACTCATCTGAACTATGGATAGATCGCTATGAGACGATGATTTTTAGCAAGACTGATTTGAATTAGGAAGGATTCGATGGCAGCTCGGCAAGTAGTTCCTCGAACCATTCCTTGGCAAAAGTATGAGAACGAATACCATAATGAAGCGTCTTGATTTGATACGCAAGGATTTCTGCATAAGGGGCTGGAACATGCATGTTCTGGAGCCCCTTGTCCATGTTCTGGAGTTCATTTTCTACCATTTCAATCTGTGTGATGATTTGCTTTAGTACAGCACGTTTATCCTCAACGGAATCGATTAATCCCAAAAAGAACACTTTAGCTAAGGCCGTGGATTCTAATCTGCTTGTAGGTATTTCTGAGCCCATCCAAGTATAGAAAGTCTCTTTTCCTTTGTCTGAAATGACATACACTTTTTTGTTTCGTCCGCGATCGACTTGTTCCTCATAGCCAATATCACCTTGTTGAAGTAATTTCTTTAGAGCCGTCTGTAAGCTGCCGTAACTGGCACTATAGAACAAGGCGATGCCTTGTTGAAATGCTTTGTTAAGCTCATAAACCGTTTGATTCTTCAAAATCAATAAACCGAGAATGACAAATTCCATATGGCGACTCCCCTTATTGGCGTTGACTTACGACTTGTCCGTACACTACGATTAGTTATATTACTAATAGTAACATTAGTCATTCGTGAAGACAATTGGTTCTGGGGAGGATCCATATGGCTATGTTTGTGCGAAAATCATGGAGTAATGAGGAAGCGTCAAAGCATCTCAATTCGTACTTCACGCGTTCACTTAAGAGCAGCCGCCATCAGACCGGATTACAAGTGTTGATTGAAAGTAGTGGATTTACTTATCGCTATGCCGCTGGGCAAATATCAGCGAGAAATGGCGCCGCGATTTCACCCAATCAGCCTTTTCATACGGCAAGTATTGGGAAGGTTTTTACAGCTGTGTTAATCATGAAATTGGCTGAGAGTGGTCATCTTTCGCTGCATGATCTTGTTGCAAGTTATTTATCACCGTCTGAGGTGGCGAATCTCTTCGTGTATCGAGATGTGGACTATGCTGATCAAGTGACGATTAAGCAGCTACTGGATCACACATCGGGTTTGGCTGACTATTTTGAAGATCCTGTCCTCTCGAAGCCTTCGTTTATGCAACGGATTGTTGCCAATCCCAATGAAATTTGGACACCGGATACATTGCTTGCATTTACAAGGACCAATCAAATGAACATCGGACCTCCCGGAACGCGCTATCATTACTCTGATACTGGCTATATCCTGCTAGGGCGAATTATTGAGCGTATCACGGGCTTATCCTTTAGCGACAACCTGCACAAGCACATATTCAGCCCTCTAAAAATGAACGATTCCTACTTGATGTTTTACTCGCAGCCGAAACATTCACCCGCGGAACCGATTCAAGATATTTGGCTGAAAAAGGTTGAAATCAGCCGGTATCCTAGCTTAAGCTGCGACTGGGCGGGGGGAGGCATCGTGACGACTCCGCAAGATCTTCTGCTTTTTCAAAAAGCACTCCTGAATGGTACCTGCGTCAATGCCGCATCGTTACAGGCTATGACAATCTTCACGCACAAATTCCGAAACGGTATTCATTATGGATTGGGGATGATGGAACTCCATTTTGAGGAATTTTTCTTCTTGCTCAGAGGATTACCAAGGCTCCAAGGGCATAGCGGGATTCTGGGGACGCATATGTTCAGCCATCCTGAAACCGAAACGCATATCGTCATGAATTTCGGTTCCAGTACGGCGATCATTAGAAGCTACAAGGCTTTGATAGAAGTGGTGACGACGTTGAAAAGGATGGGAAAGTTGGCGTAGCTGACTTAGAGGCTAGCCGCCAGTATTGAAACAGTCATGCCACCGCCGCACGTAACCCCTGAATCCTAACGGACACAGGAGACGTTATTTGGCTGAAATTGGCCATTCGTGATCGCTAACGGACACAGATGACGTTATTGACCATGTTTCACGCATTTATCAGCGGATCATGATCATTTAAGGTCTCTAGTGTCCGTTAGCTTCTGTAGAGACCTTTATTTGATGAAATAAGGTCTCTTATGTCCGTTAGGACATCAGCGGTTCTACCAAGGCAGGGGTTCCGCTTTATGAAAGAATCCACCTGATGGACCGTCAGCAGGAAGTGTAGCCAAATATACAGCAGTCTCGGCGCCTTCATGGATTTCCATGAGGGCACCTGGTCCACCCATGTCCGTTTTTACCCAACCAGGGTGACAAGCATTTACTTTTAAGTTGGTTCCTCTGAGTGTAATCGATAGCTGTGCCGTCCCCGCTTTGTTAACGAGAATGTCTAGTTTCGCATATTCCTTCTCAATCTTCGCGACAACTTGCTGGATTTGCTGAGGATCGGTCACATCAAGTTCAACGGGTAAGCTTCGATTTCCTCTTCACGCAGCTGCTTAGCTGCGCTCTCCGCCTTAGACAAATCACGGGCTCCGAGAAGCACGATGATCCCTAGCTGCCCAAGCTGCCGACCAATTTCTAAGCCAATTCCCTTATTAGCGCCTGTAATTCAAGCCTAATGAAAGGAGAGCATGTGACTGGCCACCCCACCAATACAGTTAAACTATTTTCATGATCTTTCCATCTTGCGTGCAAAGGTAAAGCTCTCCAGCCGCATCCGTGCCGAAGGAAGCAATATTCAAGCCTGATTCTAGCAAGGTTTTGTTTGTGACAGTTCCGTCACTACTTTGGGTTAAAGCCCAGATTTTACCCGTACCATAATCCGCATACACGTAGGAACCAGTAAGCTCAGGCAGCTTTTTGCCCCTGTACACGTAACCTCCAGTTACCGAGACGCCTTGATCGCGACCATAGGTATACAGCGGCTGCTCTAAGCCGGTCTTATTGCAGCCAACCTTCGGTTCGTAGCATTCGAATCCTTCTTGGATACGCCAACCATAGTTTTTGCCTTTTTCCACGATATCAATTTCTTCGAATCTATTTTGGCCAACATCTGCTGCCCAGAGCTTTCTAGTAACGGTATCAAAACTGAAACGCCAAGGATTCCGCAGTCCGTAGGCATAGATTTCCTTAGCCCCTTTGTTGATAAAAGGATTGTCAGCGGGGATTGCATAAAGCAGCCCATTTGCTTGTTTATCAACATCTATACGGAGTATTTTTCCTAGTAAAGACTGCAAGTTCTGGCTGTTATTTTGGGGATCACCGCTGCTGCCACCATCGCCAGTTGCTATGTATAAATAGCCATCAGGTCCGAATGCTAATTGCCCACCATTGTGATTCGGGTAAGGTTGCTTAAAGGTTAGCAGCACTTGTTCACTTTTCGGATCCAGAAGAGCAGGGTTAGTGGAATCAGCCTTATAACGCGCGATTACCGTATGGGTCTCCGTTGTATAGTTGACGTATGCTTTAGTCGGATCCTTCGGGTGGAAGGCCAGTCCTAATAAACCTTGTTCATTTCCGCTATCGTTGACGCGATCGGTAATATCTAAGATGAGTGTCGGCTTTTCCTTCGGCGTATTGGTATTCACGCTCATGATCCGACCGGGCTGCTCAACGATGTACAACAAATCCGGTTTACCAACGCGATGCTCAAGCCCAACGGGGCGCTCAAAGGTTGTCGGCTCGAAAATGTTACTTAGCGAAATGCCACTCGCTGTCGTGGAAGGCTCTGAACCTTTTGACCAGAAGCAGGCTGTAAGTATGACCATCATGAATAGGCTCATCGATGCAAGGCTGTAACGCTTCATTAGTATCAACCACCTTAGTGAAAGGTCAGATCGCTATTCCTTAGTATATGTCAGCATACTGTCGACGGGTTTACTAAGCTGATTCAAAATAAACTGAGGCGCGATTCGACTCATGAGCTTCAGCGCATTGCTTTGGCCAGGCCGGATTTCCAATCGATCCTGTTGTAAACCTTTGATCGTCTGTCCGACTAGTTCGGTGACAGCCATTGCCTTTACACCGCTCATGTCATCAGCATCGAACGAATCAACTAACGAAGTCTGCGTTAAGGGAGGAGCCAATTCAAACACTTTGATATTGGTATTTTTGAGCTGTACTCGCAACGACTTCGTGAAGGAATGAAGACCAGCTTTCGTTGAACAATAAACTGGCGAAATCGGCAATGGTACAAAAGCAAGTCCAGATGAAACATTCATAATCGCAGCGGATTTCTGCCTCTTTAAATGCGGCAGAAATTGTTTCACCATTCGGATCGGACCGTTGAGATTCGTTTCTACTTCGCGACTGATATCGTTGAGATCGGTTTCTTTGTCATGAAGGTTGATCTTGCGCATAATCCCAGCATTATTGATCAGAACATTTAGTTGTGGAAATTCACTTATTACATTTTCGAAAAGGTCTGTAATGGCCTGTGGATCACTTACGTCACTCATAATGGTATGTACCCCTGGCAACTTCTTCTTTGCTAAATCCAGTCTAGTTTGATCTCTTCCGGTAATAATGACCGTGTTTCCAAGTTTAAGTAACTGTGAAGCAAGTTCGAAGCCTATACCGCTTGTTCCGCCAGTAATAAGGATTACGTTGGTATCCATTTTCATATATGAAATGCTCACCCTTCCCATGTGTGTGAAATTAGTTTTCATTACAGTCTTATTGTACAACAAGAAAAAAGGGATGAATATACAAGTAGTCCACGATTAAATGTCATATATACTAACATATAAATTAGGAATATCACAAAAACGAACCTTGTTTTGTACATTTTCACGATATAACTTACATTTAATTGACGATTATCAACGAAAGCACCTATAATTTTAAATATAAGAAAGAAAATGCGGCATAAAACATAACATAAAGTGGTGATTCGATTGGAGACAGAGCTACGGATTCAACGGTTTGCAAATCCAAATTTCAACACCCTGATGGATATCGGTATCCGCAATGGCGTCATTGTTTACTTGGCTGAGCATCAGCAAGAGGCGCTGCTCCCCGTTTCTGATGGCGTGATCGATGCAAATGGCCAAATTCTGCTGCCAGGCTTCGTCGAGTCTCATATTCATCTGGATAAAGCTTTTCTGCTGAATCAAATGAAAGAAGAGGTTGTGAACATTGAGCAGGCGATCGCAACGACGTTGCGACTGAAGCAATCGTTCACGACGGCTGATATGGAGAAACGCTCGATTCAGGTCATCGAACAGGCCATTGCTCACGGTGTGACTCATATGCGGTGTCATGCTGATATTGATCCCATTATTAAGTTGGCTGGTTTTGAAGTCATGCTCAAGTTAAAAGGGCAGTTTCAAGAAATGATCACCCTGCAGGTTGTGGCTTTTCCACAGGAAGGGATTTTCAAACAGCCAGGAACAAAGGATTTACTGGAACGCGCGATGGAGCTAGGAGCGGACGCGATTGGCGGCATTACCTATAATGATCTGGATTTACAAGAGCATTTAGACTACGTGTTTTCGCTTTCTAAGACGTATAACAAACCAATTGATCTTCATGTCGATTTTTCCGATGATCCGCAGATGCTAGCTATTCTGGATGTCATTCGGATGACGCATGGTTATCACATGCATGGGCGCGTAAGCGTTGGACATTTAACCTCACTAGGATCGGTGCCGCGCGAGCAGGCGAAACAGATTTGTAAAGAAATAGCCGAAGCGGGCATTCATGTCATGACACTTCCAGCAACGGATCTTTACTTGAATGGTCGGGGGGATGAGTACCGCGTTCGCCGAGGGCTAACTCCTATCGAGCTTCTGCTCGAAGAGGGGGCGAATGTGATATACGGCAGTAATAATATTCAAAACGCCTTTACTCCTTTCGGTACCGCGGATCCGCTCGATATTGGCCTGCTTTTAGCGCAAACCGCTTATATGGGCTCAGAGCAGGATGCTAGGGTGTTAATTGAAATGATAACGACCCGCGCAGCGAAGGCCCTTGAAATTTCTAATTACGGTCTGATGCTTGGTGCAGATGCGGATTTGGTACTATGTGATGCCAAGGATATTCGCAGTACCATTTATAACCGATCTGACAGGTTAGCTGTTTGGAAAAAAGGGAAGCAAGTGGCGTCTACGGAAAAAAGAGTCACCTTGTTTAGCTGAACGTAATCGCAAGCCGAGAGGAGTGATCCAGATGCATCTTACTGTGGAAGAAGCACTAACGATTTATCCGTTATCTCATGCTAAGGTGGTTGCCGGGGAGAAAGGACTTTCCCGTATTTTGAGGTCGGTCAATGTGATTGACTGTCCAGATATATGCGATTGGGTGAAGTCAGGCGAGATGCTTTTTACAACGGCATTTGTCATGAAGGATCACCCGGAGCTTGCATTACAATTATTGCGCAAAATGAATGAGAGAGGGGCTTCGGGGCTTGGAATTAAGGTTGGACGTTTCTGGAGCGAAATCCCGGAGGAAATCGCCAATGAAGCGAACCGCTTGAACTTTCCAATCTTAGCGTTACCCTACGAATTTACCTTTTCAGATCAAATGGATGCCTTGTTTAATGCCGAACATGCCAAAACAACTAAAAAACTGCGCGGTGTTTTGGAAAAGCAAAAGCAGCTGATGCAGTTTGCGTTCAAGCCCATCGATCGCGCCAATATGTTTCACATTATTTCAGGTATTTTGACGAATCCCATAGCCGTCATTGGAGCTCGTGGACATGTGTTATTTAACAATAGTATCTGGACCAATGAGTCTCTTTTACTCCAATGGCCATGGAATAGGAATGTTCAGTGGGAGGGCTCTGGAGATGAGCGCAGCTTTCGAATCCCTATGTTGGTTGGTCAAGAATGTGTGGGCTTCTTGAAAGTTTTTATGAACCATCCGCTGATCATGAAGGAAGAGGAAGCACTGTTCCAACACGCAGCGGAAATCCTAACGCACCAGCTAGGTGTGGATTTACAAGGCCCAAATCATAAGGATTCATCTCGCGAGTCTGTAATAGGGGAACTGTTCAATGCGTTTTTTCAAAAGGAGATTTCGTTCCACGACTTTAGCAAAGGGTGGGAGGAACATCATCTCTCCGTGTTGCACGGCCACTATCAATGTGTACTGACGACGATTCCCAAAGATCATCCGCATCCCGCTAAAACGATGAATGAAGCCCGTCAGGAACTGATATTTAATCCGCTTCTGCAGCATTATGAATCTATACATGTTTATATTCAGGAAGGTTTGTTTTCCATCTATGCTCTGCCTAGTGAGGAATTATCCCGTAAGGGAGAATGGTTAGCTTCCTTGTCCTCTAGTATGACTAATCTTGCTCATTCCGCTGAAGGGAAAGGCTTGAATTGCTGGGTGAGCCGGCTGAAAGAGGGGCAGGTGCATGTAAATGAGGCCTACAAAGAATGTTTGCACACACGCCATATCTCACAGCGATTAGGTTTGAATCAAATAGTGTTGGAAATTGAAACGATTGAGCTGTACGCGTTGTTTCAAGAGCTTTCGTCTGAGACCATGCGCAAATATGTAGAGCATATGCTGGAGCCGCTGTCTGGTAAAGACCATGAGCTTGATCAGGAGTTAATCCAAACCTTGGAGGTTTACTTCGCGTGTGATGGATCGATTAACGAAACAAGCCGACAGCTGTTTGTTCACCGCAACACGGTTACATATCGGCTGGAGAAGATAGGAGATTATCTACAGTTAGATTTTAAGAAAATGAATGATTTACTGAGAATAAAGCTGGCTTTTATGTTCAAAACCTACTTGAAGAACGCCAGATAGCGCAGCAGAGCTTGAAGTGATATTTTGCAGGAAGAAGGGGGGATCGAATATGGGGCAGTGGTTAAGCAGGGTGAATGTGAACGAGGGGATACGTTCTATGTATTTGGATCAAGGGAAGATTGCGACCATCCTTCCGATTGGACAGTTGCCGCCGGCAGGTGAGCCTGCATGGGATACACAGGGGTTGCTGCTGCTTCCAACCTTAACGGATTATCACGTTCATCTCGATAAGTCTTTTCCAGAGGATCGCTGGATTCCAAGACATAAAGTCAATTCGCTATACGAGCAATTTCAGATGGAAAAAGATTTGCTCGCCCCCTTAAAGCAAGGACAAAAAGAACGTGCTCGCCAAACACTGCAGCGCATGTTGGATTATGGAACAACCGCGCTAAGGGTGCATGTGGATATTGATCCTGACATTGGGCTAAGTCACTTAAACATGGTGCTTGAGCTCAAAGAGGAATTTAAAGCCAAGCTCCACATGGAGATTGTGGCCTTTCCGCAGCAAGGATTGATCCGATCCAACTCCGCGAACTTGATTAAACAAGCGATGCGTGAAGGTGCAACAGTAGTCGGAGGTGTAGACCCTGCTGGCGTGGATAAAAATATTGAAGCGTGTTTGGATACGATTTTTAATATCAGCGTTGAGTTTCAGGCTGAGGTCGATATTCACCTCCATGATCCCGGACATCTTGGACTGTTTACAATAGAACGCATAGCCGCGTATACGGAACAAGCGGGCAAACGTGGAAAGGTTGCGGTTAGTCACGCTTACTGTCTTGGCGAAGTCGGAGAGAGTGAAGCATTGGAGACGGCGCAATTATTAGCTGCCCAAAATATCGCCATTGTGACTAGTGTACCAATTGATACGGCTATGCCGCGGGTTGCGGGACTCACCTCTCAAGGTGTGCGAGTCTTTGTTGGTACGGATCATACTGGATTCGATGCGTGGACACCATTTGGGCATGCCGATTTGTTAAGCAGAGGAAGAAGAATGGCGGAGAAGTACATTTGGAATACCGATCAGCAATTGCTGCAGCCTTATCACTATTTATCCTCTTCACCTATTCAAGTTCAAGAGGGGGCGAAAGCCGATTTTATGCTACTCGATGCTTTAAATCCTCAGCATGCTTTGGCCGCAGTCCCTCCACGAGAAATCGTGTGCGTGAACGGAATACCCGTGGCCGGAAAACAATTAGGATCGAGTTGGCATGTTAATTCTACTGCGAATAGGGAGAGATGCTTATGAATGGAGCGGCAACAATCCAGTTGGAGAGAGTGTCCAAACGATATGAGACAGGGACACATGCCCTGCATGGCATCGATCTAGCTATTGGTGAAGGGGAGTTTGTTTCTTTAGTAGGTCCTTCAGGGTGTGGTAAATCCACGTTGCTGCGGATCATGGCAGGGCTCGGGCATGCAACAGAAGGAAAGGTTTCCGTGCTTGGCAGTGAACCACAGCTGTCGCTCCAGACGAACGGGCAATTGGGCTTTGTGTTCCAAGAAGCCAATCTCATGCCTTGGCGAAGTGTGCTTCGAAATGTAGAGCTGCCTCTGGAACTAAGAGGGATTGATAAGAAAGTGAGACGCGCTGAAGCGGAAAAGGCTTTGGATATGGTCGGACTTAGTTCCAGCAAGCAGCTTTACCCAAGGCAGCTGTCCGGTGGGATGAAGATGCGAGTTTCGATAGCACGTGCCTTGGTCTCCCATCCGAAGATACTATTCATGGATGAACCCTTCGGCGCTCTGGATGAAATGACGAGACATCATCTGCATCAGGAGCTGCTGGAGATCTGGATGAAATCACGTATTACGATTGTTTTTGTGACACACAACGTATTTGAAGCTGTCTTTTTATCCAACAAAGTGGTGGTTATGCAGTCGTACCCGGGACGTGTTCACAGCATCGTAGATGTGGCGGCTCCGTATCCGCGTGATGATGAGTTTCAATCCTCTGCCGCTTTTGGTGAGTGGGTCCATCAGGTTTCTACTGCCTTGAAGGGGGCTAAGCGATGAATAATGAGGTTTCTCTGAAAGGAAGAGCAGCCATGAATCCAATCCAAGCGCACACGAAAGCTAGCAGCAGCCTAGAGGGAAATAAGGTGGAAATGCCTCCAAATCGGCGTATAAAAGGAGTACTAGAATGGGGAGGTCCTCCGCTGGTATTAATGCTTGGCGTTGTTATTATTTGGCAGCTGGTAACCATGTATTTTCAAATTCCTAAGTATATATTGCCAGCGCCCACTGATATTTGGCAGGCAGCGATGGAAAAGAAGAAGCTCTTGTTACATTCAACACTGAATACTTGCTTCGCCGCACTTATTGGGTTCTTACTAAGTGTCATCTTGGGTAATGGCATTGCTCTTCTCATGTCATTCTCCAAATGGATTCAACGCAGCTTATATCCATATGCTGTTGTTTTACAGACGATTCCGGTCGTGGCGATTGCCCCCTTGATTGTCATTTGGTTTGGCGCCGGTTTTAATTCGATTGTCATTATCTCCTTCATTGTTGGTGTATTTCCCATTATATCGAACACGAACCTGGGATTAACCGCTACGGATCACAACCTCATCAACCTGATGCGCATGTACAATGGGACCGGATGGAAAATGCTATGGAAGCTGCGGATCCCCTTTGCGATGCCTTACATTTTGGGAGGTATGAAAATATCTTGTGGTCTAGCTGTTATTGGAGCTATCATTGGCGAATTTGTGGCAGGAATTGGAGGTAAAAAAGGGGGGCTGGGCATAGCGATCACTTCAGCAGCGGTCCAAATGCAAACTTCTTATTTATTCGCTTGTGCGATCACCGCTTCTTTACTAGGTATGATTTTCTTTGTAGGTATTGCGTTGCTATCACATATGGTTCTGCGGAATTGGCACGAATCGGCAATCAAAACAGAAAATTAAAAGAGGGATAAGGGGAGATTGAACAATGAAAACGATGAAAAACACGAAGGCGTTGGCCATACTGGCTGTTATGACATTGGCAATTACGGCATGCGGAAGTAAAACGGAAACGGCAGGGAAGCCTGCTGAGATGGAGAAAGTTACCCAAACGATGAGCTGGTTCGCTCAACCGGAGATGGGTGGTCATTATGGGGCATTAGCTGGTAAAATTTACGAAAAAGCGGGTCTGGAAGTTACGCTTCAGCAAGGTGGACCTCAAGTGTCCAACGTACAGTTGGTTGCCTCAGGTAAAGTGCAATTCGCGATGGCGAATGCAGATGAAGTCGTGCTAGCTCGCAAAGAAGGCATTCCTGTTAAGGTTATTTACGCTAACCTGCAAAAGAACCCTCAAAATCTGATCTTTCATAAGAGCTCGGGGATAAAAAAGATTGAAGATTTGAATGGACGCAAAGTGTACACGGCAACAGGCTTCCCATTCTGGCAATATCTGAGTTACAAATACAAATTAAATAACGTACAGGTTCAAAATTACACAGGCTCCCTAGCTGGGTTCACGGCAGATAAAGATTCGGTCACACAAGGCTTTGCTACCAATGAACCTTATGTATTGAAGCAGCAAGGTGTTGATGTTGATTGGCTCCTAAATGCAGATTTGGGCTATAATCCGTACGGGAACGTCATCATAACCACAGAGGATATGATCAAGAATCACCCGGATATGATTAAGAAATACTTGAAAGCCACGACAGAGGGATGGGATTACTACTACGCTCATGCCGATGAAGTGAACAAAGCGATTAACGGCGTGAATCCGGACTACAAGTTGGATCATCTCGCAGATGCGCAAAAGGTAGCGAAAGATCTCATTTTCGGCGGAGATGCCAAAGACCATGGGGTTGGGTACTCGTCAGAAGAACGCTGGACAACGCTTGTCAGTCAAATGAAAGAAGCAGGCTTAATTACGAAAGATATTGCAACCAAGGACTTGTATACGAATGAATTTTTACCGAAAAAATAGGTGGGTAACTACGAAAGGTGCGAAGAATATTTCTTCGTACCTTTTGTTGTTTCGAAGAGAGAAGGGATAGGTTAATATAAGAGGAGTTGGTGAAAGGTGTGAGATCTAGAGGTGCTTCAAGCGATCATTGTGATGTTTATGTTGGTTATGTTTCAGACTGGTTGTGAAAATAAGATCGAATCCATTGGTCATGAGGAAAAGGATGTGAAAGCATTGACTGCACAGTTGTTTGTTGCAGCAGAAAAGGGGAATTCAGCTGAAGTTCTCAAGCTGCTTAAAGTTGGCGCTTCAGTTAATAGTCAGGATGAACGGGGCCGTACGCCTGTCATGGCTGCTACGCATCGTAACCAAGTCGATACCGTAGAAGTGCTTATCCAGGCAGGTGCTGATATACATATTCGGGATAACATGTTAGATAATCCATTCCTCTATGCAGGCGCCGAAGGACTGCTGAGCATACTCAAGCTAACCATTGAAGCGGGTGCCGACACGAAGATAACAAACAGATACGGGGGAACCGCCTTAATCCCCGCCGCAGAACGAGGGCACGTGGAAGTGGTAAAGGAACTGTTAACACGGACTGACGTGAACGTGAACCATGTGAACAATCTCGGTTGGACTGCTTTGATGGAAGCCATTGTGCTTAGTAAAGGTGGAGTTAACCATCAAGAAATTGTTCGTTTATTAATTGAACATAGGGCAGATGTGAATATTCCGGACAAAGAGGGCGTCACACCCCTCCGGCACGCTAGAACGCGGGGGTTCAAAGAAATAGAAGCGCTATTGGTGCAAGCCGGAGCTCGCGATAAGTGACAAACAAAACCCGCCTGAATGGATATAATCCACTCAGGCGGGTTTTGTGTTACATAGATTTGAACTTACTTAAAAGGATGGGACAGTTCATCCGCATATAAGAGTACTACAGCTATAGCTATGATAAGATTCAAGATAGCCGGGAACATTTTCCCGAACGGATGTTTGACTCTGAAATGCGAGAGGATCGCAATTAGCATCATAATGCCTATGAATATTCCGCTCCATGCGGCAATCCCTGGATACCAGTAGCCGATAATCAGACCTAGGCAGCCTATAATTTGAAAATAACCCGTAATAACGCGGAACCACTGCGGAAGCTTAACCGAATCGAACAGATCAACCTGATGCTTGGCTCCTGTAATCTTGCTTACGCCAAAGAAGGCCATGGAGAAAAGCAACCAACTTTGCATAACGATGGACAGTATATACATTTGAATCCACTTCCTTTTTAATTATTAAGTATTCGACACCGAAAAGTGTCCTAATTTCATACTGTTATAATATAACACCATTAGGTGTCCTGTAAAGTAATTAAGTAGATTATTTTATTTTGATAGAACAAAGACTTGAAAGCACTTACAACAAAGAGGGATATTCCAGATTTATCTAGAATAAATATTACTTCAACAAAATGAATCTTCTATGTGAGGAGAATGGTGAAGTGATCTATTTATACATAGTGATTCTAATACTCTTGTTTTATATTACTTTTATCTTACCTACACAATGGCTAAAAATTGAACGGATTAAATATCCGCTGGATTTAAATTTAAAAATCCTGCAAATTAGCGACTTGCATGTAGAACGATTAAGAATAAGTCCTACAAAAATAGCCACTATTATCAATGATGAAAAACCAGACCTTATATGTATTACAGGTGATTTTACCAGACGTCGTAAAAAGCTCTTCAAACTAGAAAAGTATCTAAGAGCTATGACAATAGGTAATGTACCTATTTATTGTGTACTCGGCAACCATGATTATCAGCAAAAGAATGTCATGGATTTAATCAATCTATTGAGGAAGTATGGATTATATGTATTAAGAAACGAATCGGTACAATTAGATCAATTTGATTTAATTGGCATTGATGATTTTGATTCAGGTAAGAGTAACATAGAAGCATCGTTTCAAAATGTTGATCCAACTACAACTAAAGTCATTATTACGCACGATCCTAACGTCGTTTTACATTTAAACAAGAACTACGAATATTTAATGGCTGGACATCTACATGGCAAACAATTTAATATTCCATTTTTGTTTAGAATGAAAGACTCGGGTAAATTGCCTCGAATGGGGATATATAAGGGTCTACATAATAATCAATATGGGGCTTACTACATATCTAAGGGAATTGGGCAGACGGGTATTAATGCAAGATTTTTAGTCAGAAGTGAGATAACGATGCACTATTTATAACTTGAAACACGGATGAGCCCTTCTTGTGTTGAAAAAAGAAAAGACGCCTCCCCCTCAGAAAATCCTCCTCCAAGCAGAAGGATTCACTATAAGGGAGTAGCGTCTTTTTTTAATAATTTTGATCGGTATAAGGGCGATTAAAATTCCTAATGTTGCGAGATTCCGTAGACTCAGGTATATAGTTGGAAATCACTCACTCATTATCCATTTTTCCGGAAATTTTATATTGGGAAAGCGGCATGCCAAAATATTTTTTGAACATGGTATAGAAATAGTTTGTTTCTTCCAGTCCACACTTCATGATGATTTCCTTCGTGGACAAATTGTTTGTATCTAACAAATGTTTGACTTGTGCCATTCTAACGTTGAATTTAGGATCAGGGATCAGCTTTATTGTATTTAGGAGTAAAGGATAGTGGGCATGAAATGGTAAATTTCAGCCCTTTGTCCTTTTTTCTTACCAGATTTGCCGCATTTCTATTAAATTTTGAGAAATGTTTAAAAAATGAAGTCAGCCTGCTCCATTATTCAATGAATTATTATTTTTTCAAAGTTTACGAATGTAATGAGAATTGTTACGTTGAGAATAAGCAATCATGAAATAAAAAGGAGCATTAGTACAATAAAACGCCGTTTTTACAATGAAAAATGCAATGAACTGCTCTATTTACACTATGATTTACCTGTAGGAGAAAGTATGATGTGAACAGCTAATGAGAAGTAATTAAACTAATGTGAGGCAGGGTTGAATAATGCTAACAATTGCAGGTAATCAATTTTTATTCGATGGAAAACCGATTCAAATTTTATCGGGGGCTATGCACTATTTCCGAATCGTACCGGATTATTGGCGCGATCGTCTTCTTAAATTAAAAGCTTGCGGGTTCAATACGGTGGAAACGTATGTGCCGTGGAATTTGCATGAGCCCAAAGAAGGCCAATTCAACTTTGAAGGAATTGCCGACATCGAGAGATTCATTCAAATAGCGGGGGACTTGGGGCTGCATGTCGTCGTAAGGCCGAGTCCGTACATTTGCGCGGAATGGGAGTTCGGAGGACTGCCGTCGTGGCTGTTGAAAGAAGACAACATGCGGTTTCGCTGCGCTTATCAGCCTTATTTGGATAAAGTCGATGCCTATTACGATGTGTTGTTGCCCAAATTGGTTCCGCATCTTAGTACGAACGGCGGGCCTATAATTGCGATGCAAATCGAAAACGAGTATGGAAGCTATGGCAACGATAAGAATTATATGGAGTACTTGAAGCAGGCGATGATCAGACGGGGCATCGATGTTCTATTATTCACCTCGGACGGGTATACGGACAGCAATTTGCAAGGGGGAACTCTGCTTCCGGATGTTTTGGCCACTATCAACTTTGGATCGAGGGCGGATGAGGCGTTCGGCAAGCTGATAGAGTATCAACCAGATAAGCCGCTTTTCTGCATGGAGTATTGGAATGGCTGGTTCGATCATTGGGATAAGCCGCATCACGTTAGGGATAGCCAAGATGTCGCGCAAGTGCTAGATGAGATGTTGAAAATGGGAGCGTCAGTTAATTTTTATATGTTCCACGGGGGAACGAATTTCGGATTTTATAACGGCGCGAACTTTTTGGGCAAATATGAAGCGACGGTAACCAGCTATGATTATGACGTCTTGTTGAATGAATCCGGCGATCTTACGGACAAATATTACGCGGTTCGTGAAGTGATTGCGAAATATGCTGAGGTTGAACCTGTTGAGTTGCCAGCACCTCTTCCGAAGAAACATTACGGCGAAGTCCAGTTAACGGAACAAACGCTGTTATTCGATTCGTTATCTACGCTAACAGCGCCGGTCGAAAGCGTCTGTACGGAAACGATGGAACAGCTTGGTCAGGACTATGGATTTATTTTATACACGACAAAGATTCCAGGGCCAGTATCGCAAACCAAGTTGGCGATTCAAGAGGTTCGGGACCGCGCGCTTGTCTTCCTCGACGGGGTGTATCAAGGCGTCGTGGAACGAAACACGCACGATGTGACGCCGAATGTAACCGACCGTGATATCGTGCTGGACATTCCGCCCGAGGGTGCGATCTTAAGCATCCTCGTCGAAAATCAAGGCAGGATTAATTACGGATATGGCATGAAGGATCCGAAAGGCATTACGGAAGGCGTTCGTCTAGGGCTGCAATTCCTCTACAATTGGACGATTCATACGCTTCCGTTGAATAATGTAACCGCTCTGAAATATACGGATGCTGCGCAAGCGAAGAGTTCTATAACCCCTACGTTTTACAGAGGAACTTTCTGTATTGATGAAGCCTGCGATACGTTTTTAAAGATGGAAGGCTGGACGAAGGGCGTTGCCTATATCAACGGGTTTAATCTCGGACGTTATTGGCGTATTGGACCACAAAAAACGCTGTACATCCCGGCTCCGCTGCTGCGTGAAGGGGAAAACGAGATTGTTGTTTTCGAGCTGCATGGCACGGCCGCTCCGGTCGTTACCCTTCAAGATTACTCTGAATTAGGATAAGGATATAGGTGAGCAATGAATACTACCCAAAAACCTTCAGAACAACACGATCTTTTGTTTCATAAACCAATCAGCCGTTGGGATGAGGCGCTTCCTCTAGGCAACGGCTTAACCGGCTGTTTGGTATGGGGGAATGGCGCGCCGATTTGCTTGAGTCTCGATCGGGGAGATTTGTGGGATACAAGACTAGTTCCGGAAGTGACGGACAGCGGATTTACTTATCGCAACCTGATTGAGCTTGTCCGGAACGGGGATCAGGAGCAAATACGCCGCAGGTTCAACGATTTTTTCGAGGGGGCTCCGAACCCTACAAAGCTGCCAGCTGGCCGAATAGAATTGCAAGGCAAGGCTGCGGCAGACACGATGACCAGCAGGCTTCATCTGCGTCAAGCAATCGCAGAAGTCAACTGGATCGCGGGAGACACGTCTTATCGTCTAGAAAGCTATCTGCATGCCGAGAATGGTCTCGGATATATTCGCCTGCAAGGGGACACGGTAGATGAGATCAGCTTGAACCTGAAGCCACCAGCCTATGTGGACATTCATCAGATGAAAGATAGTGCACCTGTCTCTTCGCTCACTTCGCTGGGTTATCCAGGTGCTGAGCTCGGCAGTGAGGGCACTCTGTGTTGGTTCTATCAGCAGACGAACCATGAATTGGAGTACGCTATTTTCATTACCGAACGAAAAACAGCCCGAGATACGATCGAATGGGTATACACCGTGGCAGCCAACCACGACGGCGAAGACTGGTTCGATCATGCGAAGGCGAAGGTGAGTTCAGCAGCATTGGCTGGTTATGATGAAGCCTTGCCGTCTCATGCGGCATGGTGGGATCGGTATTGGCTGCAAAGCTCGCTGACGCTACCTGAATTCGAGATAGAGAAACAATGGTATCTAACGAATTATTTATTCGGCTCTTGCTCGCGAAAAGGCGCTCCGCCGATGCCGCTTCAAGGCGTATGGACAGCCGATGAGGGCCAGCTGCCGCCATGGAAAGGCGATTATCACCACGATTTGAATACGGAGCTGAGCTACTGGCATTATTTGAAAGCGAACCATCTGCAAGAAGGTGAAAGCTTCCTCGACTTCCTGTGGGAATTGCGCCCGGCTGCTCGCGAATTCGCGCAATCGTATTTTGAAGCCTCTGGCATAAATCTGCCTTCCGTCATGACCATTGACGGCAAACCGATGGGCGGATGGCCGATGTATTCGCTCAGTCCGACAAGTCAAATTTGGTTGTGTCAGGCTTTTGATCAATATTGGTTATACACCGGAGATCGAGCGTTTCTCGAAACAAAAGCCTATGTCTATTTGAAAGAAACGGCGCTTTGTCTGCTGGACTTGCTGGTGCCGGGAGAAGATGGCAAACTCCGGCTGCCTGTTTCGAGCTCTCCGGAAATTCATGACGACAGCCTGCAGTCTTGGCTGACTCCGAATAGCAACTACGACTTGTCGCTTCTACGATACTTGTTCGATCGATTAAGAGGACTGGCCGGGCTGCTAGAGGAAAAGAAAGATCAGCTGAAGTGGACGAGGGTGTTGGAGCAGCTTCCCGAGCTTGCGGCCAATGATGCGGGGCTAATGCTAAGCCCTGACGAAACGCTCATGGAAAGCCACCGTCATCTTTCCCATGCGATGGCGATTTATCCACTGCGATTGATCGATTACAGAGGATCCGAAAGCGAAAAAAAGATGATCGATCAGACGATTTGGCATTTGGAGAAATTGGGAAAAGGCTTATGGGTCGGCTATACATTCGCGTGGATGGCAGCGCTATATACAAGACAGGGCAACGGCGAGGCGGCTCGCTATCATTTGCAGCAATTTTGGAGCTATACGTGTTCGCCTAACGGGTTTCATCTCAATGGGGACTACCGGAGTACGGGGATCACCTGCATGCATTACCGTCCGTTCACGCTGGAAGGCAATATGGCTGCAGCGGATGCACTACAAGAAATGCTGCTTCAAACCGATAACGGCTTGATTCGGCCCTTTCCAGCCGTGCCGACGGAATGGATGGAAAGCGGGGCTGAATTCCATCAGTTTCGGGGTGAAATGGGGGTTCTCGTATCGGCCAAAGCCACTGCAGGCGAGCTTCAGTACGTGGAGCTGCTCGCGGAACGTGAAGGGACTTTTGAATTAGAAAACCGGTTTACTTCCGAGCTACTGAAGCTTGAGAAGCAAGGGGCTGCGGTTCAGTCCGCTTGTTCGAAACTAGACGCTTTATCAATAAATCTAAAAAAAGGCGAACGATGCCGGATTACATCCATTTAACCGATTTCGGCTTAAGCCCCAATTCCGGCGAAGATTCGGTGCCCGCCTTTCAGCGAGCGATCTCGGCGGCGGCTCAATGCGAAGGCCCTGTTAAGCTGTCTGTTGCGAAAGGTTGATATCATCTCTATCCCGAACATGCTGCCAAGGAGGAAAAACAAAATGAGCGCCATAAAAAAAGTACATGTCATCTTCAAAACCCATCTGGATATTGGATTTACTGATCTGGCGAAACACGTTATGAATAAATATTTTAAAATATACATTCCTGAAGCGATACACTTGGCCAAACAACTCCGGCAAATGGGAGGTCCTGCGCAGTTCGTATGGACGACTGGAGCATGGCTGATTCATGAATATGTGAAGCAAGCTTCCGAAGAAGAGAAGCGAAACTTGGATATGGCAATTGCCGAAGGGAGTATTAATTGGCACGGGCTGCCTTTTACAACGCATACGGAGCTAATGGATCCACATTTATTCGAATATGGGCTATCGATGGCTGGACAACTAAATGCTCTGTATGGAAAAAGTACGATAACTGGGAAAATGACGGATGTACCTGGTCATACGATTGGGATGGTACCCTACTTAGAGAAATGGGGTATTCAATACTTGCACCTTGGTGTCAATCCAGCCTCGAAAGTGCCGAGTGTACCTGAAATCTTTGTTTGGAGAGGGAAAGATGGCTCCGAAGTCATTGTCAATTATGCGAGCAACTATGGAAATGTTGTAGAGATTGATGGATTTGAGGAGGTTATGGTGTTTGCCCATACAGGAGATAATTGCGGGCCGCCGTCCATCGAAGCCATCCAAGCGGAGTTTTCGCAACTCTCAGAAAGGTTCCCCGGCGCTTTGATCCAAGCTTCCACGATGGATGCTTTTGCGGAAAAGCTGATTGCTTTGAAAGATCGATTCCCTGTCGTCTATGAGGAA
The DNA here is from genome assembly GCF_059692035.1 of Paenibacillus sp. J22P143. NCBI lineage: Bacteria > Bacillati > Bacillota > Bacilli > Caryophanales > Paenibacillaceae > Paenibacillus > Paenibacillus sp. J22P143. The sequence goes on from NZ_JCAUAQ010000002.1 coordinate 669,943, forward strand.
ATCGGCGACACATGGATTCATGGGGCTGCGTCGGATCCGACAAAAATATCGCAATACAGGGAGTTACTGCGTCTTCGCAATAAGTGGCTCGAAGAAGGAAAGTTAAGTGTGGATAGCAAGGAGTATGCTGATTTCTGCGATCAGCTTATCCTTATTCCAGAGCATACCTGGGGCATGGATGAGAAGAAATTTTTAACGGATTTCAAGAACTATTCGGTTCGTGATTTTCATGCTGCACGAAAAGCGGACCTCATAACAGAAGACGCGATTCTTGATAAGTACCGGTATATTGGATCGTTTGCCATGGATGAACACGACAGCCGCTCCTCAGAATTATTTGAGGCATCAGGGGGAAAGAAGACTTACCATTTCTTTGAAAGCTCATGGCAGGAGCAACGAGAATATATTAACCGTGCCATTCAGTCTTTGTCTGAAGATAAACAAAGAGAGGCTAAGGCATCTATTCAAGCATTGAAGCCTGTCAAAGAGGAATGGCCAATCGGTCAAGAACTTGATATTTCTACGTCTTATATGCTTGGTTCATTCCAAGTGGAATTCAATAGAGACGGATCGATTTCCAAATTAGTGGATCGGGCGGGTAAAGTCTGGGCAGATGAGAATCATTGTTTAGGCCAGTTTCAATACGAAACCTTTGGCTTGCAACAGTACCAAAACTGGTTCCAAAGGTATGTGGAAGACTGGAGCAAGCACTATCACTGGGCGGATGCTGACTTTGGCAAACCAGGCATGGAATTTGCGGAACCAACGCCAGAGCATAAGCTTTTTTCGCCGAACTTCAACCGCATCATCATGCAGTCTAAAGCTGATTACGACGTTGTCCAAGTGAAACTTGAGATGCCGCTAGCATGTGTTCAAACCCATGGAGCTCCGCATGAGATTCGTATCACTTATCGATTTCATAAATTTCAACAGAAAATAGATGTGGAAATCAGTTGGTTCGATAAGCAGGCTTATAGGTTACCAGAAGCAAGCTGGTTTTCATTTGCCTTGAAGGTGGATAATCCGAATCTATGGAAGATGGATAAAATGGGTGAAAAAATCTCGCCTTTGGAAGTTGTCAAGCAGGGTAACCGCAGTCTGCATGCAGTGAATACAGGCGTTTATTATGAAGGAAGCGATGGCAAGGTATCTATCGTAACATGGGATGCGCCTGTCGTATCGCCAGGAGAGAAAAGAGTTTTGCAATTTAATCAAACGATTGCTTCGTTAGATGGAGGCATGCATTTTAATTTGCACAATAATGTCTGGGGAACCAATTTTCCGATGTGGTACGAAGATAATGCCAAATTCCGATTCACGATTAACATCAATCAATAAAAAAAATTTCGACTATTGAATGCGGTCAAAAAAGCAATGCGGCCTATTGCGCAATTAATAGGTTAATGCATTTCTATCATACCTAGGATACGCACTATGCGGAGCAGATCGCGTATCCGCTTGTCTTGGAAGTGGCTAATTTCTGGGAATATTTCTGAATTGGAGGTGTTTAAACATGATAAAACACGATGCCTCCAGAAACATTTGGGTGCTTGAAGGAGATCATATCTCCTATGCGCTTGGATTAAGTGATCTAGGCACGATCAATCATATTTATTTTGGCGAAAAGCTTCCGCACCTTTCGGATTATCCGAGTGCGGGTGGTGTTGCAAATTTCCCCTATACACTAGGCAGTGAACTGAGCGAAGAGGAATATATGGGTTGGGGAAAGGCGAAATTTTCAGAGCCAAGCTTAAAAGTCACCTTTCATGATCATGTGCGGGATGTCATTTTGACATTTGTTGATTTTGAAATGAGTGAGAACGTACTTGTTCTGAACCTGAAAGATACCTACTATGCTTTACATGTGAAGCTAACTTACAAGATGATCGCGGATTGTGATCTCATTGAAAGGTATTGTGGGATTAGTAATCTTAGCGAGAAGAATATGATGTTGGAACAAGCTTTAACTGGCTCCATCTACGTACCGCGAGAGAAAGATTACAGACTTACGTACCTTGGGGGACGTTGGCCTGCAGATATGCAATTAAGTCGGGTTATGCTTCCAGATACGAAGCTAGTTCTTGAGAGCAGACGAGGTACGACTAGTCACTTTGCTAATCCTTTTTTCATGTTGGATCGGGGAGGTAAAGCAGATGAGACGCAAGGAGAAGTCTACTTTGGTGCATTAGCTTTTAGCGGCAACTGGAAAATCGTCATTGAAAAAGACAAATTTAACATGGTGAAAATAAGCGCTGGGGTGAACGATTTTGATTTTTCCTGGAATTTGAAGCCTGGAGAGACCTTTCGTACGCCAACTTACATCGTTGGATATGTAAATAAAGGGTTTGGTGAAGCCAGCAGAAATCTCCATACCTATCAACGGAACTACGTGCTGCCGCTGGAGAATCGAACAAAGCTGAGGAAAACGCTCTATAATTCATGGGATGCTACCGCTTTCGATATCAATGAAGATCAACAGATCAAGCTTGCAGAGATTGCGTCTTCCGTCGGAGTTGAGCTGTTTGTCATGGACGATGGGTGGTTTGGCGCACGCAATTCCGATCGAGCAGGTCTTGGGGATTGGGTGGTTAATCCTACTAAATTTCCGAACGGATTACACGGCCTGATTCGTAAAATAAACGATTTAGGCATGGATTTTGGACTATGGGTGGAGCCGGAAATGGTGAATCCCGATAGCGATTTGTACCGAGCGCATCCGGATTGGGTCTATCATTTCGAGACGCGAGAGCGAACGCTTATTAGAAATCAGCTTATTTTAAATTTGGCTAGAGCTGATGTAAGAGCATACATTTATGAGTCCATAGACAAACTGCTTTCCGAGCATGCCATTGCGTTTATCAAGTGGGACATGAATCGTAATTTTAGTGAGCCAGGTGCTCCCTCCATGCCTCCAGAGGAACAACGTGAAATTTGGGTAAGGCATGCTTGGGGCGTGTATGAAATCATGGACAAGTTGAAGAAAAAGCATCCAAACGTCATCTTCCAATCCTGCTCGGGTGGAGGCGGTCGGGTGGATATGGGCATATTACAGTACTTTGATCAGGTCTGGACCAGCGATAATAATGATGCATTTGACCGGTTACGCATTCAAGAAGGGTTTTCGTATGCCTATTGTGCCAAAATCATGGAAGCGTGGGTTTCCGACGAAGTGAACTGGGTTAATGGGAGAAAGCTTTCTTTGGCCTATCGGTTTCATTCCGCGATGATGGGAGATTTGGGCATTGGAGAAGACCTGTTGAAATGGAGTGACGAAGAAAAGCAAGAAGCGAAAGAGCTTATTCATCTATATAAAGAAATAAGGCCGATCATTCAGCATGGGAATCTATATCGATTGCTTTCCGTAAGGGAAAGTCATTTGGCTTCGGCTATGTATGTGAGTGAAAATCAAGAAGAGGCGATCGTTTTTGCATTTCTACACTCGAATAACTTTGCAGATGAGCTTCCACGAATTCGTTTGCAGGGCTTAAACGAGCAGTCTTTGTATAAAGTTGAAGGCGCGGAGCAACCTCTCAGCGGAAAAGCTTTAATGAAAATGGGGATTAAAGTTGATTTAAGAGGGGATTTTCAAAGTACGATCATTCGAATACAAAAGTTGAATTTCTAAATAAACAATGAGATTTTGATGCAAGAAGGCAAAATGACGAACCGTCTCAGATAACGCCAAATTTAAAAGGAGAGAACCATCCCATGACGAAAATTACTGCAGCATTAATCGGAGCTGGACAAAGAGGGGCAGGCGCGTATGCTCCTTATGCATTGAAAAATCCGGAAGAGATTCAATTCGTAGCTTTGGCAGATGCTGATCCTGAACGAAGAGGACTTTTTCAAAAAGCACACAGCATTCAAGATGAGAACTGTTTTTCAAGCTGGGAAGAACTTCTTGAAGGCCCTAAGTTGGCTGATGCCATACTCATTTGCACACAGGATAAAATGCATTTTGAGCCTGCGATTAAAGCATTGGAGAAGGGCTACCATGTTCTTCTGGAAAAGCCGATGTCACCGGATCCATTGGAATGCATCATCATGGGCGAATACGCTGAGAAATATAACCGTGTATTTTCAATTTGTCATGTGCTCCGCTATACAGATTTTTTCGCGACGATCAAGAAGATTATTACGGATGGTCAAATAGGTAAACTCGTTTCGATTCAACATACGGAAAATGTAGAGCATCGTCACCAAGCCCACAGCTTTGTTCGAGGCAACTGGCGGGATTCGGAAGTTTCGAGTCCGATGATTCTAGCCAAAAGTTGCCATGACATGGATATTCTACAATGGATTGTTGATTCGGACTGTACGAAAGTTTCTTCATTCGGCTCATTGACCCATTTCCGTAAAGAAAGTGCCCCCGAAGGGGCTCCTAAGTATTGCTTGGACGGCTGTCCTGTGCAGGAGGTATGCCCGTATTATGCGCCCAAAATGTATATTGAACGAGATGATTGGGTAGGGGAAGTCTTACGATCGGTTGTCAGTAATGACACGAGCGACGAGGGTGTACTTCGCGAATTGAAGGAAGGCCCTTACGGAAGATGTGTCTATCATTGCGATAACAATGTCGTAGATCACCAAGTAGTTAATTTAGAATTTGCCAATGAAGTGACAGTCGCATTTACAATGAGTGCCTTTACCTATGAAGGTGGCAGATCGGTGAAGCTGATGGGCACACACGGTCAGATCAGAGGCGATATGGAGAAGAACGTCATTGAAGTCACAAGCTTCATAACTCGGAAGACAGAGATTATTAACCTTGATGTAGACATGGAAGGGCATGGGGGCGGTGATACGGGGATTATGCGAGACTTCGTACGCCTTGTTCAAAGTGACGGTAAGGAAAAAGGACTTACTGGAGCAGATGTTTCCGTTAAAAGTCATCTGATTGCATTCGCCGCTGAAAAATCGCGGTTGGAGAACCGTGTGATTGTAATGCCTGATTATATAGCTGAATTAAAGAGGTGAGTATATGGAGGATTTATTAGGGAAAGTTGCTGTAGTAACGGGATCGACGAGTGGAATCGGAAGAGCAGCAGCTATCGAGCTCGCGCGTCATGGCGTTAAAGTTGTCGTACATGGCATGAATGAAGAACGAGGCAAACGGGTGATTGAAGAGATTAGCTCATTTGGCGGACAAGCGGTTTTTGTTGGGAAAAATCTAGCACTTCCTGAGGCTCCTCGGGAGCTTGTCGAACAAGCCATTGGTCATTGGGGCGGCCTCGATATCCTTGTGAATAATGCGGCCCTTATTTGTAATAAACCATTGAAAAGCCTCCAACATGAAGACTGGGACTCGTTATTTGCCGTGAATGTCAAAGCGCCTTTTTTTCTGACGCAGGAAGCGTTGCCGTGGTTAGAAAAAAGCGGATCAGGCGTTGTAATTAATGTCAGCTCGATTAATCGTATTGTGAATGCACACGATAATCTAGTGTACGACACAATGAAAGCGGCATTAAATCATATGACCCGTGGATTGTCTCTCGATTTGCGCAAGTCCAACATCAGAGTTAATGCGATCATGCCGGGAGGAACCTCGACACCGATGTTAAACGAATGGTTGAAAAAGGTGAATTATACACAAGAACAAATTGAGCAGCTCTATCAAGAAGCTCCTAACTTGGCAACTCCCGAACAGATTTCGAATGTGATTGTTTTTTTGGCGAGTGAGCGTTCAGCATGGATCAATGGCGCGGAAATTCCGGTTGACGGCGGATATTTTATTGGAGACTAGATCAAGAAAGGGAAGACACCATGTCCTCGATACCTAATATTGAAAAGCCTTTCCGTATAAAGGCGATAGAGCAAGTAACGCCCCCGCAGTGGGCGCTTCAAGAGCAGCTTTTATTCACGACCCTTAACAAGGCAGCACGTGAATTTGTAGATCGTTACACACATCCGGATGGCACGTTGATTTGGCGCAAGGATTGGCCCGGTATGGATGGTTCGGATGATCCGTATGAAGGCTTTATGAATTTGGCGCTCTTGTATGTTCTTGGCGGAAGTGCTGAATTACACGAGGTTTCACGTAAAATATGGGAAGGCATTACATGGCAGTGGACGGAATATGGGCAAATTCATAGGGAATTTGATGGTTATTATGATTGGATGCATCACGGTGAAGGATATTTATACTTATATTTTCTTGGCCTGGCTGGACCTGCAACTCCCAAAGATCGTCAACGTGCTGTTCGCTTTGCGAATATGTACACAGGGGACGATCCAGAAGCGCCAAACTACGATAAAGAGAACAAATTGATCCGCTCGCCTTTAACGGGCAGTCGTGGCCCTAGATTCCAAGTAACGGAAGAAGATTGGAGTACGCATCGGGGAATTCTGGATGACTATTTGGCTCCGTATGAGGATATTCCGGGTGTCGATTTCGCAAGCGGCAAATGTCCATGGTCGAATGATGAGACCTATAAGCAGATTCTTCAGATGATGAATGCGCGCATGAATCGCGGCGATGTGCCGTTGAATTTGAATGCTACAGGGCTGCTCACGCATGCCTTTCTTCATACAGGTGAGGAACGGTTTCGGAATTGGATCATTGACTATGTAAGCGCTTGGGAAGAGAGAACGCGTGCAAATGGTGGAATCATCCCGGACAATATCGGGTTATCTGGTGAAATCGGTGAATATAACGATGGTAAATGGTGGGGCGGTTATTATGGTTGGCGTTGGCCGCATGGTTTACTCACGATTATCGAACCGTTGACGAATGCATGTATGAATACCGTGTTGCTTACGGGCGACTTGAATAAATTGCAACTAGTCAGACAACAGCTTGACCGGAATTGGGAGCTGGGCCGAATGCAAGATGGTAAATGGGTCGTTCCTCACAAGCATTTCGATAGCGGTTGGACGGATTACCGTAAATCAACACCCCAATATCCAGTTTACCTGTGGACGATGTCAATGGCGAAGGAAGACTTGGAACGCATTGAGCGTATTCCGAAAGATCACGATTGGAATGGGGTTATCGTACCTACGGTTTCAGGGGGAGATAAGAAAACCGGACGGCAAACGAAGCATTACATCGGTAATACGCAGCCATGGTACCAATACATTCGCGGGCTGAACCCTACGTATCCGGAGCGGATATTATCGGCAAACTATGAACTCATTAGTAAACAGCTTGCCAAAATGCGCTCGCCAGAAGGTGATCCGCATAACTGGACGCAGCAGTACAGCGAGGGTGACTTCTCCAGCATACATGCTTGGCAAGAAATGTGCCCGCTCTATTTTGAAGGCCTCGTGCAGTTAACACTAGGAGGGCCGATGCACATCTCACATGGCGGACTGCAGCATGGTCGCGTTCGATATTTTGATGCTGAGGCGAAACGTCCAGGATTGCCAACTGGCGTATCCGCATTGGTTGAGAAGCTAGCGCACGATTCCGCTACGGTTCATTTGGTCAATACGAGCTTATTCGATGATCGGGAAGTGATTGTTCAAGCTGGCGTATTTGGAGAACATCGGTTTTTACAGGTGGATCTCATGAATCAAGACGATGCAGTGACCGGATCGATATTTGTAGATGGAAAATGGCTTCAAATTTCACTTCCTGCAGGTACAGGCATTACCTTATTTGCTCAGATGGAACGGTATGTAAATGAGCCAACATATGGGATGCCTTGGCCGGAAGACAATAAGCAAATGCTGATCAGTGGGCGAGAAAAAGCTGATCTAAAATGAAAAGCGATTTTCATGAAATCGCCAAAGTTGACTGAGATGAAGGTAACTAAGCTTCATCCAGTTCAAGTCGAACGATATTAGCAGTTTCATCGTGATATTCCGGACTAGGGGGATGCCACTTGCATGGCAACCCCTGAAGGGGATGTCCGAATCCTGATATAAACGGCTGACGAAGAGTACTCGAGGAGGACTTTTAGCGGTGGATTCAGACGCCGTGCTCCTGCACTTCAAGTATGACTTCGAAGCGTAATCATGCGCTCCGTCCGCGCGGTCGAACCCTGAGGGGTTCTCACCCCCAAGATCCATACAAAAAACCACGATCCCAAAAGATCGTGGTTTCTATTGTATGGAGCCTAGGGGGATGCCATCGAAATGGCATCCCAAGAAAGGGATGTCCGAATCCTGATTTGAATGGCTGACGAAGAGAACTCAAGGAGGCCTTTTAGCGGTAGATCCAGACGCCGTGCTCCTCCGCTATCGCTCCGTCCGCGCGGGCGAACCCTGAGGGGTTCTCACCCCCTGGGGCTCCTAAGAACGAAAAAAGAACATGTCCGATGACATGTTCTTTTTATTTCGTTCGAAATGGAGCCTAGGGGGATCGAACCCCTGACCTCATCGCTGCCAGCGATGCGCTCTCCCAGCTGAGCTAAGGCCCCGTGATGTCGCTTCTTACAAGCGTCGACTTTTTGTATTATACATGAATATGCGGTATCAGGCAATACCTGTCTCACAGGATTATTCCAAGGCAATTCTATCCTAGCATCTGTATGTCGTTTCTGTTGCAAAAAGGGGCAGAATATTGTTTTCATGCGCATTTTCATGCTAACCTAATAGCATAAACTAGTTGATCGTTTGGGAGTGACGTAGAAGTGTCAAACGCGGTGTTGTATTGGGTTTTCTTAGGTATCGCTTTTGTGGTGCCGTTTGTCATTGGTGTTCTTCTGATGCGGAAGACGAACCGCTTAGGGTTCTCGTTCTGGATCACGACAGCCCTGAATATTGTGCTGACAGCAGCAGCTGCCTTCTGGTGGAAGTCAGTGACAACAGATCAGTTTCAAATGATGTTCGGGATGGCCTTTTATGGCGTTTCCGCAGTGAATTTAATGGTGCTTGAATTCTTTGCCTTGTTCAGTATTCGCAAAAAATTGAATCCGCAATAGGAAGGGGCCGTTATGCCGAAGTTAACACGATCGAAGATGGTGTTCTACGTGTTCCTAGTAGCAGCCATTCTATGGATGGCTTTCATCTATATGAAGTCCGCCGAGCCTTATCAGCAGCAGAGCTTGAAGCCATATTTGGAATCCAAGTTTTCCTCTGAAAAGTTGAGAGAGCATATCCCAAAGGTGAAGTTTACTTATGATCATCAGGTGATTTCATGGCAAGATCCAATTAATTTGATTGAATTCTTAATAAGAAAAGCAGGACACGTTAGCGAATACGCTGTGCTTGCCCTGCTTTGGTCGATAGCTTTACTAGCGAAGCCTGTCAGAATGAACATAGCTTTGATCAGCTCCTTCCTCATTTCATTGCTCTACGCAATGACGGATGAATGGCATCAGTCGTTCGTGAAGGACCGAACGGGGCACGCCATCGATGTTGTGGTCGATGGAATAGGCATACTAGTCGCGCTCATTTTAATTCTCATTATACATGCGATAAGAAAACGAGTTAAATCCAGAAGAACAAGCTAGCTAGAAGCACGTAGACTTTTCTTTTTTTTACGGATTTCCATTTCCAGTGCTCGCGCGATTGGTATTCCAAATCGTGCTGTTGCCATTCCATTAACTTCTCTGAAACATAGAGGTCTGTTGGTTGCATATGAGGGTCACTTTCCTTTCTTTTCCTGATACGTTTAGTTTACGCTGGAATAAGGGGAACAAAAAGAGTATAATTCACTTCAACGATTTCCCCTTTTACAGAAAGGACGTTGAACATGCAACTGCTAACTCATTTTCTGGAGCTACGCGCGGGTTTTGAGCATGGTGTTGAGCATAAGCCGCAGCCGATTACATTAGAAGAATTAGCGGAGCGCTTATATTGCTCGACACGGAATGTGAAGATCTTATTGAAAAAAATGAGTGATCACAATTGGATTTACTGGAAGCCTGGACGGGGTAGAGGGAATATTTCCGAGCTTACGTTTCTGGTATCTTCGGAGGACATGATCTCGAAACAAGCGATGGCGCTTGCGAGTCGAGGTGATTATTTGGGTACGATTGAGCTGATTCATCAACTGGGTAAGGGAGAAGCGCTGCAGGACTCCTTCATCGAGTGGTTGTTCAGCTTTTTTGGTTACCGTGCAGTTGAGCACGAAGAGCGTTTTAAGGATACACTGCGTGTGCCTGTCTATAAATGGTTGGTGACGCTGGATCCGGCGCACTCTTTTTTTGCATTTGATTTCCATCTGATCAGTCAAATTTTTGATACGCTAGTACGCTACAATCCGCAAACGAAGGTGATAGAGCCACATCTGGCTCACTACTGGGAAATCAGCGAGGATGGCTTGCATTACACCTTTTATTTGCGAAAAGGCGTGCTCTTCCATCACGGCAGAGAGATGACAGCGCATGATGTAAGCTACTCCTTATCGCGATTAAAGAAGCTGGGGCAGACCGCCACGCAAGGCTGGATGACCGAAAGCATTGAGACGATTACGGTACTGAACCGAAGTGCAATCGCCATCGAATTGAGTCAGCCTAATGTGCTTTTTCTTCAACAGCTAGCGCATACGTCTATGGCCGTTGTCCCCGAAGACATTTGTCAGGATAATGAGTCGATTTTTGGCCGAATGCCCATAGGGACAGGGCCGTTCAGGCTGGAACGAAACGATGATTTCATTTGTAAGCTGCGTGCCTTCGATTCTTATTTTGGCGTTAGGCCGCATATGGATCTCATCGAAATTTGGTTATTGCCCTCCGATCTACAAGAAGCAACGCCAAGCTGGGATAAGGTGCAAGTGTTTCGCGGGCAATCGAATTCTCATAAACCAGTGGGTGCAATCGATAAAGATTCAGAATGGCATCAGATTGAACAGACGATCATGGGCTGCAGTTTATTGACGTTTAATAGGAATAAAAGAGGTCCACAGTGCCATCCGAACTTCCGCAAAGCGATTGATCTCGTTATTGATCGGGAGCGCATGATTGAAGAGCTTGGCGGATTTCGAGAAGCACCAGCCCGCAGCTTTATCCCTACGCTGGACCCGCTTGTGAGGTCTAAGACGGATATCTCTGAAGCGAAGCGTCTGCTAGAAGAAATGGGCTATAAGGGCGAAACACTTCATATGTATGTTTATCGGAATAACAATGAGGATGCGATGTGGATTTGCCGCCAATGTGCACAGATTGGGATTCCAATTGAAATAAAGATTCGAAGTGAAATCGACATGATGCAGTTGGCTACGATTGATGAAGCGGATCTTATTTTGTATCACATTTGCATGGAAAGCCATTATGACCTTCATATTATTCAGACGTTGAAACAAAGCAACAGTTATGTTCGTGCCCATTTGAATACAGAGCGATTGGCGTGGGTAGATTCGAAAATGGAGGGGATTCTGAGTAATCCTAGACTAGATGAACGTATTGCGGACTTACATGAATTAATTGATGAGCTGCAAGCGGAGAAATCGTTCCTCTTCGTCCTTCATCGATCGCAACAAACGACGTACCATGACTCGATCAAAGGTGTAACCATCAACGATTTAGGCTGGATTGATTTCCGGGAGATTTGGTTTACACCAAGTGGCTGAGAAACAAAAAAACGACCTTACGGTCGTCTAGGAGCAGGCGGCTCAAAGCGGTTTTCCATTGCATTCCAACGTGCATTTGCCACGAAAAATCCGATGAACATGAAAATGATGAATCGAACCGTGATCCAAGTGGATTCAACGGACTGATAGCTAAGAAATTCTAGAAAACTTGTAATGAGCGTAAGCCCGACGCCCCAAGGCAGTATACCGAAATACATTAAATATTTGGAACGTCCTAATTTTTTTCTTTTGAGCCATGTAGCTTTATGCGAATCTTTCATGTGGAAGCTCCCTTTTTTCTTTCTAGTATAGCACTGCTGGCGAAAAATCTCGAATGATAGAAGCACTTAGCTATGGCAAGGTGTTTTTTTTCTAAGTAGAGGGATAAACAATCATCGCATAATATGGTAGTATAAGGAAGTTGAAAAGGGGGAATACACATTGCTTATCAAAATATTACTATTTGGTTTACTTTGGCGAATCGTTGGTAATCCGTTCCTAGCGTTGCTAATCTTACTCGTGATTCTATATGTATTGGACAGAAGATATGTTGGTATCCTGCCGAATATTTGGAGGCCGTTTCAATTAAGTCGGAAGGCATCACGCCTCCGAATTGACCTTCATGCGAACCCGCACAATACCTCAGCGAAGCTGGACTTGGCGCGGATCCTGATTGAACGCCGAAAATATCAAGAAGCGCTGCCCTACCTGGAGCAAACACTACCGATCATGCAGGAATCTGCTGACGTTCATTATGAAATTGGACTATGTCAGCTGAAACTAGGCCGTATTGCCGAGGGTGAAGCCTTCATGTTAAAAGCAATTGACCTCAATCCTCGTGTAAAATATGGCGAAGCCTACCTGCGCCTCGGCGAGGCTCTGGCTCCCCTTGCACCGGAACGCGCGGCGCAGTTTATCGAACACTTTCGCGACCTGCACTCGTCATCGGTCGAGGCTTACTACCGACTTGGCCAGCTGTATCAACAGCTTGGCCGCCAAGAAGACGCCAAGCGCACGTATCGCGAAGCGCTGGATATTTACCGCGGCTTGCCTCGCTACAGCCGCAGAAAGCAGCGGCGCTGGGCTTGGCTGGCGCGCATGAAATAAGAAAGGTTCCGCTCATCCTCGAGCGGAACCTTTTTTCACGACGCGAGCGTAGCCGCGCACGAGCAGCCAAGAGCCCAGCAGTCCAATCAGTACGGCTGCTATGGTGTGCAAATCATAGAGCCAGATGCGAGCTGGCTCCACACCAACGCGATCCCACAGCGTGAGGATCGCGGGATGCACGAGATAGATGCCGAAGGAGGCTGCGCCTAAGGCAGATAAAGAGGCGCCGAAGCGTGAGCCGCGTGCCAACTGTTTGCGCGCCCACGGCACGCAAACGAGTGGGATGGTCATGCAGTAAGCGAGAAGCGCTAGCTCGAACCATGTATTTTCGATGTCAGCGAGCCCGTATTGCTGAATCAAGAGCATGCCCACAAAAGATCCGCCTGCAAGGAGGACGGCGCTCCAGATCCAGCTTTTGAATCGGGAAGCCCATGTCACGATCATAGGATAGTAGATCCCCATACATGCCCCGAAGCTGAAGGTGGCGGTATAGCTCAGGAACAAAGAGGCGTATTCAGGAAGCGGAAATACCCAATGATGCCACGTATAGGAAACCGCTTGAATGCCGATACCTAGAGGAATCAGGCCGTGACGCAGCCACTTGTATCGTTTTACCGCCGTAAGCATGAATGGGAATAGCAGATAGAACTGAACGATAATGACCATGTAATAGAGATGATAGCTCGCATTTCCGGATAGAAGAAGCTTTAGAAGATAAAAAGCATCAACATGCATCGTGCCATGAAACATGACTTGGTTATACAAATAATAGAATAGGGACCATAGGACATAAGGAATCAGAATTTTTTGCAGCCTTTTCGCCCAAAAAACACGTGCCATCCCTGGCTCCCAGCGGTCATAATAAGAGTAAAACAACACGAGTCCACTGATCCAAATGAATAAAGGAACGGTAAACAAGCTAGCTTTGTTGAGGATAAAAAAGAAACCTTGAGAGCCTGTCCCAATAGGAAGTTGAGTGGCACCGGACGTACCATGAATGAGCACGACGGCAATGATGGCAATCGCGCGTACAATATCGATTTCTGACAGCTTTGGTTTGGATATCATGATGCAAATTCTCCTTCTTTTCTCTCGTTTCACTGTAACATGATCCCAAGAAGAGAACAATGACTCTATGAACGATAGCCCGCGTAGCTTGACGCTCTCATCTACCCACGATAAACTGTTGATAGCATGTACAATGAGATCAATCAAGAGGGTGAATGAACGTGAGTTATGAATATTTGATGCAGGCGGTTTTGCTTATATTTTTAGTTATTATCACTTTTTTTGCTATGTTGGTTTGGACGAAATGGCGAAAAAGAGGACGGAGATAGACCATGTATTTTATTAATCATGAACAAATTGATGGGCGTATTCAGTTTCTTTCGGTTTTGGCTGAGGCTAGTCAGCAATTAGAGGCACAGTGGGTGCGAGGTAATAAGGATCTCGTCTGGCAGCTTTCCCAAGAGCGTATCCTACATTTAGCCATAGAAACTGTGACGGATATTGGGAGCTTGCTCATTGATGCTTTTATTTTAAGAGATGCAAGCAGCTATGAAGATATTGTGGAAATCGTGCATGGAGAAGGGGCCTATTCGGAGTCTTTGACCGAGACGCTGTTGCAATTAGTGAAGCTTCGGAAACCGTTGGTTCAGGACTTTGTAGATTGGAATCGTCAAACCCTTCACCCATTAATACCGAAAATCCCAGCGGCTTTTGAGGAATTTGCGGCGTCCGTTCGTGCATTTATCAAGAGTGAATTGGCATAACATACATAGGTGTTTCGTAATTTACTTATTGCCTGTGATGCTGTAAAATGAGACCTAAACGAGTTCCGAGGGCAGGTGAGAGCGTGAATCAAACACTAGAAATATCTACGCGTAAAGTGATTCTTTCTATGCTCAAAACGCAAGGAGCGTTAAGTGTTCAGGATCTTGCTAAACAGCTCGGGATCACTGAGATGGCGGTAAGACGACATATTCATTCGATGGAGAAGGATGATTTACTCGAGGCCAAGCTCGTAAGGCAAGCAATGGGACGTCCAACAAGTGTGTATACCTTAGCACCTCAAGCGGACGAATTATTTCCCAAGAAATACTCGCAGTTAACATTGGATTTATTAGACGAGTTATTAGAAGACGAAGGCCATGAGAAAATTGAACGGCTCTTTGAAGGCAGGCAGGGTAAGCTCGAAGCACGTTATCAATCGAGGATGCAAGCCAAGAGCTTAGAAGATCGTGTGGCTGAATTAGCGCTCATCCAGAATGAGAATGGCTATATGGTAGATTGGTCAGCGCAGGGCGAAGACGGTTATATCTTCAATGAGCACAATTGTCCAATTGCAAAGGTGGCTAACACGTTTCAGCAGGCGTGTCAGTGTGAGTTATCCCTGTTCCGTAATTTGCTGGATGCCGATGTAGAGCGTACAGAGTGTCTCGCCAAAGGTGCTAACAAATGTGTGTATATCATACGTCAAAATAAATAGCTTTGAAGGAGAGTTAAGCGGGTATCCGCTTGGCTCTTTTTTCGTTCGTGCCCGACTATTTAGACTCCACAGCCCCATGCCCAAGCTGTAACGGTGAAAAACACCGTTACAGCGCATCAAACACACCAATATTGCTCCATGCCCAAGCTGTAACGGTGAAAAACACCGTTACAGCGCATCAAACACACCAATATTGCCCCATGCCCAAGCTGTAACGGTGAAAAACACCGTTACAGCGCATCAAACACGCCAATATTGCCCCATGCCCAAGCTGTAACGGTGAAAAACACCGTTACAGCGCATCAAACACGCCAATATTGCCCCATGCCCAAGCTGCAACGGTGAAAAACACCGTTACAGCGCATCAAACTAATAACCCGTCCCGCACACCAAACCTTCAGCATACTTTCAGCTAGCATTCATACAGCTATCAGCCCAATTTAAGTCTCACTTCAGGTTATCGGTCTATACTTGATCTATCAACAAGAAAACAAATTGTGGTAATCGAGAGGCGGTAATCGTATGAATGAAGATATGAACAAGCATATGAACGTGACAGATATAAAGGTTGAAAGCAAGCGAAACACTTCCAGAGTGAAGCCCGTTTTTGCGGCTTTTATGGCAGGGGCCGTTGTTGTCGGCGGATTGATGTTCACTGCGGACAAGTCGAACCTATTTGGCTATGATGCTCAAACGGTACAGTCAACTGTCACCTCAGCTAACGCGGCAGCAGCAGGTGTCCAAACAGCATCGCTGAATAATTCCGGCACCAATAGCATTCCACAAATTACGAAAGCGTCGAGTCCAGCCATTGTCAAAATTGAGACGAAGGTTAAGCAAACGAACACATCAGGGAACCGAAGAAATTCGCTTCAGCAAGGGACAGAAACGGGTGATACCATCCAAAATGGGATCGGAACAGGCTTCATTTTTGATGATAGCGGCTATATATTAACCAATGAGCATGTGATTGATGGAGCTGACGAAATCGATGTTTACGTACAAGGCTATGATACCCCATTTACGGCAACGCTACTTGGAAGCAGCTACGATTTAGATTTGGCTGTCCTCAAAATTCAAGGAGATCAAGCATTCCCCGCGTTGAAAATTGGCAATTCGGACGATGCAGAAGTTGGAGAGTGGGTAGTTGCGATTGGCAATCCATATGATTTCGATTACTCCGTTACAACGGGCGTATTAAGCGCTAAGGAACGCGAGATCAGCATAGATGATGAGCAGGGAACGCGGAATTACAAGCATTTATTACAAACGGATACAGCCATCAACCCAGGTAACTCTGGCGGTCCGCTGTTAAATTTGAACGGTGAAGTCATCGGCATAAATACGGCTGTCAATGCTGAAGCGCAAGGGATGGGCTTTGCGATTCCCGCAAGCACGATCAACGCTGTCGTGGAAAAGCTGAAAAATAATGAAGAGATACCGAAAGATCCAGCGCCTTATATCGGCGTAGCTTTGCAGAACATCACAGCTGACATGCTGGAAGATTTGAAAATAAACAGTACGCACGGTGCCGTAGTTGCTGAGGTCCAGCAAGGGTCCCCAGCTTTTGCAGCGGGCATTCGTCAGTATGACGTTATTCTGGATGTGAATGGTCAAGCGATTGCCAATACAGAGGAACTAACGAAAGCAGTCCAAGCCACGGCAGTGGGTCAATTGTTGAAAATGAAGATCTTGCGCGATGGTCAAGCGAAAGATGTGTCTGTTAAAGTTGGGGACAGAAATATAGCAACTGGTTATCAAAGTTAACGAATTTGCCCCGAGCTAGGCGCTATCTTACGCAATCGCAAAACAAAAACGGAGTCGCGATCATTCGCGAACTCCGTTTTTTATGACCTAACCTCGCGATGCCGCGAGCAACTGAACCGCCTTGTCCGTAATCCAGCTGAAATTACCGGCTGCAATTTCCTTCAAGTTAATCAATGAGCCGCCAATGCCCAAGCCATAGCAGCCGATGCTCAGAAATTGTTTGATATTACCCTCCGTTACTCCACCAACTGCCATCATAGGGATCTTGTCCAAAGGTCCCATTAATTCCTTGATATAGGGCAAGCCTAAGCTTGCGCTAGGGAATATTTTAACGGCAGTTGCCCCAGCTTTCCAAGCTTTCACAACTTCGGTTGGTGTCATCGCACCAGGGAAGATCGGAATGCCTTCTTGCCGCGCCCAAGTAATAACCTCTTCATCCAAGTTTGGTGTGACGAGGAAGGCAGCTCCAGCGAGAATAGCTTGTTTGGCATCCTCCAGATCGAGCACAGTGCCGGCTCCGATGAACATGCGATCTCCCCATTGCTTCTGGAGGTTACCGATCATGGTCAGCGCGCCAGGTGTGTTTAAAGTCACTTCCATGACAGTGACGCCGCCTTGGTGAAGTGCTTCAGCAACAGAGAGAATGTGCGCCTCCTGTACGCCGCGGACGATCGCCATAATACGAGTACGTTCAATTTCCTGTAGTCCTTGTTCTCGGTTCATCACTTAATTCCCCCAACTCATATCCATGTATTTGTTGTTCATTATGACAGGTTCCAGAAATTTTTCCAGTACGTTTGTGTCAAAACAAGCCCGACCTACCTATACTGTAGTAATTCATAGGCATTCGTCTAGAAGCCTCATCAACCCTCACAGCTTTCAGCTCACAGGAGGTGCCCCTAATGACATGGAGTGAGATCAGTATCGTCAGCTTGGCTGTTGCATGTCTAGTGCTCATTGTGTTTACCGTTCGTATGTTCATTACGGCTACACGAACGCTTCGCCTGTTAGGGGATACGGTTGTTGAAGTTAAACAGCAGATTAGCCATACTACAGAACAAGCGGAGAATCTAATGAAGCAATTAGGGCAGCTTACGGAAGAGGTACATTTGCAACTCCTTGCCTTGGAGCCAAGTATCCAATCGGTTGAAAAGGCAGGGATAGCTGCCCAGGAAGTCGCTTCCACACTGCGCAAGGCCTCACGTATGATGAACGATTCCTTACATGGTGCGGAAAAGGTCGTTCATACGCACCAGAAGCGTATCCATGACGTCATGGAATGGGCAACGACAGGGTATGAGCTATGGCAGAGATGGCAGGCGCATCGGAGTGCGAAATCAGATCAATAAGGAGTGGATATCACATGTCCAATGGAAAAAAAGGGAAAGATCTTCTCGTCGGTGCAGTCGTAGGCGGTTTAGTTGGAGCTGCAGCAGCTTTGCTGTTCGCACCGAAATCCGGTCGTGAGCTACGCAGTGACATTGCAGAGGGAGCGACTGTGGTTAGCGATAAAACAGTTCAACTAGCAAGTGCAGTTAGCCAAAAAACGCAAGCAGCTGCCAAAACAGTGAGTTCCACGACAACGGATCTTGTTGGTAAAGTCAAAGATACGACAGCTAGTGTTGTTGAGACAGTTCGCTCTTGGAAGGATTCGCAATCAGGCGATGAAGTCCTAGATGATATCGCAGCATCGGAAGCTGCAGAAGACTTGGTCATCGTAGGCCGCTAGTACGTAAAAAATAAGCAGAGTGCTCCTCACAAGGAGCACTCTGCTTATTTGCCTAATCACCATTTGGATGGATCAATTTTACTGATATCTAGACCTTCCCAAACATTCTTAATGACTGCCGTTTCAGGAGAATCGAAGAGCAGCCAAGCGGTGGGGAGGTATCTTTCGCCGTATTCACTCGAAGGTTTATTGATAATGGCATTATTGTGGACAAGCACCGTTGATGCGCCCCCATCTAGGTTCGCCGCGGTGATTGCACCGTGAGCTAAGAAAATTTCCTGAATATCATATAGCGTTGCGCCAATGCTGTGTGTTTGTCTGCCATCGATGATGGCAAACAGAATGGAGCCATCTTTGGTTTGAGCCATGCATGTGCGCGGAGCAATGCCCCAGCCATCGGCTTGACTTTTAACTTGCCCAACACCGTTTACGATGAACCGAGGGCTGAAGGAAACGGCTTCCTGAACACCCATTTCAAGCAGCTCAGATACTTTGTACTTCCCTGAAATCATTCGGCCTTGTTTATCGATCCCGACGATCTGCACCGTACCGTTCATGCCCTTGTCGTTGTAAAAGATTTTGCCTCCGGAGATGACTACGCCCTCAGGCTGAAAGCCGTTGCCCTCCCAATTCGGGTCGATAAATCCGCCGCCATTAACACCAAGGATTGCACCGGTACGTTTGACCATCGAGGAAACTTTCTCCCCTTTACCGACTTTCTCGGGTACAGCAATGCGAAGCTTGGTAGGGTCTGAAATGATAACGAGCTTGCCTTTGAAGTTCGGGCCCGAAATGTTTTCAATCGTTACTAACTCTTTCTTGCTTTGGACAGCAGCAGGTTCTAGGGATGGCTGTGGAGCGATTTCAACGAGTCCGCGATCCTTTTCGGTTCCCATTTCGTCAAAGCGCTTCGAATACGCAGCTACACGTTTCTGTAACTCGCTCGAACCAATTAAATACTTTGCCCAATCCCGATGCTGGGTTGTGATGATCGTATCTGCCATCATGAAGCGCAGGCTCGAGCCAGAGGAAGACAGGAAAAACCAGCCTAAACCTAAGGTTGAGAGTATGGTGATACTTAGAATTGTATACATCAAAAAACGAAATCCCGCAGAGCGTTTGTGTTTAAGGATCGCTTGCCTAGTTGTCTGTCGGGTGGTTGTTTGTTGAACAGCCATGGTTAGGCATCTATCCTCTCTACCACTAATCAAACCATATAGTCATCTTATAAGACGAAAAGAAAGGAGAATAAGTTTCAGATTTCCCTGAAATTTTCTCCTTTTTTGTGAAAATATTAGTTTTGACTTTGGATGGATCGAAGCCTAGAGTCCGTCATCCGGTTTGTATCATAGTGAAATTCGAGGTCGTTACCTGAATGTTTGGCCACACTGCGAACGATGAGAGCATGGTATTTCTTTTGACGAACAGCCGCAATGGTCACACATAGACTCACACCAAGTGGGTCAAAATAAAGCTTACCTTCTTTGGCATCATACTTCTTCACATGAGACAAATTGATAAATACATCCGTATCCATTTTCTTGAACCCTTGTTCTTCTAACTGATCTAGGAAATGACTGAAATCCAATAGTGACTGCATAGGAATCTTGCGCTTACCGATCTGCGTATGATAGGTCATTTCGGTGGAACCAATTTCTATAAAAAGAATGTCTGTAAGAGGAAGAGTCAAGGGTGTAGTCTGACTATCCTGGTTTTCTTTTTCAAGATATCCAGCTTTCTCCATGAGATCTGTATATGAGAATTTATAGGCGTCCGACAATTTCTTTAAAGTGACAGGGGATGGTTTGATCTTTTCATTCGTTGAACGATTGCGCTCTAATTCCAGATCTCGAATATAGGCATGGGAAAGTCCACTCTTGTTTGCTGCTTCTCGCAAGGACATTTTCCCTCGCAAGCTCTCCAAAAATTTACCGAATCCTTCAAATTGCTTCATCATAGGAATCCCTCCATATGTTAATTGTAATTGAATTAGCTCAAAATAGAAACAATGCAGTACTTAATGGTACTAAATACCTGAATGGTGAGCGGACTTGTTATATGATTCGTAAGCCATATACGATTTTAGTAGGTCGAGAGAATCAATCCCGTGACTTCTTTCTTCTATTTTTTTATAATAGGGAAATAGAAGGGGAGGATATCTTTATGTCAAAAAAATGGCTGCGAGACAACGGCATGCATCTATCTTGGTTAGTTGCATTAATTGCCACGCTAGGAAGCTTATATTTTTCTGAAATCATGCATTTCGCACCTTGTAAACTATGCTGGTATCAGCGCATACTTATGTATCCTTTAGTGGTTATTCTGGGAATAGCTGCAGTACGCAGAGATTACAAATTGACGATTTATGTGCTGCCGTTAACGATTTGGGGCGCATGCATTTCGATCTACCACATTTTATTACAAGTAGGTGTATTCAAAGAAACAGGTACAGGCTGCGGTCCGATTGCTTGTGATACCGATTACTTAAACTGGCTCGGTTTTATTACAATTCCGATGCTAGCTGGGACAGCGTTCATCCTGATTACCATTTTACAATTCTTAACCTATCGAGCTACAAAATAACCCCCATGAATCTATGGTTAGGCAGGTAATTTGTCAATCACTGTCGAATAGAATGGATGAAGAATTCATTCCTACCCGAGGTGTAACTCATGACAAAACGTACCCATAAAGCTGCACTGCTGATCATACTGAGCGTCACTTTGGTCGGTTGTGCAGACATAAGCCTGACGGGCCCAGCCAATAATGAACCAGCTTCCACAGGAGTGCCTTCATCTTCCCCTAAATCAACTCAAACACCTTCACCTACCCAAGCAACTACGCCATCGCCAACGCCGACACCCAAACCAACGATAACACCGACCCCAAGCGCATCACCAGCTACGCCGACGCCTAGTGTTACACCCAAGGCTGCTGTCACAACGGACGCTTCCAAATCCAAAACATTGCCAGCGGATCGGACACCGTATTCTTGGTACTATATGAAGAAAAAAACAGGTCAGGTTCCTGATTTCCCGAAAGAAACCAAATCTTTTACCAATGACCAAAAAGCGGTCTGGGTTGGGACCGGGAAAAAGGTTTATTTAACGATCGACGCAGGAGGACCTTTAATCGAGGTTGATCTCATGCTCAAATCGCTCAAAGAAAATAATGTCAAAGCTAATTTCTTTATCACAGGAAACAACATCAAGAAGAACCCAGACTATTTGAAAAGAATCGTGGCAGACGGTCATTTTGTAGCTAATCATACGATGACTCATACGGATTTTAATGAGTTGTCCGACGATCAGATTCGTAAGGAAATAACGGATTTTGAAGTTGTATATAAGCAAATTACAGGAAAAGACGTCGGACATTACTTCCGGTTTCCCTATGGTCACTATAATCCGCATAATCTAAGCTTAGTCTCTGGGATGGGCTATACTTCTGTCTTCTGGTCTACGGCTATGCGTGACTGGGAGCCCCGAGCAAATGGCGCGGAGGATCCCTACAACGATATTATGAATAATTTGCATGAGGGTAATGTGATTTTGATGCATCAGGGGTCTATTGAGAACATGCAGGCGCTTGATCGGATTTGTAAAGAAATCAAAAAGAGAGGCTATGAATTCGGCGTTATGACGGAGCTTCAGCCTACAAAGTAAAGAAGATTTGCTCTAAATCTGTGTAGTACTCTTGGTACCTTTAAGCTTGTCCTCACATATCCTAACCATGTGGTTTATGAATTCATCAACCGGCAAAGGAAGCGGATATGTGTGCAGCAAGCGATAGCCGTACTGGACTCCGGAGTCGGAGGATTAACTGTTGTAAAAGAAGTGATGAGACAGCTGCCGCATGAAAAAGTCATCTATTTTGGAGATACGGCCAGGAGTCCATACGGACCCCGACCTGCGAATGAAGTTCGTCATTTTACTCGTCAAATCGTTGATTACTTACTTCAGTTTAATCCCAAAATGATTGTGATTGCTTGTAATACGGCGACTGCTGTCGCGATTGAAGACATTCGTGCGCGTGTCTCGATTCCTGTTATAGGTGTGATTTCACCGGGGGCTAGAGCCGCAATCAAAATGACGCGAAGCGGTGTAGTCGGTGTCATAGGCACGGATGGAACGATACGCAGTCAAGCATATGAAACAGCATTAAAGCAGATTTCGCCGGACATCCGTGTCTATAGTGAGGCTTGTCCGTTACTGGCTCCATTTGTTGAAAGAGGGCTCTTTAGCAGCGATCGTGCGTATTCTGTCGTGGAAGATTCATTGAGACCCTTGAAAGGGAAGCCGATCGATTGCTTAATCTTGGGTTGTACCCATTATCCTTTTCTTATGGAATCCATTTCTCGGGTTATGGGTCCGGACGTTGCTTTGATCTCTTCGGCCGAAGAGACCGCTAGAGATATAAGCACGATCCTGTATCAGAGGGGAATGCAAACGAATTCCCAAGTAATGCCGATCCATCAGTTTTTCTGCAGTGGCACGCCTACTGTTTTCCGGCAGATTGCGGAGAACTGGCTCAAAGAATATATTGCCTTTATTCCTGTAGTGTGGCAGGTACCTACTATTAATTAAGCGATGCAAATAGACCCTTAAGGGTCTATTTTTATTTAAGGGGCTGTAACTGAGATACCGCATGATTCCTGCAACCTAGGCATAAGCATAGCCATACGAAAGTAGTAAATGGCTGTGAGGTGGTCGTGTGTTAGGTTATGGTTATGAGACATTGGGTAACGAGTTGAATCGTTTAGGCAAAATATATCCCTTTTTGCAAATCGCGTGTATCGGCGAAAGTGTGATGGGAAGGGACATACATGCGCTGCGAATCGGTCATGGTTCAAAGGAAATCCATTTCAATGCGGCGATGCATGCGAATGAATGGATAACCTCTCCGCTGCTCATGCAATTTGTTGAAGATTTAGCTTGTTCCTATGCAAGAGGGACGGCTTGGCAGGGGCGTAATGTAAGGCGTATTTTGTCAGAATACTCACTATGGGTCGTGCCCATGGTCAATCCAGATGGCGTCGAGCTTGTCTTACACGGACTGCCTGAGGAACATCCGCATCGTGAAGCGTTAGTGGCATGGAATGGCGGTTCCTTATCTTTTTTGAATTGGAAGGCGAATATTCGAGGCGTGGATCTTAATGATCAATTCCCGGCACACTGGGAAGAAGAGAAGCTGAGAAGAGAACATGAGGGACCTGGCGAGCGTGATTATGGCGGAGAAGCTCCGTTATCTGAACCAGAAGCTGCGGCGTTAGCTCATTTTACCGAGAACCATGCTTTCGAGCTCGTCGTTGCGCTACATACACAAGGCAGAGAGATCTATTGGAATTATCGAGACTATGAACCTGCAGAGTCCGAAGCACTTGCTGAGCGATTGGCCTTAGCCAGTGATTACGAGGCCGTGAAGCTTTCCGGCAGTGATGCGGGGTACAAGGATTGGTTCATTCAACAATTTCGGCGACCAGGCTTTACTGTCGAGGTTGGTTTAGGTGTAAATCCACTGCCTGTAGAAACATTTGCTTCACTTTATGAGGAAATCGTTCCTATTCTTTTGACAGCCTTGGAATTGTGAGAGTGAGGAGTAGGGAAAGCATAAGCGTATAACGAAAGGTGCATTGAAACAAGAACATGAGGGGCCGTAGACAAGTTACGTCAACTTGCGTGTGCTCGCCACGAACCGATTAGCCCAGACTTCATATACTGAAGTAAGGAAGCTGTTGGGGAGGCGTGAATATGGCACCACCTAAAGGTAAAGGCAAGGTTGTTAAGAAGAAAAAGGAACTTTCATCCCGTGCTCAATACACGATGAGGATGGTTGAATCAGCCACGTGCTCGGTGTGCAAAACGCCTTGCGCAAGGGGAATGCGCTATGTGGAAATGATGTCGCAGCCTGGGGCTGTCGGCAGAGGTGTTCCGTGTATATTGACACGGAGGAAAATCAACTAAAGATGGTCCGCCCCTTGTTGTGGGGGCGGATTTTTTGTGCTTGCGCACCTTTAAGGCACTTAAAGAGCCGCCTGAGCGTTCTCGCGCAGCTGTAACGCCACAAAAAGGCGTTACAGTCCCAAGTAGCGGCCATAGGAGGCTAAAGCGCAGCCTGTAAGGCCCGAAAAGGGCATTAAAGAGCCGCCTGAGCGTTCTCGCGCAGCTGTAACGCCCCAAAAAGGCGTTACAATCCCAGGCAGCGGCCCTGGGAGGCTAAAGCGCAGCCTGTAAGGCCCGAAAAGGGCATTAAAGAGCCGCCTGAGCGTTCTCGCGCAGCTGTAACGCCCCAAAAAGGCTACAATCCCAGGCAGCGGCCCTAGGAGGCTAAAGCGCAGCCTGTAAGGCCCGAAAAGGGCCTTACAGAGCCGGCGTCTCGACTTCGCGCAGCTGTAACGCCCCAAAAAGGCGTTACAGTCCCTCTCTAAGCCCTGACAGGAGCAACTCGCCTGCCGTACTATATCCGCATCTCACCGCGAGATCCCACCTAATCACCACAATAAATAAAAAGCCCCGCGATCTGCCTCACGGGGCCAATATCTGTATGAATTAATGGTGGGGTGTGAGCAACTTATCTGCTAAGGATTGTTTAAGCTTCTTGATTGCATCGGTTTCCAATTTTTGGTTTTGAGTGAACTTCGCGCCAGTTAGTGCAAGCGCTTCCTTGACCGTCATTTCAACACGAATAATTTCTTCGCCATGCGGAATTTGTAACATTTTCATCACTCCTATGTCAGCTTTTAAAAGCGAAAACATTGATTCTACGCACTTTTAATATAACACATCATGTCAGGTTAAGCAAGAGCAATTTGGGCCTATTTTTCAAATAATTGGGAATGCTTGTCCATGCGAATTGACATCTCCACCACCTACTAAAGCCAGTACCCAACATTGTTCACTACCTATAATCATGTGCAAAAAGAACCGATATCAACCACATTTCACGTGGCCATATCGATTCTTCTCTTTGCCGCACTATTTTAACGATAACAACGCAATTCCACGATTTCGGCATGCGGAGAGCCATTCGTAGACGCAACAACGACACGCAGACGGCTAGTTGATACGGGGCTGTCAAACACATGAACTTGATGCCGTTTATGATTGCCCAGCACCTCAGCAACCGTTGACCACGCTTCTCCAACCCACACTTGCAGCATGTAATCTCTAACTAATTCAGGAATGATTTCGAATTCGGTGCGATGGTGATGCAAATTAATTAAATCCTCGTTGACGTCATCATTGAACGTCACATGCACTTGCCCAATGCTTTGAGCCTTAGACCAGCTAGCCTCTAGCCATTCATCCGTACTAAGTCCCGCGGACGACCATAGATGCGGACTGCCATAAGGCCGCTTATATCCGTCTGCTGCTTTCTCAGCCGCATAGGCGGAAGTAGGCGAAAGGAGTCGGAAGCAGATCGGCTTCCGAATAAAGCCCCTCTGAGTCCAATCAATCACCGGCTGATGATGATGCATATCCCCGAAGTCTGCAGTATCCCCAGCAGTGGCATTATACTTGAAGAATAGCACGCCAGATTGCGGACGATCCGACACATGAACGGAGAGTGCCGGGTTGCTTTTAAGAATGATGAAAGCGTTCTGTGCATATGCGGGCTCCCATTTCAGCGAAGCCGTGACCCATTGCTCATCCCCTGCGCCTACAGGTACCACGACTTTCGTTACGAGCGTATGCGGGACGTAATTCTGAGGCTTGCCTGTGTGCCACAACTCGACAGTAAGCTCTGTCGCAGCGCTGGCATCTACTAACACCTCTATGCCGTCAATAAACGGATCTACAGGCACGAGAAGCGCTACATGCGTCTCCAACGGATAAACTCCCGCCGATTGCTCCAATGCAAGCTCTGACAGCGTGCTGGAGGCTGTCAGAGTCGCGCTGCGCACGAGGTCGGCCTCGTCGGTATTCGCCACGCCGAGAATCGACGCATCCTGCCGCAGCAGCGTCTGCTGCAGCTCGCTCAAGTGCTGGCTGTGCAGCTCACGCGGTGAAATGCCCTTCGCTGCGCAAAGCGCTGCGCCAGTACCCGCGGCTTCGCCAATGACCGCACATGTCGCCATGACACGTGTTGTACCGAAAGCAACGTGGGACGCGCTGATATTGCGTCCACCCATGAGCATATTCGACACGTTGGTCGAATAGAGAGAGCGGAACGGAATATGGTAGGAACCATCCATATGCATATGCTTGGAGCCACTGGCAGTCGAATACATGCCTTGAGGCGGATGCAAGTCAATCGACCAGCCGCCGAAAGCGACGCGGTCCTCGAACAGCTCCTGTGCAATCACATCATTTTGATTCAGCACGTAATCCCCAACGAAACGGCGATATTCCCTTTTCCCTGGTATCGATCCAATCCATTCCAGTGTTAAATTGGCGCTGTCAAATTTCCCTGAGTTTTTGATATAGTCCCAAATGCCATAGATAACCGAGGAGAGCTCATCCCGAATTCGCTCATTATCATGGACCGTGTCATGCTCACCGCCCCATTCAATCCACCAGTAAGCGCATCCATTATCGCCGCTGCGAATGACTCGCTTCATAGGAATGGAGGTTTGTGTAATATCTTTAGCAAAGCTTGGCGCTATATATTTGACCGGACGGCCAGCATCCTTGGTATAGAAGAGCAGCGTGCTTCCGAGCGTGATATCATCCGGTACGAGCGGCGCCCATTCTTCATTAAATTCGTCTTGTGCTTCGCGACCGATACGGAACTTAGCACCTGCAAGGAAGCCAACTAAGCCATCACCCGTGCAATCAAGGAAAATACGACTCTCAAAACGAATCCTCCGTTCAGAGCCCATCATCCAACCTGTGACCGCTTGAATGGTACGGTTATTTTCATCACCTGAAGCATCGACCTCATGTACATCGGTGTTCAGGAACAACGTAATATTCGGCTCGGCCTTCACCTTCTCAAGCACAACCAAATCCCAGATATAGGGGTTGCCGTCGATATTTCGATATTGATTCTCTACGAAAAGTTCACCCATGATACCGGTTTCTCGCGCATTGCGATGGACACCATGCGAGGTAGCACCGCACACCCATACACGTATTTCACTGCTTGCATTTCCGCCAAGAACAGGGCGGTTTTGGACCAGAGAGACCGTCTGACCTAATCGTGCTGCAGCAACAGCTGCACAAATGCCTGCCAAGCCTCCGCCAACGACGGTGATATCGGATGTAACGATTTCATGCCTCATTTATGAGCACCTCACTAGTAATAATATCTCTACCATGCATTTTAAATGAGTTCATATCCATTTAACATGCAGTGAGTTACAATGAGCATATACTTTATTTCATTCCATGGAGCGTGGAAGAATGACCTATCGCGATCCCGCCTTGAAGCTTTTATTCCATGTGATTGGCACCAGAAAGAAGAATGCTGAATGATCTCTTTCGAATAGTTCATATGGACAGGAATATCCAACAGAGACAGCCAGCGAACATAATGGATGAGAAAATGGACCAAGCGAGGAGCTTCCTCACCGAGCATGCTTTTGAAACTCATCTTTCGATGTTGGATTTGGCCATTTCACTAAGACTTACGCCAGTTCAGTTGACCCGCAGGTTTCGGAGAGCCTTGGCTCAAACACCAACGCCTCCCAATGCGGGTATGAAAATGGCTTTTATTTGAGCCGTGTGTTCACGCAAAAAAATCGGCATGGCGCCTTCCATTTATCGGAGCATGCACCGAGTTTAGTCCTGTCTGTACAGTAAAAAGCCCCCAGTTCTTCAATTGAAGACTGGGGGCTCTTTGCATGAAATGCTAATCGCCGGTATACGGCAGCTTTCCTTCTGAATATTCGTTCTCAGGCTTTCGAATCCAGCGTTGTAAATATCCTTGCGTATGTAAGGCTTTGATCAGAATGATCAGAACTGGCGAGAGGATGACCCCTGCCACACCAAAGAGAGATAGCGATACAATCATGAATGCTAAGGTAGTGAACGCCGATACACCCAAGGATTCACCCGTGATTTTGGGCTCCATAATTTGCCTAACAAGAATAACGACAAGGAGCAATGCGCTAAGCCAAATCGCTAATGTTGTATTGCCGACGATGAATAGGTAGATAATCCACGGAATGAATAAGGTGGAAACACCTAGCAAAGGAAGTACATCGAAGAAAGCAGACAAAAGTGCGATAGAGAATGCGTTATTCACATTAAGCACTAGCAAGGCAATAAAAACAACGATGAAGGTCAAGGTAATGAGCTTGGCTTGCGCTTTTACGTAAGACACAAGCCCCTTCACGACATTCTCTTTAAGGAAAAAGAAAGCAGATTTGAAGGTGTTTGGTGTTTGCTCACTTGCTAGACGTTTCCAAGATTCAATTTCGATGCTTAAGAAGTATGCGAGAATGATGCCGACGATGAAATTGAACATGAACGTGGAGAAGGAGGTCAGGGAAGCGACCAAACCGGATAAAAAGGCAACAAGGAAAGTAGAAGCTTTTCCAGCAAATTGACCCGCATAATCTTTGGCTTTGCCAGTCACATCGTCAGGCATGGCTTGGAAGCGATCATTTAATTCCGCAATCCGATGAATGACCTGGTCATTAAAAACCGCTGCATAGTCATCGATTTTATCGACAAGACT
This sequence comes from Paenibacillus sp. J22P143, assembly GCF_059692035.1. NCBI lineage: Bacteria > Bacillati > Bacillota > Bacilli > Caryophanales > Paenibacillaceae > Paenibacillus > Paenibacillus sp. J22P143. Next base: position 699,115 of record NZ_JCAUAQ010000002.1, read on the forward strand.
CATGATCTGGCTGGTAAAAATGACAACTGCCCCGGCCAATGCGCCTAGGATGATCAAGACGAAAACCAAGGTGGAAATTGCGGAAGCCAATGATTTGCTCATGCCTTTGCGATTCAAGAAGCGAGCCAGAGGCTCAATCATCATGAAAATAATCAAAGCCAGAAAGATTGGCGTGGCGATTGCGTACAAATAACTGAATAACAGCATGAATAAATAGACGGTTAATGCGATGAGCCCTATGTCAAATACCGTTCGCCAATATTTCTTGTAAAAAGAAAGCATCCCTGTTCCTCCAGATCGGTTATTGTTCAGTTAGAATAATCGGTCCATTGCTTGTAATCGCAATCGTATGCTCGTATTGTGCAGATAAGCTGCCGTCATACGTTCTAGCTGTCCAACCATCTTGGTCGACCTTGGAATGATATTTACCCACATTCAGCATCGGTTCAATCGTGAACACCATGCCTTCCTTAATGCGCGGCCCTTTGCCAGCAGGTCCATAATGAGGCACTTGCGGCTCTTCGTGCATGTCGGAGCCAATCCCATGCCCGATGAAATCTCTGACTACGGAGAAGCCTTGCGACTCGGCATACACTTGAATGGCATGAGAGACATCCCCGATGCGGTTGCCGATTACTGCTTTTTCAATGCCTTTATAAAGTGATTCCTTCGTTACTTGAAGCAGCTTTTCAGCGACAGGAGAAATGTTGCCAACTGCGTAAGACCAAGCGGAGTCAGCTAACCAGCCATCGATGCGAACGACCATGTCAATGGTTACAATATCACCATCATTCAGAGGCTCTTTTTTCGGGAAGCCGTGACAAATGACGTCATTCACCGATGCACAGGTTGCATAAGGATAGCCATGATAGCCTTTTTGCTCAGGAGTTGCACCATGTTTAGCAAGAAAGCCTTCTACGAATTGATCGATTTCCCACGAAGTAATGCCTGGGCGAATCAGCTTCGCAATTTCTTTATGACAATCGGCAAGGATGCGGCCTGCTTTCCCCATCGCTTCAATTTGTTCTTTTGTTTTGATCGTAATCATCAAGATCCTCTCCTCTACAAGTATCCTTAAATTGTCATTATGTCCATTTTGCTGACCAAAGCTTCATCTCTTTAATAATTTGATGCAGATCCTGACCTTTTGGTGTCAACGTATACTCGACCGTTACAGGAACTGTTGGGAACGCCATGCGCTCCAAAACCCCATGTTCTTCAAGATGGCGCAAAATATCCGTGAGGGATTTTGGGCTGATGCCCGTAATTTGACGCTGGAGCTCTCCGAAACGCTTCGTTCCACAGAACAATTCACGAAGGACAAGAAATGCCCATTTACCGCCAATGACTTCCAGTGTTCGTTCGATTGAACATTCGATTTCTTTGGGATTTTTGGGAACATAGTTGCTGAGTGGAGCTACTTTTTCATTTTCAAGCGTTGACATGAGATCGCTTCCTTTCATCAAAGTCATAAAGGATACTTACTTAAAGGTAAGTAAGTTAACATTTTGTAATAAGGGAGTATTAGTCACACTACTATGTATTTTAAAGTTCCTTATGGAATTTGGCAATAGAAGGGCAGAATAGGACAAGGTTGATTTCGTGCCGTAGATTCTTTACAATAGAATTAAAATTTATTGTTTCAGGAGATGTGTACATATGAAAGTCAAAATTTCTCGTAATGCAGCAAAGGTACTTCAATTGGAGCTTAATAAAGAAGAAAACAAAAATTTGTTGGTTCGTGTGCAAGTGACGCATAAGCATGGTGATCATGCTCACTATGGTTTGGGTCTTGATGATAAATCAGCCAATGATATCGTGGTCAACACGGATAAAGGAATTGATGTTTTGTTGGATCAAACGGAGCCGCTTCTAGACGGTATTCGAATTGACTACTTCTACACACCAGAAGAAGGCTTCATGATTACTAACCCAAGCAAGGGGAACCACGGAGACCACTAATGCGGAATGATATACGCATTTGTGATAAATGCAAACACATGAAGGTGAAATCGGCACTTGCCAAAATAAGTGCCATTGCACCGGACACGGAAGTCAAAGTTGCGTGCAAGTCGTATTGCGGTCCATGTTCGCGGTTCGCATTTATCTTTATTAATGGCCGATACATTACGGGCGCAACGGAAGACGAAGCTATTGAAAAAGCGAAGAAATATGTGAAATGAATAAAAAGCATCCGTCCGAATTAGTAGGACAGGATGCTTTTTCATTTACGCTGAACTTAAGAATGAACGGGTGATTTTTCCAACAGTTTTTGAATTTGTCGTTCAATTTTGCGAGGTGTCGTCGTTGGAGAGAAACGTTTGATCACATTCCCGTTGCCATCCACTAGAAATTTGGTGAAATTCCATTTGATGCCGGACCCGAATAGGCCAGATGCCTTACTCTTCAAATAACGATACAACGGATGGGCATCCGCGCCATTCACATCGACCTTGGCGAATAACGGGAAATTAACGCCGAAATTAAGTTGGCATGCTTGTTCAACCTGTTTATTATCGCCAGGTTCCTGATCTCTGAATTGATTGCAGGGAAAGCCTAGGACACTAAAACCTTGATCTTTGTAGGTGTCGTGTAGTTCTTGAAGCCCTTTGAACTGTGGAGCTAATCCGCATTGTGTCGCGGTATTTACAATGAGTAGGACCTGATTTTTGTATTCACCAAGTGATTTCTCTTCACCGCGAATGTTCTTTACTTGAAATTGATGAACGCTCATAGGGGCACAACCTTCCGTCACTAGTATTTCGCGCAATTTAATTGTACACAATTTTAATGAGGATGAAAAGCTATTTTTTCAACAGATTGTCAAGAGCGCCTGCTAGTAAAGGAAAACGCCACACAAATCCATGCTGCTGCAGGACACGAGGTATCACCTTCTGACCTTCCAGAAGCAGAACAGAAAGTTCTCCAAAAATCAGCTTCATCATGAAAGCGGGAACTGGAAATAGATTTGGTCTTCGCAGAGCTTTCGCAATCGCGCGTCCCAAATCTTGATTAGTAACGGGATTTGGAGCCGTGGCATTCACGGGACCGATTATCGCGTCATTTTGCACACAGAAATCGATCAATCTCACCATGTCATCAATATGTATCCACGAATGCCATTGCCTGCCGCTGCCAACGGTGCCGCCTACGCCAAGCTTATAGGGGAGTGCCATCTTGGGAAATGCACCTTCTTTATTATCCAACACAAGTCCAACTCGAACCTTCACGACCCGTGTACCTTGGATAAGATCAGCAGCTGCCTCCCACTGTTTGACTACGTCAGCTAAGAAGTCTGTATTTCGATAAGGACTGTTCTCGTCAAAGGTGTCCGTCTCGGAGATGCCGTAATAAGACATACCAGAAGCATTCACAACAACCTTAGGCTTAGGATCTAACTTCGCAACAAGCTTGGCTACACGCTCCGCTGCCTGCAAGCGGGATTGAACAATCCGCGTCTTGGCCGCGGCTGTCCAACGCTGACTAACGGATTCACCAGCCAAATTCACAATGGCATCAAGTCCTTCAAGGAGTTCAGCATTGTTCTCCAACTCGTCCCATGTTAATGTTCGGATACCATGAACCTGCTTCGAGGAAGAGCGTGATATATTAATGAGTTCATGACCTTGTCCCAACCAGAACGAAATTAATCGTTTTCCAATAAACCCGCTGCCGCCTGTGATCGCTATTTTCATCTCAAGCACCTCCATATCGCCATTATAAAACCTCCACCCAATAAATACCATCTGAGAGAAGGCGTATATGAAAAGGTAAAGTTCCTAGTTCGAAAATACGACACAATCCACCCATTTCATGTATAATTGGAATTCGGCGTCTATTAATTAACCGTAGGGCAATTCTGTTGTCAGCGAGAGGAGTCATCGTATATGAATCGTATCCGTCATTTTTTTCAATCCTATCATCCAATCGTACATACGCTTATCTTAGGAACAGTCATGGCTCGGGCTGCGTCTTCTATGAGTTTACCGTTTCTCGCGATCTATTTGGCTAAGCACTCAACTATGAGTCCTGGACTTATTGGTATCGTAATTGGCATGGGTGCTTTGGCAGGCACATTCGGCGGGTTTGTTGGCGGCACGTTGTCAGACCGATTCGGACGGCGCGTGATTATGCTCGCGGCTCTCTTCGGATGGGGATTCGTATTCCTTGGCTTCGGAGTTGTCAAATTACCGGTCTTATTTATGCTGCTGGGTATGCTAAATGGACTTTGTCGTTCTTTCTATGAGCCTGTGTCTCAAGCCTTAATGGCCGATTTAACAGAGCCGTCCAAACGGTTACAGGTATTTTCACTCCGGTATATGGCGATTAACGTTGGTGTGGCTGTAGGCCCTTTGCTGGGGGCGTTCTTTGCGACATTGAATGGATCCTTGCCATTCCTGCTCACAGGTATCATCTATTTAATCTACGGTGTGACGCTTTACGCACTGCTCATTAAGTTCGGCATTAAGAAAATCGAAGGTGAGAAGAAAGCACTCGTTACTTTTAGTTCGGCATTAAGCGTCATTCGTAAGGATGTCACCTTCCGATTGTACATTATCGGCGGAATTATCGGAGCCATCGGATATTCGCAGGTTATGGTCACATTATCACAGTACCTTCAAAGGGATTTTGCTGATGGGGTCAAAATGTTTGCGATTCTCATGAGCGCCAATGCCATTGTCGTCATTGCGATGCAGATACCGCTGGGGAAATGGGCTGAAAAGTATTCACCTTTAACCGCCATCGTTGTTGGAAACTTGATGTTCGCTTTAGGCGATATCGGATTTGCCTTTTCGCATTCGCTCACATGGCTCATTATATCGATGGGAATTTTCACTTTTGGTGAAATTCTGAATTATCCTGCCGCGAACATGTTGATTGATAAGCTTGCCCCGGAACAAATGCGTGGAACGTATTATGGCGCTCAAACGCTAACGAACATCGGACATTTTATGGGGCCATGGATTGGCGGATTTTTATTGGTATCTTATGGTGGTAGTACGCTGTTTCTCGTGATTGCTATGTTATCCTTGGTGGGTTCCATTTTCTATTGGAGAGGCACAATACGTCAAAAAACGGTGAAAATATCGTCGAAAATGCAAACATTTTGATGAATTTCGTAAAATTAGTTCCTATGAACTATTCGAATTCAAATCGCCATCCCTTATCCTTGAGAGTATAGGATGTATCGTTTCATTCACGGCTTCAACTAAAAAGATTCTGCACGCCATCTCGACAAAGGCAAAGCTGGCGAAAGCCAGTGACGCAAAGCTACAGGGGCCTTACTTCTCCTGCAAAGGACAAGCAGCCAGCCAGCCGCCGAACGATTGGGAATTCACATCAGAACCCCTCTAGTCGGTTCACTACGGTGGGTTTTTTTCTCTGTCATAGCGAAACAAAAAAACAAATCTCAACAATTTGCACAAAGGAGACCCTAGCGGCATGAAATCGAACAATCAATTGCAAGAGGAACAGAAAGCAACCTCGTTATGCGGTAACCATGTTGCACGTTTGGTGCCATCCACGGATGGACCTAAGCTCATGATAAACCGAGAAGAATATGCATTAAAGGAAGCCTGTTGGGATGTCGAAATGTTCCACGGAAGAAATAATAGCATTCTCATTTTCTACTGGAAAGGTGAAGTAAAGCTTTCTGTGAAAATGCCACCGATGGCTCAGATCGAAGGCTTTTTAACAAGACTATTTCAATGTTTATCATCCAAATTAAGAGCGGTTCAGCCTATCTAGGTGAATCGTTCTTTTTTGTTGTTGTTCGAGATTTTCTAATTGTCACTAGGTCGTTATGAGCGCTCGAAGCATTTTTATGTTCATTTACTTGGACTCACGGTCATTCATGAAACCTATCGCGCCGAAAGAGACTCGTATAAATTGGATTTGCGTATTGGGCATACGGAGCAAGAAATAGAATTGTTCTCGTTTCCGAATCCACCTTTACGTGTGAATCAACCAGAGGCGCGGGGCTTACGACATTTGGCCTTCGTTGTTGCTGATATGGATCAAAGTGTTCAAGAGCTGGAAAGTAAGGGAATCGCGGTTGAACCTGTGCGAGTGGATCCAATCACAGGGAATCGCTACACGTTTTTTGCTGATCCTGATGGGTTGCCGTTGGAGTTGGTGGAATATGTGGAATAATGGACGTAACCAGAAGACCGAAGAGGAACCCAAGTTAGCGATGCCCAAAGGGTGCCTCTGGAGCGTTCTACTGTCTATCCCCTTGTGGGCGCTGCTGATTGATGTCATTTGGAAACAATAAATCCCTCAAAGTGCTCGGTCTGTCTGCTGCTGAATAGCAAAGAGATGAGTGGCATTTGTGAGGGATTTTGTTTGTTTAGGTGAGCTATACGTAGCTAAATACGGTACGTAGTGGTACTTCAGTGTTAGTCCAATACGCCGGAGTTAAGAATTCGAATTTTAACGTCTGGCTTAATCGTGATCTTCGGATACTGCTCGCGCCACCAGTCCTTGCCTTTAAACTGCTTCGGATGATAGGCAGCAAACTCATGCCCAAGCTGCAAGATATCGCAATTGCTCTTTTGCAAGGTTGCAATCACGTTAGATATCCTCGCAGTTAGATCAACTGTAATTTCCTTCTCCAACTCTATAAGCATAGGTTTCGTGTGTTTTTTTAATTCAAGCCCAGCCTCGATCAATTTAAGATCTAGTTGTAACGAGATGTTAATTTGGCTAAGACCGTCGTGATTAGAGATAATCTGGAAATCTCGTTTGGCATGCTTGATCACAGTCATATAATTTTTTTCACCAATTTTACCAGAGAGCGACTCGGAATTGCCTAGAACGCCATACATTAGAACGGTCAGCTGGGTATCTTCAGGATTCAGGTTGACGCCTGTATACGTCCCGTCTTTAAACAAACCGGTACCTGCAAGACGAGCACCGTTCCCATAAGGTTCGAATCGGTTAAGTGCGAAGTCGTTCATGAATCGTTCTCCCCCGAGTATATATTCGAGTAATTGGTTTGAAGGGATTTTTCCTCTTTTTATCTCACCATCCAATAAGCCAACTAAAAAATCCGCTGGAGTCAGATCTTCTTTAAGTTTTTTCGTAGCCAGCAGCTTGGAAAGATCGCCGTCATACATCGCTAGATAGCCATATAACGGATTGGCTCTAAATTGACCAGTAATATTCAGATAGTTCAGCGGCTGATCTTTGGCAAATCGGGTGCTGATTAGAAACAACCTGGTCTCCAATACATGAAGAGCTCCAGGCATTTCCTTGTTTGTATTATTTACGGCGTCATAGAGGTTTTCGCCTTTTGACGCAAGGTATAAATTATTCGAGGTGCCTCCGCCTTGAGAAACATTCTTAAGCGAGGAAATAACAAAGCTTACCTTGAGCTGTTTGCCGTCACCATCGTAATCGAGCCCGATAATGTCGGCAAATAGCATCTCCTTTAGTTGAAGCTGATCCCAGCATCCTGTTAGCAGCAGGCAAATGATTAGTGCTGTAATTACTCTCTTCATATCTCGCTCCTCCCAGTGCCTCGTAGTCCAGAAATCAAGAGCAGAACGACTGGTAGAACGACGATCAATATGATAGAAATGACGTCCTGAATCGAGCCATACCGCAAAATGGATAAACGCTCCTCTACAAAGAAACTTCCAATGAAACAAACACATACAATTGCCCATACCCAAACATGCTGCTTGCCCAGACCTTGACTGCGTATATGCAGCAATGCTTTAACAGCCATAAAGAAATAGACATAGATCGTTGCCGATACTATGCATGCGTAGAAGATTAGGAACAAGGTATCAATACTCTGTAAGATGTCAATCTTATAGTTCTTTAGAATAAAAATGATTGGCTCTGGAATAACGGAGAGCTGTTCCAAGCTGAACTTCATAGAGCAGATCAGGCAGACCACAACATAGAATATGGTCGTGCTGCCGTTCGCCAGCAACATTGTAAAAAGCAGCTTCTTTTTGCTTGAGGTCTGCACGTACGGGTAGGCATAAAGGAGCAGATCATAGCCTACATAAGCGCTAAATGCAAAATATACTCCCTTCAAAACCGGTAACCAGCCGTCAGGCAAAACTGGCAACAAATTTTTGATGTCAAGTCCATAGACTCCGCTTATAACGATAAGCAAAAAACTAATGTAGGCGAATAACATAAAGGTTTGCGATACATGAGCTAGCTGCTTTAGTGATGACGTTGCCGCATAGCCGCACACGACAAGAAGCATAAGAGTGATTATCGATTTAGGCGTGTCCACAAACAGCCATCTTCTTAATAGGTCGGCATAAAGCAATGTCAACAGGAGCCCTGAAAGGCCGTAATAGCATGCATATACCATATTGATGCAAGATCCAATCGGTTTGCCGAGAATAAGCGGGATATAGGCAAAGAAGTTACGCGCCGGATATCGGCTGCCTAGCCACCAAATCAGCACGATGCCTACTTCTGCGACCAGTCCGCTTAGCAATACCGCGATCCAAGTATCATGACCGGCTTTTCCAACCAATGCATGGGGGAGGGATATGACTTCGGTTCCGAGTTGGGCCATGATCACGAGCGAGATCAGCTGTCTTCCAGTGATAGTTTCTTCCTTCCTCAACGCTTCCAACTCCTTGGATTCCGTATCCTTGTTCGATTGCTTGGCGCCGTATCTCCCGGCCGCTTGGTCAGGCACCAAAGCGGAGCACGAAACAGCGTATCCTTCATATCACTTAAGGAGAAGGGCGGTGTATAGTATGGGAGTCCCATCGTAGTCATTTGGCATAAGTGTATACAAAGCATCATGAAGAAGAAGGTAAGGCCAAACAAGCCGAATAACGCGGAAAGTAGGAGCGCAGGATAGCTTAACAGGCGAACCGCGGTGCTCATCTCGTACGATGGCAGGACGAAGGAGGCCAATCCCGTTAAAGCGGCTACGATAACCATGGTATTGGACACCAAATTGGCTTGGACGACCACCGTCCCGATGACAATACCGCCAACTACGCCAATTGTTTGGGCGACGGGACTAGACAGCCGAATCGTAGCTTCTCTTAAAACTTCAAGCATGAGCATCATCGCAAGCGCCTCTAAGACCGGAGGAAAAGTAACGTATTTTAGTGAGCTCTGCAACGTATTAACGAAATTAATCGGCAGCAGGTTTGGATTAAAGGAACTGACCCCCACATACAGGGCAGGCGCGGCAAGCGTTATTAAAAAGCTGCAGATTCGTAATAGCCGAAAGAAAGTGCCTATCAGCCAACTGACTTGGTAATCATCAGGACTTTGGAAAAAAGACCAGAATGTTACTGGCAGGATGAGCATGTCTGGTGAACCTGCTGTTCCAATGACGACTTTCCCTTCCATTAGATAGGCACGAGCGCGGTCAGGTCGTTCTGAAATGAGCAATTGTGGAAACAGGCTGAATTTCTTCTCCTGAATCAGCTCAGTGATAAATCCCGGTGCCTCGACGTAATCAATGTCAATGCTCGTGAGTCTTCTTTCCACCTCCGAAATTATTGCCGTATTCGCAATCGACTTGATGTACATGACAGCCACCTTCGTCCGCGAGAGCCGCCCAATCGTATACGTTTTTATAACGAACTCCGTTGAGTTGATTATCTTTCGCATCAGATTAAGATTGGTATCCAAATTTTCAATGAACGCGTCGTGCGAACCGCGTAAAACCCGCTCATTGGTCGGAATATTGATGGAGCGTTCTTTCTTTAAATCCACCCCGAGTAGGTAAAGCCTGCTATTCCCGTCTTGATACAGAACGATTTTCCCGTACAAAATGGCCTGAACCGCGTCCTCCAGTTGCTCGGTTTCCGCATAGTCTAGAATCGTCACAGCATCGCGGATTGCGTCCTGCGGACGGAGTAGCATCGGCTTTAGAATAAAATCTTGAACGAGAGAGGGATCGATCAATGTGTCGAAATAAAACAGTCTATATGCCGTTCCCCCAATGAGCAACTGTTTGGATTGAAAGTCGCTTTGTTCGGAGAAAAGCTGGTTGAAATATTGTTCTATCTCTTCAATGGATTGACTTGTTTTCACATGAGTTCCCTCCTTACGTAACCTATTCCTTACTTTTACCCAAGAATTCCAAAAATATGTAAAGGTAATGGGGGAGGGAGAACGAAGTTCCAGATAAAGAGTCTTAAGACTGGGTTAATTAAATGACTTCGTGAAATAAAAAAATCCCCTCAGCAGATTTGTGATCTGCTAGGGGGATTTTTAGTTATAATGACCATTATCTATCTTGTCTTCGCGGCGGCAACGGACCAAGGTATTGGAACAAATTACATTCGATCCGTCCGTTGAACAGCTTACGCTTCTTGTCGGCACGACGGTTCATATAATGCTCGAGCTGGGTGCTCGGGCTTAGGATGAACAGACTCCACGACGGCATCGGCCGTGTTAATGCACCGAGCTCGCGCAGCGCCAGCTCGACATCCGGTGCTTCACCAAGTCGCTCGCCGTACGGCGGGTTGGTGATCAAGCAGCCATAGTCGCCGCGCGGCCGCGCTTTGGCGATCGGCTCGACCTTCAGCTGGAACTGCTTCGTCAGTCCAGCTGCCTTAGCGGCCGCCTCTGCCACTTCGATGGCAGCAGGGTCGATATCGCTGCCGACGATGTGCAGCGGCACGTTGTCTTTCACCGCGTCGAAGGCTTCGTCGCGGGCCTTGTCCCACAGCTTGCGGGGAATGTTCCCCCAAGCTTCACTAGGGAAGCTGCGCCGCAGGCCTGGCGCGATGTTCCAGCCGATCATCGCAGCTTCGATCGGGATGGTCCCCGACCCGCAGAACGGGTCGTAGAGCGGTCGATCTACGTTCCATCGGCTCAGTAGGATCAGTGCTGCCGCCATAGTTTCCTTTAGCGGCGCTTCGGTCACGAGCTTACGGTAGCCGCGTTTGTGCAGGCTGGGACCGGTTGTGTCGATCGTAAGTGTCGCGATATCGTTCAGGAGCGCGACTTCGATCACGTAGCGTGCCCCGTTTTCGGGGAACCACTCGGTGCCGTATCGTTGCTTCAGCTTCTCAACGACAGCTTTCTTGGCGATCCCTTGGCAAGCGGGAACGCTGGATAACTGTGACTTATGGGAACGCCCCTCAACAGGGAATTCGGCATCGTTCGGGATCCAGTCTGGCCAAGCGAGAGCTTTGGTGCCTTCGAATAGTTCATCGAAGGTTGTTGCTTTGAATTGCCCCATCAGCACGAGGACGCGATCTGCCGTACGCAACCAAAGATTGGTGCGACAGATGGCCAATTCGTCACCAAAGAAACGGACACGTCCATTCTCGACGGTCAATTCCTCATAGCCGAGATCACGGATTTCACGGGCAACGATAGCCTCAAGTCCCATTGGGCAAGTGGCGATTAGTTCAATTTTTTGTGGCATAGGTATAGTCCTTCCATCCGGGTTGTACAACGCTCAGAAAACTCATACAATTAACAAGTATAGGACAAATAGGTTACACTTACAAACAGGGATTACAAAGTACATACGATTTTTAAGAATTTAGGAGGACAAATACATGGAAACGATCACAGCGGAAAACTATATGGAAGGTTTATATGAAGAAGATGCCGTACTCACACGGGTGAAGGAAGTCATTGTGGCCAAGAATATGCCCGAGATCTCCATCGCGCCAGGTTATGGCAGATTGTTAACCATGATGGTCACCATGATTGGCGCGAAGCGGGTTTTGGAGATTGGCGCGTTAGGCGGATACAGCGGAATTTGCTTGGCGAGAGGGTTAAAAGAGGGCGGCAAGCTCATTTCTCTGGAGCTGAAACAAGATTTCGCAGATGTGGCGAAGCAGAACGTGACCGACGCCGGTCTTGGTGAATTCGTTGAGTATCGTATTGGCGAAGCGATAGATCACTTGAACGAACTGTTGGAGCAGGGAGAGCGCTTCGATTTCTTCTTCATTGATGCGGATAAGGTGAATTATCCGAACTATTTGGAGCTGGCGATCAAGCTGGCGAATCCGGGTGCGATCATAGCTGGTGACAATACGTTGATGCGTGGTAAAGTCGTCGATGAGCAGCAAACTAAGGCTTCAGTTCAAGCTATGCGATTATTTAATCAGCGGATCGCAACGGATGCAAGGTTGGAAAGCACGATTCTCCCAGCGTATGATGGGTTGGCATTGGCACGTGTGAAATAGTGCATGTGATAGAAAGCGCGATTGACACAAAAGAGCGATGGGCTGATAGGCAGCACATCGCTCTTTGTTCATATTAGGATGCTTTTTCCTTCGTATGTAAATCTGAATCGATCTTTTTCGTTTCTTGAATTTGTGGTGAAATCTGTGTGATTGGAACCTGCGGCTGTTTGCTGGGGGCAAGGTGGGTCGTTTGTTGTTTCTTGAAGCTCATTGTATTAAGGCCAGTCCAATAGATAAACAAACACTCAGAACAAACGATGATCAGTATGATTTTACGCCAGTTTAGCTTCATCCAGATAATCCTCACTTTCCATCTTACACCTATATTAGCATGAAGTGGAATTAATTCCCATAAGTTTTTTTATCCAATGGTAAAATCATTCCAAATTCACTTCGCCTAGCGTATATGTGGAAAACCTAGAGAAAGCCTCCTGATGTCTAGCAACAGCTCAATCACTCAAATCCCCCAAATGCACCAACCCTGTCGTAATCTCCAATTCATACCGTCGACTATCCGGCATCTGAACCTCATACGCCATCTGAACAGCTCGCTTGATATCATAGGGTACGCGCACGAATTGGAGCCCAAACCCTGCTTGAACCATGGGATCAGTCTCACCCTCGATTATGCAGTAACACGCCTGAGGTATCCCGTCATAGGGAATGCCGACACTTCCCACATTAAACAGCAACAACCCGCTGCGGCCACCATCACTTGCACTCAGCACAGAATCGTCGTTGTGCGACAATCCGTTCCGCTTCCCATCACTTGTACTTATCACAGAATCCTCGTCTAGCAGCAGCGCTTCCAGCCCCTCGTCATTTGCACGCTTCTCAGAATTGCTGCTCTCCAACCGCCCGCCAACACTTGCACCCTTCTCGGAAGGATCGCTCAGCGTCAACATATAGGGGATATGAATATCCCCATATCCGACAATATCCGGCTCATTCCTATCTGCGGGGAAACCGGTTATCTCCGTATTTTCAAACATTGCTAGCCGCTCTTTCTTGGCAGCTTCCCGCTTCAAGCGATGAAAGACGCTCTGAGCTGACGCGTGGAACAATCGAATATGCTTCCCGCTGAGCACAACATCGATCGAGAAGGGAAGCTGCTTCAAATAGGCTAGACGCTCATCACCGAGCGCTTGCTGCTGCCACAAGCCAGCTGGCAGCACCTGAGGAAGCGTAATGCCTAAATCCCAGTTGCCTTGCACGACGGCTTCACAGGTCATCTTAATGAGGTCAACTACTTCGGCCGAACTAGGGCCTTTACCCACAAGATCGCCTAAACAGAAAATACGAGTGATGCTTCTGCATGTAATATCCTTAAGTACTGCTTCTAATGCAGGTAAGTTTCCATGAATATCAGAAATAATAGCGATTCTTTCCACGGCGATGATTCCTTTCTTTTTAAATATAGAACTTATATGTTTCACGCAGTAAGTCTGCTACTATTTCTAGATAAACGCTTCCGTCCAAGAAGGACGGTGTAGTCGTTTATTTCGCCAACCAATGCTTCAGTTATACCATACAGCACACAATCTGAAAATGTGAGACGCTTCCTATTACCCAACGATGTCGACATCTGTTATAATTTGTAGGGGGAAAGGGGAATGTTTTAATTGGAATCCAGACAAGATCGTCACGGTAAATCGAAAAAAGATTCAAACCCGAGCAAAAAGTCTTCACTTAAAGTGTTAGGTGTCTTCACAGTTGCAGCGGTTGCTTGTTTTGCCATTGGAATCGGGGCTTCCATTTGGACATCCAATTCTAATAATGGGGAAGAAGATGGAGTTGCTTCAACGCCAATGGCGATTATTTCGCCTAAACCAACGACAGCCATTCCGAATGGCAATTCGACTGCGCAGGTTAGCCCCAAAGCTTCTGCCGTCGTTACCACGACACCCAAGCCAACAGCAAATGCAACAGTGGTTAAGCCAGAGGGAACAGGCGCACAAGTGAAATTAACTTTTGTGGGTGATGTGATTATGGCCTCCAAGGTGGAAGATATTTTAAAGCAAAAAGGCTTTGACTACCCGTATACAAATGTGAAAGATTTCTTAACCAAAGCTGATTTTACAATTGCAAATTTGGAATCTCCGATAACGACTAGAGGAAGCGTTCAGAGAAAAGAATATGTGTATCGTTCTTCGCCTGAGGCGTTACCGCCACTTAAGCAAGCAGGCGTTGACATTGTTAACTTAGCCAATAACCATGTGATGGATTATGGGACAGAAGGCTTGTTAGATACGATGAAGGCGCTGGACCAAGAAGGCATTAAGCGAGTGGGAGCCGGCAAGGATAACGTAGAAGCCTATCAACCTGTGTTGGTGGAAAAAGATGGCGTGAAAATTGCTGTTTTTGGTTTCAGCCGTGTCGTGCCACAATCTTCTTGGAAAGCTGCACCTGGGCATCCTGGGGTTGCAGAAACGTACAGTTACAAGCTGCCAGTTGAGGCGATTGAGAAAGCCAAAGCATCCGCTGATCTCGTCGTTGTTGTGGCTCACTGGGGCGTAGAACGCGATGACAATCCGGATAAAAATCAAAAAGAGCTCGCGCACCGTTACATTGATGCAGGTGCTGATCTAGTTATCGGAGGACATCCGCATGTCCTGCAAGGCTTTGAACAGTACAAAGGTAAATGGATTGCGTACAGCTTAGGCAACTTTATCTTTACGACGAATGAAACCCCGAAAACGTGGGAAACTGTTATTTTGGAAGCAGCCTGTACAAAGGACAAGTCCTGCAATATTCACCTTGTACCGATACTGACCAAAGCAGCCCTGCCGACTCCGATGAATGAGGTAGATGGGGCCAAGCTCTTTCAACGATTAAGCCAGATTTCCATTGGGGCTGGGGTGGATGCTCAAGGAAATGTGAGTAAGAAATAATAGAGGAGTTCATCTAACATGACAGCTACGATCCGAAATATATATTGCGTTGGACGCAACTACCGCGCACATGCCGCAGAACTAGGGAACGACGTTCCTGATCAGCCGATGATTTTTACCAAACCTACACATGCGTTAGCACATATAGATGGTGGCGCTCTGTCTCTTCCTAGTGATCAAGGCGAGATTCACTATGAAACCGAACTTGTCTTACATATCGCGAAGCCTTATACGGAAGGTATTCAAGTCGATGAGATCGTGGATCAATACGCATTGGGGATTGATTTTACACTCCGCGATGTACAGAATGTGATTAAGAAAAAGGGGCAACCTTGGCTGCCTGCCAAAGGTTTCCTGAAGTCGGCGCCGATCACGGCTTTCCGTCCATTCCCAGGGGCGTCGGAATTAAAGAAGTCGAATTTCCAGCTTCGTAAGAACGGACAGGTTGTTCAAGATGGCAACATCTCCCTTATGATCTTCGATCTTCAAACCATTATCGATTTTATTGCGAAGCACTATGGTTTAGGACCTGGCGATATCATCTACACAGGGACGCCTGAAGGCGTTGGTCCCGTCAAAGACGGCGATCGTTTAGAGCTTATCTGGGGCGAAGAGCAATTCGGAGCTTTTGCTATTAGCTTATAAAAAAAAAGGGCAGTCTCCAAGGTCACATCGACCTGAGAGAACTGCCCTTTTTCCTAGAGACACTATGTAAGATCTTCATTGGGATTGGCTAAGGCTGCATCCGAGTATTGCTCTCTTACACGAAGAATGGCAGGTAATTGTTTGAAAAAGGCATCAACCACATCAGGGTCGAAATGCTCTCCGCGTTCTTCTTGAAATAATTGAAGGATCCGATCGAGCTCCCAGGCCTTTTTGTAGACGCGTTCACTGCCAAGCGCATCGAAGACATCGGCAATGGCCGTTATGCGCCCATAAATATGGATGTCATCCCCCTTAATACCGCGGGGGTAACCACGACCGTTCCATTTTTCATGATGTTCATAAGCAACGACTGCAGCTGTTTTGAGAATGTGCCGTGTTGAATTCCGGAGCAGGTTGTACCCGATCAGCGTATGATTTTGCATGAGCTTGAACTCTTCATCCGTCAGCTTCCCAGGCTTGTTGAGAATAGCATCGGGGATAGCTACCTTGCCGATATCATGCATCGGCGACGCGATTTTTAATAACTCAGCTTCGTCGTTACTCATGCCTAGCTCGAGCGCAAGCAAATACGAATACTCGGCAACACGCTTCACATGATTTCCAGTTTCTTTGGAGCGACTTTCGCCAATTTCGCCCATCCGGAAAATAATTTCCTTCTGCGTTTCTTCAATCTCGATGGTAAGGAGAGCAGATTCCAGTGATTTACCTGCATAGGAGGAAGCCAAGGTTAAATATTCCATGTCCTTATCGGAAAATTGCTCGCTATCTGTTAACTTATTAATCGCTTGATAAGCCCCCATGATCTCGCCTTGACTATTTTTGAAGGGAATCACCATTAAGGCTTTCGTCCGATAACCGGTTTGTTGATCCGTCCGGATGGCGCCATTCTGCAGATAAGATTTGTATTCCTCATTGGTATAAGCATCATGAATGAAAACAGCTTGATCATTGGTCACCGCATAGCCGACAAGGCCAGCAGAGCTTGGAATTCGAATTTCATCGAGACCATGAGCTACTTTGGACCAAAGCTCATTCTTTTGTGTATCGAGCAGCCAGACGGTACAACGGTCGGAGACAATCATCTCACGGCCCATATCCGCCATCAGCATAAGTACATGATTAAGATGACGTTCGTTCGCAATCTTGGAAGCATAGTCGAAAATGACACGCAGCATTTCCTCGGGCTCCAGATCACTTTTGAAACGGGAATTGGTAGTGAATTGATCTTGCTCCATGTCAGCCTCCTATCGCTTATCACATTCATAGTATCATAGAATTGGTTGTTTATGGGTAAGAATCCTGCAGAAATGCCCGAATATTGTCGAATAGAAAGGGGAGAATCCTGTTTATGCCGTGGATTTATGGATTCGCAGGAAGCGTGGTTATAGCAGGCGCAGCCTATTGGAAGAGATCCTTATCTTTATCTGGGATGATTGCAGCAGTTCTGCTAGGAACGACGATGTATGCACTGGGGAGCATAGCATGGTTCGGCACACTTATTGCCTTCTTCATCTCATCTAGCCTGCTATCAAAGTTCAAGCAACAGCGTAAAGCTGCAGCAGAAAGTGATTATGCAAAGGGGGGGAGACGTGATGCAGGTCAAGTCGCTGCTAATGGGGGCCTTGGTTTACTTCTATGTATCGGAAATGCCATCTGGCCAAATCCTATCTGGTGGTTGCTCTATTTGGGCGTTATGGCAACAGTCAATGCGGATACGTGGGCAACGGAAATTGGTGGGTTGAGCAAGTCAAATCCGAGGTCTATCGTGAGTGGGAAGCGGGTTGCGGCAGGAACTTCAGGTGGAATTACGGGCCTGGGATTGATAGCTTCTTTGCTTGGTGGGGCGTTTATTGGTCTTGTTGGAGGTATTTACCAGCTTGGGGAGTCACATGAGGCGAACAGCTCTATTGTTATTCTGGTCTTGCTAGGTGCAATTGCTGGATTAGGAGGATCTCTCGTCGATTCCTGGCTAGGGGCGACGCTTCAAGTTATGTTTCGTTGTGAGATTTGCGGTAAAACGATCGAGAAGCAGGAACATTGTAATCAGAAAGCTAGGCAAATCCGAGGTCTCCGAGGGATGAGTAATGATGTAGTGAACGCAGGTTCGTCATTCATCGGAGGGGTAATTTGCCTCACTTTAAGCACCTTACTTCTCTGAGCTTGTTTTTTTCAATTCGTCTATACACTTGGCTCGCTATGTACTTGGTTGGATTCAGATGATGATGCGGCTGACGGATGTAGCGCTTCATGAAGCTGCTTCTCTAGTTGTTTCACTTTACGTTGCAGCTTGTACTGACGAACTATGCCGAAGAGACCAACAATCAGTCCGCCTAATAAGGTTGATGTTAAAATGACAAGAATGAGAGGCGTGGATGTCGTCGTGAACATGAAGTTCACTTGTACCGGCTCCACATTGACGACAGCAAAAACCGCGGTAATTAGAGCAAATACTAAAGCGCTGATGAGAATCCATTGCATCTTCATAATAGCCATCATCCTTTCTTTTTTAAGAAAAAGGTTGAAAGCCTCTGCTTTCAACCTTTTTTGCTTGCTATCCGCCCTCAGTAAGCAGCCGAGCGGCGGTCTAAATCACTGAATCGCTTACTTCGTGAGCTCTTCCATTTGATCCAGCAACGAACTGAATACGCTCATTGCTTGCTTAATTGGCTCAGGCGTTGACATATCTACGCCGGCTTTCTTAAGAATGTTCAGCGAGTAGTCGCTGCCGCCGCTTTTGAGGAAGCCGAGGTAACGGTCAACCGCTGGCTGACCTTCATCCAAAATCTGCTTCGCAAAGGAAGTAGCCGCAGAGAAGCCTGTCGCATATTTATAGACATAGAAGCTGTTATAGAAGTGAGGAATACGTGCCCATTCCATCTCGATATCTTGATCTACAACCATGTCATTGCCATGGTAGAGCTTATTCAAGCCATAGTAGATTTCGCTGAACTCTTGAGGTGTCAGAGATTCGCCTTCTTCTGCTTTATCATGCGTGATCATTTCGAATTCCGCGAACATCGTTTGACGGAATACCGTTGTCCGGAACTGATCAGCGTAATACGTAAGCAGGTACATTTTTTCCTTCGGATCCGTTACACGTTTCAGAAGGTAATCCATGAGAAGGGCTTCGTTCAGCGTAGAAGCAACTTCGGCTAAGAAAATCGTGTATTGCGCATAACGATACTCTTGGTTCTCATCTGACAAATAGGAATGAATCGCGTGACCCATCTCATGCGTCAACGTAAACATGCTATTCAAATTGTCTTTATGGTTCAATAATACGTACGGATGCGTGCCGTAAGCACCCCAGCTGTAAGCGCCGTTACGTTTGTTTTTGTTCTCATACACATCGATCCAGTGGTTGTCGAAGCCGTCTTGAAGAATTTTCAAGTAATTTTCGCCTAGCGGAGCCAAGCTTTTCTTGATTTCTTCTTTTGCTTGCTGGTAGGTAATATCCATTTTGAACTCTTCAACGAGCGGTGCAAATAGGTCATACATATGTAACTCATCGACCTTGAGCAGCTTTTTACGGAGTTTAAGATACCGCTGTAGCTGTGGCAAGGATTCGTGAATGGTGGAAATTAAGTTCGTATACACTTCTTTCTTGATATTGTCACCGAACAGCGATGATTCAAGAACAGAAGGGTAATGACGTGCTTTTGCATAGAAAATGTTTTTGTTGATGTTCGCGCTTAGTGTAGCGCCAATCGTGTTGCGATTGTTGCGATACGTTTCATAAACGGCTTTGAACGCATTTTTTCGAACTTCAGGATCCCGGCTTTCTAAGAACTGAATGTAGCTGCCGTGAGTAAGCTCGACTTCCTCACCTTTTTCGTTCTTCACCTTCGGGAACTTCAAATCGGCATTGTTCAGCATGCCGAAAATGGTGCTAGGCGCTCCAGCCATCGTACCCGCTTGAGCAAGAAGTGCTTCTTGTTCTTTAGATAACGTATGTGGCTTCTGACGAATCATTTCTTCGAGTGTATCTTTATAAAATGATAAGGAAGGATCACTCACAAGCTGCTGAAGCTTCTCGTCCGATAGGCTTAGAATTTCAGGAGAAATAAAGGAAGCCGCTTCGCCGACCTCGACACTAAGCTTTTTGGCTTTTTCGGATAAGGCCTGATAAATAGGTTCTGCTGTATCTTCATGATGCTTCATGTTGGAATAGACATATAATCTTTCCATTTTCACAGAGAGTTCATCTTCCAACTGGAAAATTTGCTTTACGGAAGCTGCATCGTTAAGTTTTCCTTGGAAGGCACTGACTTTGCTAAGCGAGCTTTTCACAAATTGATATTCCTGATCCCAAGCCTTCTGATCCGCGAATAAATCCTCCAACTGCCAACGGTGCTCGGCTGGTACTTGCTTGCGATCCAATAATTGAGTCATCGGAGCCCTCCTGTCCTTGTTTTGAAATTGGGGTAAGCTGGTATCCTTTGCGTGTAAATCAGCTATAGGGAACGAGCTTAGAAGAATTCCCATTGCAGCCGTTACATATAGAAGGCGCATTGCGGTCACGCTCCCGGCATATTCCCATGAGGAATGTTCTAGTTGAAATCCCATAACATGGTTTTCACCTAGTATGACCGATTGCGTGGGCAATTATGATTTGATTATACAAAACAAACGACTCTGTCGTCCATGATGGACGAGCGCGCTAGCCTTAACGAAATTTAAGTACCTGCTTGGAAGAAGCTAAGCAAGATCAGGACGAAGGATATGGAGACCATAACAATCGCCAATAGAGCAAGATAGCGTTTCATTTGTGCCGGAAGGCTGTCTTTTTTCATAATCAATATGATCGCCAGGCAAAAGGATACAATTACAAATGTGAGTATAGATCCAGAATCGGTCATGAGAAATCATCCTTTTTCCTATAGAATATGTCACTTGTTTCAATGTACATGATACTAATTTTCGCTGTCTCGCGTCAAAATTCCTTTTTTACTGGCTTCGAAAGAGGTTTTCTCACCCTGCATGCTGCATCGTTTCATTGGTTGTATCATCATCTTCCTCTTTGACGAGAATGAACTTGCCGCGCGAATCCATTTTGACCGTAAAGCGATCTTCAGGCGATATCTGTGCTTCTTCACTAAGCTCCTTAGGAAGTGTTAATTGTCCGCTATCCCCGACACTAACCTGATAGCCAATCATTTTCGACCATTTGCCTGCACCAAGCACAAGGACGATGAGTAGTCCAATGAATAACCATTTCCCTAGAAGATTGGATTCGAAGAAGGGGGCAAGGAACTTTTCACCCGTAATCATTTTACCTGCGGTAAGTGCAAGTACACCTGCACCGATATAAATAATCGAAGGATACTTCTCGATCCACTTAATGAATAATGTGCTACCCCAGACTACAATAGGAACACTGACTAACAGACCGATGATCACGAGCAGGAAATTCCCATGTGCCGCGCCAGCGACTGCGATGACATTATCTAAACCCATGACCGCATCAGCGATAATGATGGTTCGAATTGCGGCCCACATGCTGTCCTTCACTTGCATATTCTCATGATTTTTCTTCTCGCTCAGTAGCTTATACGAAATCCATAACAGTAAGATACCGCCGATAAGCAGCAGTCCAGGAATTTTGAGCAACGTAACAACTATGAGCGTGGCCAGTGCACGTATAATAATCGCACCAACCGTGCCCCAGAGAATAACTTTCTTCTGTGTTTCTTTTTTTAAGTTGCGTGCAGCCATCCCAATGACGATGGCGTTATCACCAGCAAGCACCAAATCAATCAGAATAATGCTAAGCAGAGAGACGAAAAAGCCCGTTGATAACCAATCCATACGCGAACACACTCCTTCAAGGTTTTTTGAATGTAAAAAGAGCCCAGCACCGATGACCGGTGAAGGCTCTAATTCATCAAAAAAGACCTTCACCAATATACATGGCAAAGGTCTTGCTAACAACGTTGTCGTTGCCAATAAAGCCGGGATCTGATGAGGATCCGAATTGACGACTTTACTGTATCAGCTACTCCCCTTTGGAGTGTTACTATGAGATTATACGTTATTATATGCGATGCGTTTCAAAATAGTCCTAATTTTATACGTTTCTAAAAGCATCCATAATGGCTTGTAATTCTTCTTCCGTGCCATCGAACTTATCTTTGGCAAATCGCTCACTAGCCCAGTGAAGCATAGCAGGTCGTCCAATAAATGTGTGGCATTCTTCGCCCCATTGATCAGATATTTCGGTTAGGACGATTTTGGTACCTTGAACCTCAACATTGAGCATGTTCCATTTATCTTTTTTATAAATCGTATGTCTTTTAAAAGGTTGGTGCGACATGTCTTTTCCTCGTTTCTGTAATAAGCTTATAGATGAAAACAATCGTATCATAAAATGCGATTTTTTCCAAACAAGCTGATCTTTTTTCGTTATTTTCTTGTTGCACCGGTGAAGCGCTCGTGATAGAATTCTCCTAATCCTTTCCAGAGGGAAGGGGTTGCGAGCTGAGTTGAGGAGAGATGAGAATGGAAAAGAAGCGTGTTTATGAGCAAGTAGGGGTTGCAATGACCTCGAGATCGTATGTCGAGTACGAGAAAATGTTTATGTTGCAGACTACGAATTTGATTGGACAGCGAGTTTTGGATGTTGCCGGTGGTGCATCTTCGTTTACGACTGAAGCACGGCAGCTTGGTATTGATGTAGAAGCGGTTGATCCTTTGTATGAGAAGTCACCAAGTGCAATCGAGGAACACGGTCTGCAAGAGATTGAGCTTGTTGCAGCGAAGATGGCGAAATTAACGGATGTCTACGACTGGACGTTTTATGGTTCCGTAGAGAAGCATAAGGCAGGGCGCATTCATGCGCTTCAGAGGTTTATCGAAGATTTCTCTAGCGCAGAGGGAGCAGCGAGGTATCATACAGCTTCTTTACCTTCGCTTCCGTTCGAATCGGAGTGCTTTGACCTCGTGATGTGCAGTCATTTTCTTTTTCTGTATGAAGAACAGTTCGACTATGCGTTTCACTTGGCTGCGATCAGAGAATTGCTTCGTGTTTGCAAGCTTGGCGGCGAGGTGCGATTGTACCCGCTGATGAGTTTCCGCACTGTAGAATATTCACGTCTCACTGAACTAACCAGCGAATTGGAGAAGGACGGATTTACGGTTCAAAAGAGAGAAGCTAGTCTACCTTTTTTACCAAATTCTCACCAATTTTTAAGCATAAAAAAGTAGCTCTCTGCATAGTGGAAAACCTTGGTACATCAACAAATTTCAGCATGTCCGCCTCGTAATTTCCGTTGATTTTTGACCTCGCAAATGGTATAATTTCCTTATTCGTCATAGATGGCGATATTTTTAGGAGGTTGTTCATTTGAAGGGTACAGTGAAATGGTTTAATGCAGAAAAAGGGTACGGTTTTATTTCTGTTGATGGAGGCGACGATGTATTCGTTCACTTCTCCGCAATTCAGGGCGAAGGATTCAAAACATTAGAAGAAGGCCAATCCGTTGAGTTTGATATTACTCAAGGTAACCGTGGTCCTCAAGCAGCTAACGTCACCAAATTATAAGAAAACGGGACTCCCTACTTATAAATAGTGTCATAGCACAAGCAATAAAGACAGTTCTCGGGTTAACCGGGGCTGTCTTTTTTGTTGTATTCATTTCGGCGGGTATAAGCCGTGCCACAAAATGTCGATAATTTGAGTTGCGGCTGCACCCTCATTAGGAAACATCTTATCCCCGTTTCCGTCTCGCGCATGGCCCATCATGAGGAGTGAGGTGTAGGCACGGGCGATCACACGAGGATCAACGGGACCGATTTCACCGGAGTCAATCGATTTGCAGAATTCATTTTCCAATACATCCAAGATGCCCTGCTCGGATTTACGCATGGCCTTCATTTGCTCCTCGGAAAGCGTGGCTTCCATCTTTCGCATGAAGGAATGAAGGTCGAAATCGATCGCTTTCAGATGTCCTTCTGTAATACCGAGCAACCTTTGACGAAGCGGCGCGGGCTCGCTTAATCGCTTGATGGTTACTTGTCTTACGTTATCCATCAATTGAACCATGGAGGCTGTAAGCAGGTCGGATTTGGATGGGAAATAATAATAGACCGATGCCTTCGTTACTTGGCATTCTTTGGCGATATCGTCCATGGAGACAGACTCGAAGCCGCGAGTTAAGAATAAGGGAATGGCAGTCGTTAAAATTTTCTGATTAAGTGGCATTTCACCCTGTGAGACCCGGGGTCTGCCAAGTGGTTTTGATTTTTTTTTCATAAGTGTCACTCCTGAGACGAATCTAAATGAGAATAATCGAAATAAAACTTGATTAATTAACTATGTAGTATATATAATTAATTCCATTGCAAGGATAATTATATCACGATTTCATTTTTTGGGAGAGAGGCTACGTTATGCATGAAAATCCGTTTTTCAGTAAAATTGGCAGCATTGTTGCAGGTCGCCGCAGCAAATGGGTGACATTGGCCATTTGGATTTTACTTACAGGCATTTTATCTGTCTTTCTACCTAACGTCAATTCACAAGAAAATAATGCTGCACAGCAGCTGCCAACCGATGTTTGGTCGCTTGAAGCAGCAGCGTTGATGAAGGAGCAGTTTCCAAGCAATGAAGGCGTTCCTGCACTCGTCGTTTGGTATCGCGGGACAGGATTGACGGATCTAGATTTAGCAGCTATTCAAAAGGTCGCCAAGCAGCTAACTGATACGCCGTTAGCCGCACAGAAGGGATTGCCTCCGCTGCATCAAATGCCAGTGCCAGCGCTTAAAGGCATGGTATCCAAAGACGGTCAACTTCTAGTAATGCCAATTTCATTCAACGAAGGTACAGAAACGGAAGTCCTTCAGGAAGACATGAAGAAGCTGGAAGAGGTAACGGTTCATACAATGGGTAGTGACCCTTTTGAGGCTAAAGTAGAAGATGATGGTCTGCATGCGCGAATTACGGGGCCTGTGGGCATTCAAACAGATGCAACAGCCCTGTTCAAAGGAGCGGACTTTACACTTTTGTTGGCAACAGTGCTTATCGTACTACTTCTTCTCATTTTACTGTATCGCTCGCCAATTCTGGCTCTAATTCCACTTGTAGGCGTTGGATTTGCTTATGGGATCATTTCGCCTATTCTTGGCTTCCTGGCCAAACATGGTTGGATCACAGTAGACGCACAGTCGATTTCGATTATGACAGTACTGCTGTTCGGTGCAGGAACGGATTATTGTCTCTTCTTCGTTGCCCGTTTCCGTCAAGCCCTATTGGTTGATAGAGACAAATATAAAGCACTTCGCGTGTCATTCGGTGGCTCAACCGGTGCGATCGGGATGAGTGGACTCACGGTTATTGTTTCCTTACTGGGCTTGTTATTCGCCCACTATGGCTCGAATCATCGGTTTGCAATTCCGTTTAGTGTAGCGATCTTCATTATGGCAATTGCCAGCTTGACGCTTGTTCCAGCACTGCTTGCCATCATTGGACGCGTATCATTCTTCCCGTTCATTCCTTTGACGGCAGAGATGCGAGCGGAGAAAGAGGCGCGCAAAGGGAAACGCATTCGTGATCAAAAGCCTGTTGGGGCCATGAATGCTGCTCTTGGACGTGTGGTAACTGAAAAACCAAAAAGTGTGCTTATCATCTCTTTAATCGTTCTTATCACGCTTGCTGCATTTGCTCCACAGATCAAGTTTACGTATAACATCTTGGAATCGTTCCCTTCCACAATGCCGTCACGAGAAGGCTTTACCTTGTTATCCGAGCATGTTTCACCGGGCTCACTGGCTCCTGTTAAGGTGGTTGTCAATACGGAAGGTAAGAACGTAGATGTCCAAGGCGCGCTTGCCAAGTTATCTTTTGTAGAATCAGTGAGTAAACCAGAAGATAGCAAGAAAGATGCTAATTATAAGGCATTTGAATTGATTTTTAAGCAAGATCCCTACGATTTAGAGGTAATCAATCAGATTCCTGAAATTCGGAGCACCTCAGAGCAGAAGCTGGTAGAGGCGGGTATAGCTGCACCGCAGGTGTGGGTTGGTGGTGAAACCGCCACGCAATATGATACCAAAACCATCGTTGAGCGCGATACCAAGATTGTCATTCCCGTTGTTATCACCGTGATAGCGATACTCTTACTTGTATATCTCCGTTCTATTGTGGCAACCGTCTATCTGATTGCAACAGTGTTGCTCTCGTATTACTCTGCGTTAGGGGCAGGTTGGCTCATATTGCACTACTTCATGGATACTGCGGCGATTCAAGGCTTAATTCCGCTGTATGCATTCGTCTTCCTCGTTGCGTTAGGAGAGGATTATAATATTTTCATGATTTCTAGCATTTGGCAGGCAAGGGATCGGTTGAAACTGAAGGATGCCATTCGATTGGGCGTAAGTTCAACGAGCAGCGTTATCACCTCAGCAGGATTAATTTTAGCAGGCACCTTTGCTGTTCTTGCCTCACTGCCTATTCAAGTGCTTGTGCAGTTCGGTGTCATCTGTGCCGTAGGTGTGATCTTAGATACGTTCATTGTAAGGCCGTTCCTCGTACCATCGATTACCATGCTGCTTGGGGATGCCGTGTTCTGGCCAAGTAAAGTGAAACGAGGGCCAACAGAAGCTTTATCCGACAATTAATTCTAGGTAAAACATAAAAGAGGACTCCTACAAGCCATGTGTTTGGCTAAGGCCCTCTTTTTTGCAATTTTTTCTCTTGATGGTGTGAATACACGCTGAGGTTTGAAAAATGCAGAAAGTGCATCCTTTTTTATCGAAGTAACCTCTCAATCTGGAATTGATGCGAAAGTGCAACTATTTTTGACGGGACTCCCCATTTTGGCACATCGCCGGTCCTAAAGGATGCACTTTCGCACTAATTTATGTATGTTTAGCCGATTTCGCTGAAAATAAGTGTTCTTTCGCATTTTTGACCATTTACGCGTTACACATGGCGTATTTACTTGCAACAAATAAAGGAGCTAAGCGCAACACACCACCTAGCTCCTTACTTTTTAGTCGATGATCTGAAGAATCTCATCCACTTCTTTGCGTGCCATTTTACCAGGTCGATCCTTCGGATAGCCAAGGGAGATCACCATGTTAATTTGATATTCAGCTGGAATTTCAAGGTAAGCCCGGATTTGATCCTGTGCAAGCAGCACAGGGCCCGTCATAGGGCACGTCGCTAGACCTCTTGCATGTGCGGCAAGCATCAGGTTCTGTGAAGCAAGACATGAGCTCTTGATGCCTTCTTCCGCCCATACATGATCATCGACTAATTGAATCGGGTCGAAAATGCGATCACGAAACTTGGATTCATACGGTGTCGCTAAGCAAATGATGAGTACGGGCGCATCCGAGAAAGCCGTCGCATAAGGGCCGAAGGATCTCACGAGCATGCGTGCTTCTCTGGATAACCCCTTCTCCTCTGCAGCAGCGGCACGCAGGTGCAGCTGATCCCATGTCAATTGCTCAATATGCTTGATCTTATCTGTATTTCGAATGGCGATAAATTTCCACGTTTGTGAATTCGTATCACTCGGAGCATAGCGAGCACAGTCAATTATTTCACGAATATCTTCAATTGCGACTGCTTGTTCGGTAAAGTTACGAATGCTGCGTCGTTCAAGGACGATCGCTTTGAAATCTTCATAATTCATAGTAAATGGGTACCTACCTTTGCTGCTCATATTATTCTGTGTTCTTTACCACAATAGAAAGACGTTTTCGGTTCCCGAAAACGTCTTTTCTATTTGGCGATAAAACCATCCTCTGAACGCGGTCGCTCATCATTGAATTGCCTCGATAGAGGTTTTCTCATTACTTGGTACTAAGACTATATCCGTATTATAGGGGAGATGGGCTAGGAGTACAACTGCCGCGACAACTAATCTGCTCAAGTGGGAAGACCTTCCCATGTATCATCGACTAGGAAGGGCGTCCTCATTCTTCTGAAAAAGATAAGTGCATAGAAATCCGATGGCTGACGTTGTCGATAAGCACGCGGCAATGAGATAGACGGTACTGCCGCCAGCTTCATTATAAATCCAGCCGCCTGCCGTACCACTAATCAACCCAGCAATACTAGACCAAGCTACCGCAAATATCGCTTGACCTGAGGAACGATACTCATCCGGAATAATCTGGCTTAAATAGCGATTCGCTGTAAATAAGAATACACCGAAAGTTAGACTGTGCAGTAGCTGAATACCAATCACCCAAGTTGGATCTTGGATAAAGCTCATCATGATGAAGCGGAATGCATAGATAACACCGGCAAAGGCAAGTAACGGCAGCTCTTTAAAGCGATGGCCATGCTTACTTAAATAGAAAAATACGGGAATCTCGCTTAAAGCCGATGTCATCCAAGCATAACCAATCAATGAATCTGAAGCGCCTAGCTGACGCATATAGAGAGCTAAGAAACCGTCATTGAACCGATGTGAAACTGACATGATAATCACGAGTATAAGAAACCAGATGAATTTCTTAGAGCGGATAATATTGACCATGCCACCGAAGGCCATCTTCTTGCCGCCTTGACGCGTATCTTTCAGCAGCAGGAGAATGATTAACGTACAGCCTATCGTGATAAAAAGCAGGACAGGTGTTAGCCCTGTACCATATGCTCGTAATAACAAGCCGAAGCCGCCAGCAGCTAAAGCAAAGCCGATAGAGCCATAAACACGGAAGGATGCGTAGCTTTTTCCGCTGGATCGAATATGCAGCATGACTTGGCTGTCATTCAAGGAGTTAACAGGCTGCTGGAAGAAGAAAAACGCCGCCAAGCAGACGTAGAGCAGGGAGAACCAGCCTGCCGTGAAAACCAAGATGGCTGTTACAAGCTGACCAAGGATCAGAATGATCATGATCTTCTTTACTGTTTGATAGCGATCGCTTAGGAAACCCCACAGCAGGTTGGTTGCAATACCGATCAACGGCCCAATGGCATATAGCAAGCCGATTTGGATTTTGGAGTATCCTTTATAATCGAAATAAAGTGGGAAAAAGGTAACAACAATCCCCATCGTCATAAAAAAGGAAAGAGTAAACATTTTAAGCAATCGATCGTTCGTATCAACCGGATTTGATTTGGACAAGCGTAATCATCACCATTTCATTACATATTTTCTTGAGGTTGGCTAGGTTGCTGAACATCGGCTGTTCGGTTGAGCACGTAAATGACGACAAGCAGCTCTGCCAGCATGCCCACCGATTGTGCAAGCGCGCCAATCATCCCATTCCAGCCTGGAACAGTTGCAATGGCAACGAATAAAGTTAATATCGTAATAGTAGCATTCGCAGATTGGGAGAAAACCATGATTTTTGTTTGGCCGCGCAGCATAATAATGCCATTCATATAATCAAGCCATGGGAATACAATCGTCATAATCATGAAAATACGCATGGCACTCAAACTGGCTTGTCTCAATTCGGCATTTACACCCATTACGTGTGTCATAAACCAGGGTCCAATCGGTGTATAGGCCAGTATGGCAATGAGTGCTCCTGGAATGAAGCTAAGCAGGAGAATGAATTTTTTAACACGCACAGCATCTTTGCGATAAAAGTTAAGGACAATTTGATGTATGTACGAGAAAAAACTCATCACTAGCTGCGTTAAGGATCCAGCAATCGCAAAGGATGCGATGGCTAGATGGATATGTGTTGTTTTGCCTAATATCGCATTAATGGACGGTCCGATAATTACAGCAATAACAGACGAATATAATAGCGGTTTATAAAAGCTGAAAATTTGCTGCTTTGTCTCAATCGGATGATTGGGCGCTTTCTCTGGAATGACTCGCTTTAGCAAGCTTGTACCTTCCCAAATGGCAACTGTGGCTTCGATGATCATCCCGACAAGGAAGATAATGGCACCTACTTTTCCGCTAGAGACATTATCCGTTGTAATGAAATATAAAGATAAGAGGTACATCGCGATAATCCGGATACACATACCAATGGTTAACCATTTGGTCCGCAGATTGAATATGATAATCCCATGAAATAAACAACGCAGGCCAGAGAAGATGCTAACGTACATGAGAATGCGATATACACTTAGTGTTGCAGCTAGCATTTCGCGCTCTACGCCGAAAAAATAAAGAAACACCCATTCGCCAACCGGTGTGTAGCAAAGTATAAGGCCAAGCAGAATAATACAGGCAAATACATAAGAGCTCACAACGCCCATGGCACGGAACGAAACCCGATCCCTGACGAGTGCAGAGCAGGCTTGTCGTAGCAATACAACGGGTCTTTCAGTCAGTCCTAGAAGACTTAGGGGGATGGCATAGCTGGCAATGACGAGCTCGGGATTATCAGCTCTAGCCAAAGTGCTATTAATAATAACATGTGAGAGGGTTACAAGCGTTGCAGAAAGTCCGAGGGGGAGGAAAAAGGAGATGAGCTGTTTCCATGTGATGTTTTCTTTTAATGTCTTAGCTTTCATCCAAATCGCACTCCTTCGCGTTTTGCAAAACATTTCTTAAGTATATCAGAAAATGAAATCAGGATGACATACAATTTTAACTGGAAACCCAAGGTTTGAAGTGATACATTTAAAGGTAGAATGTTTCTTGAACATGACAGATTGTTTTGCCTGCAAGGAGGTATATAGGAAATGAATAGTTATTTTCAGTATGATGAGAGGCTAGGTATCGAGATCCCCGTTTTGGAATTGGAATGGGACATGTATGAGGCTTCTGTTCGCATAAATCTGTTATTACAGTGGGAGCAAATACGAGGCGTTATCCCGGATCGCATTATGAAACTGGAAGCACAAATCATTGAAAAGCAAAATAAGCTCGATAAGGAAGACGATTTTGTAACCTCCTGCCGTTTGAACTCTGATATTGCTGACTTGGCTTCAATCATAAATGATCTTCATCTCTGGTTCCGTACTAATCAGGATTTAGAATCAAAAACCCACCATTAATGGTTGTCAATGAAGGGAGAATGACTGCATGCATAGCAATAAGGATGGGAATAACTGGGTTGAAACGATTGCAAAACCACTTCTGGAGCATCTCCCTGCGCTTTATCCGATTGAAGAGTGGGATGCCGCAATGGATACACGCATTGAAGCACTTTCTGCTACATGGATTACCGAAGGAAGCCCTGAGCAGCTGCCCTATGGTCTAGCCATTAAAGCAGGTCTCTTTCTCCTCAATGAAAGTCTAGATAAATCGCACGATATTTCGCAAGAAATTACGAATGCAACGGGAAGCTACTGGCATGCTCTCATGCATCGAATGGAAGGCGACTATAGTAATGCGAAATATTGGTTTAACGATGTTGGCCATCATCCTATTTTTTCTAATTTGATCCAAAGTGTAAGAGATAATTTATCGGTTAAGGACTTCATGGAATTGGAAAATGAAGCCCTTCGTCATAAGCTTGAAGTACTTGTAACATCGCCCGTTTGGAATCCATACGTATTTATTGATGTAATTGAAATACAGGTTTCGCTTGTACAGAACCCCACAGTTGATAGTTGGTTACGTCACATACAGCGATCTGAAATGCAATTATTACTTCAATTCTGCTATGAACAAAGTTGTGGAGGAAGTTTACTTGAAGCAATTGGACAGAAGTAGGATAAGGATTAGGAGCCATGCAAAGGTTCCGCAAGGACCCATTCGGTTGATGATCAGTGTGTATCGCTATATTTTGCCAGATGTCAATGAACAACTGACCCGCTGGAAGAGTAAAGCAGCGAATATTCCCGATGAAGAGCTTCGTATTCAAGCGTTAGCAAGCATTGCTACGAAGCAATTCCATTGTCAAGGAGGAGCTGTATATGCAGCTGCTCATTTATCGATGCGTCATGTGCTCATCCCACTTATCGTTGCTTTCCAATCCATAAGCGACTATTTAGATAATTTATGTGATCGCAGTACGTCGCTAGATCCTTTGGATTTTCGGCAATTGCATCAGTCGATGCTAGATGCCGTTGATCCTGTGACGCCACAGCATGATTACTATGCGTACAGAAATGAGAAAGAAGATGGCGGCTATTTAACAGATCTTGTTGGGCAATGTCAGACTTCGATTAGCCAGATGCCATCGTATTTGAAAGTGGCTGATCAGGTAAAAGAATTCGTTGGTTTATACTGTGATTTGCAGGTGTACAAGCATATTCGTAAGGATCTGCGCGAGCCTCAGCTGCATCAATGGTGGGATAACCATCATCATAAGTATCGACAGATTGATTGGAATGAGTTTGCTGCCGCGACGGGTTCAACTTTAGGCATGTTTATGTTGTTCTTGGCTGCGTGTGATCCAGTTCTGACGGACAAGCAGGTGGATTCCATTCGGGAAGCTTATTTCCCTTATGTTTGTGGACTCCATATCTTGCTTGATTATTTAATTGATCAGGAAGAAGATATTGAAGGCGGAGACCTGAACTTCTGTACCTACTATGATTCAATGGATACAACGGTAGAGCGTATTGCTTTCATTGTCCAAGAGGCGCGAAGTAAAATTTTGTTCTTGGAACATCCGCGATTTCATCGTATGATAATCGAAGGTTTGCTTGCTCTCTATTTATCTGACCCCAAGGTCAACAGTCAACACCAGGTGAAGAAAATTTCAAAGCGTCTGATGAAAAATAGTCCGTTAACCAGGCTCTTTTTCTGGATAAATAGCATGTATATCCGTACGACATCATGAATGTCATTCACAAGAATTATGAAGGAGGAAATTAAAATGTCAGCAGTAAAGTCAATTGCCGTTTTAACTAGTGGAGGAGATTCTCAGGGCATGAATGCAGCCGTTCGAGCAGTTGTTCGAAGTGCATTATTCCATGGGCTTGAAGTGTATGCTGTTCAACGTGGATATCAAGGTCTCATCAACGATGATATCCGTAAAATGGACTTGCGTAGTGTAGGTGACATCATTCAACGCGGAGGAACGATTCTTCAAACGGCTCGTTGTAAAGAATTTATGACGCCTGAAGGACAACAAATCGGCGCTGATAACTTGCGCAGACGTGGAATTGACGGCCTTGTTGTCATTGGTGGGGATGGTTCCTATCAAGGGGCGAACAAGCTTAGTAAGTTGGGTATCAAAACGATGGGTCTGCCAGGCACGATTGACAATGACATCCCGTTCACTGACTTTACCATTGGATTTGATACAGCGGTTAGCATCGTAGTGGATGCGATTAACAAACTGCGTGATACGATGACATCACATGAGCGTTCATCTGTTGTCGAGGTTATGGGTCGTCATTGTGGTGAAATCGCCCTGTATGCTGGACTAGCTAGCGGTGCTGAAACGATTATTGTTCCAGAAGTAGATGTGGATGTCACTGAGGTGGCTAATCGGATGAAGGAGAACTTCAACCATGGCAAGCGTCACAGTATTATCCTAGTGGCAGAAGGTGCAGGAACTGGCGAAGGTATTGCCAAGAAGATCACGGAAACGAACGGTATAGAGCCTCGTGTTACAGTTCTTGGTCATATTCAACGCGGTGGTGCACCTACGCACAATGACCGTATTTTGGCAAGCCGTCTAGGTGATTTCGCTGTTCGTAAACTTATGGAAGGCGATTCTTCCAAAGCTTGCGGTATCATCAAAGGTGAACTCGTGGCAACGGATATCGATCTAGTTGTGAACACGAAACGTACCTTTAACATGGAGCTTTACGAATTGGCAAGTCGTTTGTCGCAATAAGCCTATTTTCGTGAATGTGTCTTGATCTTCATTGTGATTTCGGCTATAATTGCCAACAATATATACATCGACATCATGTCTATGAAGAGCATCCAACTCGGAGACACTGATGACGATCGGAAGGCATGGAAAGGTCTTCCTTAAATAAACCGGCACCGCCCGTTATCGGTGAACCAAGCGGATGAATGACAGATCATGTCATCATCAAGTTGGGTGGCACCGCGAGCAGAACGCTCCTCGTCCCAATCGGACAGAGGGCGTTCTTTGTCTTTTTCACACATTCGAAGAGGAAGCGGTGACGGGAAATGCTGGATATCAAATGGATTCGAGGCAACCAAGAGCAAGTGAAAGCAGCAACAGTTCAAAAAGGGGTAAAATGCCACGTAGATGAATTGCTCGTAGTCGATGAGAAGAAGAGAGAGCTCCAGGGGCACGTTGATGAGCTCCGTGCAGATCGCAATCGTGCTTCGGAGCAGATTGCACTGCTGATGAAGCAACAGATGGCTGCGGAAGCTGAAAGCTTGAAGGAGAAAGTGCGAGGTTGGAATCAGAGACTAGCTGTTCTAGAAGCAGAATTAACAGAATACGAACTACGATTTGATACGTTAATTCGGGAAATACCAAATTTACTTTCGCCCGACACGCCTTTCGCGGTAAGAGTGATGCAGAGAATGTTGAGCTGAGAGTTGTAGGTGAAAAGACAACTTTTGACTTCGAGATGCGAGATCACCTGCAGCTTGGGGAAGCATTAGATATGATCGATGTTGCTCGGGGTGTCAAGGTTGCTGGCAGCCGGAACTATTATCTCAAGGGGATGGGGCTTTATCTGCACAGAGCTGTTCAACAGCTTGCAATCGACCTCCTAACAGATCGTGGGTTTACCGTGATGGATGTGCCGCTCATGGTGAGGGAGGAAACACTGCTGAATGCGGCATTCTTTCCAGCTGGCAAAGATCAGACCTACGAGCTTCCTGATGATAACACTTGGTTAGTTGGAACTTCGGAAGGGCCCTTGATTTCGTACTACGCTGGGGAGATCGTTGATCTATCGGAGGGTCCCATTCAGCTAGCGGCAGTGTCGAATTGCTTCCGCAAGGAAGCGGGTTCGGCGGGGCGGGATGTTAGAGGCTTATATCGCGTCCATCAATTCGCGAAAGTTGAGCAAGTGATCCTTTGCGAGAATAATGCGGATGAAGCAGATCGCATGCTCATGCAGATCACACAAAATGCCGAAGATTTACTTGCACACCTAGAGCTGCCCTATCGCGTTGTAGCGGTGTGTTCGGGGGACATGGGAGCCAAAAACTACAAACAATTCGATATAGAAACATGGATGCCTAGCCGCGGAGCATACGGCGAAACGCATTCGTCGTCGAGCTTACTGGACTTTCAAGCAAGACGGAGCAATTTGCGCTATCGGGATAAAGAGGGTGTGTTGCGCTATTGCTACACCTTGAACAATACGGCTGTTGCATCGCCACGGATCCTTATTCCATTACTCGAAAATCATCAACAGGCGGATGGTTCGATTTATATACCTCCTGCGCTAAGACCGTATATGCGAGGGGTGGAAGCAATTAGTGTTTAAAAAAGCACCTTATCCTAAGTATTGTAGTAGGATAAGGTGCTTTTTTGTGAGGTTTAATAACCTTCCGCTAAGTCCACAACATTGATCATCTCGCCGCCGTCCAGCATCACGCGTAAATTGTGATAGAAGATGGTGGATATGCGATCTGTATAATGTTCGGAAGACCCTGCGATATGCGGAGTAAGAATGACATTGCTCATGCCCCAAAGTGGAGACGATGAGGGTAGTGGCTCTTGGGCGAAAACGTCCAGGGCTGCACCAGCAAGCTTACCTTCCTGCAAGACTTGAATCAATCCTTCTTCATCGAGGACATCACCGCGAGCTAAATTAATGAAAAAAGCACTCGGCTTCATATGCGCTAAATGCTCCCTACGTAAGAATCCTCGAGTTTTCATCGTGCTCGGAAGCAGGACGATGATGAAATCGCTATGTGACAGCAGATGCTGGAGGCCATCCTCCCCATGAACGGTTTCGTCGAAAGCGGCTTGCGGCGTCCCTGATCGATTCAGTCCAATTACTGTCATATCAAATGCCTTTGCTTTACGCGCGACGGCTTCGCCGATTGCACCAGCTCCGATTATGCCAACCGTCTTGCCGTGGAGCTCTCCAAAACGGATTTGATTGTCCCAGACATGTTGTAGCTGGTTACCATGAAGCAGGTTTGCTTTACGCACCCATTGCAGCATGAGACTTAGGGCGAATTCACTCATTTGAATGGTGTGAACACCACGGGCATTCGTTACGATGACTTGGCGCTGTGAAAGCTCATCTAAAGGCAGCTTATCAACGCCTGCTGATATCGTTTGTACCCATTTCAGATTCGTTGCCCGTGAGAGAAGATCAGGGTGCAAGCGACCTGCGGTAAGTAGAACATCGGCACTCGGTATCAGCTCAGCCGCTTCTTTCGAGGAGGTAAACCAATGGAAATGACAGCGTTCCTTTAAGTCATGGGGCATTTGCTCATGCATCGAAGTTAAATCCATGCCCGTCATAGCGACAATATTTAACATGTCATCACATCCTTTTGATTATCGAAATGAATACCTACAATGATAAATGAAAAGGAAACCGAATGTAAACTCGGGCCCTACATGAAAATACCCCGAGAGCGTAATTCGCTCTCAGGGTAATGTTAATAGTTTACATTGGCCGTATAGTTATTGTTGGCATTCCATAATAGATACTCGTTCACGCCGTTGTCTTTCAGAGCGCGAATTTGCTCATCTAATTCATGCTTGCCGTATTTAATATATCCAGGCACCCAAGATGCTGTGAAATCCTGTATCCAAGGACGAATAACCGGCTTCCAGCCCTTCTTATCAATGGCTTCCAACTTCTTATTCGTATCCTTGGAAGCTCCATTGATTGTAGCGTACGGTGCAGCATCAGGCACCTTGGAACCAAACCAGCCTGTGCTGTAATGGCTTGGATAAATCATCGGAGCAATAACATCGACATTCTGTGAGATTTTCTCGAAATCTTGACCAATCCCTTCGGCAGCAGGGACAGAAGCCGCATAGCCGAATATATCCACAGAAACGCGCACGCCCAGAGGTGATAATTGTTCTCTGGCATATTTCACGAATGAAGAGACCGCATCAATCCGTGAACGCTCATCTTTGGTATATTTGAGAATATCTGCTCTTTTCTCGAAGCCTTCAGGGAAACGGACATAATCAAATTGAATTTCTTTAAAGCCTGCTTTGACAGCTTCCTTGGCAACGGCAATATTGTAGTCCCAAACTTCTTTGCTATATGGATTGACGAAGCTATCTGGTGGGTTCTTACCGTTCCCCCACACGGTGCCATCTGGATTGATGAAAGATAATTCCGGTTTCTTCTTGGCAAGAATGGTGTCTTTGAAGACGACAATACGTGCAATTGGATAAATGTTATGCTCTTGCAGCGTTGTCATCAGGCCGGGCATATTGCCAATGATTTTCTGAGTGGTTTCCATCGCATCAAGCTCGGCATTCCCGGTTTCCCAAGTGATGTAGCCCCAGTCATCTTTCACATCAATAACCATCGCGTTCAAATCGGTATCATCAAGCAGCTTTACAAGCGTATTAAGTCGTGAGCCACCTGCACTATGAGCAGTTGCGTAGATCCCTTTCACAACAGGGGCATCCTTCTGTGGATCTATCTTGTTGACAGGTGCGAGTGGATCCGTCTCTTCCGTAGGCGTAGCAGGTGTTACAGGTTGAACGATTGCTACAGCGTTCTTCGCATCGAGCGAAGCCTGTACAAGCTGTTCAAAGCTTGCCTCGGGGTTTGCGGCTGTAACATTACCCCAAATGAGGGCAAGTGAAGCGAGTAATATTTCCATGATGAATAAGTCCACTCCAATCCTTGTTTCTAGCTTTCATTATAAGGCAAGTGGGAAACTACGCACAGAGGAAATTTGTAGGCTTTTGTTGAACCTTGTATGAACATTTTGACGCATGTGGAGTAAGCCATTGGTATGGTGGAAAATCAAAAACACCCAGAAGCTTGGGCCTCCGGGTGTTTAGACTTACTTATTAACTTGTCCTGAGTCACTTTTCGATACTTCAGGGTTAACTTCTTTCCGTGCGATAGCGGGTTGATCATCGGTAGATGAGTTGTTGCCGTTCCCATTTGTTGCATCTTTGAACTCACGGAACATTTTGCCAAAACCTCGACCAAGCTCAGGTAGTTTATTAGGCCCAAACAAAAGCAGGGCAACGATCGCAATTAGAATGATGTGCCAAGGAGATAAAGCTCCCATTCCAGACACCTCCAGTAAAATTTAAGTTATCTTTAGTATATCATGGACTTATCATAACCCATATAGCCTATTTATTACAATTTTAATAAAATTGTCACGGATGTGATGCAAAAAAAGACACCCTCAATGGTACAGGGTGTCTTTATGATGTTCCGAAATGCTGAATTGAATAATTTCCATGACATCTTCCGCTGCGAGTGCCTCTATACCGAACCGTAGGACGATCTCGGATTCCAACTCATAGCTGGTTAAAGAGGGATACAACTCGGGCGTTAATTTCATTACAATCCTGGATAATTTGACTGTCTCCACAAGCATCACCCTTCCAATCAGAAGATTAGAATAAGAACTACGCCTGAACCTACCATCGATGAAAACCAGAACTATATGAAATTACATTCATTATAACACAATTCAAACTGGAATAAAGGGGCAAATGGCTGATTTCTCATTTGGGCTTTCGAAATTCCCCTACAACACCAACTGTTTCCACAATATTCACGAACGCTTTCGGGTCAATCTCTTTAATAATTCGCTTTAATTCTACGAGCTCATAGCGCGTCGTAACCGTCATAAGCATATCATGCTGCTGTTTCGTATATGCACCCTCCGTTTTAATTAAGGTGACACCGCGGGGGATCATAAGCAGTTTATTAATGATGGCGTCCTTTTGTTTGGTTACAATGAACGCGGTTACTTTAATATGGCGGATATGTATCATGTCTACAGTTTTCCCGCTAATGAAAATAGCTAACATTGAAAATAACGCGAGGTCCCAATTATCTTTAAAATAGCCTAGTGCGACGATAACGATGCCGTTCATCGAAGAAAGGATAGTTCCAAGAGGGAAGTCGTATTTCCGGGTTAAGATCAGGCCGACAATGTCAAATCCGCCGCTGGAGCCGCCGATGCGAAGCGTGATACCGCTGCCGATACCGATAAGAACGCCGCCAAAAACAGCACCTAACATGGGATCTTGGGCAACGAAGTTCGTGGGAATAATTTGCATCATCCAAGTTGTTAAGACAACAGATACAACACTAATCATGATGAAACGTTTACCAATCGAAACGAGTCCCCAAATCATTAATGGCATGTTAAACAATAAGTAAAGAAATCCGATATTGTAATCTGTAAAATAACCAATAATCATTGCAATTCCGGAAACTCCGCCGCTAAGCAGCTGATGGGGAATGAGAAACATATTGAAGCCGACTGCGACAAGCAGTGCGCCAACTAGAATGATTAGAACATCTAGCGCCTTTTTCAAAACAAATCACCTCTAAAATAGTATGCAGCATATTGCAAGTATAATTCATTCTTATTAAACTGCAATCATTATTTAACCATTGGGCAAATAAAAAACGCGAATAAAAAAACTGTGTCCAAGATAGGACAACAGCTTTAGGAAAGGTATTATCGGCGCTTGAAGGAGCCCGTTTTTTTGGTCGTGCTTGGCTTGCTTGTTGTTGGCTTTGTTACTTTATTTGGTGTGGAACCATCATTCTTACGAGCAG
Organism: Paenibacillus sp. J22P143; assembly: GCF_059692035.1. Classification (NCBI taxonomy): domain Bacteria; kingdom Bacillati; phylum Bacillota; class Bacilli; order Caryophanales; family Paenibacillaceae; genus Paenibacillus; species Paenibacillus sp. J22P143. Next base: position 738,333 of record NZ_JCAUAQ010000002.1, read on the forward strand.
TGGAAGAACTTCCGGAGCTCGGATTTGCTGCGCCACTCGTAAATCCGCCCGTTCGATCAGACGTAGTTGGCTTCGTCTCCTTGGAGGAACCTGCAGCGGGTTTAGTCGTTGTTCCTGTTCCGGCTTTGTAAGTCGGTGTTTTCGTGTAGCCGCGATAATCATAGGAACCTTTTTTGCTATACCAGCCTCCACCAAATAAGGATTGAAGCAAGGTGGCTGTCAAGTAGCCTTGTAAGAACGAGGAATCATAATGGCTCTTGGCATACTCGATACTATCTAGTTGAACTAATGTATTGTTATTATCGGCTGGATCCTTCTGGATATTGATAACCTTGTCCTTATAAACAAGGAACATTTGATCCTCAGATTCCTTACTCTTCTCTTTGGGGGTTTCTTTGGCAGCTAGTTCACTCGCGACAGTTGGCACGTTCTTGCCTTCAACCGAGTAAACCTTGGACATATTGCTTCCCTTGCCATCAACGCTAACTAACGGATATTCGTCTTTGATATAACGTCCGGCATCAGCGCCACATGCGGTTAGAAGAGCGATAATTAATAAGAAAGAAAGCCATGAAGTCCATCTCTTCATTTTCTAGTAGTCCTCCTTTCAGGGTACATCCGAAGCCTGTTTCAATGATAACATAGGTTCGTCTAAGGCGTCGATTTCAAAAATTTAATTTGGTTGCCAGGTGTGCGTTCACCCTCTAGGGCAATGAATTTACCATCCTGCCATTGAAGGAAAAAGAAGCGCTGATTCGGTCCGAAGTAACGCCAGAAGATGATATCATCTCCACTGCGGAAATCCGTGTTGCCATCTGTTCGCGAGACATCGTTACGATGGAACTCTAATTCGAAAGTAGCATCTCCATCTAACTCCAATCGTGTAGGTACATCATTTGGATCATCTAATGCTCCTTCAATAAAGCTGCATAAGAAGCAGTCATAGGTTCTGCCTTTTTCCACAATCAAACACTGAATATTTTTGCCGCTTTGTAGATAATAAGCATAGCGATGTGGCGCAAAGCCGCGGTCAAAATAAGTGACTTTACCGGAGATCACATATTCCTCTAAGTCTACATTAACAATATCACCAACGCGTGAATCTTCAAGCGGATTGCCGGTCGATGCGGTTGTGGGTACTTGCTTTTGACTGCGAAGAATGTTGCTGACACGTTTGAAAATGGACATAAGAAACTCTCCTCTGTACGATTCCGTTTTATTGTTCTCCCCATTAATACGAGTTACTTATTCAATCGGTTTCGTTCGATTCGTTAAAAGAAGCCACTGGCAATGTATGTATCACTTGTGCTATAATATTTTAGATGTTCTTAAGGGCGGCCAGTTGGATCATGGAAGATGACGAATCGAAAGTGTATTCCACCAAGAAACTATAGAGACGGATAGGAAGTCGTACTTAAGGGTAAAAAAGATACAAGGCATTAGCCTGCCCTGTACAAAAGGAGATTGAATTTATTTGAAAACATTTCAGGAGTTTGGTTTAGACGCATCGGTACTACGTGCGATTACGGAAATGGGCTTTGAAGAGTCCACACCAATTCAAGAGAAAACAATACCATTGGCCATGGATGGCCGTGATTTGATCGGGCAAGCACAGACAGGAACAGGTAAAACAGCAGCGTTCGGTATTCCTTTGGTTAACAAGATCGATGTAAAAGAAGAACGTATTTCAGCGTTAATTATGTGTCCAACACGGGAACTTGCCATTCAGGTTGCGGAAGAGATTGAAAAACTCGGCCGTTTCAAAGGCATTCGTTCTTTGCCAATTTACGGTGGACAGGATATCGTGAAACAAATTCGCGCTTTGAAGAAGAAGCCGCAAATCATTATCGGTACGCCGGGTCGTCTACTTGACCATATTAACCGTAAAACAATCAAGCTTGATGATGTTAAAACGGTTATTTTGGATGAAGCGGATGAAATGCTTGACATGGGCTTCATGGATGATATCCAATCCATTCTTAAACTAGTTCCAGCTGAGCGTCACACGATGTTGTTCTCTGCAACTATGCCGACGAACATTCAGAAATTGGCTCAACAATTCCTAACGAATCCAGAACACGTTTCGGTCATCCCGAAACAAGTTAGTGCTCCTTTGATCGAGCAAGCTTACATTGAATTGCATGAGAAACAAAAGTTTGAAGCTCTAAGCCGTTTGATCGACATGGAAGCACCGGATCTAGCTATTATCTTCGGTCGCACAAAGCGTCGGGTAGATGAGTTGGCAGAAGCGCTTCAAAAAAGAGGATATGCTGCTGAGGGTCTTCACGGTGACTTGTCCCAAAATCAACGTGATAACGTAATGAGAAAATTCCGTGACGGCAGTATCGATGTACTTGTTGCAACTGACGTTGCTGCACGTGGACTAGATGTATCTGGTGTTACACACGTTATTAACTTTGACCTTCCGCAAGATCCAGAAAGCTACGTTCACCGTATCGGCCGTACTGGCCGTGCAGGTAAAGAAGGTACAGCTTGGACTTTCGTTACGCCAAGAGAAATCGATCACCTTCACTTTATCGAGAAGGTTACGCGTCATAAAATCAACAAAAAACCTTTACCAAGCGTAGCAGAAGCTGTTGAAGGTAAACAAAAAATGACAGCTGAGCGTATTTTGGATATGCTTCAAAAAGAAGAGCATTCCGAATTTAAAGGCCTAGCTATTCAATTGCTTGAGCAATACGATTCCGTAAACTTGCTTGCAGCAGCGATGAAGCTTCTTACAGGTGATAAGAAAGATTTGAATATTGAATTAACACCAGAAGATCCGATTCGTGCAAGAAAGAAAAAATTCGACGTTCGCAGCTCAGGTAGACGTGTTGGCGGTGGATACGGTTCAGGATCAGGTTCAAGTGATCGTCGTCAAGGTGGCGGTGGATACGGCGGATCAGGTTCAGGATCAGGTAATTCCTCCAACGGTGGCTCACGTTACCCGCGTAAGGATAGCAGAGATTATGGTTCAAACAGAGAAGGCGGAAGCAGCTCATCTTCGAGAACTCGTGAGTACGGAAGCAATAACTCCGGAAACCGTGATCGTTCCAGAGCGCCGCGCAAAAGTGAAGATACAATTGTAAGCAAATAGAATATATAATAAAAAGGCGGAGATCATTAGGATCTCCGCCTTTTCCCACTGTTTATATAGATTAGAGTACGAAAGAACTAGTGATGATAACTAACAAGATAAATAGCACCAAAATTGCACCTGCGGATGTTCCAACTGGATGAGACATAGTATCAACCTCCTGAATAAAGATATGGGGGTGGTGCGACTAGACAATATTATATTATGTAAAAGTACCTATAACGACTAGACGTCTACCTATATGATGAAAAATAGGCTATAATTAAGGTTATATACAAATAAGACAGGCTTATCGCCATGTCAGAGCAAACAAACAACGTAGAAAGTTTCCGGATGGAAACGCTAAGGAGGAAGCAGTTTTGGAGTTTAAGGGAGTTATGGGAGGACTGTACAGAATATCGGAGTGGATTATGCGGCTTTCCGTTATTAATTTGCTTTGGATGCTTTGCTCTATTCCGGTATTCTTTTTCCTCTTTATGGGGTTGGTAAGTCAAACGCCGGACGCGCTGAAAGCAACGCTGCCGATTCTTGCGGTTTTGGCACCGTTTACTTTATTTCCCGCGACAACGGCTATGTTCGCAGTAGCTAGGAAATGGGTAACCGGAGAAGAAGATGTTCCTTTGTTAAAAACATTTTTCCGCGGATACAAAGAAAACTACTTGCAAAGCATGTTAGGCGGTATATTCTTTGTTTTAATCTTCGTGATTATTGCTGTGAACTATTTCTTTTACTTGAAGCAAGGTAGCTCTTTGAAGGTACTAGCCGTTCTGTTTATTGCCTTCACGGTTATCATGATCATTGCTTTGTTTAATTTTTTCTCAATTATCGTACACTTGCACATGAAAATTTTTCAAATTGTCAAAAATTCAATTTTGATTACAATTGGTAATCCAATCAACTCCATTGTTCTACTTATTTGTAATGGTGTTATTGTTTATATTTGTTTAACGAAGTTCAATTTCTTCTTAGTCGTGTTCTTCATGGGAGCCATTGTTGCAACTTTCTCGTTCTGGCAGTTTAACAGAAGCTTTACGAAGATTCAAACGAAACAACAGGAAATGGAAGAGAAGGAACTGCAGAGACTTGCAGAAGCGGCTGAAAAGGACGAAGATGAGCTTCTAGAAACCAATTCTCCGGTCATCAGTTTGCATAAAAAAAATGAGAATGACAAGAATAAAGACTAATCCTGCCAGTTGATAATCAGCGAGGTTGGATCTATAATAAGAAAACAGAAGAAATCTGCGATGCTCGTAACGGTTTTAAGTTGTTTTAAACCAATGACTGTTTCTAGGGAGACCTATATTGAAGTGTGGCTGACATGCCCTCGAAAGGGGACCTCAAATACACCTCTGCGGACACCCACCTGCGAGAGCGGGTTTGAAGCACCAAAACCGGACGGCATAGGCGGGTTTCTTCGAATAAAAAAAGGTTGAACAGGTGTAAGCCTGCTCAACCTTTTTTTATTTATTCGATAGCTCCGCAAGATCCGTTAACTGATGGAATGTGCTTTGCAGTGTAGGGTAGAGGCTGCGATACACGTTATAATAGGCTTCATATTTCTGCTGATTCTGGGCGTTAGGTTCTACACGATCCGTAACGTGAATCCATTCTTCGCACAGTTTGGTAATATCGACTTGAAGGACACCAGAAGCGGCCATGATCGCTGCTCCATAAGCAGGACCGTCGGTTGAATTGACCGTAACAACTGGAATTCCGAAAATGTCAGCAATCATTTGACGCCAGAATAGGCTTCTCGCGCCTCCGCCATTAACACGAAGCTCAGTCACTTCAATGCCGGATTCACGAATCAATTCCATAGAATCGCGAAGACCGAAGGTGATGCCCTCGAGAACAGCACGGGTTAAATGTGCTTTGCCGTGTCTAAGGTTGAGCCCGATGAAAGCGCCGCGTGCCTTTGGATCGGGATGTGGCGTCCGCTCACCAGATAAGTAAGGAAGGAACAGTAAGCCTTCGCTTCCTAGCGGAGCCGTAGCTGCTTCAGCTGTTAGAATCTCGTACACATCTTTGCCTTCTTGCTGCGCACGAGCAAGCTCTTCGCTGGCAAAGTGATTGCGCCACCACTGGAACGAGCCGCCAGCCGCGAGCATGACACCCATGCGGTGCCACTTGCCTGGCACGCCATGACAGAAAGAATGAAGCCGGTATGCTTCATCCACCTGGTAGGAGTCGTCGTGGACGAAGACGACGCCGGAAGTGCCGAGCGCCACCGAGGCGATGCCTTGGCGAACGACGCCAACCCCAACGGCGCCGCAGGCCTGATCGCCGCCACCGACAACGATCGGCGTGCCTGGGGCTAGGCCGGTCAGCGCTGCTGCCTCAGGCAGCAGGTGCCCGGCGATGTCGCCAGACTCATAGAGCGGCGGCAGCCACTCGAGCGGTATCTCTAACCGCTCCGCGACGGTTTGGGACCAACTGCGATGGGCTACATCGAGCAGCAGCGTGCCGCTGGCGTCGGCCATGTCCATGCCGAACGCCCCCGTCAGGCGCAGCCTGACGTAATCCTTCGGTAGCAGGAGATGCCGAACGCGGGAGTAGTTCTCCGGCTCATGCTGCCGGAGCCAGAGGAGCTTGGGCGCGGTGAAGCCGGTCAGCGCCTTATTGCCCGTGAGGCGGCCGAGCTCGGCTTCGCCGACGGTCGCCTCGATGTAGGCGCACTGCTCAGCGGTGCGCTGGTCGCACCAGAGCAGCGCAGGCCGGATGACCTGCTGCGCCTCATCAAGGAAGACCGAGCCGTGCATCTGGCCGGAGAAGCCAACGCCTGCTACGGCATCGCCAGCTACGCTAGTACTGGCCAAGAGCCCTTGAATGCCCGCGATGGTGGCGTTCCACCAATCTTCAGGATGCTGCTCGGCCCAACCTGGATGCGGTTGTTGCAGCGGATATGGGACGGAATGTGAGCCAATAACTGTACCGGCTTCATCGACTAGAATGCATTTAATTGCAGATGTGCCTAAATCCAAACCCATAAAATAAGACATGAGGATCACCCTTTTATAATGAAGTATGGTCATTGCTTCGATATTCTTTGTTTGTTTACTGAATATACAAAGATAACTTAATCAATGTATTCGCCCATAGCATCAAATATCCTTCTTTTTCTCTGATTTTTTTGCATTGAATTTTTGGTGAGAATGAGTTGCCTGAGAAAACTTGTCTCAAAAATTGCCTCAGGGAAAAACAATTTCATAGGAACATAAATGTTTACCAGTAGCATAAGATGGGCATATGTAGTATACTACATATAAAAGTTTCCCTAGAACAACATTATTGGTCTTGTGAAAGAAGGGGTAGACAATGGAAGTTGCAATGAAACAACCGGATCAGGAACCGAACGGATGGCGGAAAGATTCATCCATGCCGAGTTTACCTGAAGTTCATCATAGTATGAAAGTACCTAAAAAAGCAGGCTTTTTCCGTAAGCTTCTAGCCTTCGTGGGACCTGGATATCTCGTAGCTGTTGGGTATATGGATCCAGGAAACTGGGCTACGGATTTGGCAGGTGGTTCACAATTCGGATATACACTGCTTTCAGTTATCTTAATTTCTAATTTAATGGCCATTCTATTGCAGGCTTTATCCGGTCGTCTAGGTATCGTGACGGGTAGAGATTTAGCGCAGGCGTGCCGTGATCATTATAGTAAGCCGGTTTCTTATGCGCTTTGGTTTTTATGCGAGCTTGCTATAGCTGCATGTGACTTAGCTGAGGTTATTGGGGCCGCGATTGCCTTGCAATTACTTTTTGGTTTACCGCTCATCTATGGCGTCATTCTAACATCGCTTGATGTTCTCTTGGTGCTTATGCTCCAGAAGCGGGGCTTCCGTTACATTGAAGCAATGGTCATTAGTTTAATCGTACTTATTATGGTGTGTTTCATCATGGAGCTTATTTTCTCTCAACCTGAATTCGCTGCGGTAGCTGCAGGCTTTATTCCAACAACTGAAATTGTAACGAATCCAGCTATGTTATATATTGCCCTTGGTATTCTAGGTGCAACCGTGATGCCGCATAATTTATATTTGCATTCATCCATTGTTCAAACGCGTCAAATTGAACCAACGATCGAAGGGAAACGCGAAGCGATTAAATTCTCGACAATCGATTCAACCGTTGCCTTAATGCTCGCATTATTCGTTAACGCAGCGATTCTCATTCTATCAGCGGCGGCCTTTCATTCAGCTGGGAAAGAAGTTGCGGAAATTCAAGATGCGTATCATCTCCTCGGACCAATGCTAGGCACGGGAGCGGCGAGTATATTATTTGCAGTTGCGCTCTTAGCATCCGGTCAGAACTCGACACTAACAGGAACACTTGCCGGTCAGATCGTCATGGAAGGCTTCCTGAACATCCGATTGACGCCTTGGCTGCGTCGATTGATTACACGTTTAATTGCGATCATTCCCGCGGTTATCGTGATTGGTATTTATGGGGAAAGCGGAGCGACGGATTTGCTTATTCTCAGCCAAGTTATTTTATCCTTGCAGCTATCTTTTGCAGTGATCCCGCTTGTTACTTTCACATCGGATCGTAAAAAGATGGGTGAGCTGGTTATTCCAAAGTGGATGGCGATTTTGAGTTGGTTTGTAGCCATTTTAATCGCGGGATTAAACGCATATCTGCTGTATAGTACATTTTTTGGATAAAATTGTATAAGATCATTATAATCGGGGGAGCTGTCCTCCGATTTTTCATTTACCTCTTTTTCTAAAGGCTAATCAATGGTATTATAGAGAATAGTGTTGAAATGGCAAGTGGTCTACATGCACTTCATTGAAGGGGGAAAGGGCTTTTGCTAAAGAGAACTTTAATCGGATTAGTACGTAGTCATGAAACGACAGGGGAAAAAGCCAGAGATCCTTTACTCAAAACTAGATATTTTAAGCTGCCGAAAGAGCAGGTTTGGGAAGAGGTAACGGCTGTATTGAAGAAAACGCCTGGGTACAAGCTACTTCACGAGGTTCCGAATGTGGGAGAAATCCTTGCTGAGCGTAGAACCGTGACTGGGAGAACCCAAGACGTAACATTGACATTGTTTGCCATCAATCCTGTGAAAACGGCTGTTGATATTTATTCAGCTTCACGTGGGTCCATGGGGGATCTTGGTTCCAATTATCGTACAATTCTAGATATTTATAAACAATTAGACCGTAAGCTTGCTTCATATAAAATCGATGGATAACAAAAACAGCAGGGAAGCTTGGCCTCCTTGCTGTTTTATTTGTGTGGATTAAACTAATTTTTTAACAGCTTCTACAGCTGCTTCGTAGTTCGGGTGAGCTGTCATTTCGCCAAGGTACTCAACGTATTGAACCGTGTCATTAGCGTCGATAACGAAGATAGCACGCATATCTAATTGAAGTTCTTTGATCAATACGCCATAAGCTTCACCAAAGGATTTGGTCTTGTAATCAGACAATGTGATCACTTTGTCGATACCTGCAGCGCCACACCAGCGAGCTTGTGCGAACGGAAGATCAACAGAGATTGTAAGAACAGCAACATTCTCACCAAGGCTAGCTGCTTCTTCATTGAAACGACGCGTTTGTGCATCACAAACGCCTGTATCCAAGGAAGGAACTACGGAGATCAATTTCACTTTACCTGCATAATCAGCAAGTGTAACTTGTGTTACTAGATCTTTGTTTACTGTGAAATTAGGGGCTTTGTCACCCACTTTGATTTCGGGTCCTACCAATGTGATAGGATTGCTTTTCAGGGTAGCTACACCAGTACGTTCTTGTGCCATTGAATGTTTTCCTCCTTTATTATCCATGCTAAATAACAACTCACTTATTATAAGCTTTTTGCTGATAAGTTGTCCAATGGTTGCTGTAGGGCTATAATCGGAGTCAAAGAACGGATTTCGTTTCGTCATCATGTAGTTAAGTCGGGGGATTTACTCACGTGGAATTAAGACAATTGCAATATTTTGTGAAAGTAGCAAGGAAACAACATGTGACCCAAGCAGCGGAAGAGATGCACGTGGCACAGTCTGCGGTAAGTAGACAAATCCATTTGCTCGAAGAAGAGCTGGGGGTTGATTTATTTGTGCAAAAGGGGCGGAATTTACATTTAACCTCTGTTGGGCATTTATTTCTTAGCCGAGTTGAAGGCATTCTAACGGACTTGGAGCGCGCGGTGGGTGAAATCCACGAATTTCTCGATCCAGAAGCAGGCGAAATTCGTATTGGATTCCCGCATAGCTTAGTCATCAATTTACTTCCTGCGGTTGTTGCAGCTTTTAAGAAAAATCATCCGAATGTGAAGTTTAGATTGCGTCAAGGTACATACACCTCATTGATTCGTGATGTTTCGAGAGGGGAGATCGACCTCGCCTTTATTTCACCCTTTCCAGAATCACATGAGCATGTGACGGGGGAGATTCTATTAACGGAAGAGCTGTTCGCCATTATTCCTTCCAATCATATTCTGGCAGACTATACATCGATTCGACTCGAGCAGTTAAAGAATGAGCCCTTTGTTATGTTTAGTGAAGAGTACACGCTTCGAACAATCGTGATGGAGGCTTGTCACAAGGCAGGTTTCGTGCCGAAAATTGAGTTCGAGGGTGAAGAGACGGACACGATTCGAGGTCTTGTTGCCGCGGGTATGGGAGTCAGCTTGCTTCCGTCAATGGCTTTATTGGAAGGTGGTCAAATGCAACCGGTCAAGATTCGTGTTACGGATCCTCAGGTTACAAGGACGGTTGGGTTAATTTGTCGCAAGGGTGTGAAGCTGCCACTGGTGGCTGAAGTGTTTCGACGATTCCTAAATGAATATTTCAAATGAGAAAACCTCTATCGATGCCACTCGAAGATGAGCGACCGCGTTTAGAGGTGGGTTTTATCGCCAAATAGAAAGATGTTTTCGGTTACCGAAAACTTATACTCTCTATTGTGGTAGTAAAAGCTCTCCCAACAAGTGCCTAAGCAACTTGAAATGGGAGAGCTTTTATTGTTAATCGTTGTTATTACGGCCATTGAAAATCATGATGTATTTCAGAAGCTCAAGCACTGAGATCAACGCAGCAGCAACATAGGTTAACGCGGCAGCATTCAAAACTTTAGCCACACCACGTTCTTCTTCATTTGAGATGAAGCCATGTGCCACCATTTCATTGCGAGCTCTGGTACTTGCGTTAAATTCAACGGGTAACGTAACTAATTGAAAAGCTACGGCTACGGCAAAGAAAATAATGCCGATTTCAAGTAGCCAAGGGATACTTTGAAAAATGAAACCCGCTAGGATCAGGATTGGAGCCACGCCGGAAGTGAAATTAACAACAGGGAACATTTTGTGTCTAGCAACAAGCATTGGATAGTGAACTTGATGTTGGATAGCATGACCGACTTCATGACAGGCAACAGACACGGCTGAGATGGAGCTTTGGAAGTAGACGGGCTCCGATAAGCGCACTGTACGTGCCATTGGATCGTAGTGGTCTGTCAACGTGCCTGGTACTGCTTCGACAGGCACCTCATAAAGACCGTTGGCATCTAACATCCTTCTTGCTGCTTCGGCACCTGTCATATGAGAGTACACCGGTACGCTAGACCACTTCTTGAAAGTCCCGCGCACTCGGAATGAAGCCCACATGGAAAGGGCGAACGCAATGATAATTAGAATATCCATCGGATAATGAAACATAGGGCACTCCTCCGTAATTCAATTATGAGAACGGATTTTTACCTAGAAGAACAATAAGTGCTTCAATGCATGCTGCGGTCGGTTGTGTTAGGATGTGATACAGCTTTTTCAGCTGTTTAGGCTTTAATTGCTGAACGAGCGGGCTCAGCTCCTTGGCTTCCTTCATTAACTGTTCAAGATGAAGTTGAAGGGATGTGAGCTTATCTGTCACTGTATCGTCGGAGGACACTTTACTCCATTGTTGTAAATTTATTTTGATTTCCTCTAAGGTATATTTCTCGCTCTTCATTGATTCAATACGCTTTAGTCGATGCAAGGTTTCATCGCTGTAAAGTCGGTAGTTTGTTTCCGATCTTTTCTCTGGTTCAATTAAGCTCAGCTTGGTGTAGTAATCAATGGTACGAGGGCTGACATCAGCAAGCTTAGCGAGCTCTCCGATTTTGTAAAGCTTCTCATTCCCCATGCTAAATTCACCTCTACTCCAATGGTTTGAATTTCTTTCTTCTATATAATCATGATAACTGATTGCAAACCGTACAGTCAAACGTGATACTTCGAAAAGCTGACATCGGAAAATGATGTAAATCGTGTGAATTAAGATCTCTTATGTAGCTAAACACGAATTATGCTTGTTTCATGTTAGGTTATTTTTCGCTTTTTTCATTTTTTTGATGAAATTCCTATTGTCAAACCCAATTAACCTGTATATAATGACATTAAGAGTTTCATTACATGTTACTTAATCTAACATTAAAGGAAGTGGTCGTATGGTTAAGAAGTTGTTGTTAGCTTTCGGTCTTATGTCATTATTGTTCCCTACACTCGCATTTGCAGCGGATGAGGCAACGGTACCACAATTACAGAGTGCAATTGATGCAGTGTGGGTTATGTTAGCAGCAATCTTAGTCATTTTCATGCAAGCTGGTTTTGCACTTCTAGAAGCGGGGTCAACTAGAATGAAAAATGCCGGTCACGTAGCCGGTAAAACGATTTTAACTTTCGGATTATGTGCCATTGCATTCTGGGCTGTAGGTTTTGGTTTCGCCTTCGGTGATGGAAATGCATTCTTCGGAGAAACAGGGTTCTTCGTAACAGGTTTAGAAGATCAAGCTGCTGCGGCATTCGGATCTCTCTCCTTCTCGGATGTTCCAATCGGCATTAAATTCTTGTTCCAATTAGCTTTCGCTGGTGTCTCCCTTGCAATCGCTTGGGGTGGATTCGCAGAAAGAGCGAAACTTCCAGTTTACTTCATCTTCGGAATTTTGTTTACAGTAGTTATTTATCCAATCGTAGCGCACTGGGTTTGGGGCGGCGGCTGGTTGAGCAAATTGGGTATGCAAGATTTCGCAGGTTCGACGGTTGTTCACTTACAAGGTGCGACTGCAGCATTAGTTGCAACGATCTTGCTTAAACCGCGTATTGGCAAATATAATAAAGATAAAACGCCTAACTTGATTCCAGGTCACAACCAAGTATTGTCTGTTCTCGGTGTTATCATCCTTTGGATCGGTTGGTTCGGTTTCAACCCAGGTAGCACGCTTAGCGCAATGAACGATGGTTTCTTCGGTTACATCGCATTGACAACGAATATGGCTGCTGCGGCAGGTGCTGTAGCTGCATTGATTATCTCTTGGATGTACTTTGGTAAAGCGGATATTCCTAGCATGTTGAATGGTGTTCTGGCTGCGCTTGTTGCTATCACTGCAGCATGTGCTTTCGTAGACGCTTGGGCTGCAATCGTTATTGGTGCAGTAGCGGGTATCGTAACATTCTTCACAGCACAATGGTTCGAAAAAGCTGGAATCGACGATCCGATCTATGCTTTTTCCGTTCACGGTATCGCTGGTATCTGGGGTACACTTTCCACTGGTTTATTCGCAACGCCTGAGCTTTCAGCTAAAGTAGGTGTCGGTGGTGCGGGTTTATTCTACGGCGGTGGCTTCCACCAACTAGGTGTTCAAGCGCTAGGTCTTGCTGGAGCTCTTGCATTCGTACTTGTTCTTTCCTTCATTATCCTAGGCATTCTTAAAGCTACAATTGGTCTTCGTGTTACAGAAGAAGAAGAGATCATTGGTCTGGATCTGTCTGAGCATGGTTCATACGGATATCCTGAGCAAATGAAAAAAGCAGCTCAAAACGGCGTGTCCGTTTAACTACACATATACTTTCTACTAGAGCAAAGGGGATGCAACATGAACCATCTCTCAATGGAACGGATCCTGGAACGCATTTATCAATCGGAGCAATTCGAAGAAATGCGAATCACCAGAGATCAGGTGCATGAGATGTTTCGGGAGCATCTCCTTTTTTCCAATACTTCTGAAATAGGGCAGCAAATCAACCAAGTGCATGATGCGTTGATTCAGAGAACCGCCCAGCTAGCTGAGCAGTTACTTGAGGATGAAGGTTATGGGAAGCCGCCTGTCGCCTACGCTTTTATTCTGTTAGGCAGTGGTGGTAGGGGGGAACAAACACTCTGGAGTGATCAGGACAATGCACTTATTTATGAGGATAGCGAAACACAAACGCAAGAGGAAATAGATGCCTATTTTGATAAGCTTACCTCGTATATTCTTCGCGGTTTGGATATATTAGGTTACCCTCCCTGTGAAGGGAATGTCATTTCGAGCAATCCGCAATGGCGAAAGTCGCTGCATGGATACACGGAGATGATGAATGGTTGGTTTAAGGAACCGGATTGGGAAAATGTACGTTATTTGCTCATTTTGGCGGATTTGCGTTGTATTTATGGTTCCGAGGCATTGGTAAAGCAACTGAAAGAAGCATTTCTAACTTATGTCCAGGAGCATCCAGGTATCTTGAAATATTTGCTATCGAATACGTTGCATCACAAAATTTCGTTAGGTGTATTTAGTCATTTAATTACAGAGAGATATGGCGAAGATGCGGGTGGGTTTGATATCAAATATGGTGCTTATATTCCGATTGTAAACGGGATTAGGCTGCTTGCTATTCAAGCAGGGATTCTAGCCACTTCTACATTAGAACGAATTAAGCAGCTAAAGACCAACGCGGTCGTTTCAGAGCAGCTGGCAAATGATTGGGAAATCGCTTTTTCTATCGCACTACAGCTTAGGGGTATGACTCCTTTTCAGTTAGATGAAGAGAAATATACGACAAGAGGTAAACTTACGAGGGCTCAGCTAAACAAGGAAACACGTGTGCAATTAAAGCGATGTCTACGGACGGGTATTGAATTGCAGAAATATGTCAGTAAATCCATTGGATCACACATAGAGAGAGAAAAAGGTTAGATAATCGGAATCGGAAATCACGTTTCATTTGTAGGGAGTGGTGACTGAAGTGAAAGATATGCGTCCAGCAGGTCGTATGTGGCATTTGTATAAGATGGGTGGATTAACGCCGGCCCTAACCTCGATGTTTGATGCACAAAGTGCGCAGCAAATGGCTTTTATTCGGTCGATGTTGAAAGAGCAACGGAAAGATTCTTTGTTTGAAATCCCCCTGCATTCGATGGAAATCGTGGTGTTTGATCTTGAGACGACAGGCTTCTCTCCCTATAACGGTGATGAAATTATTTCGTTCGGCGCTGTCTCTGTTATTGGCGGTGAGGTGCAGACGCAAGATACCTTTTATAAAATGGTGAATCCAAAGCGTAAGATACCAGATGAGATTGTGAAGCTAACCGGAATTACGAATGAAATGGCGTGTGATGCGCCTGATTTGATTGGTGTATTAAGTGATTTCTTGGAATTCGTTCAGCAGAAAATCCTAGTCGCACATGCGATTGGCCATGATAAAAACTTTTTGAACTCGGCCTTGTGGCGTACGTCAAAGGTTAGCTTATCTCATCGTGTTCTAGATATTATGATGATTGTGAAATGGCTCATGCCCAAACGGAAAAACTTAAGCTTGGACTCCCTTCTTCATGCTTATGACATTCCTGTTACCGTGCGTCACCATGCGCTTGAGGATGCTCTCATGACCGCACAGCTTTGGTCCCGATTCATGGAAGAAATAAGAGCTAGAGATGTGGATACACTAGGTGATTTATATGCTTTATTAAGCCATCATTGACCGATGACAAACGAAAGTTTGTGATATGCGGTAGTGGTGGTTTTTTTTAGGCGATAAACCTGGAGATCGGGATTTCCTGCGCGTTGTAAGGATAAGATCCAGTAAGTTGGAATCATATGCCAGTGCGTATGGAGATCCTCAGCTGAAGGGATAGGGGGCGCTGTAGGGTGCGAATGAAATAGGCCTACAATAGGACGACTGAGATCATTTAGATACGGAAGTATGTCAATGGGATTGATGACAAATTGCCGTGTTGGATGTTTGGCGTGATTACGTAGAAGTATAAACGTGTGTACATGAAGTTCATCTGTCTGCAAGGAAGTGGCTTCTCCTAGCAGGATGCCACATGCTTCGTTGGGGAGAGAACGGATGCTGTGCGTTACAATTTCATCATATAACTTTTTAGTTAAATGTATGCTCACCAATGCTCTCACCCTCACCTTGCATCGAATGAGGTTAGTATATCATGTTTGTTCTTTCAATTCTGCCTTCGGCTTAATAAAGAAATATACGAGGGCGAGCATGAGAATGGCTAATGAGGCGACTGTGATGAAGAGTGTCTTATGTGAGATGCTCATAAGCCAACCGAATAGGGGCGGGCCAAAGGCGACGCCAATAAAGCGTAAGCTATTATATAGCGAAGTAATCATACCGCGCTGCTCTCGCTCGACCGACCCGGTTATGAGCGTGTTTAGGCATGGGAGGAGGAGTCCTGTCCCAATCCCGCTGAGTGATAATAAGCCGATGAAGACATACAGGTTCCCATTAAGGAACGTAGCCAATGCGAGAGATACGACCATGATGATGAGACCGATATTCATGAGCCATCGCATGAGCTTGCCATTTTGTTTTATTTTAGCCCCCGTGGTATATGAGGTAATCACGAGGCAGAGCAAAGGGATGGCGAGGATAAGTCCTTTGCGAACGCCTTCGATGTAGTAGGGCTTCTCTTCCAAAATTTGCGAGAGGTAGAAGAGTACTCCGAATAAGATAAATAGCGTGATCGAGCCAGCGACAAAAGCGGGCAGCAGCCAGTGGCCTTTGCTCCTCAGGATGGTTTTGATTTGTTTCAAATATTGTCTAAGGGGTTCGGCTTCATTCTCTTTGGCAGGTTCTTTGATCATAAAAATAACGGCAAGTAGAGCAAGCAAGCAAAAAAGTGGAAAAGCAAAAAAAGGCGCGAACCAAATCATTAAAGCAAGTAGAGAACCTAAAATAGGGCTAACAACCTTACCGATTCCGTTGGAGGCTTCGATGAGGCCGAGAGCTTTGCTGGCTTTGGGACCTTTGTAGATATCTCCTACTAGGGCCATGGCAATAGGGGCTGTACCTGCCGCTCCGAGGCCTTGAATAGCACGGGCAGTGATAAGTGTAGGGTACGAGTTCCAGACGGCGCCAAGCCCTGCAAGAATCCCTGCAGAACCGTATACAATGAGTGAAGGGATAATGACAGTCTTGCGTGTGAAGCGATCAGATAAGTAACCGGATACCGGGATGATGATGCCTGCAGTAAGCGAAAATAGGGTAATGATGAGTGAACTTTGGAAACGGGATATGCTCATTTTCTCTTGCAAATCAGGCAGGATAGGGACAAGCATGGAATTACCAAGAACAAGCACCAAAGGGATGGATGCAAGTGCGAGATATTGCCAAACGCTTCCTTTTTCGCTGGCGTCTGTCTTTTTTTTCTCTGACGTTTCTTCATGTTCATAAAAATTCATTTTATCAACTGGTACTTTACCTTTATGATTAATGGCAGCTTGCTTCATGAGAACATTTCCTTTCATCGCAAAGAGTAGGATTACTTTTCCCTAATTGGATGAAAGCATACTTATCGTTTGTTATGTTGGAATTTTCGTTGAATTGGAGATAATATAGAGGGAGTGGAGGTTGATACTGTGAAGAAGAATCTCATCGCAATCGCTTTCGTCTTATTATTGGCGGGCTTTGCGGTTTATCAAAATGTGCAGAATGAAAACAAACAAACCCTCATGCCAAGCGAGCAAGCGGCAAAGGTTAATTTCTTAGCTCCTTCTTTTACATTGCAAGGCTTAGATGGGAAGGATTATTCCGTCGGCGGGCCGCGTGAAAAGCCGATGTTTGTGAATTTTTGGGCATCCTGGTGCGGTCCTTGTGAAGAAGAAGCACCTGATCTGGTGAATTTGTATAAGAAATATGAGGGGAAATTCGATCTTTATGCGGTGAATGTGACGCCTGGGGATAAAATGGACAATATAAAAAAATTCGTAGACACTTATCAGTATCCTTTCCCGGTGCTGCTCGATAAACAAGGGACGAATGCGGATACCTATAACGTTATTGCTATTCCGACAAGCTTTCTTATTGATAAAAATGGCGTGATTCGGGAAATCATTCATGTGCTTTCTCCGAAGGAGCTCGACAAGAAGATGGCGAGTCTTTTGAAAGAAGAATAAGAAACTACGATTAAAAAAGCTGCAAGAGAGCAATCATGCTCTTGCAGCTTTTTGTATACGTTTAATGATTTACTAATCCTAATCGTTCTTGTTGCTCTTTGTTTGCGGGCTCTACTCGTTTCCGACTAATGAGGGCATAACGTAAGCTGTCTACGAGAGCATACCAGCTTGCTTCGATAATATTACTGGATACACCGAGTGTGTTCCACGTGGTATTAAAGTCTGTGGACTCCATCAAGACACGAACCTTACCGGCTGTTGCATCCTTTTCGTCCAATACACGTACCTTATAGTCAGAAAGATGAACATTCTTAATATCCGGATAGTATTGAATCAGTGCTTTCCGTAAGGCGTTATCAAGCGCGTTGACGGGACCATTGCCTTCGGCCGCGGTATAGATCGTTTCGCCATGTACTTTCACTTTGACGATTGCTTCGGAAACAACTGCGTGATTAGCCGTTTTCTCTACGAGCATTTTGAAGGATTCTAAGGTGAAAATTTCTTCAAGACCTTCGAACGCCTCACGTAATAGAAGTTCAAGCGTGGCATCAGCACCTTCGAATTGATATCCCTGATGCTCCATATCCTTAATCTTCTCAATCACTTCTTTGGTCTTCTGGTGTTCTTTATTGAAATCTAAGTTAAGTTCTTGTGCTTTGACAAGTACGTTGCTTTGACCTGCAAGCTCGGAAACAAGCACGCGTTGTTTGTTTCCTACGAGCTCAGGCTTCGTATGCTCATACGTGCTTGCATCCTTAAGGATAGCTGAGACATGAATGCCGCCTTTGTGAGCAAATGCAGCATTCCCAACATAAGGTTGGTTAACTGGCATATGCATGTTGGCAATTTCGCTAATATATCTCGAAACGGATGTGAGTGATTTCAATTGATCTGTGGAGATCACATCATAGTTAAGCTTCAATTGTAAATTAGGGATAATCGAGCTTAGGTTAGCATTTCCACAGCGTTCACCGTAGCCGTTAATCGTCCCTTGGACTTGTCTAGCACCAGCTTGTACGGCAGCGAGCGAGTTAGCTACGCCTAATTCACAATCGTTATGGGCGTGAATACCTACCGGTGTAGAGACATGCTGCGTAACTGTCGTTACGATCGCTGTGATCTCATTAGGTAAAGATCCGCCATTCGTATCACAAAGCGTAATCCAATCAGCTCCAGCATCTTGCGCCTTTTTGATTGTTTGCAGCGCATAGTCGGGATTATTTTTGTAACCATCGAAGAAATGCTCAGCATCATAAATGACTTCCATCCCGCTGCTTTTCAGAAAGAGAACGGAGTCATAAATCATATTCAAATTTTCTTCAAGTGTCGTTTGAATGGCCGTAGTTACATGAAAGTCCCATGACTTACCGAAAATCGTAGCGACTGGAGCGCCTGATTCTACAAGTCTATTAAGGTTAATGTCGTCCGCGGCAATTGAATCTTTCCGTCTTGTGCTTCCGAAAGCGGTAATTTTGGCATTCGTGAAAGTCATCGTGCGAGCCCGCTCAAAGAATTCAATGTCTTTGCTGTTGCTGCCCGGCCATCCGCCTTCAATATAATGAACCCCGAGCTCATCGAGCTTACGGGCGATTTTGATTTTATCCTCGACGGATAGGGAGATACCTTCTCCTTGAGTTCCGTCTCGCAGGGTGGTATCGAAGATTTTGACTGATGTTGGCATGGGTTCCTCCTTCAAAAGCTAGCAAAGTGACTTCGGTGTAAGTGATGTGGTAGTTTCGCTTGCTTTAAAGCGCTAATGTATAATTTACGATTATAACATAAATGTACTGCTAAAGACATCATATTATAAAATTGCGTTAGCTTGAATGATTATTTTTTTGACATCTGAAGTTGGTTATGTTTCACTCGAGTAGAAGGCTCTGAAATTTGATTCACTAACACTGGGAGGGAAAGCATATGGTGTCCGTAGAGCATCATTATCCCAAGCAAGGCAGAGTCATTTTACATATTGATATGAATGCTTTCTACTGTTCTGTTCATGAAGCGGTAGAGCCTGACTTATATAAGGGAAAGCCTCTTGCTGTTGCAGGGAGTGTGGAGCTGCGTAAGGGGATCGTCGTTACTTCATCATATGCAGCGCGCGCATTAGGAATCAAGACAGGCATGCAAGTTAGGCAAGCTTTAAAAATATGTCCGGAACTCATCTTAATCAGACCTGACTTCGATCTCTATCGTAATTTCTCCAGGAGGTTCATGCAGATAGTCTATGGATATTCACCGATGGTAGAATCTATGTCTATCGATGAATGTTTTGTAGATATCACAGGATCTAAACAGTTTGGAACACCGCTTGAAATTGCAAATAGTATTCAAAAAAGAATTATGCAAGAGTTGCAATTGCCATGCTCCATTGGAGTTGCGCCCAATAAGCTGTTGGCTAAGATGGGTTCAGATATGAAGAAACCGAATGGGATTACGGTTTTGCGGCTGCGTGATGTGCCGTCTGTATTTTGGGACAAGCCTTGTAATTATTTATATGGTATTGGTAAAAAAACAGCGGAGAAGCTTTCTAGGCTTGGTATCCATACGTTAGGACAGTTGGCAGTGGGGGACGACACGCTGTTAAGCAAGCGCTTCGGCGTGATGGGCGCACACTTGAAGCGCGCTGCTAATGGGATTGACCCCTCTGTGGTGAATCCAGAACAAGAGCAGAGTAAGTCGATCGGACATACGACGACATTGCCGCGTGATTATACGGATCGCGTCGAAATCCATCGTGTCCTTCTGAATCTAGCGGATCAGGTAGCAAGAAGGCTGCGTAAGCAAGAGCTTTTGACTGCAACGATTCAAATTACGATCCGCGATCCGGAGATGAGGACGATTACCAGATCGCTTACCTTGCCAACGCCAACTGAGCATATGGATGATATATATCGGACCTCCTGCCAGCTATACGATCATCAATGGGAGGACGGAAATCCGGTTCGACTCTTAGGAATTACGTTGCAGAATTTGATCGCCAAGGAAGAATCCTATGTGCAGCTCGATTTATTTGATTACGAGAAGCAGCCGCGCAGGGAGAACCTGAATAGAGTCATGGATGGATTACGTGATAAATTCGGAGAAGGTGTGATTCTTACTGCGGGGATGATGAGTGATGATCCATCTTCCTTAATTCGAAATCACAAAGTAAGAGGAACGTCCTTGCAGATGGATCATTTGCGAAATAATCCTCTTCATAGGGATGAGGGAGAGTGAGGAAATATGGCTCATTGCTTGGGCTTCGCTGGATATTCGAATAGTGGGAAAACAACATTGGTTGCTAAGCTTATTATTGAAATGAAACATCGCGGTCATCGGATTGCGGTAATGAAACATGATGCGCATGGGCATTATAAAGAAGAGAAAGGAGCCGACTCAACAATGTTCGCTGAGTCTGGCGCTGATGTTGTGGTTACACTTTCACCTGATGCCATACACGTTTATGAGAAGAAGGAATCACCGAGCCTGGAAGAGCTTTTACTAGCGTATGCCCATCTTGACTATATTTTTATTGAGGGCTTCAAGAGGGAAAAGCATCCAAAGATTGCCGTTTATCGTACAATGGAACAAAGAGAGATGATTAAAGGGTTGGTGCCAAGTCCGATTGCGGTAGCTACTGATTTAGTTATTTTAGAAGATGACTTTGCTTATCCACGCTACAATTTGAATGATATCCATGGAATTGCAGACTTTATTGAGCAGTATTTTGGAGATTGTCAATTTTAAGGTTTGAACTTTGTCCGTATTTATATTATATTTTACAATGAGGATAATTTGAGGAGGAGTAGAAAACATGGCTAAGTATACATTTGTTGATAAAGATACTTGCATCGCTTGCGGCGCTTGCGGAGCTACAGCTCCAGATATCTATGATTACGATGATGAAGGTTTGGCAGAAGTGATTTTTGATGGAGATGGAAACAAAGGGGTTACTGAAATTCCTGAAGATCTATTTGATGATCTACAAGATGCTCAAGATGGCTGCCCGACTGACTCCATTAAAGTTGCGGATTCACCTTTTAGCTAATCATAATTAAAGAATCATTTTGTGAAAAAATCACGAAATGTCGAAAGAGCTCGTTTCCTGAAAAGGAACGGGCTCTTTTTTTGATGAAAAACTGTGAATTTTGTAACAATTTATTGCCAATTCTTACATAGCATCTTACAATGAATCTAGTAAAATCGGGGAGGACTATATGGGTAGGAAGAAATGGATTAAGACTTTAGTCGTAGGACTCTTAATAACTTTGTTATCGACATATTTCTACACGGCGCAATCGAACGGTTTATTTTATTTTGTGGAGAGCCCTCTACAAGATAACTTGCGTGGCGCAAAATTGGTTGATGAGCGTCAGCCAGATGATCGAATCAAGATTGTTAAAATCGATGATAAATCACTTTCTGCCATCGGCAAGTTTCCATGGGATCGAAGTACATACGCGCAAGTCATAGAGAAGTTGGAACAATCTGGTGTAGCAGCAATTGGGATTGACGTTGTGCTCGCAGAGCCTTCGAAGAACCCTGCTGACGATAAAGCATTAGCTGATGTGTTAGCGAAGTACTCCAATATTATATTGCCTATACAAATCAATTACCCCTCCAAACAAAAGTCAGCAGGAGAATTAGTTCCTGAGAAAGTTGATTACCCTTCCTTGACCCTAACGACCAAAAGAGAACAGATGGCCCATATCAATGTGTTTGTTGATGAGGATGGCAAAGCCCGCAAGTTGCCAGTCGGTTTGCCAGATGAGAAAGGTACCTACATACCGGCATTCAGTGTTGCTCTTGCGAATTTAGTTTTGGATGATCATGAGAAGGTAAAGCGTGATGCTGAAACTGGCGAGTGGTTGCGTGGTAATGAGAAATTGCCAATCAACGAAAGAAACCAAGTGACAACAGAGTTCTTCACGGAGCCAAGACAAAAGGTAGATGCGGCAACTGGTTATGAAATGCTGTCTTTCGTTGATGTTCTGAATAGCACCAAGCCGTTGCCGCTTGAAGGTAGTATCGTGCTAGTGGGTCCCTTCGAAACGGCCATGCAGGATGAATACCCGACACCGATTTCCTCAGTCAAGATGTTTGGGATTGAAATTCATGCCAATATGATTCAAACCCTGTTAGAGAGTGTTTTTTACAAGGATGCTTCGAGCTCGGCTGGGATCGCTATTATTCTACTTATTTCATTGCTTGCTATTATCTTGTTTGAAAAGTTCAATGGGAAGACTGCTTTATTCATTTTTCTAGGCATGTTCGTAATCTATGGCATGGTATGGTTAGGTTTTTATACCATTGGTTCCTTGTTCCTACCGCTTGTATATCCACAATTTGCACTAGTTACCATCTATGTATGGTCATTAGTTAGCCATTACTTAGAAGAACGAAAAGAACGGAATCGGGTTACTGGTATTTTCGGTAGATTCGTTTCCAAAACCGTTGTGGATGAGCTGCTTCAGTCAGGTGAAGATGTCAAACTTGGCGGAAGCCGTAAAGACATTTCATTGATATTCGTTGATATTCGCGGGTTTACCCCAATGTCGGAACGACTAGAGCCAGAACAAGTTATTCAGGTACTTAATGAGTATCTGGATGTGTGTACAAAAGCAATCTTCAAGTTCAATGGAACATTGGATAAATTCATTGGTGATGGCGTTATGGCGATGTTCGGCGCACCTATTGAATATGATAATCACCCAGAAATGGCCGTACGCGCTGCGATCGAGATGAAATCTCAAGCAGATCTTCTCGAGCAGAAGTTGATTAAGAATTTTGGTATCGGTGTGAAATTTGGACTGGGGATTAATAGTGGACCTGCGGTTGTAGGTAATATTGGATCTGAAGATCTAAGGCTGGATTACACGGCGATTGGCGATACCGTTAACTTGTCAGCGCGACTTGAATCTAATGCCAAACCTGGACAGATTTTGATTAGTGAACAGACGTATGAGCGTGTCAAAGGACTATTTGAGATTGAATCTATTGGTGAGATCAAAGTAAAAGGGAAAGAAAAACCGGTTGCTGTGTATGAAGTCATCGGGCATATAAAATAGAGTTGTTGGGAGGCGTGCAGAGTGGAAATGACAAAGAAATCATTTATTTCAGTATTGTTAAGCTTTAGCTTGGTGTTTAGTTTAGTATCTGTGTTGTTAGTTAAGCCGGTCTATGCGAAAACGGTCCGCGTTGCCCTTATTTCGGCATTATCAGGGGACGTTACAATTAAAAAAGGCGGCGGCTCCAAGACCTACGATGCTTACGAGAAAATGAGTTTAAATCAGGGGGATACCATTTATACGGGGGAAAGCTCCTCAGTAACTCTGAACTTAGCGAGCGGCGATGCGGATGTCACATTAGGCGACAATGCGGAGATCAATGTATCAGATCTCAACTCTTCAGATGGAAATAAGAAATCCAAGCTTAAGGTTTGGGCAGGTTCGATGTGGGTCAAAGTGAAATCGTTGGCCGGCGCGGATGATGAATTTGAGGTTGAAACGCCAACTGCAGTCATGGGCGTACGCGGCACACAGTTCTTCGTCTCGGTTGACCCAGTTACTGGTAAAACCAAAATGGCTGTAGGTTCTGGGAGGGTATCCGCATCTACAGTAACGTCCAATTCGGATGAGACGCAAACCACGACGATTACCTACTTAAACCCGACGCAAGAAATTACGTTAGATAATCGTGATGAAACAACGGACTTGGATTTGAAAGTAGAGTTCCTTGATCTAGAAGAATTTATCAAACAAGCTTCTCCTGAAATTATTAAAGAATTACTACTGAACAAAGATGAGATCGATAAGGAAAACGAAGCGTTTATTGCTAAAAAGAAAAAGGAAATTGAAGAGGGCCTTATTGTTGATGATCAAACTTCCTTAAGTATCAAAAATCTATCTGATTTAGATAAAGTCAAGCAAAATCTAGCGAATTTGATCGGTAATATTGCTAAAGAAGCATTAGCTGAGAATAAATTAGATCAGAAGGAACTAAACAAAATTATTGAGGAAACGAACAAAAAGATCACGCAAGAGGAAAAAAAGCTGGATTTATCTAAAGTCAAACCGCTTGATAAAACGGCAGGTGTTGATCCGGAGTTAGAGAAAAAGAAACAAGAAGAGTTGCGAAAACTTGAAGAAGCGAAGTTAAAAGCAAAGCTTGAAAACGATAAAAAAGTAGAAGATGCTAAGCAAAAGCTGGCTGCTGCCTTGAAAAAGCTAGAAGAAGAAAAGAAAAAGCTTGAGGAAGCACAGAAAGCTGCTGAAGCGAAGGCGAAGGCTGAGGCGGAAGCGAAGTTGAAGGAAACTTTAACTGAGCAAGAGAAGAAGAAATTTGAAGAAGATGCGAAGCCGAAGGCAAACTCGTCTACTGGAAATAAAGACAAGCCTAGTACGGAACCAGGCCCAGGACCAGGACCAGGACCAGGTCCAAGCCCAGATCCAGATCCAGATCCGGTGGTTCTAACGCCTACAGTTACTTTGACTACAGATTTGATTAATATTGAAGATCTACTCACACCACAAACGGTGAATCCACCGGGAGGTGCTGATTCAGCTCCTTATTATCTAAATATCAATTTTAATAACTTTACAGCAGGAATAAAAGATATTTATGCAGTAGAGGTTCATTTACTATATGGTTCTCAAACACATTATATTGCCTATCCTCCATCACTTTTAAAAAATAAAAATATTTTCCACACAACAACAGAAGGTGGATCGAGTGCAGATTATATTAAGGCGTATGAGCTAGGGGATGGAAGTGAAGGTGATAATGAACTCGTTTATGCTGTAACTAATTTTGGTACTGCACCAAACATCGCAGTTGCTGAGACAACAAAGCTAGTTAGCATTCCGATGGTAACCTCTGGAGTGGATCAAATCCGTGTTGGTAAAATTGTGATCGTTAGGAAGAATGGTCAAACCGTCGAGAAAATTATTATCAACCCAGATGATATTGAGGCAGTGGATGTTGAGGGACCTGTGTATACAGAAAATCCAGAATATCCAGAAGTGTAAAGTTAACTAGAAAAAAAGGAGAAACCAATGAAACCCTTACGACAAATATTTGTTTCAAGTATAATTGTTGCTACCTTACTAGGCGGCTCATCGACTTGGGCTGCTGGTTTAGATGCTGAGGCGTTGAAATCCAGCACCGGTCAGATTCTATCTGATGTGTCGACCTTGGCGGGTATCGGCGATTTTGAAGATCGAGACGGGGATGCTTTACAAGCGGCCTTTCGAGCACCTGGAAGTGTACTGCAGCTTGCCGATGGAAGTCTTCTAATTGCGGATACACGGAATCATGTGATTCGTAAAGTGAAGGATGGTCAAGTGACTATATTTGCAGGGCCTGAAATCGCCATATTGAAGAATAGCCAAGGTTTCCCGACAGGTGGACTCCTAGATGGGAAAGCATCAGAATCGTTTTTTAATGAGCCGACGGGGCTTGCCGTGGATGCCCAAGGGGATGTCTATGTAGCAGATGCGGGCAATCATGCGATTCGTAAGATAGACGTGAATGGGAATGTCTCGACGATAGCCGGCAATGGCGTAGCTGGAAACAAAGACGGAAAAGGTGCAGAAGCTAGCTTCAATCACCCAAGTGATATTGCGGTTACAGCAGACGGTACGGTGTATGTCGCAGATTCTCTTAATCATGTAATCCGTAAAGTTGCTGTTAATGGACAAGTAACAACATTGACGGCTCCAGTTACTCGCGCAATTCAAGTTCGGCCGGGTGAAGCTTCATTCGCAGGAGAGTATCACGACGGCAGCCTTTCTACAGCGTTGTTCAATGAGCCATCAGGGCTCGCTTTAGATGGCAAAGGGAATCTTTATGTAAGTGACACGGGAAATCAACGTATCCGTTATATGGACTTTGCAACAGGTCTTGTATCGACGATTGCGGGATCAACCCCATCTGTCAGTACTTCGTCGATTTATGCGAAAAATGAGTTATATGCAGAAGGTGATTTTGCAGATGGCCAAGCGTTGAAGGCGAAGTTTGACTTCCCTAAGGGACTGGCTGTGACCACAGATGGCGGTCTGCTTATCGCGGATAGTTTGAATCACTCTGTTCGCTATTTGTTGAATGGTCAAGTAACGACGCTCACAGGAACGCTTCAAACGGGGGAAGCAGATGGCGTTGAGCAATCCGCTGAGTTCTATAATCCTTCGGATGTAATTGCTACAACGCAAGGGTACCTCGTTGTAGCGGATGCTTCCAATAACAAAATTCGTAAAATAACGCCATATCATTTGCCTGCGAATGTTTCGAATGATGGCGTAGTGAAGGTGGTTAGCGGCAATAAACTAATTTCCTTTGATGCACAGCCTGAAATTCAAGATGGACGCACAATGGTGCCTGTTCGTGCAATCAGTGAAACATTTGGCTATAACGTGACCTATGTCGAGCGGGCTGGTAAATCAGTTGTACAGCTCTCCAAAGGTGATCTGACAGTGGAGTTAACCATTGGTGAAACAGGTATCGTTCGTAAGCAAGCTGGCACCCCAGATCGTAAGTTAAAAACGGATGTAGCACCCTGTGTGAAGCAAGATCGCACCTATGTACCTATTCGCTTCTTTGCTGAACAGATCGGTTTAGATGTACAGTGGGATGCTTCGCATCAAACGGCAATTTTACGTGTGAAATCCTATTTGAAATAGGCTGTAAATAGAAAAGGCTTGGCAAGGAGAACTCCTTGTCCAAGTCTTTTTCTCGTTTGACTTCAGCTTTGCGCCTCAATTGCCGATAAAAACGGAGAGTAGTGCGAAGCGGATTGGGGGCATGAAACCTTGAAGTCGAATAATCGAAACGATCAATTGGAGCGATTCTTCCAACATAATCCGATCGAAGATCCTCAGTATCTCAAGAAATATGTCAAAGAGCATCCTGATCATAAAATGGCATGGTATTTGTTAGGCAGAGAATACACAGCGCAGGGCAAAGTGGGTAAGGCGGCGTATTGCTTTGCACAGGCTGGTGAAATATATGAGGCGTTCGAGCAGCAAAAAATAGGTTTGGATGGGCCTATGCCAACCAGCTTTGCGGCGTCTATTTTAAACAAAGAGGTTGTGCCTGTAGTACGTCAAACCAAATCGCGAGGTAGGCGGAAATGGCTGCCATACCTTGTCATGTTTGTTTTTCTGGCTATTCCCGCGGGAATGGATCTAGCGAAATCCGAAGTGATGGAGAGTGTGGTGGCAGAGCAACCAGTGGTCGAAGAGACAGCAGTAATCACAAGCATTCCAATCGACACTACTGGCGTAAAGCTGTATTTCTCCGATGGAGACTGGGGGAAGAAGTTACAACAGATTTTACAGCCTCCTGTAAGAGGAAAAGGTGAATCCGTTATTATGGATGCTCCTCCAAGTAAGGAGGGGCAATGGAAGGATTGGTATCGCTCGGTTCATCCGCTTCTTAGTGTGGAGCATACTGGAGCAAGTGGAAATGAGGCCGTACTGAAGTACTATCAGGCACAAATTTGCAACTGCCAAGTTGCTGATAGCTCCAAGTTGGTACCAGTCATAGCTGCTTGGGTGCATGAACGTGAAGAAGCAATTATTTTACAAAGTGCGATACAGGCTTATCAAACCAAAACAGGTGGATTACCGAAAAAGGCACAGGAATTGACGAAGCCTTATCCTGATAATCTGTTGCCAGGTCTTACATCGCAGATGAAAGCAGCCTTCCCAGAAGCTGTGAAAAGAATGGCCGAGTCTACAAAGGCGGTGCTTGCTCAGGAACCGAATCAGTCGGGGAGCACGAAAGAGAAGCAGCCATCGCTGCCGAAAGAAGAGAAGGCAATTGCCGCTAGTAACGATCAGCCTAAAGACTCTCCAGAGCCGTTTGTAGAGCCTCTCAGGATTATCATTGATACCGAACAGCACCAACTGGCTGTTGTAAGCGGTGAATTTATTCTAAGGCGTTATCCGGTTGGTTTGGGAGGAGAGAAGACGCCTACAGGTGACTTCGTTATCAGTGAAAAGGTGCGTAACCCGAATGGCAGATCCTATGGTGAGTTTGGCAGCCGCGGGATGACTTTGTCGAATACGCTTTATGCCATACATGGGACGAATAAGTCGGCAAGTATAGGCAAGGATGAGTCGCATGGCTGTGTTCGAATGCTGCAAGCGGATGTGGAGGAGTTATATAATATGGTCCCTCAACAAACGAAGGTGACGATTGGTAGAGGGGGGGTACCACCCTCAGGATCTGGAGAAGGAATTGGAGCAGGGGGCGGTAATCCTCAGCAAGCGATCGTCCTGCCCTTGGAGACGAAGGATGACAATCCTGGGAAGGTATATAGATGGTTGGATTAGAAAAAGGAGGGGCAAGTATGATACTTGTTCCCTCCTTTTCACATGTTTTCTTGCAATCAGGTGGGTATGTAAGTTGCTGACTAGACGGTTGTAGCCCTGTTTAGAAAACTACAAGTTTTCTTCTTGACAAGAAATGAGAAAGCGATTACAATTCGAATCGTGAAGTTTTCAATCACTTTAACGAAATCATTTGTCCAAAATGAGCAGTAAGGTCATTAAGATGATAAAAACTAACACAATTGATCCTGTCCAGTAAATAGCTTTCATGTTCACTTCGTTTTTCTGTTTGCGAGAAGCGGCTACTGGTTTACGTTTGGCCATTAGAATCACCTTTTCCATTAGGATTAATCGAGATGATTCTATCATATCATAAGTAAGCAGATTCAACGAATAAGAAAAATGAGCGATTTGAAAAAGAAGTATTGACGTTCATGTCATTTTATTGTAAGATTTAATCACACGGATTACCTAAATCAATTGAATATGTCAGTTTTAATAACATGTTACCGTAAGGGCATTAGTTATTAGAAGAAATGCAAGTCTTCTTCTATAACTATGCCCTTTTTATTTTGCCAATTTTGAATTATGAAAGGGGTTGGTAGAGCAAACTAATGGCAGGTTTAACTTCGGGTTCTCGTTTCACCAATAAATAACTAGATGAATTAAAAAAGGGAGAAGATGATCACATGAACATGAAAAAATGGTCAACGATGGGCTTAGCGGCATCAATGGTACTCGTAGCAGCAGGTTGTGGAAAAGCAACACCAACTGAAACAACAAAACCAGCTGCATCTGCAACTCCAGCGGCTTCAGCAGCTCCAACTGCAGCAGCAACAGTAAAAAAACTATCTGGTGATTTTGAAATTCAATACTTTGTTGGCGGATATGGCGACAAATGGTGGAAAAAAGTAATCGCTGACTTCCAAGCAGCAAACCCTGATTTGAAAATTAAAGAAAGTGCGGGACCAAAAATCAACGAGCAAATGAAACCCCGTTGGATCGCTGGTAACCCACCTGATTTCGTATACATCGATGGACCTGAGTTGTTCGACCGTCAAATGGTTACAGATGGACAACTGGAAGATCTGACTGACTGGATCAAGGATGCTAAAAACGTAGATGGCGAGAAAATCATTGATTTGCTTGCACAGAAACCACAAGAGTTCGACGGTAAAACGTACAACATTCCTTTCGTAATGAGCTCATGGGGTATTTTCTATGATAAAGCCTTGTTTAAAGAAAAAGGCTGGGCTGAGCCGAAAGACTTCGAAGAGTTCTTGGCTGTAAGTGAAAAAATCAAAGGTGCTGGAATCAATCCTTTCATCCATACTGGTAAATATCCTTACTATATCAACGGTGGCGTATTGCTTCCAGCGATCGTTTCTGCTAACAACAATGACTACAAATTGCTGCAAGATATGTCCACAAACAATCTTGAAGCTTGGAAAAACCCAGCAATCCTCAAAGGTTTGAACAAAATCGTT
Source organism: Paenibacillus sp. J22P143 (assembly GCF_059692035.1). Lineage (NCBI taxonomy): Bacteria > Bacillati > Bacillota > Bacilli > Caryophanales > Paenibacillaceae > Paenibacillus > Paenibacillus sp. J22P143. Next base: position 768,392 of record NZ_JCAUAQ010000002.1, read on the forward strand.
CAAATGCGCGATAAAGGCTACATAGACAAAGCATCCGTTCAGATCAATCACACGGATTCCCAATCCTTGTTCCTACAACACAAAGACGCGTTCATCCCGAACGGTTTATGGTTACCAAACGAGATGGCGAAAGACGTTCCAGGCGGCTTTGACTTCGGATTCATTCCATCCATCACGCAAGATAAAGGTGGAAAAGTTGTAGCTAACACGTCCACAGCTACTTTTGGTATCGCGAAAAAAGCGAAAAACAAAGATGCTGCAAAAGCATTTATGCAATTCGTATTCTCCAAAACACAAGCTTCCCAATGGGCTGAGCTAAGTGGAGCTCCTTCCAATGTAAAAGGTGACATTTCTTCCTCCAAAGCTCCTAACTTCGTTAAGGATGCTGCGAAATTCTTGTCTTCCGCTGACACAGTAGTTGTACCAACCGTTTCCTTCGCGGCAGACGTTGATAAAGCTATGCAAGATGCGACAGTTGCTTTGACAATCGGAACAATTACACCTGAACAATGGGTGACTCGTGTAACTGATGTTGTTGCAAAACAAAAGAAATAGGAACTGAATGAAGCAGTGCGGAGAACAACAAAGGCAAAGCTGCCTAAGGCGTTCTCCGCCATTTTAATGACAGGACGGTGACGATAGAATGAAGACCAACTCGAAAAAACTGAAACGGAATTTATTCATCGCTTCATTCATCATTCCGACTTTTATATTTTTCTGCGTATTTACGATTTACCCCGTTATACAGGCCTTACAGAAGTCGTTTTATGATTGGTCAGGAATGTCTGAAAACAGCGAGTTTATTGGGTTCGACAATTTCGTTGAACTGTTCAAAGATCCGATTGTCCTTAGAGCAATTGGGAATGACTACTTTCTAGTCGTAGGTAAAGTTATTGGGATTATGATTCTTGCGACTTTCTTCGCCGTAGGATTAACGAGATTTAATTTGAAGGGTTCTGGCTTTTTCCGAGCTATCTTCTTTATCCCGAATGTCATTTCAGTCGTTGTTATCGGTGTGCTTTGGAATTTCATTTACAATCCGCAAATCGGTTTCTTGAATGCATTCCTGTCTCTTTTTACTGAAAAGAAAGTTGATATTACTTGGTTAGGTTTTCCACACCATACGATCTGGATGCTTCTACCCCCAACAATTTGGGCAGGTATCGGCTTCTACATGATCCTCATGATTGCTGCAATCGTGAATATTCCTGCTTCCTATTATGAGGCAGCTAATATAGACGGGGCGGGTCAAGGGTCGCAATTCCGACATATCACCTTGCCGCTCATCTGGGAGCAGATTAAGGTTTCCATTATTAACATCGTTATTACTACGCTCAACGGATCATTCGTTATTGTTCAGTTAATGACCAATGGCGGACAGCCAGATAATACGACGCAAGTTATGGGTTCTTATCTGTATCGGATGGCTTTTCAACAGTATCATTTCGGTTATGGAGCGGCCATTGGTGTCATGATTCTCATAGTGTCACTCATTACGACACTTATCTTGCAACGCATCATGCGCCAAGAAACAATCGAAATGCACTAAAGTCATCATAGACAAAGATACTGAGGGAGGGAAACCATCGTATGGCTATCAAAAGTCCATTAGCTAAAATGTTAGTTTGGATCATTCTGATTATATGGAGTGTTGCAGTGCTCTATCCACTCGTGTGGACATTGCTCGATGCACTCAAAGATAACGAACAATTCTTCTTAAATGCCCCGTGGGCATTGCCTAAATTCCCGTTACTATGGTCGAATTTCTCCTATGTGTGGAGTAAATACAATTTCAGTACATACTTCCTAAACTCGATTGTAGTTACAATAGGAAGTACGCTGCTGGGGATGATTCTTGCCGCGATGACCGCATATATTCTGGCGAGATATGATTTTAAAGGGAATAAAATTCTCTTAACCATCTACATCTCCTCGATGATGATTCCGTTCGCGCTTGCCTTAATCCCATTATTCTTCTTATTGAACGATCTGCATTTAATCAATACGTGGTTGGGGTTAATTCTCGTCTATGCGGCGCTTAACTTGCCTTTCGGGATTTTCTTACTCGTAGGGTTCTATAAATCATTACCTAAAGAAATTGAAGAGGCTGCGATTATTGATGGAACTTCTCACTATGGCACGTTTTTCCGAGTGATGTTACCATTGTCACAGCCAGGTCTTATCACGGTTATGATTACGAACATGCTGAATAACTGGAATGAATACTTCCTAGGGGTAGTTCTAACGAACGAGCCTTCCAAGTACACGCTTCCAATTGGTTTGGCTGTTATGCAAGCTGAGATGCAATATCGTGTAGAATGGGGTCCGTTGTTCGCAGGATTGCTGATCACTACATTACCGACTTTGATCGTATATATGATATATCAACGCCAAATTGCAAGTGGGATTACGGCAGGAGCTGTGAAATAACTGTATATGGCAATGCATAGAAAAAACACCTTTACCTAGAGGAATTTATCCTTTCGGGAGGGTGTTCTTTCTACTATAATGGGGATAGGTAAAAGCAAACAAGAAACGGCCAAACTTGTGGGCTAAAGGTGAATCAGATGAGTATAATGTATGCATTTCAGAAGATGGGGCGATCTTTGATGATCCCTATTGCGGTGCTGCCGGCAGCATCCATTCTTCTTCGAATTGGTAAAATGTCTTTTAATGATCCGTTCCTGGTTCATATGGCTCAGATTTTTGAGCTTGGCGGTAGTGCAATCTTTGATAACTTGCCACTCATATTCGCCATTGGGATAGCGATTGGTCTCACTTCAGGAGATGGTATTGCCGCATTAGCGGCGGCCGTTGGATATTTGGTTTTTGACAATGTACTTAAACATTTTCAAGCCAGTTCAGGTGGATCAGAACCGCTGGATACTGGCGTACTTGGAGGCATGCTGGTTGGGATGCTTTCGGCCACATTCTTCAATCGATATCAACATATTCGTTTGCCAAAGGCACTTGGATTTTTCGGTGGAAAACGATTTGTTCCACTTATTACGTCACTTGTGATGGTTTTCATCGGGGTATTGATCGGGCTAATCTGGCCTCCTGTACAGCGAGGAATTAGCGAAATCGGGTTATGGATTGTCGACAACGGCAATATTGGGGTTTTCATTTACGGCATTATGAATCGACTACTCATACCGACAGGTCTTCATCATGTCATTAATAATATCGCCTGGTTTCAAATTGGTGATTTCGTATCACCTGCAGGCAAAGTTGTTCACGGAGATATCTCACGCTTTTTCGCTGGAGACCCTACTGCAGGGATGTTTATGACTGGTTTCTATCCAGTCATCATGTTCGGACTACCGGCTGCTGCTCTTGCTGTAGTGCGAAGCACATCATCAACCACACGGAAATTTGTAGCCCCTGTGATGTTAACCGCAGCGCTGACAAGTTTTCTAACGGGCATTACAGAACCGATAGAATTTGCGTTTATGTTTGTCGCCCCTGTCCTTTATGTGATTCATGCTGTGTTAACTGGCTTCTCGATGCTCATCATGAATATCCTTCAGGTCAAAATGGGATTTGGTTTTTCAGCTGGATTTATCGATTTCGTACTGAACTGGCATTTGGCGACGAATCCATATTGGATACTTCTCATTGGTGCAGGGTACTTTTGTCTTTATTATATTACTTTTCGCGCGTATCTCCATTTCTTCCCACTGAAAGTATCGACGAAGGACGAAGTTGATCAACAGGACACAGTAGACATGGTGATGAATAACAAAACGAAAGTAGAAGATCGTCCATCAAGTATTCTTAAGTATATTGGCGGAGCTTCTAATATTATATCCATTGATGCTTGTATTACACGACTGCGTTTGCTTGTGAAAGAAGAGATCCTCGTCAAAGATGGAGAACTGAAGGAACTTGGTGCTATGGGTGTTATCCGACTAGGAAAAGGCAATGTTCATGTTGTCTTCGGTACAGAGTCGGAACAGATTCGTGAAAGCATTAAACCTTTGCTGGGTACAAGTGAGAAATAATCAGGACAAACCTAAGAACGCGGAGGTGTCTTATGATTGAACGGACGATCATACATGTTCTATCCCATAACGTCGTGATGGCGCATTTGAGTTCAGGGAAAAATTCCATCGCATTTGGTAAGGGAATTGGTTTCAAGAAAACAGCGGGCATGATGATTGATGAAGTTGAAATTACACAAGAATTTCTCTTACATACCTCGGAAGTATTGAAGAACTACGAACAAATTCTAAATGCCGTAGATGTGAAAATTATCGGGATCACTGAGGAAGTTATTGCCTACGCACAAAGCATGCTAGAAGGTGATTTCTCGGAAACGATCCATGCATCGCTCGTAGATCATATTAACTTTGCTGTTGAGCGGCAGAAACGCGGGATTTTCATTACGAACCCATTTGCCTATGAAATTGGTTACATGTACCCCGAGGAATATAAGGTAGCTAAGAAATCCGTCGAATTCCTGAATGAACATCTGGATGTGAAATTACCTGAGGATGAGGTTGCCTTCTTGACGATGCATTTCAACAGTGCACGTAAGAAAGAGCAAGCATCCGATTCCCTTGCGATGGTAAGAGTGGTGTCTCAAACGATCGAATCGGCGAAGGAGCTTGGGTTTAATTTCGATGATTCTTTCTCAACACTTCGTTTTATCAGCCATCTAAAAGGTGTAATTGAACGGGTGAAGCAAAAGAAAACACTTCAAAACTCACTCCTTTCCAAAATTAAAGAAGAGTACGGCGATACGTATGTGAAAGCAAAGGTTTTATCGTTAATGCTAAGTGATTCCTTACAGTTAGAAGTTCCTGACGATGAGACTGGATACTTGACGATGCATCTGGAGCGCTTGCTGCAACGCACCGAAGTGTAGGAGAAATAAATAAGCTTAGAGCATTCCCTTGCAACCTTCGTGGAGCAGGGATTTTTTGTGTGAATACGAGGTTTAAGACCTCGAGTGGATTGCATATTTCTACATTGTCAGCTAAACTGACTGTTAGAGTACTTAGAGAACGGAGTGCATAGGACATGCTGTATAAAAAGTTAGCCAAGCCCGTTTTATTCCGAATGGATCCGGAAAAAGCGCATCATTTGACGATCGACGGCCTTAGTGTTGTAGGGAATTTACCAGGTGGGAAGCAGTTACTTAAATCCATGTATGGGGTGTCAGATTCACCTCAACTAACGCAGGAATTATGGGGATTACACTTTGGTAATCCAGTGGGTCTTGCTGCAGGGCTAGATAAAAATGCGAAAGCGGTAAAAGGTTTTTCGCAATTGGGTTTTGGTTTCATGGAAGTGGGTACGATTACGCCTAAACCACAGGCAGGTAATGAGTTACCACGTTTGTTCCGTCTTCCGGAGGACAAAGCGCTCATAAACCGTATGGGATTTAACAATGTAGGTACAGCTGAGATGGCACAGAACTTAGAAAAAACAGGTAAACGTACGATTCCAGTAGCCGTAAACATAGGGAAAAATAAATCAACGCCAAACGAACAGGCTGAGGAAGATTATCGGGCTTGTATTGGTGCGTTATATACATATGGTGATTTCTTTGTTGTAAACATAAGCTCACCAAATACACCTGATTTGCGTAATTTACAACATGGTGATGATTTGAAACGCTTGTTGTCTACTGTACGTGATGAGATGCAAGTGCAGCATAAACAGCATGGCGGTGCCGCGAAGCCAGTGCTTGTCAAAATTGCGCCAGATCTATCTGATGAGGAGCTAGTTCTTACTGTGCAGATCATTAAGGATAGCGGTATATCGGGGATCATCGCAACGAATACCACACTAAGCAGAGAAGGCTTACGTAATGCCAATCGCGAACAAGCGGGTGGTCTGAGTGGTGTGCCGTTAACGGGGCGCTCAACGGATGTCATTCGACGTGTGTACCAATTAACAGAAGGCAAGCTGCCGATTATTGGGGCGGGAGGAATTTTCACTGCGCAGGATGCGTATGAGAAAATCCGTGCTGGAGCAAGCCTAGTTGAGGTATATACAGCATTAATTTACGAGGGGCCAGGTCTGTTAGGCCGCATAAATAAAGGTCTTCACGAATTATTAAAGAGAGATGGCTTCACACATATTTCCCAGGCAATAGGCGTGGATTCGCACTAACTTCATTCAGAATGGAGGATACATGGATGGATGGACGAGACTGGAAGAAGTTTCTACTGCCCTATGAGCAAGCGGTAGAAGAGTTGAAAGTAAAGTTCAAGACATTACGTGGCGAGCTCAAAAGTCGTGAAGAGTACGCACCGATTGAATTTGTAACGGGACGTGTCAAGAAAATTTCAAGCGTTCTGGAGAAAGCGAAGCGTTTGAGCGTTCCAATGGATCAATTAGAGTCAGGCATTGAAGATATAGCAGGCATTCGCATTATGTGCCAATTTGTAGAGGATACGGAGAGTCTGGCTGAGCTCATCCGCAGCAGACAAGATATGAGTGTTGTCTATGAAAAAGATTATATTACAAATAAAAAGCCGAGCGGATATCGAAGCTTTCATATTATTATTGAATACCCAGTACAGACCGCACTCGGTATGAAGAAAATCTTAGCAGAAGTGCAGATTCGGACGCTGGCTATGAATTTCTGGGCGACGATTGAGCATTCTTTGAATTATAAATATAAAGAGAAATTACCTGTTGAGGTTCGGGCACGATTAAGTAAAGCGGCAGAAGCGGCTTATCTTTTGGATCAGGAAATGTCGAGTATTCGCGGCGAAATTATGGCCTCCCAACGGATGTTTGAAGATAACTCTAACCTGATCAACCGTGTTCTGAGCAACATACAAGAGTTATATTTCTATCATCGCGTACGAGAAGCTGCTCAATTTCAATTAAGATTCAATGAAATTTGGGAAACAGAAGAAGGGCTTAGTGATTTATCTGCCGACATTGAGGCTGCTATTGCGAGAGCTAAAAAAGGAGATAATAGCTAATCTATGAACGAATATGACCGATTGTATGTCGCTTTTCTGTACTATTTTAACGATCAGCGGGATTATTTCGAATGTCATGAAGTGATGGAGGAGCTTTGGCTGGAGGAAGGCCGAAATCCGTTATATCAAGGTCTGCTGCAAATTGCAGTAGGCCTTTATCATCATTCGAATGGAAATGCGAGCGGTTCAATTAAACTGTTTAGTGCGGGGTTGGAGAAGCTGGCTCCACATCCGAATCATGTACTAGGTATAGATTTAGGGGTATTACGGAAGGACAGCGAAGCATATCTCGGAAAGCTGATGAGATTGAAGGAGGAACCGTTTCATCCTTACGATTTGGATATTGTGATTCTAGATCAAGAGCTTGAGGATCTTCTGGAAGAGCTGAGGTTGGATCCACCGCAGAGTGTAGAGCATGATTGATAGGATAAAGGACTTCTCACCAGATGGTGAAGAAGTCCTTTTGTAGGTTAAACTATGACTATTTATTGGTCATATTCTTTTGGAAAAAAGCTTTGAATACTTCGGGCGTATTGCCGCCAGTTGAACCTGCTTCTGGAATGCCGCCTTCAATACGGTCAGCTTCTACACCATTTTTATAGTAAACAATGGTTGGTGTAGAGTTGATTTTGTAGTTATTCCAACCGTCTTTGAACTCTTCCAAATTAAATTGCTTCACGTCGAGTCCAAGTTCTTTTTGAATAGGAACTAGAACTGGTGTTGTTACTTTGCAATGTGGACAAGTGGAAGCGTAATAATATTGGAAGAACGTCTCTTTGTTCTTCAATCTTTCATCCAAAGCTTTTGGTAAAATCCAGTTCTGATAGTTCGGGTCACTTAACTGCTTTACAGTCTCAGGATTTAGTTTGGATGCGGCAACACCATATGGATTACCTGCATTCGCTTTATCCGAAGATTTGGTAGATTGCTGATTAACGAAGTATAACCCACCGAATAAAATGACTACAATGCCTAAATAAATAAGCAACTTCTTCATGAATGCACCTCTTTATAATGTCTACTTTCTACTATCTTCTATGAAAAGTATAGCATATCCTGTCCAAATTCGGAAAAATATTGGCTGTTTCGTGACAAGTCAGCTATAATACCGTTAACCGTAACAAGGAAATAACAAACTGTCTGATTATAGTGGATTTTATATAGAAAGCGAAGATGTCGAAATGGCGAAGCAGTTACCTCCTCTTTTTAGAGAGAAAATGATTGATTTACTTGGTGAAGAAGAATTTGAGATCTTTCTTGCATCCTATGATGAACCGCGAGTGTTTGGATTAAGGGTAAATACAGGGAAGGTGAAGCGAGATGATTTTTTGGAGAAAAGTCCATTTCATCTGACGGCTGTTCCGTGGGCATCTGATGGTTTTTATTATGAAGAAGGTGAACGTCCAGGTAAGCACCCCTATTATCATGCAGGGCTTTATTATATCCAAGAGCCAAGTGCGATGGCACCTGTGGAGCTGCTTGAGGTTAAACCTGGGGAACGGGTTCTTGATTTATGCGCAGCACCTGGCGGGAAATCGACGCAAATAGCCGCGAAGCTGAAAGGTGAAGGCGTGCTAGTCGTAAACGATATCCATTCAGATCGGGTTAAAGCTTTGGTTAAAAATCTGGAGTTGCTCGGTGTGCGAAATGCCGTTGTTTTGAACGAGAAGCCAGAACGCATGTTGAGCGTATTCGAGGGTTATTTTGATAAAATATTAATTGATGCGCCTTGCTCGGGTGAAGGGATGTTCCGCAAAGAAGAAGATATGATGGGGCAGTGGGAGCGTCACTCTGTGCAGGAATTCGCTGTGATGCAGCGAGAATTGTTGGGACAAGCCGCGGTTATGTTAGCACCGGGAGGCAGAATCGTGTACTCGACGTGTACGTTCTCGCCGGAGGAAAACGAGGCACAGATTGCTGAGTTTCTGGACAAACATCCAGCGTTTGAAGTCGTGCCTATTGAGGGATTCAGTCCTGGGCGACCGGATTGGTTGCGCGAGCCGTGGTGTGAGGCGGATGCCTACAGTTCAAGGGCTAAGGCTTCTGTGGCGGGGACTGCGAGGTTGTGGCCGCATCGGTTGCGTGGTGAGGGGCATTTTTTGGCGGTTTTGGGGTTGGGAGTTGGTGGGGCGGGTGCGAGTGTGAGTGCAAGTTCGGGTGCAAGTGCTGGGGCTGCTGACTTTGTGTCGGCAGCGGGGAAGCGTAGCGGCCGTCAGGCGCTACGCGGGAAGAGCCGTGCTGAGGCACCGCCTAGCACGGGGGTGAGCTTGGAGCCGCTAGAGGCGTTCTCCGGTGAGCTGCTTCGCAGCGAGCCTTTCGCCCTGAGGCGGCTTGTCTGTTACGGCGAGCACGCGTATGCGTCGCCGGCGGGCTTGCCCGAGCTGCACGGACTGAAAGTCGTGCGGCCAGGCTGGTACATCGGCGCGCTGCACCGCGGCCGATTTGAACCGTCCCATGCGCTAGCCATGGGACTGCGTTTGCGCGAAGCCAAGCGAGCGCTGAGCTTGGCTTCGAGCGACGAGCGAGCCCTTCGGTACCTGAAGGGCGAGACGCTCGAAGTCGCGGAGAGCGAGATTCTCCGCGATCTGGAAGAGACCAAAGCAGCCAAAGGCTACTGCCTGGTCTGCATTGACGACCATCCCGTCGGCTGGGGCAAGTGGCTCGACGGGATGCTGAAGAACGAATATCCGCCCGGCTGGAGGTGGACCTAAACGGTCATGAAACAAACACAACGACTCGATAAAATACTCGCCCATGTGGGCGTTGGCACTCGCTCTGAACTTAAGCGCCTTGCCAAAGAAGGCGCCATTTACGTCAACGGTGTGAAAGTCAAAGATAGCGGAATGCAAGCTAACCCAGATACCGACAACATTACGGTTAACGGGGAAGTCGTCACTTACCGTGAGTTTGTTTATCTCATGATGAACAAACCGCAGGGTGTTGTATCGGCGACCGAAGATAATCGGGACCGTACGGTTGTTGATCTTTTGGACGAAGCGTATGATCCGTTCGAAGTGTTCCCTGTAGGCCGATTGGATAAGGACACAGAGGGCTTCCTTTTGCTAACCAATGACGGCAAACTGGCCCACAACCTGCTCTCACCGCGCAAACACGTTCCGAAAACCTACTTTGCCAAAGTAGAGTGGGCGGTTACAGAAGCGGATCGCGAAGCCTTTAGTCAAGGTGTAACCTTGGATGATGGCTACGAGACATTGCCTGGTATATTGAAGATTTTAAAAACAGGAAATGAAGCCGAGGGAATCCCTTCCGAAATTGAACTAACGATTATGGAAGGTAAATTCCATCAGGTGAAACGAATGTTTCAAGCCGTAGGCAAGCAAGTTGTCTTTCTGAAACGAATTTCAATGGGACCGCTGGCGCTTGATCCTGAACTGGCTTTGGGTCAAGTTAGAGAATTGAGCGTGGATGAGCTCTCTGCTTTACGAAATGCCAACGAGAATTAAAATTAACTATACAAATACACTAGAATATGGTATTTTCTTGTTAAGATATTTTTTGTGCGGAAGAACCGCCCAGGTATTGCTCTGTGTGAGCAATGGTTGGGTGGTTTTTGCTGTTTATAGTGAAAAAAGGTAGACATTTACAAATATGAAATGAGATACTACCAATAATTGGATTGGGAGTTTGGAGGTAAACAGGCTTTCTAAAAATAAACTTGATAGAAAAGAGGCATAAATTATGAAAAAAAAGTTACTTGTTTTAGTTTACACATTAACATTTGCTACCTCGACAGGCTGCAATGCTGTTGAAACGTCGGCGGCAGGTAGTTCTAATAATGTTGTTTCTGTTCAGTTTAAGGATATTGCGGAACATTGGGCCAAAAGCTCTGTCGAAACTGCAATTAAAAAAGGTTATGTTGATGGGTATGAAGACCTGACGTTTAAACCGGAGATCAGTGTAAGTCGTGCAGAGTTTATTAAAATGGCTGTAACTGCCCTAAACTTGCCAGTTACAGGCGAAACTACTGGTTCAAAATGGTATATCCCTTTTGCTACAGCCGCTGCAACTCTTGGTATCTACAAAGGGGCTGATTTTAGCTTGGACGATATGACTCAGCCGATGACAAGAATGGAAATGGCTAGGGTTGCTTTACGTTCAGCCAACAAAGATTATCAAGATCCAGAGGCCATTACGAATGATCCATCTATTATGTACAATGCGACTAAATTAGGATTGATTCAAGGTCTTTCTGGTGGGAGACTAGGGGAAGAAGAGGTAACCACTAGAGCGCAATCAGTTACGATTATTGAGCGAATTTTAAGTGTTAAAAGCGGAGAAAAATTAGAAGTAGATCAGGTAGCTGTTAGTAATGCAGATTTGGTTTTAAAGAAAACGAATATTTTCACCTTGATGCCTGAGTTTTTTGGGGGCGAACAATTTGGTGGAGCTAATTGGAGTGTTCCCAATATGACCCTTGAAACTCCTGATGGCCTTTGGAAAGGTAGTATTGATCAAATTGTTGGAATTGATTTGGCTAATCCAAATGATCCCAATCAGTATTTATTAGGTGATCTTAGTAAAATCCGCTGGTTTGATCTTATGTCCCTAGAGGATTCACCTTATGTAAAAGATGGTTACATGGATAGCTATGTTATTTATTTTAAAGGTCACATTGATTACAACAAGAATACTGAGATATACAGTGATCAAGCAAAAATGCCTTACTATTCTCTTTCTGGATTCAAAGGGACTGGGCAAGAAATGCTATCACATAAGCTAACAAATGTTGCTAATTTATTTGTAAATAAATTGGGTGATATACCAGCCTATATCATCTCTAAAAAAGATGTGAAAAAGGGTGCTTATGTTTCCTTAACAATTAATGCACCAGCACGTCCTCCCCATAATGTATATCCACAAACTATTGTAACAGTTCAAACGCTGTCCCAATAATTTGACAGTTAACTAACGTGGAGGTTCTTATGTGGAATACTAAACGAAAAATAGGCGTGTTATTAATAATACTATTAATACTGCAAATATTACCAATTCAATATTTGGATTTTAGTTGGATGACTGTTCGAGCTAGCGGAGAAACAACCATTAACTTAACTTATCCTGGATCGGTAGCTGGGTACCAAGTTGTCTATAACAGTTCTCCAAGCGCGACTACTGACACTATATCGGTAACAGCAAATAGTGGAAAAAAATATCGAATATTACAGTGTTTCGTGATGGAGCACCTATTGAGACTATTTCCGCAGCTGTTGGTTTATCAAGTTGGAGTGGAAAGTTAACTTATTCAGGAATTTCCAGATCAGTAATTTCTGCTGATAATGATTCCTTACAAGGGTACTATGCTTGGTTTAGGTATATTCCCGGTGGCTCACAGGGGGTCAATTGGTACGCAGATCTTCCGAGCGGTAGAATTGATTGTGGATCTGCACCAACAGAGTCAATCAATGGTTATGATATGCCTAAATACCCGGGATGCTCAGATCCAGTTAATTTGTCCTTATCAGCAGCAAGAAATAAGAGCTATACCGCGGTTGATTCACCTGGATTAGTTATACCATCAACGGTTGTTAATGAAGCGAAGATAGTTCCTACAGCTTCTGTAAACATTGGGGTAAGTATTCCTGGACCTGCTGGCGTTAGTGATGGTGTAAGCGATGCTACAACTCTTACAGGAACGATTGATGCTCATGCGGATAGTTATACGGTAAATTACACACAAAATTTCAATCATGCTAGCCCTTATTATAAAGAGATTGGAAATCCAGCAAATGGTGCAAAGTTAATGGTGTATTACGCAGCATTTAAAGTGGACTTAGAATCTGAAACCTATAAGTATCCTGATCACATCGAGATTACATACTCAGGTGGACCAACACCAAGCCCTACCCCGACTCCTGCTCCTGTCTCAATCACTGGAGATTTTCAAATAACACCCCCAACAATAAACTATCGGGACAGCTTTAAATTTCAGCCCTTACCTTTTACAATACCTAACGGATGTACGTACATTGATCACTACTACAAAATTGAGCGTGGAGGCAGTTTTGTCTATACGCCCAAAGTATACAGTCAAACGCAAGAAACTTCTTATTCACATAGCACCTATCCATCTATCATCGCAGTAGGCTCTCATAACATCTCATTAATGATAGAAGCATCCTGCGGTTCTTCCGGATTTATTGCAACAAAGTCTTTAACCGTTAATGGTCCTGCAATAAACAGCCCGCCAGATTTTAAGATAGGTTGGGTAAAACCATCGAACAGAAAGCTGCCACTCCAAACTGTAGTTGTCGGTGATACCTTGGACTTAGTGTATATTGACGACCCATCAGTACCAACACCGAGTGATCCCGATGGTGATCTTATTTATTGGGATGATTTTAATTTCAGTAACTCAGACGCATGGACCCAAACAGTTCCAAGCAAAAATGGTGTGAGCCATTACACTGATGGATACCATAATATACTTATGGACACGCCGGGATTGCACAGGGTAGAGGCTTCCATGCATGACCAATGGGGTGCCTCAACGACGCGCTCAGCTACAATTGAAGTAGTGCCTCCCAATCCTGTCCCCGTTTGCACAGCCCCCACCGATCTCAAAGAAAACAGAACAATTTCAGCAGGTGCCATAAACGCAACATCTAGCTATAGTCCTCTAGGACGTACGATCGATCATTCTAAAGATGTATGGTCGAACCTAAAGACAAGCTATGTCAATGCTAGTGGTTCAGACATTGTGATAACCGTAACACTCGTAAGCGTTACTGATTCAGCAGGTTTAAGTTCGCTTGCAGGCTCCGATTGCCACATTACCGTTCACCCCGATAAGCCCCCTATTGCGAAGCTTGGCGTTCCTGCATTCAGTGTACGTGGTGCTTCGACGCACATTCAAAATCAATCCTATTCGTTAGATGGCGACACGATTTCTTCAGCTTCATACAAATATAAGTATGATGCACAAAACGATGGGTTCTCCAATGATTCTTGGCAAGTTCTTAGCGGTAATGTATCAGGGGCAGATATTAGCCCAACAAAGGTAGGCAAGTATCTATTTTTTGTAAATAGCTGTGAAGATTTTGGTCGTTGCGGAGACAACAGTGCTCAAACTACAACTGAAATAACACTCGATGTGGTGAACAAGGATGGGCCTGTAGTTAATTTCAATATCGCAGGAGAAAACAACCAACCATCTGTAATACCTGCAATAAAGTATACTGCCGGCGAAATCCTGACGAACTGGAATCTTTTTCAGACCAATACGAACTTAGCTATCGGTAAGGGCGTCGGATGGACGGCAGGTACTTCCAATCAGTTAGTCGCAGGTTTAGGTAGAAATACTCAGACCCTTGATTATTATAACTTTAACTACGAACAATACAGTTCAACGCAGTACCGGCAATTTATACCTCCAGCACAAGATTTTGGTTTAGGCCCGAATGGACAATCACCCTATCGATCTTTTGCTAGTTTTGGTTCAATTAACACACAACCCTTGTTGGTGCCAAATCAAACAGACAGCACAATTTGGGAGCCAGTATCATGGCAACAAGGTCCTCCCGTGTTCAAGACAACCGCTGATCATATTTATTTCGCCACAGGGAACTCACCAAATTATACCCTCTACAGCATGAACAAAAATAAAATTGGTCGTTACTACGGCGGAGCTTATTGTCCTCCAGGCTGTTTCTTTCCAAGTTATGAGCACAAGTATTTAGATGGTTCACCGTATGATTTTATATTAAATACAACCCGCCTTTCTGCTGGAAATCTTGGACCATTACCGACTTACCAAACTGCTTTATTTGAAAGTTATTATTATTACACAAAAAAGGATTTCACTCATGCGTATAATGTTAGAACCAGTACATATTCACAACCTAAAATGCTAGGGTTTCAGGTTACTGGAAATACGATATATGTAAAAATAAGATACTCTAGTGATTATAGTTACTACGCTAGTGGAGATATACATAACACGGGCTCTTATTTGGTTGAAATACGAACATTCGATGCCACTACGGGTCAATTTTTAAGCAGTACAGCATTAAATAATTACGCGCCTTTTGACTATACCGTGGGTGGTCAGTCATATATTGATTCTTCTGAGATGACTGCACAGAGCGTATTTCCACCTCAAAGTATTGGTGATGACTTAGTGGTTGTTGTAGGCCAAACCTATAATCTCACAGTTCTTCAAATTAATCGTCAAGGGCAAATTGTAAAGTCAGTGCTTCTAGATAGTACACCATGGACTGATCCAGCAATAAGCCCAGTATCAACATGTAAGGACAATTTACAAAAAAGTTTTAGAGGGGCAGATGGTGAATTTTATTTTATTTCGCAACAACGATGTACTTATACTACTAGTGGAACCACATATAACGTTGCTTCTGGAGCTGCTATCATAAAACTTAATTCAGATCTCTCATTTGCTTGGAAAACTAAGCTTAAAGGAAGTCAGACAACATATGTTGGTTCTTACACTTATGCAGTTGGAGATCATGCTGATGCAATAAATTTAATGGTGGACAACCCTAAAAGGAATCAAATCCTCGTTCGAAGTTATTCTATGGTTTTCATGGGACATCAGGCCTTTTACGAGGCTATTGACAAGACGACTGGATTGGCATCCGATAGTGACAACATCAATTGGACCAATGTTACACAGCCAACAATTAATTGGGATGGTAGTTACAGAACTGGCGTGCAAACTATTGAAGGTTACAGCACCGTTGGTAACACAGTTAAAAATGCAGCAGGAACAACAATTGGGACCATCAATGGATTAGGTGGAACACTTACAATTAGTGGTCTTTACGCTGCATCTACGAATACCATTTTCGCCACAGAATACGTTGGTGACGGAATGCTTATGGCATTAGTATCATCTCAATTTGGAGGTTACGATCAACACAATTTCGTGCCATGGTTAGCCATTGGAACGCCAAGTACTACTCCAACAGTAGGTTTTCCAACGAAATTGGGACAATTCGTATCCAATTTCTCTGCGTCAGACATTGAATTGCAATTTACGCTTAATATGGCTAAAGCCAATGCAAATTCAAATAAAGCAGGTTTTTCATTCCGGATGCAGGATCCCAAAAACCGATATGCAGCTGAAACAAATGGATCCGTTGTCTATTTGACTAAGTACGTCAATGGCGTACCAACAGTCCTGGCAAGTGCTAACTCCCCTTTTCTAGATAACACAGATTACACATTTACCGTTTTGATGCTTGGTAATAAAATCGATCTTATACTCAATGGAGTGCCGTATCTCAGTGTGCAAGATAGTACCTGGTTAAGTGGTACAATAGGCCCTTTTACCGAGAAATCTAATGCTACTTTCTCCAATATGACGAAGAAACCAATTATACCGCCTCAAACAGCGTGGTACACAGGTTTTGCTATTTGGGAAAACGGATCTGCTTCAGCTACAGTCAAATACGATAATATCTCGTACACAGATTCTGAGAATGACCCTGCGAGCGGCACGTATCAATGGTCGTATAAGCACACGGCTAAATTCCTTAATAACCAGGGCATGTCGATACTTGATGGACAAGCGTACAGCGGCTCACAAACATCTTTTGATAAGGTTGGTGTCTATGATATCACGTTATCTGCCAAGGATGATCCGAATCCAGCATTCCTTTATCCAAGTGTCTTATTCGACATGTATCGAAAATTGTCCAATACGTTCCATTCTTCCATTGTGGTTCATAGAAGACCCCTTATTCCTACTTTTTCAAGTACGATCAAGGTGATGGTACTGTTATCTTTGCTGATGATGCCTATGATCCCGATCGGTATAATCCATCGACGCATGCTTGTACGGCGCCTGATGTGACTGGTATTGATTATTGCGCCACTCATGGCGTGTTATCCAGACAATATTCTTATGTGGATCCCAATGGAAACTTCTCGCAAGGAAAACCCTCGCGGCCTTCGTTAGCAGGAACCTATACCGTATATTTACAAGTCGTTGATGAGTACGGGGCTCTTAGTCATCCTGTTTCAACCACATTTACAACAGCAACGATTGTTGCTCCAGCACTTCCGCCAGTAGCCACGTTAACTTTTCCAAATGGGACTCAAGTTGCCCCTTCATTGGTTGGAACACATCCAACGATTACTTGGAATCAATCTGATCCTAATGGCTACAACCTAACCGGGTTTGAAGTAAGGATTTTAGATGTCAACGGTGCGCCAGTAACGGCAAGCGGAACTATCAGTCAAAATAAATCTAATGGCTCACAGAGTTGGAATGTGCCCATGACGCTAATGCTTGGTGCTAAATACCAAGTTCAGGTGCGCGTAGAAGATGTCTATAACTGGTCAACATGGTCGAATATCGGTTGGATGCAAGTGAATAGTCCACCTGTAGCTGCGATAACGGTTCCTAATGGAACGCAAGAGGCGCCAACTCATTGGAATACGCTGAGACCTACCTTGCAATGGAGTCAGACGGACCCTGATCCAGGTACAACTTTTCAATATTTTCAAATTCAAATTACCAATGAAGCCAATAATGTCATGATTTTAGACTCAGGTCAGTATTGGCAAGGAAACGCTTCGAATATTGGAAGTTGGACGGTCAATCAAGATCTGCCAACCGGGCAAAAGCTGCGTGTCCGAGTAAGGGTTTTTGACGGAAACATGTGGTCAGATTATTCACCTCAAACGTGGATGTATATCAATCGAGCGCCGATTGTTGATTTTGATTGGAGTCCTAAACCTGTATGGGAAGGAGATGAGGTGCAGAGCACCAATACTTCGATCGATCCTGATGGCGATTCGCTTTCTTATGAATGGACCATCGAAGGGCCAGAAGGGGTTACCAAGTCTTATACATCCCTAAATTTCACTCAAATGTTCGTTGATCCAGGTACATATAAAGTGACGCTAACCGCATCGGATGGGTCACTCTCTACAACGGCAGTCAAAATGATTGCAGCCTTTCCACTAACTATACATTCGGAAGTGACATATACGGATCAGTGGTTGATTTTACATAATCAGCAAGGTCACCAAACACAAACAAATCCCAAACAATTTTATTCAGGGGAGATATTTGTTGTGAAAAGTCAGAGTGCATTAGCTTCGGTTGAGGAAGTGACTGCTTGGTTAGATACGATTAGCGTAGACGGTCATTCCCTTTTTGTATCCCAGAAGCTTGTACCTGATACGGTGGATAGTACCCTTTTTAGCGGCGAGTTATTCGATAGCAAGTTCCAGTCATTTAACGAAGGGATACCGCGAGGTGTACATACGATTCATTTTCAAATTCGATATCGCAATGGCGTTGTGAAAAAAGAAGATATCCCCATCGAAATCATTGGGAATGTTCAACAATCTGTCGGTGTTCATCGGGTTCAATAAAGAGGGACGGTTATCTTCGGATAACTGTCTTTTTCTTGTAAAACCGGTGAACTACACTTACGCCTATGGTACAATTAGTCGATAAAAAGCGAACGAGGGAGAGAGAATACCTTGAACTATCGATTAATCGCACTGGATGTTGACGGAACACTTCTCAATGATGATCACGAATTATCGGATCAAACGATTGAAACAATTCAAGAGGTTCATGATCAAGGTTGTCATATTGTGCTGTGTACCGGGAGAGCACCCGCGAGTACGTTACCTATTCTGGAGCAGTTAGGCTTGGAAGGGACGATGATCACACACAATGGAGCCGTGACTGTTCATGCAGATGAGCGAGGACAGTCGTTGGTGAACGAGTTTTCTTTCGAGATTAGGGAGATTGAAGCGATGTTGGAGTACGCTCGCCGCGAAGGGATTCACTTCGATGTTTGTACGGCTTTCAATATGTATATCGAACGTGTCGGCGAGTATGAGAAGATGATGTACAAAAAGTTTCTCATCAATCCTAAACTTGTGACTTCAGTCTCAGAGCTTGGCGTGCCGATCGTCAAATTCACACTTTTTGCTCAACCAGAGGTGTTGGATCGTGTTCAGTTGGAATGGGAAGAGCAGAAGCTCTACGGAAATTTACGGATGATTCGCAGTGGTGATTTATTCATTGATGTGATGAGTCCGCAGGCCAATAAGGGGAATGCCTTAAAGGCATTGGCTGCATCTTTAGAGGTTGAATCCCAAGAGATTATGGCGATAGGTAACTACTATAATGATCTGGAAATGATGGCTTTTGCCGGGTTAGGGATCGCAGTTGAAAATTCACCGAATGATGTGAAAGAGGCCGCAGACGCTGTGACTTCTTCCAATAATAGTGAAGGTGTACATGAGGCTATTCGTAAGTACTGTTTATAGTAAATATTCAGATAAAACACCTCGGTTTTTCTGCAACAAGCGGAGGCGAGTATTAAGCAATCGCTGACGAGCTTACCGAATTACCGCGGCAGTGTTAGTGCCGATTATCACATCGGAGAGTGGAAAGCGGCAGCTGCGTTGGGCGAATTAGCCATGCGCTCTGGGAAGCTGGCCAGAGCTAAACAAATCTTCTCGCAGTTTAAGGGAAAGCAAGGCACAACCGAAACCATCACGGCAAAGCTCAACGCGATTGAAATGGAACGGCAATGGCTAAACCAACCCGAGAAGTAATACAAAAATAAAGACGATCTCCATGCCTCAATGGGCCGGAGATCGTCTTTTTGCTATCACATCACATATTAGATAACGAATGCGCTAGTTATGATAACAAGAAGGATAAAAAGAACTAAAACCGCAGCTGCTGAGTTACCTACAACTCCTGACATAGACATTCCCTCCTTTCGTGGTGAGTGTTATAAGATAAGATATGTAAGCGGGGGCACAAGTGTATAGACGTTTATCCTGATTAATCATATTTTGGTCGATAATGGGCATGATACAGAAGAATGACATAAGATCTGTAGAGGAGGCGAGTAAGTCGTGGCCGATATTATGCTAAGACCCGACCTGAAAACAGCAGGCGGCGAAGTCTGCGATATTATGTACAATGGGGAGTTTGTCGGTACGTTAACGCTAGTCTACAGGGAATCGGATCGTCTCAAAGGCGCGATTCATCTGGAGCAGCAATCCATTACGATTGTGAATAAGCAAGCGGTCTATGATTTTGCTCAGTCCTATATTCAAGATGTGATTGATGCACTTGGAATCGCCGAGTGCGAGGTTACCGTCAGTTATAGTGATTATGATTTTGTGATTGTGACGGAGCATGCGGTTCAGCCGTCCACATTTCAGGAGGATTTTATAGGAAGCGTAGACCTCCTTCATGATGATGAGCTGGACTATTCATGGTTAAGGGAAGATATCAGCTTGGATGATCGCGATTCGGAACTGCTTTCAGAGCAGTTGGAAATGCTGGAGGAACGCAAGCAAAAACAGGGGTATGAGCTCGTTATAGTTAACGAAAATAGGAGCCGTGTGGAGTACCATGTGTATGATAAAGATGCTGATTTGATCGCTGAAGCTATCTTACACATGTATGGATCAGAGGTAATAGGAGACATTACTTGGAAATTTGATCCTTTTGATGACGAGATGGACATTGTTACTGAACTCATGGTGGCAGACTTCAACGAAGAACAAACGGACTCGTTCGTGTTCCATATGATCTATCATGGCGAGACGGTCGATACGGTGGAATTAACGCATATCGATATGTTGGATTTGGTTGAAGACATTCAAACTGATGACGATGATATGTGGATACCGACGAGTGATGACTATTCCATTGTTTTGGTCAGAGATGATTTGGATACGTTATCTTACGAGATTTATCAACAATCCTACGGCAGCTTGCCGCTCGGAACCGCGACGGTGGATATCAGCTCGCGGCAGCTGACAGGGTTTATTGATTTCCGTGAGCCTGGGGATTCCGATGATCGGGAATTAATTGCGACATTGCTGCTGGATGAGCTAGATAAGGAGAAGGAATACGAAACCTTCAATTTGTCCATGCTCTATCGGAATAAGTTGATCGACGAAATCATGTTCGAAACCGAACAATTTCACTAATTAAAGCGCAGAAAAAAAGGCATGATCTCTCATCCTAACATGAGAGTCATGCCTTTCATGCATTTATTAGAAAGAGTTGGAAACGGTGATTTGATCTAAAGAAAAGCGACCAGATCCACGTGCTGGCGTAGCTGCTACACCAACAGCAATCAACATAACAGGTACATAACGTGCTGGAACATTGAACGCTTCTACGAATTTACCAGCATCGTAGCCACCCATAGGGCATGTGTCATAGCCTAGTGTTTTCGCTGCAAGCATCAAGTTCATTGCGGCCAAGGAAGCGTTACGAATCGCTTCATCACGAGCAACTTGCGGATATTGGTACGCGCCTTCGATTTGTGCAACAAGCGTATCCATCACAGCTTGTGGAAGGAAGCCGCCAGCCACCGCGGGACCGAAAACGGCTTGCGCATTTTTGTTCGCTTCAAGATCGCCTAGCACGGCGATAACAACGGAGCTTTCAACGACTTGCTTTTGACCGTAAGCGATTGGAAGCAGTTTTTCTTTTTGTGCTTGGTCGTCGATAACTAGAAGCTTCCAATGTTGAAGATTCCATGCAGATGGTGCCAAAGTAGCAGAAGTTAAGATTTGCTCAAGATCAGCTTGTGGCATCGTATGCCCAGCTTGGTACTGCTTCACGGAATGGCGTTCCTCAATTACTTTCAATACTTCATTTTGTACTTGTGTGCTCATTACGGATCCCTCCAAGGATTATAATTAGTTCTTTCTATTGTTGTTCATCCATCGAAAAGCATGTGTGTAAGTCATTGGTAATCGATCGATGAACTGTAAATTATTTTGTAACAATTTACTGTAATCATAAATGTTATAGTTATGAATGTCAAGAGAGTCTTTCCCGTTGTCGTAAAATGTTGGATAATGGAAAAAGAAAGGGGTTGTTCCTCTTGAAATTAACGCAAAAAGAGTTGAATCACCTTGTTTTTTTAAGCGAGGTCGTATTAACAGGTAAAAAGAAGAGTCTCATGGACGAAACCCTGCAATGCTTACTTTATATTGTGAAATCCCTTGAAGAAGTGGAACTTCCTGATTCTGTTGTTGGGCAGATTGAGCGATTAACTGCTTTAATTGAAGCTGACTTGCGTGACGAGAATGACCGCATGCAAGAGATCCGCGGCCATCTAGACTGGATGCAAAAGAAGGAGCGAAATTCTTCCATGCCGTCTTAGTAAGGTGACAAACTGTCTATTTATGATATAATGTAGAGTACTGTTTTTTTTGAATAGATGAGGTGATAATAATGAGCTATGAAATCCCAAGAAATGTGCAAGAGTTGGGGCGAGACATCCAAGAGAACCAATTGAAATATCACCATAAATCCGTTTTGATTTCCAAAGAATTTACGTTTGACAGTGCGCATCATCTGCATTGTTATGAGGGAAAATGTAAAAGTCTACATGGCCATACGTATAAACTGCAAGTGATTATGCGGGGGAAAGTGGATAGCCGAGGGATCGCGATTGATTTTGGAGATATCAAACGAATTACGAAAGAACGTGTGATTGATCGCTTGGATCACCGTTATTTGAACGACGTGTTGCCGCCGATGAATACGACGGCTGAGAATATGGTGGTTTGGATTTATGAAGAAATTCACCAAGCCCTGCTTGATGAGAAGCTGTATCCTGCGATTACTTTGGACGAGATTCGCCTATGGGAAACGCCGACTAGCTATGCAGCCATCACGCGCTCGATGATGGAGGATGATCTGTAATGAGAGATATCCGCATTCCCATGGTCGAGATCTTCGAGACGGTTGAAGGGGAGGGAACCCGTGCCGGGTTCCCGACGATCTTCGTCCGTCTTTTTGGTTGCAACCTGCGCTGTACGTGGTGTGACACCACATACAGCTACCCGCCGGCGGAAGCCGAGAACGTCATGACCCTTGCTGAAATTATCAGCAAGGTCCAGACGTTCCGCTCCCGGCATATTTGCCTGACAGGCGGCGAGCCGCTCCTGTATGGCGACAAATCGCTCGCGCTGATCGAGGCGCTCGCCGAGCTGACGCAGGTCGATGACCTGCATATCGAGACGAACGGTGCGATTGATCTCGCACCGTTCGTAGCCAAAGTCACATCACCGAAGGTGCGCTATGTGATGGATTTCAAGCTGCCGGATTCGGGAGAAATGGATCAGATGATCTACAGCAATTTCGAGCTGCTGCGCGAGCAAGATGAGCTGAAGTTCGTGATCGGAAGCGATCTCGACTTCCGTACCGCGGTCAGCATACTGCAGAAGTATCCGACCAAGGCGCTGCCGATGTTCAGCCCTGTGTGGGAGACGATGCCGCCGCGCAAGCTGGTTGACCTGATGCTGGCCGAGGGGCTATCGAAAGTGAAGTTGAATATGCAATTGCATAAGATTATTTGGGACCCAGCTATGCGAGGCGTCTAGCCTTCAGGCATTGTACGCATGTGTGTACAATGCCATTTTCTAATTCTAATAAAGAGGTGCTTGAAAATGAGTGAAAATAAAAAAAGAGCCGTCATTATTCTCAGCGGCGGTTTAGATAGTACGACTTGTATGGGATTAGCCCAAGAGGCAGGCTACGACTTGTTTCCGATTTCTTTTGACTATGGACAGCGTCATAAGATTGAAATCGAGAATGCCAAGCAAGTTGCTGAGCATTATGGGGTAACCGCGCGTCACAAAATCATCAAACTAAATTTCTTGCGTGATTTCGGTGGAAGTGCGTTGACAGACGACACGATTGATGTACCAAATGTTGTAAACGAAACCACAACTGACCAGTCGGAAATCCCTGTCACCTATGTGCCAGGACGCAATCTATTATTTCTCTCCATTGCAACGTCTTATGCAGAAGTTACAGGTTCTCAAGCTATTTACATCGGAGTGAATGCGCTGGATTACAGCGGCTATCCAGATTGCCGTCCGGAATTTATTCATAAGGTAGAGGAAGTTATTGCTCTAGCTACGAAGGTTGGTGTGGAAGGTAAAGGAATTACGATTGAGACACCTCTCATCTCATGGTCCAAAGCGAAGATCGTCGAGGAAGGTTTGAAAATTGGCGTTCCTTACGAGTTGACGACTTCTTGCTACAATGGAAAAGCAGAAGCTTGCGGCGAATGCGATAGCTGTCGCCTGCGTTTGAAAGGCTTCGAAGAAGCAGGCTCCAAGGATCCGATAGCATATTTAGCGTAATTGTTTGCTTTTTTGGAAGGGCGGTGCAAGCATGACCCGAATACTGGTTGTTGATGATGATGCTGATATCAGGGAGCTGATTCGCGTTTATTTGGCAAGGGAAGGCCTGCCGGTTGTGCAAGCTAGCCATGGGCAAGAGGCGCTGCGTCTTATGGAGGCTACGCCTGCTGACTTAGTTGTGCTAGATATCATGATGCCGCTCATGGACGGCTGGGAGCTGTGCCGCGAATTACGTACGCATTACCCAGATCTCCCTTTGCTGATGGTGACTGCAAAGAGCGAGTCTGTCCATAAAGTGAAGGGCTTCCAGCTCGGTACGGATGATTATTTGGTGAAGCCTTTTGATCCTGTGGAGTTGGTAATGAGAGTCAAAGCGCTGCTCAAACGTTATCGGATAAATTCCTCGCAAATTATCGTAATCGGCGGAATGACCATTGATCGAACGACATACGAGGTTCGTCTGCAAGATCAACGCATCACATTGCCATTGAAAGAATTTGAGTTGTTATACAAGTTCGCTAGCCATGTTGGGCAAATATTCACCCGTACACAACTGATTGAACAAATATGGGGCATGGATTATGAAGGGGATGAGCGGACCGTGGACGTCCATATCAAACGTTTGCGCGAACGCTTCGAACCTTACACAGAGGGTTTTCAAATAACAACCATACGTGGATTAGGCTACAGGCTTGAGGTGAAGGTATGATCAAGACGCTTTATCTGCGTGTGGTTGTTACTTTTCTAGCTGTTGTTGTGGTCAGCGTGCTGGTTGCTTTTCCATTGGCCATGACCTTTTTCACGAATATTATCTCCACGCAATTCCAATCTGAGATGCTTGCGGTCGGGCGTCAAATTGCCAAGTTGAGCGATGATGTTCAACCCAAGAATTTAGATGCCTTTGTCAGAGACAGCAATCGGCTGAATGAGAATTATTTGTTTACATTGTTTGATTCTCACGGTGAAACATTAGCGCCGATCCCGGTGGATAAAAAGGGGAAAGCTCGCATCCAACCCTCAGAAATTGCGGATGTTTTGAAGGGGAATGTCTATAAAAGCCTGGATTCAAGCGCGCCCTTTAATGGGATTACTTCGATAAAAGTAGGGATTCCGATTACCGTCGGAGATCAGAACTACGCCTTGTTTATACATACGAATTTTACAGAAGCTGCACGCAAACAAATTCAATCCATCATCATATTTGTGCTTATCCTTGTCCTAATCGTGGGCAGTATTCTCATTCTTTTCGCATCGCGGTATCTCGTGAACCCGTTGAAAAAGCTGACCTTAGCGACAGAGAAGCTAGCTCGCGGTAATTTCAATGTCAGTGTTAGCGTGAATAACAAGGACGAGTTAGGGAAATTAGCTAAGAGCTTTAATCATATGGCAGGAGAGCTCAAACAGCTGGAGCAGATGCGACAGGATTTCGTCTCGAATGTGTCACATGAGATTCAATCTCCGCTAACTTCGATTCGGGGCTTCTCCAAAGCGTTAAGAGAGTCTGATGTGGATGAAAGTGATCGCAGCAAGTACTTGGAAATTATTGAACGTGAAAGTGAACGTCTCTCTCGCCTAAGTGACAATTTGCTGAAGCTAGCATCCTTAGAGTCAGAGCATCACCCTTTTCATCCCACGACCTACGATTTGGACGAGCAATTGCGTCGTATCGTCGTTTTCTATGAACCACAATGGTCGGTGAAAGAGCTGGATATGGACCTTGCCTTACCTCGCGTGAAAATCATGGCTGATAGCGATCAGTTAAATCAAGTGTGGATGAATGTGATTGGCAATGCGATTAAATTCACACCAGATCAGGGACATATTCACATCAAAATTGTCGTATTGCGAGATCGGGTTCAAGTCTGGATCCAAGATTCGGGAATCGGGATACCCGTAGAGGAGCAAGGACGGATCTTTGAGCGCTTCTATAAAGTGGATCAGGCAAGACAGCGAGGTAGTGGAAGCGGACTTGGTCTTGCGATTACAAGGAAAATCATTGACATGCATCATGGAACCATTGAGGTGCATAGTGAACTAGGAAAGGGAACCCAATTTCTAATTGTGTTGCCAACCATGCAAGCACTATCTAAAAAGAGTGATTAGGAATCTTGGTGATGTTCACCAAGATTTTTTGCATTGTTCATATTGGGTTCATATTCGACCTGTATCTTTATCTCACAAACACAAGGTAAGGGGAGAAAAGAATGAATCTACTCACAAGATTTTCGATGAAAAATGTTTCAGCCATTTTTATCATTATGATTATGCTATTTGTTGGAGGTTTGTATTCAGCGACCCAGCTAAAGGAAGAGAATATGCCGAATGTATCCTTCCCGGTTGTAGCCATTACAACATCCTATACAGGTGCACCAAAGGATGTCATGGATGAGATTACGGTACCTATTGAGAAAAAGCTAGCGAATTTAGAGGATTTGGATTCTATGCAGTCCACTTCTAGCGATAATTTCTCCATGGTTATTGTTTTCTTCAAGCAAAATGTAGATATTGACAAAAAGAAGCAGGCTGTACAGGATGCCATTTCTACCGTTGCTCTGCCACCGACAGCTAGTCCACCGAAGGCATCCACTTTCGGCGCGGCCTCCTTTCCTTCGAATTATTTAGTCGCCTATGCCAATGAGGGTGTAAGTCAAACGGAGCTGGACAAATCGTTCAAAGATACGATTAAACCCGGGCTCGAAGGCATCAAAGGGATCGACCATATGGATGTGATCGGCGCTAGAGCGACCTCGCTCGATATCGAGCTAGATGCTTCCGCGCTTGCTGCGAATGGATTATCACCAGGGCAAGTCAGCCTAGCCATTAATGGTGCCGCGACAAAATCGCCAATCGGGGCGATTGAAGTTGATGGCACTAGCAAAATGACGCGTGTAACCGGCAACTTATCCAGTTTAAATGATCTGCATAAAATAGAGATTGCTACACCTAAGGGAGCCGTTGTTACACTAGATCAGGTTTCCAAAGTAAAAACGATCACCGAATCTAATTTCAATGGGCGATTGGATGGCAAGCCAGCGATTGGGATGATTTTATATAAAGCTGGCAGTGCGAATGCGGTTGAATTCTCCGAAGAAATTGAATCACACATTTCGGAATGGAAGACGTCTTTACCGAACATTACGTTTATGAACACGTACGACAGTGCGGATCAAATTAAGGAATCGATCTCAGGACTTGTTCGTGAAGGGATCATTGGAGCTGTGCTCGCATCCCTAATGATATTGATCTTCTTGCGTAACGTAAGGATGACACTCATCGTGCTCGTATCGATTCCGCTTTCCATTTTGATCACCTTATTATTAATGTCGCAGTTAGGTCTTACACTGAATACGATGACGCTTGGCGGTATCTTTATTGCTGTAGGACGTGTTGTCGATGACTCGATTGTTGTTATTGAAAATATATATGCATCCTTAGAAAAAGCGCAGGAACGGAAAGAATCCGTTATTGCACTTGCAACGAAACAGGTATCGATGGCGATCACCTCCTCTACCTTGGCAACAGTTGGGGTATTTGCTCCACTAGCTTTGGTCACAGGCATTGTAGGGGAGTTCTTCAGACCTTTCGCTTTAACAATTGCTTGTGCACTGTTATCTTCATTAATTGTTGCGTTAACTGTTATTCCGATGCTTTCCAAATTACTTGTACTACGCAGAAAGGCAGGCAAAGTACATCATGATGAGAATAAAGCGAGTAAGCTAACGACTTTCTATGAAAAAGTACTCACATGGAGCTTGAAAAATCGCGTTAAAACGCTCCTAATTGCTCTAGTGTTACTGGTTGGAACGATGGCAGGAACGATTCCATTCCTATCCGTTTCGTTCTTACCTAACTCATCTGCATCGTCAACGATGTATTTCCAATTGAAATTGCCGAATTCAACTTCATTTGAAACAACAGACGCTAAAACGAAAGACATCGAGACCGTATTGTTAGATAAAAAGGATGCACAAGGTGAGCCGGTATTCAAGTTCGTAGAAGCACTTGTTGGCTACGCGGGGAATGATGATGACCGGGTGCCATACGCTTCCCAGATTTTCGTACAAGTGAACGAAGGCGAAGATCCCGAACAAGTGAAGGCAGACACGAAAGCTTATATTTTATCGCAATTACCGAGTGGTTCTGAGGCTGAACCGAAGTCGATGGAAGGTGACTTTGGCGCTACAAGCACAGATTTCGCTTATACCCTTCAAGGGGATGATCAAGCTCAGCTAGAGAAAGCAGCAGGGATGGTTATTGAGAAGCTGAAAACCTTCCCAGAGCTTGCTGAAATTGAAGACAATCTAAGTGATGCGAAAGCTGAAATTGAAATTGTGGTTGATCAGAAAAAAGCAAGAGAATATGGCTTAAATGCTGCCACAGTTAGAGATACGGCACGTGCATGGATCTCAAAGCAAAACTTAGGCGACATGCGATTCGACAACGTGGTCTACACGACTACGGTTTCTATGAATCAAGCGGACAAAAACTCGATAGAGAAGCTTGGTAATATTCCTATGATGGGGATGACAGGCACGCCGCTGACGCTCAAAGACGTTGCCAAAATTAATGAGAAGCAGGGCGCTGTCTCCCTTGTCAGAGAAGCTCAAGCGCAGCTTGTCAAAGTTTCGGCCAAAATCAATTCGGCTGACAAAACAGCTGTAAGCTCAAAGCTGTCAAAAGCACTTGAGGAGCTAACATTACCTGATGGGGTTACACCAAAAATCAGTGGGGTTTCTGAAGATGTTACGGAGAGCTTTACACAGTTGTTTGTCGCGATGGCTGCTGCCGTATTCGTGGTTTACTTGATTATGGTTCTGGCGTTCGGTAATGCCAGTGCACCGTTTGCCATCTTGTTCTCATTACCTCTTGCTGTCATCGGAGGACTTCTAGGACTTGTTATTACAAGGGAACCGTTAACGGTAACTTCGATGATCGGGTTCCTAATGTTGATCGGTATCGTTGTCACGAACGCGATTGTCTTGATCGACCGGGCACAGCAGCTTCGCGAGGAAGGTTACACGGTCCGCCATGCTTTAATTGAAGCGGGCAAAATCAGACTACGTCCGATTATTATGACGGCAGGCGCGACGATTATGGCGTTAGTTCCTCTGGCACTCGGTATTTCAGGCGAGGGTGGTTTAATCGGGAGAGGCCTTGGGGTTGTTGTAATCGGCGGGTTGATTACTTCAACGATCTTGACACTTGTCGTCGTTCCGATCGTATACGAGCTGATTGATAGCGCCAAAAACCGATTCGGCCGCATGTTTAAACGTAGTAAAAGAAATGATGGTCAACAAGTGAATATCTAAATAAGTTCAATGAAAAAGGCAGTCCTTACGTAGAAATGATTTACGTGAGGGCTGCCTTTTAACTATTGAGTAGTCTATTGTTGGACTCTAGCTTTCACAGATTTCGCATAATCTGAGGGTGACATGCCAAGTGTTTTCTTAAAATCTCTAGAAAAATAATGAATACTGGTATAGCCTAACAAGTTCGCTATCTCTGTGATATTGTGCGTACCTTCTCGCATATACGTTTTGGCTTGCTCGATTTTGAGCGATTTGAAGGCTTCCATGACGCCCATCCCCTTCTGGGATTGGAACAGCTCCTTCATGCGGCTTTTACCAAGATGAAAGGTTTGGCAGAGGTCGTCTAGGGTAAAGGAATCAGCAAGATGATCTCTCAAATAATCGATAATCTGTCCAACCAAGCCATGCTCAGCTTTTTCTTTTTGCAAAGAGGATTGCTTCAATTTCTGAGTTTCCTGAACGCTTACCCCAGCTTCTTGTTTACGGATGAGAGTGATAAGAAGTATTTCTAAATAAGCTTTAATGAGCTGTTCACTGGCGAAAGGCGCTCCACCATGTCTTTCTAGCAAATGAACGGATGGCGAGTCGAACGGAGGAAGAAAGGCATGAAAGCCCTCTTGCGTAATGTTCGAAAGGATATTACGTTCGCGATCGCCCAACGATACGACTTTGTTAGCTAGCTGGGACATGGCCTCAGATTGGCATGCAAAGGCGATGACGATAAGATTCGGCGGCTTATGCGCATGTCTGACATGCACGGTATGGAACTCCTCAGGTTTGTGAAATATCATATTCCCTTGCCCGAGGGTATGGATGACATCGTCGGCGCGAACCTCCACCTCACCCTTGTCCACATAGAGAATTTCCCAGAAGTCATGCTGCTCGCCGTCGAAAACAAAGCCTTTGGCATATTCAAAATAGTGAAAGGAAATAAGCGCTTCGATCGAAAGCGATTCCTGTAAATAGATCCTTGGGAATTCCATGGTGTCCGTCCTCTCTAGGGGGATATTCTTCCCGATTACAGCTTATTTTACCACCACATTCAGTATAGCTAAAGTGCAAATAATTCGGCTTAAAAGATAAATCCTATTGGACGATCCTCTTTTATAATAAAGGAAAGAAGCGGAGGAGATAACAATGAAAAAAGGGATCAACATTTGGTCATTTCCAGGCTCAATGAGCGTGAAGGATTGCATTACGACAGCGAAAAAAGCCGGCTTTGACGGCATCGAGTTAGCTCTGAATGAAACGGGCGAGCTTAGTCTTGAAAGTACAGAAAGTGAAGTTCGTGCCTACCGTCAGCATGCCGACGAAATAGGTATTGAAATCAGCAGTTTAGCGACAGGCTTATTCTGGTCTTATTCTTTGACAAGCAGTCAGCCTCAAATACGTCAGAAGGCCAAAGATATCGTTAAGAAGCAGCTAGAGCATGCCGCGGTACTTGGTGTGGATACGATTCTAGTCGTGCCAGGTGCGGTAGGTGTTGATTTCATCCCTGATTCTGAAGTCGTACCCTATGACCAAGCTTATGACTACTCCCTAGAAGCGATTCAGGAGCTATCTAAAGTAGCAGAGTCCTTGAAAGTTTCGATTGGGATCGAGAATGTATGGAACAAATTTTTACTATCGCCGCTTGAGATGCGGGATTTCATTGATAAAGTTAATTCCCCTTACGTTGGTGCTTATTTTGATGTAGGGAATGTCATATTCTCTGGGTACCCGGAGCATTGGATTTCTATTTTAAGTCATCGTATCAAAAAAGTACATTTCAAGGATTATCGCCGCGCAGCTGGCGGCTTGCATGGCTTCGTTGACCTCCTTGCAGGTGATGTGAACTATCCAGCAGTTATGAATGCCCTTCAAACGATTGGGTATGAAGATTATGTAATCGCTGAAATGATTCCTGGCTATACGCATCACGGCGAGCAAATTGTATATAACACGTCTGGCGCTATGGATGCTATTCTGGGGAGGAAATAAGATGTTAAGAATCGGACTAGTTGGATTAGGGTTCATGGGAAGAACGCATTTGGAGAATTACGTACGACTGGAAGCAGAAGGCATTGCGATTAAAGTCGTGGCGTTATGTGATATCGATCCGGTGAAGCTAGAAGGCAACGCGGTTGCCGGTAATATTGATACGGGTGATTCCGCTATTGATTTTAGTAGTTATGCGAAGTATACAAGTGTGACGGAAATGATCGAGAAGGAACAGCTGGACTACGTGGATCTAGCGCTCCCGACATATCTGCACCGCGATATTACGATTGAATGTTTAAATAAGGGCTTGCATGTGCTATGTGAGAAGCCAATGGCTTCCAATTCACAAGAGTGTGCAGAGATGATTGCGGCCGCTGAAGCGAATGGCAAGCAGTTGATGATCGGACAGTGTCTGCGCTTCTGGCCGGCATATGTGTATTTGAAAGATGTTGTGGAGAATGGGACGTATGGCAAAGTGACTAGCGGGTATTTCTACCGCGGCGGTGCTACACCGACTTGGGGACCGTGGCTGATCGATAAAGAGAAGAGCGGTGGCGCCTTATTGGATATGCATGTTCATGATATCGATATGGTCAATTGGCTGTTCGGAAAACCAGAATCCGTTTCCTGTTTGGCACGAAATGTGGTTCCTGGCAGCGGCTATGATGTCGTGTCCACGAACTATTTGTACGGTGATGGCAAAGTCATCAATGCGCAAGCCGATTGGACATTGGAAGGCGATTATGGCTTCGAAATGCTGTTCCGAGTGAACTTTGAGAAGGCTAACCTTATTTTCAACGCTAGCGGCTTGAAAGTGAACTTGAATGATGGTCCTGGGTTCAGTCCGGAGATCTCACCAGAGATGGGCTACTACCTGGAGCTGAAATACTTCGTGGAGACGCTTCTCGCAGGGCAGTCGGTCACAACAGCAACGCCTGCAAGTACAATGGGAACGATTGATATTGCAGTGGCGGAGATGGCGTCTGCTGACAATAAAGGTGCTTGGGTGCAGGTGAAGTAGTAAGCTTGAATATTGACCTTGGGAATCGAAAAACGATTTCCAAGGTTTTTTGCATATATAAATGTGTCTAAGCGAGAAGAGTTAATTATTTTCATTTGACTGCAATCGCTTTGTATTCTATGCTAAATGCATTTGCAATAACTAGAGGTGTTTACGAATGAAAGACATAGATTCAACAGCATCGTGGCAAAAGCTTCGTCTATTCGCAATCACTTGGCCGATTTTTATAGACTCTGTTTTACGTATGATGTTAGGAACTGCGGATGTATTCATGCTAAGCCGAATTTCGGATGAAGTAACCGGAGCCGTGGGCTTGGCGAATGAAATTATCGTATTCTGTATTTTGATGTTTGGTTTTGTGGGGATCGGAACGAGTGTGGCCGTTGCGCAACATCTTGGAGCAGGCAAGGTGAAGGAAGCCAGTCGAATTTCCGCATTAGCGATCACCATAAATTTGATTTTCGGTATTATCGTAAGTATCGCTTTAGTCGTTTTTGGCGAGCCGTTGATGCATTTGATGAACTTGGAGCCAGCGCAAATCGCGATCGCTAAAAAGTACTTGAATTTAATCTCCGCATTTATCTGGATCGAAGCGTTGTCGTATGCGATTTCTTCGGTACTGCGCTCCAATGGTCAGACACGAGACGTTATGTATGTTACGTTGGGGGTCAATGTGATCCACATCGTGGGTAACAGTCTTTTGATTTTCGGTAACCTAGGATTCCCTGAGTGGGGGGTAACTGGCGCAGCAGTATCAACAATTGTTAGTCGTCTCCTTGGACTTATTGTTCTTGTAATCATCTTGTATCGCCGCTTACAGGTTCCTATCCTGCTCAAGCACTATGTGAGCTTTAATGCTCGCATTGTTAAACAAATACTTAGCATTGGATTACCTTCCGCGGGTGAGCACGTTTCTTGGCAGTCGCAATACTTGATGATCTTCAGCTTTATTAATATTATCGGGGCTACGGCATTAAGTGCGCATGTTTACGTCATGAACGTGACTAATTATTTCATGGCGCTGGGCATGGCGATTGGCATGGGGACGGAAATTATTATTGGGCACATGGTAGGTGCCGGAGCCTTTCAAGCGGCTTATCATAAATTGATCCGAAGTCTGAAGATTACTTTTGTTATGACCTTCGTCATCGTTGGGATCACGTCGATTTTCCGTAAAGAACTGCTTGGTCTCTTCACAGATAATCCCGATATCATAGCTATGGGATCGACGATTCTACTTCTTTCTATCATTCTGGAGCCGGGGCGAACCTTTAACTTAGTTGTCATTAATTCCTTGCGTGCTGCAGGTGATGCTAGATTCCCGGTCATGATGGGGGTTGTCTCCATGTGGGGGATTGCAGTGCCATTATCCTATTGGCTAGGGATTCATCTAGAAATGGGCCTATTAGGTGTATGGATTGCTTTTACAGTCGATGAATGGACGAGAGGCGTGCTGATGTATCTGCGTTGGCGAAGCCGCGTATGGCAAAGCAAAGCACTGGTTAGACCAAGCAGCGAAGCACTAGCCAAATCAGTTTAATCTTACCTATAAAAGCGAAGAAGCCTAAGACTCTTTGAGGGAGTCTTGGGCTTCTTTTGCGTATGAAAAGGGTGACAAGAAGGGGTTGTGGCTGGCGGCTGGTAATTATACTATATTCAGCTTCTTGTAAAAGAATTGGATGTTTATAGGAATCATAGAAAAAGTGCTAGTGTCCCCCTGTATAAATGAGAATCGCATCTCTCAGAAATTCAGCAGAACCGGGTTGCTTCACATCATAGTAAGCTCTGAACCGCTCATCATCGACGTACATTTGGGCAAGTCCTGCATGGGCTTCTTTGCTATATTCGCTCCAATAGAAGCAAAGCCATTGTCTGTGTAAGTCAGCTGCTTTTTGCGCCAATTCACTGGCAGGATCACCATGCTTAAAAGCCTCCGCTAACGTAACGGTTACTTCTTCAGCCAAACGTGTAACTTCCTCATGCTGTTCTTCCGTCATATTGGCTACCTTCTGATTGCTTTTATTCACTTGATCATCGCCGTATTTCTGACGAATTTCTTTCCCGTATTGCTTCTCGTTATCATCTATTAGCTTTTGTTTAAAGCCTTCAAATTTCTGTTTATTGGACATGGTAAGTCTCCCTTCTTTAGAAGCAATGGTTTGTTCTACATTTGCAATGAGCATATCTAATTGTTTTCGCTTGTCGAGAAGCTGTTCTCGATGGTCCCTCAGCGCACTGGTTCCGTCAAAGGTAGGCGACGACATGATGTCTTTGATTTGCTCCAGAGAGATTCCAAGCTCCCGATAAAATAAAATCTGCTGCAGTTTATCTACCTCCGCTTGCCCATAAATGCGATATCCGGATGAGTTGATTCTTGCCGGCATAAGAAGCTCAATCTCATCATAATAGCGCAAAGTACGAGTGCTGATGCCAGCTAACTTCCCCAAATGCTGTACCGTGTATTCCATCTGCTCACCTCCTGACATCTTAACTGTAAGGCTTTACGTAGCGTTAATGTCAATACCTTTTTTTCGCGTTATTAGGCCATGTGAAGTGAATGAGATAGGTTATAAGTGCAACCAGCACGATGAAAAGCAAGCTAACAAAGAAACCTGGACGCGTAGTAGGGTGAAAAGCGGCTCCGGAAATGGCACAAAGAATGAGTAGCATACCTGCCCAACGTTTGAACATTCGCGGAGGTGTGTGGGCAAGCAAACGTCCTGAAGAAAGTAAGATCAGTAACCAGATGAAAAGCAAGGTAAGACCCGCTGCGGTGGATATAACCGTATACAGCCCCTCGGGTAAAAGCAGAGAGAGTACAATAGCAGCAGCCATGCCTCCGGTTGTTAAAGCCAGAGCAGGATAAGGTATCTGCCTCTTTCCGCTTGTAGTACGGGTGAAAATCTGTGGAGCGTCATGATCCTTCGCGAGTGCGACGAGCATAGCGGTAACCGCGAATAAGGAAGCAACCATGGTGGAGAAGGCGGCAATTATGAGGATGCCATTGAACACATGTGGAACATAGGGAAGCGGGTAGCTTTCCAAGCAAACCTGGAAGGGACTCTTTTTATCATGAAGGGCGTGTAAGGGTAGCAGGGTTAGGACTAGGAAAAGCGAGACCATATAGAGGATCGTTAAAAGGAGGATCATGATGGAGCCTGATTTGTGAGCTTCGTTCGATTTTTTAAGGCGCATGGCGAAAAGCCCCATCATTTCCGTACCGCCGAAGGCGTAGAAGGCATAGATGAAGGATGACCAAGAGCCTTTGAGCCCCGATGGCAAAAAGGTGTTGGTAGAGAGCGGAAATGAAAGCGGATGAAGGCCGCCTGAGATCCAGCCTAGTACCGCGGCACCAGCAAGGAGGAGAAACATCAAGAGAGCAGATACCTTGATGAGTGCAAAAATATGCTCCGAACGCTCAAAGGCTTTCGCCCCGAGCAAGATGACACCTACGCCAAGACAGGCATAGATCAAAGCGAACAGCCACATCGGAATCGTGGGAAACCAGAATCGCGTAAACAAGGAGAGAGCGGCTAACTGACTCCCCATGATCATCAATTGCGAGCCCCAGTAAATCCAACCGCAGCTGAAGCCGGCCCAGCGGCCATAGGCTATTTTGGCATAA
This sequence comes from Paenibacillus sp. J22P143, assembly GCF_059692035.1. Classification (NCBI taxonomy): domain Bacteria; kingdom Bacillati; phylum Bacillota; class Bacilli; order Caryophanales; family Paenibacillaceae; genus Paenibacillus; species Paenibacillus sp. J22P143. The sequence goes on from NZ_JCAUAQ010000002.1 coordinate 804,422, forward strand.
GTACGAAATGAACCCTGTTGAGGATTCTCACTCGTCATTTGAAGTAAAACATCAAGAACGTAATAAGTGCCTAATGCAGCGAAAATGAACAAAAAGAGCATCGAAGCGCCACCCATGGTCAGGCCGATACCTGCTCCAAGAAAGTAGCCTGTTCCTAACGTACAGGCGACGCCGAGCAGCGATAGCTGCCACCAAGTCATCGTACTGTTCTTTGTTGGGGTTGCTTTTGTGGACATGCCGCCTCCTAAGCTGTTTAAGAGAGATAGATAACAGCCCATAGTATAGCTTGTCTATTGGTAAAATATACAGTTAGGATAGGTCCATCAGAGCGAATAGAAGTCCTTCTCTTTCGATAACTTCAAAGGGTTGAAGCCTCGCGTTAGGGACATTATGGCACCGACCCGTGTGTAATTCGAAGGTCCAGCCATGCAGCGGACACTCTAACTCGCCATTTTCAAGTTCAACCGCATAGCCGGCGTGGGGGCAACGACTGGAGAGCAGCGTGTAGACGCCATCTACTTCCGTAAGGAAGAAGCGTTTGCCATTCACTTTGACTTCGGACGGGTTTGCAGTAAACTGATCCTTAGAACCAATATGGATTTCATTCATGGGAATGCTCCTTTACATAAGGGATTTCTTGTGAATACATAACCTTATTATAATTCAAACGACAGTAAAGATCTCTAAGCATATGGCAAAAACAAAGGAGCACGATTTACATGAGCACATTATCTCCATTAGCAGTAGCTTTTCGCCAAACCTCCTATCCGGTTGGAGGGCACGGTCGCAGGAATATTCAAATTCTAAAAGAAGCATTGGATGAGTTGGATGGCCAACTTGAAAGTGATATTTATGGAACAGGTGAAGGCATGGAAGGCTTTCAATCAGAAATGGCCGCTTATCTAGGGAAGGAGAAGGCAGTATTTTTCCCGAGCGGGACGATGGCGCAGCAAATTGCTCTTCGTATTTGGTGTGATGAGAAGGGGATCCGTAAGGTCGCGTATCATCCGTTAAGCCATTTGGAAATCCATGAAGAGGATGGCCTGAAGGAGCTGCACCAGATTGAATCGGTTTTACTGGGCGAGAAGGATCGATTGATTCACTTGGATGAAATTCTTACGCTGGAAGAAGAGATTGCATGTCTCTTGATTGAATTGCCACAGCGAGAAATCGGTGGTGTGCTGCCTCCGTATGAGGAGCTAGTGAAGATTTCGGCGCATTGTCGTGCCAAAGGAATCAAGCTGCATTTGGATGGCGCCAGATTGTATGAAGTGCTGCCGTATTATCAGAAGTCCGCGGCGGAGCTGTGTGCGCTTTTCGATAGTGTGTACATCTCTTTTTACAAAGGGATCGGCGGGCTAGCAGGTGCTATTCTGGCTGGTGACGAGACGTTTACGGCGAAATCAAAGGTTTGGAAAAGGCGGCATGGCGGCGATTTGATCAGCCTCTATCCGTATTACCTCAGTGCGAGCTACTATTTCAAGCAGCGCGAGCCTAAGATGAGGCAATATTATGAGCAAGCGCTGGAGCTTGCTGCACTGTACAATAGCTGTCATCTCGTGACTACCTTGCCGCGGGTACCCGTGACGAATATGTTCCACGTTCATATCGCGATGTCGAAAGAAAAGTTGGAGCCGATTCTATCAGCGTTATACGCCGAGACGGGCGTAGGGTTGATCCATTATTTGCGAGAGTCGAACGATGGAATCTGTTCGTTTGAGGTGAGCATAGGCGATGCCTACGCGATAATTCCGAAGGATGATCTGAAGCGCACGTTTGAGCGATTAGATGCGGATTTGAAAGTGGCCTAACAGCGACTAGAAATGAATGGCATATTGGCTAATTAGCTGCAAAAATGTCCTCTTTCAGAGCTTTCTGAAGGGGGATTTCCTGTGTTTGGAAAAATTATAATTCCGAGTGATAACTATGATAGAATGAGCACATAAACGGTGAAGGAGCTGAAACTAATGAACATAATTTTCCATGGGCAAAGCTGCGTCGAAATTCGATTAAAGGAACACACCTTGATTATTGATCCTTTCTTAACAGGGAATCCGCAAGCAACTGTCAAAGCGGAAGACATCAAGACGGATTATATCCTCGTTACCCATGGCCATGGGGATCATGTTGGGGACACGTTATCCATAGCAGAGCGCAACAGTGCGACTGTTATTGCTCCCAATGATTTGGCCAGATATTTAGGCTTCCAAGGGGCTAAAACGCATGGAATGGGAATCGGCGGGGCTTTTGAGTTTCCTTTTGGCCGCGTGAAATTAACACAAGCCTTACACGATTCCTCGTATAATCCGCCAGGAACGAATGAAAATATTTATACAGGCATGGCGAGTGGATTCTTGCTTATGGTAGAAGGGAAAACGATTTATCACGCAGGTGATACGGGGTTATTTAAGGATATGAAGCTGATTGGCAAATTAAATGAGATTGATCTGGCATTTCTGCCGATCGGTGATAACTACACGATGGGACCGGATGATGCCGTGATTGCTGCGGAATATTTGAAGGCCAAAACGGTTGTCCCGATGCACTATAACTCTTTCCCTATCCTTAAACAGGATCCTGAGGCTTTTGTAGAAAGCTTAGCTGAGGAAGGTATTAAAGGGTTAGTCATGGCGCCCGGGCAACAATTAACAATGTAATTAACTGTCTTTGTTCGATTGGCGATCCTTCCAGAATAGGACGGTGAGCATGCGCTCGACCCATTCCTTATCTTCGTCTGTTAAGACAAAGCCATCGAACATTAACTCATTTTCACGAAGGAATCGCCGAAGATTAACAGGATCGCTTTGAAAATGTTGGTTCGCTTGTGAGGTTTCTAGATAACCAGCGATATTCATGAGCTCTGAGTATGACGTATTCAGCCCTTCGGACAATTTCATCAAGACATCAGGTGAAGGAATTCCACGGTTGCCATTCTCGAGCTGTGAGATATAAGCCGCGGATACACCTGAGCGATCAGCGAGCTCGCGGATCGTGAAGCCTTTCATTTTACGCATATCTCTTAATTTATCGTAGAAGTACATAACTGCTCATCCTCACTCATTAAAGTAAACATTAGTAAACGATTTAATACTAACAGTTTACTAATGTAATTACAATCCCGGAGTTCATAGGGTTTTAGTGGTACACGGTGCTCATAAGTCTGATTACTAAAGTAAACATTTGTTGTTGCATTAGTGAATGAGTGCGAGGTATACTGCTAATAGGACGAAGTGAGGATGGGGGTCTAAGATACGACGATGCATATACGAATTTTGGCTAAAACGGATGCATTCATTAAAGCGAGAGTTATGAAAGGCTACTCGCAACGAGAGCTGGCGCGACACTCAGGCTTAAGCCATGCGTACATAAGCTTACTCGAGCGGTCGATTAAATCGGTTGGCCCCTCAACAGCTAAGCGCTTAAGCGATGTGCTAGAGATGGAACTAGAGGAGCTTTTTCATATCAATATAGCGTAACAAAAGGAAATGAGTTCAGGAATATATCGAATCGGATGGATAGGATAGGGCTATACCAAACAAGAAATTCACAGCAGGAGGAACTGACCAGGATGGTTAAATTATTGAAAAGATTGAAAAATATAAAAAGTAAAAAAGTCGGTTCTACTACTCTCGCTGTAGCCATGCTTTTATCCTTAGCACCCACAGCAGCTCTAGCTGCCGCAGATGATTATCAAGACAGTTGGGCTAAGAAGTCAATCGAAAAACTACTTGCAGCGGGTATTATTGAGGGTGACGGTCAAAGTATGAGACCAAACGCCACGATGAACAGAGCCGAGTTCGTAACAGTGGTTAATAAAGCGAGCAATTTAAAATCTATGAAACCGCTTCCAGAAGGTATCTACAAGGATGTAATACCTGACAAGTGGTACTACGAATCCGTTGTCAGAGCTATATCAGACGGTTACATGGTTGGAGATGGAGTAAATTTCCGTCCAGAGGATGTGATAACTCGGGAAGAAATTTGTGTAGCTCTAGTACGTCTGTATCATGTTCCTTTGGACAAGTCGAATTCCGCACCATTCAAGGATGCCAGTAGCATTTCTGAGTGGGCAAAAGATGCGGTGACAGCCCTGACGAATATGGGCTTATTCAACGGATATGAGGACGGGACTTTCGGAGCGAGAAATAGGGTAACTCGATCTGAGGTTTTTTCTGTTGTTGATCGAGTCTTAACCTACCAAGAAAAAGTAGGTGATTTGAGTTCTGGTAAGCCTGTCCAAGACCTTGATACCTTCGCTAAAGAAGATCCTAAACCCATACCAGATTCATCTTCCAAGCCAAGTTCGACACCAAGCCCAACACCCCCAATCGAGTCTTCTTCTCCACCTTTTTCAAGTTTTACTCCTATTAGTCCAAAAGTAACAGGAGTTAAGGTAGACTCAATCCCGAAAGGTAAGTCTCAAATAGGGGTTGGCGAGACGCTAAGCTTGTCGGCTATAGTAGATGGGGTTGGTATGTATTCGAGTGAAGTTATTTGGTCGGTTATGGGCAACACGGATCCTCGAACATCAATTGACTCTACGGGTAGACTTTATGTGTCTTTAACAGAAACAGCCAAAACTCTAAATATAACAGCTACTTCAACTGCCGATCCTAGTTTTTCATCTCAATTGACATTATCAGTTCTTCCAAGCATAGGTGGTATTCTATTAAGTTCCACCCCTTCGCACAACACGGGAGTAAAAGTTGGCTATAGCGTAAATTTCTCTGCAATCGTTCAAGGCACGGGTGTTTTTGAAAACACGGTGACTTGGTCTATCTATGGAAATACAGACAGCCAAACAACAATCAGCTCTACAGGTACGCTGACAGTGGCACACAACGAAATGGCTCCTTCAATTAAAGTAATAGCGACATCAACTGCTGATTCTAGTGTAACGGGTTCCGTATACGTCCAAGTCAATCCAACAGTATCAGCCGTAACATTAGCTGCAAATAAGACAGTTATTGATGCAGGTTTTGACCTACCACTAACGGTTTCAGTATTAGGTTCAGGAAATGTTTCACAAAATGTGACTTGGCAAATAACGGGCAATACGGATGCCGCTACGAGGGTAGAAAACGGCGTTTTGCATCTTGGTTTTGGCGAAACCGCAGGACATATTTCCCTAACTGCTAGTTCTGTTTCTGATCCATCCAAATCGGCTTCAATCGAGAATTTGACAATCGTCAGAAGAATGTTCACTTTACCTGGTAAGAACACAGTAGTTTATGATCGAATCAAAGCTCAAACTTCCTACAATTTTACACCGTTGGATCAACCTACAGGGCTTTACTTAAGTCCTAACGAATCTGCAACAGTGAGGAATGAAGGGACTCAAGTCGTCAAAGTGTACATTGGTACAACGAACTATGACGGCGGCTCTACGATGGTAAAATCGTTAAATCCAAGCGAAACTGCTGATGTCTCTCGTCCAGAAGGTGGGCTATTGTACTTTGGTAACGAAAATGTCGGAGGAGAGTCCACTGTCACAGTAGTATCAGGAGGTACCCCAATTCCGTTTTTTGAGCTTGGACGTCACAATAAGCAAGACTGGAATAATCTATTGACTTCTTACCCAACTACTTACAATGCAGCCGAACTTAAAGGTAGACGCGGTTTCGTTACGACCTCCTATGAGCGTATGAATCACTACACAGAAGATACAGATCCAACCTTACTAATCCAAAAGATCGATCAGATGGTTGATATAGAAGATGCGGTTTCAGGTCTCAGTGTAGACGGGTCAGAGTACGCTAGATGGAACCCGCATATGTATCACTTTGCCGAAGACAGGACAGGTGGGGGATGGATGTGGGCTGGGGGTAACGGTACAGGATACGTCACAGCTTCTTTGTCTGCACTCCTAGACTATAACTCTTTCGTAACAGACGGTTGGGGTCCTTGGCACGAAGTTGGTCACCAGCATCAACAATCTTGGGGTTGGAGCGGTTTAGGAGAAGTAACCGTCAATATTTATTCTCTTTCGGTGCAAAGAGCTTTCGGAAATGTTTCTCGCTTAGAGATAGATGGTGTGTATCCTAGAGTATTTGCGTATCTCAATCAAGCGAATGAAGCAAAAGACTTCAATGCAAACGGAGATGTTTGGTTAAAGCTGGCCATGTTTTGGCAATTAGATTTAGCTTTTGGAGATCAATTTTATCCTAAGCTACACCAAATGTGGCGTACACGTTCAGATGATTTTGGTCTTGTAGGAAAAGATCAAATGTTCATGTATATGGCTTCCGTCGTATCGAACCGTAACTTGATACCTTTCTTCGAAAAATGGGGACTTCGTCCAACTTATGACATAAAAACCAAGCTTGAAGCTTTGGCTTTCCCTGTTTTAGAAAAAGAAATTTGGGAAAATAGAGATTCCGCTCCAATTGTTGAGAACACTTTACCTGAGTATGTAGTTCCAGTTGTATCTCCAAAAGGGACACAAACCATTTATATGGGTCAAGCACTAACCGATATTAATAATTTTGATCAGTGGGTTTCAGCATCAATGCCTGTCACTATCTTAACCGCTAACCTGAATAATATGTTCCCAAATCCGACGGGTAGTGTGGCTATTCAAGTTATTGATGCGGGAAGAAACACCAACCTAGTCAAAGTACCTGCTGTTATTAAAGGTTCAGACTCAATTGTTTATCAAGGTTTAAGTAACTGGAACATAGCAGGTGTTACGTTCAACCATAATACGAAGACATTGAAGGTAGAGACCTCAGATCGCAACAGGGAAATCCACTACGTTTTTAGTACGAACTACATCAGATTAACAGTTTTTGATGGGGTAACTGGTGAAGAGAAGTATACTGCCTCTGCCGTAGGCACTGGAAACCCTTCCGCTTTTGTAGACATTCTTAATGGTAAGCAATTCGAGTACGGGGATAAGATTGTAATATTTCATCAAGAGCCGAACAGTAGACTCATGGTTTACGACAAGCAGGGGGTAAAATTTCTTGCAGGAGGGAGTACACAAACGTTCTACATTACGCCGAATGGTTTAAGTGGTACACCTTACATGCCTTAGTTCTAGTATAAATTTTATGCTTTAAAAAGGAAATGAAGTTTAAAAACGGAGAAGATCACACGGTTACGTGTGATCTTTTTTTCCTATTATTTCCTCCGTGATTACGGAGCTTCTAGCAATGCGATCCAGTCGTCGATACTTAAAATCAAATCGAATTAAACTGAGTGAATCCATCGGATTAAAGGAATTAATTTGGCACGATTACCGCAGGTCAATTTCCGCTAAAGCACTAATTTTAAAAATGTTTATTCCAATTTGAAGTTAAGTGGAGTATAATTGAGAAACCATACAAATGGGTAAGAGGAGGAATCCATATGCGTACAAATCAACTACATCTATGTTTGGATATTTTCTGGACGTTTCTCAAAATCGGACCTTCCACGTTTGGCGGGGGATATGCGATGATTCCCGTCATTGAGAGGGAAGTGGTAGAAAAGCGAGCATGGATCGCTGAAGAAGAAGTATCCAATATCGTAGCAATAGCGGGCTCAGCCCCCGGCGGCATCGGCGTAAATACATCTGCCTTTATCGGCTATCGCATGGCAGGCATTCCTGGTGCAGCAGCAGCTGTCATTGGCATTGCTTTACCAACCTTCATGATTGCGTTAACGTTAAGCATCTTATTGATATTCATGCAGTCCGACCCGAAAGTCGTGGCCGCATTCAAAGGCATTCATGGTGCCATTATTGGTCTCATCGTGTTGGCGGCTTATAATATGGCTCGTTCGGCTATTTTTGATAAAACAACATTAGTAACTGCCGTAGGCACTGTGGCAATCCTGTTGCTCCTGCCTATTAATCCACTATTTATGATTCTAATCGGTTTGTTTATCGGTTTTGTTTTTATCAAAGTGAAAGAAACATTTGGTTTCAAAATCAGCTTGGAAAATGGAAAAGAACCTGTACACACGTCCTACAATGGCTACACCTACTACGATTACTATATCGCGGATGGTATCTAAGAAAGGTGGGGATGTAGATGTTGTGGGAGCTCTTTATTACATTTTTGAAAATAGGATTCATGTCATTCGGCGGGGGATACGCGATGATTCCCATCATTCAACATGAAGCTCAGCAGCATGAATGGATGACGACAGAGCATTTTGAACAGAGTGTGGCTATGGCGGGGATGGCTCCTGGACCCATTGCGACAAATATAGCAACTCTGATTGGTTATCGGGCAGATGGGATTCTTGGGGCTGTTATTTCCACGATTGGCATGGTATTGCCTTCATTGGTCATTGTCCTTATCATTTCTTCTTTTTATTATAAAATCTATCAAAGCGGAGCGGTACACAAGACTTTATATGGGCTGAGACCGATTGTAACGGGATTAATCATCTACGCGGCTATCCATTTTGGATTTTCGGACCGTATGCAAGATATGTTTACCTGGCAGGTGTTGTTCACCATTTTGATTGCCGCTGGCGTGTTTCTCCTTGTTCACAAGTACAAATGGCACCCACTTGCAACGATTGTGTTGTCGGCGCTGGTCGGAATTGCTATATTTAGTTAATTGCATGCAATCTGATAGAACGAAAGTGAGAGGACATGCTGATTTCAAGCAATTTGTTGAGGCAATGAGCTACATAACGGAGGCTGAGTCCTTTGGTTGGTCGTTCGTTTTTCATTTATTCGTGTCCGAAGCAACGGCAGCGCGTGTACAGAATACCGTACAGCAAACACCGTGGTGGTGGGTCGTTGAGGGAGCCGATTGGCTGCATCCGGAGGGTCCTGATTCGCATGTCGAAGACCGCTGGGATCATCCAGTCATCCATGTTTCGTGGCGAGATGCGATAGCTTATTGCAAATGGGCAGGCAAACGTCTACCGACGGAAGCCGAATGGGAATTCGCTGCTCGCGGTGGACTAGCCCAGAAGCGCTATCCCTGGGGGGATGAGCTTAAACCAGGCGGACGACATATGTGTAACATTTGGCAAGGGAAGTTTCCGGACAAAAACAACCAAAGTGACGGCTGCAACCGCTATCGCATCGCAGCGCGCAGTAAAAATACGCCAGACAGCTCGACGGGCAACATCGGCTTTCGCTGTGCGATGGATGCGCAGTAGTTGAAATGAAAAGCCACCTGTTCCATAACGGGGCTGTTGACAAACACATACAATATTGAGAGGTTTTTCTAAAGACTGCGTAGAATTTATTTCTATGCAGTTTTTCTATTTGGAGGGATCGGATTATGATGGGGGTTAAC